>CAJTWA010000010.1 GCA_910580195.1 uncultured Lachnospiraceae bacterium
AGGAAAGCCTTCATCCCTAAGTCTGCGTAAGCAGTGGATTTCGCCTCCACTAAGGACGCCCATGAATCGTTTGTGTGAGGGAGAGCCGCCCGCAATTGCCTGTGTATTGAGTAATTTAGGCCATGGGATTGCCTGGATAGGTTACAATAAACTAGACAGATTTTTTAAGGTCATATAATATAAAACCAATAAGCAAAGGAGCAGCCAATATGACCGAAACAAAACAGAAAAGAAAACCTCGTAAGTATACAGATGAATTTAAGCAGCAGCTGGTAGATTTATACCATTCTGGCAAACGCAGATGTGATATTTGTAGGGAATACGATATTGCCCATTCCCTGTTTGACAAATGGGTAAAGCAGGCGGAAAACTCCGGCTCTTTCCACGAAAAGGACAGCCGCACCCCAGAGCAGGAAGAACTGCTGAAACTTCGTAAGGAAAACCAGCAGCTGAAAATGGAGAACGATATTTTAAAACAAGCGGCGCTGATCTTAGGACGAAAGTAAATGTGATCAAGGCAAATGCCCACAAATACTCTGTATCAGCAATGTGCCGCGTCCTGCAGGTAAGCAGAAGCACTTATTATTACGAAGCAAAACAAAAACCCGACGAATCAGAGCTTGCATCTGAAATTACACAAATATTTCAGGCGAGCCGCAATAATTACGGCACACGCAAAATAAAGAAGGAGTTGATGGACGCAGGGAAACAGGTATCCAGACGCAGGATCGGACGGATCATGAAGCAGGAAGGGCTTGTTTCCAATTACACAACCGCACAATTCAAGCCACACAAAGCCACCTGCAACGAATCTAAAACAGAAAATGTTCTGAACCGCCAATTCCAGGGAAGGGAATACAGGAACGTTGTGGTAAGCGATTTAACATATGTAAGAGTGGGGACGCAGTGGAATTACATATGTGTACTTGTTGACCTGTTTAATCGGGAAATCATAGGTTATAGTGCGGGAGAGCATAAAACAGGAGAACTTGTAAAAGAAGCATTCCAAGGTGTGGAAGGAAGCCTTTCAGATATCCGCCTGTTCCATACAGACCGTGGAAACGAATTCAAAAACCAGACAATCGAAGAACTTCTGGAGGCATTTAATATAGAACGGTCCCTGAGCCAGAACGGATGTCCATATGATAATGCCGCAGCAGAAGCGACATTTAAAATAATAAAAACAGAATTTGTATGGAATGAAACATTTGCAGATTTGAAGGAATTGAAATTGAAGTTATGGGATTATGTGAACTGGTATAACCATCACAGAATACATTCCGCTTTAGGATATCAAACACCGGTACAATACAGGGAAAACAACCTTAAAAAAGTTGTCTAAAAAAATGTTGACAATCCAGCCTGTGTATTGGGGAGTTTAGGCTGTGGGATTGCCTGTGTATTGGATTTTAGGTTATGGGATTGCCTGTGTATTGGAGAGTTTAGGCTGTGGATTGCCTGTGTATCTGGAAATTTAGGCTGGGAGATTGCCTATGCTTTGAGTTAGCCTAAGTTGAGGAATTCTCTGCGTATTGGGGGTTTAGGCTGTGGATTTTCCTGTGTTAAGGACACCCGTAAATAGTCCGCTCTGAGGGGAAACTAACTGCAATTGCCTATGCCTTGGATTAATCTAAGATGAAGAATGACCTGTGTATTGGGAAATTGCTTCTGCATTAAGGTAATACCTACAATAAACCTTCTCTTCATATATGAAGCATTTTTCAACAAAGATGGCATAACCTGATTCCTACATAAAAAATCTTAAAATCCGTCCAATTCATATAACATTACTTTCATTTAGAGCCGATTCCCCGCACCATCCCCTTCCAATACCAAAAACTTTCCAAATCCCACAATTCCATCTGCCAGTAACCAGCAGTTCGGGACAGGAACCCCTCCCCTACAGGCAATTCAGGGACGCCCTTAATGGAGGTGAAATCCACTGCTTACGCAGACTTAGGGATGAAGGCTTTCCTGAATCCCTTAGTCGGAGTTAGCAGTTAGTTCACCGGAATGTTGTCCCGCCTGTAGGGGAGGGGTTCCTGTCCCGAACTGCGTCCGCATAGCCACCCCCATCCCCCATGAAATACGCCCACCTTACAGCAAAACTTCCCTCCCCCGAACTGCGTCCGCGCAGCCACCCCTCCATTCCCACTATGAAATACGCCCACCTTACAGCAAAACTTCCCTCCCCCGAACTGCATTCGCGCAGCCACCCCCATCCCTTCCTTGACACCCCTTGCAACAGAACATCCCTCCCCCCTCTTGACATTTCCCCCAAAACCCTTTATTGTATCATTCAGATAGTACAGTCATACATAAGGGGAACGAGGTGATTGAATGTCATGGGACTTAAATTCTGACCGTCCAATATTTATCCAAATCATAGAAAAAATACAGATGGACATCATTTCCGGCCTATACCGCCCCGGCGACAAGCTGCCCTCCGTGCGGGAACTTGCCGGGGAGGCGTCGGTGAATCCCAACACCATGCAGAAAGCCCTCTCGGAGCTGGAGCGGACAGGCCTTGTCTATGCCCAACGGACCAGCGGGCGCTACATTACAGAGGATACGGCCATGATAGGGCGGTTAAAGGAAACCCTTGCAGAGGGGATTATTTCAGGCTTTTTTATAAATATGGAAAAACTTGGGTTCCAGAAGGAAGAAGCCCTTGCCCTTCTGGGAAAATCCATTGAAATAAAAGGAGAACAAGAAGATGATACTGGAATGTAAAGGACTTTCGAAAACGTACCAAGGGTTGCCAGCCCTTACCAATGTCAGCTTCGGGATTGGCGGCGGGCACATTGTTGGGCTCCTTGGGCCAAATGGAAGCGGGAAAACCACATTGCTCAAGCTGCTTGCAGGCCTCCTTTCGCCAACTGCCGGGACAATTTCCATCCAAGGATACCCAGTAGGGACTGCCAGCAAAAGCCTTGTTTCCTACCTTCCAGACCACCCTTATCTGGACGGGCGGATGAAGGTGCGGGACATGGTAGCGCTTTTTGCAGATTTTTACAGGGATTTTGATCCAAAACGTGCGTACGGCATGTTAGAAACACTTAGCATTGACCCCAGCAAGAAATTAAAATCCTTTTCCAAAGGGACGAAGGAAAAGGTGCAGCTTATCTTAGTGATGAGCCGCAGGGCAAAGCTCTACCTTTTGGATGAGCCTATCGCAGGGGTAGACCCAGCCGCCCGGGATTATATCCTGCAGGCCATCCTTTCCAATTATGAGGAGGATGCGTCCATCCTGATTTCTACCCATTTAATTTCAGATATTGAAAATATTTTAGATGAAGTGATTTTTCTAAAAAGGGGACAAATCTATACCCATGCTTCTGTGGACGGCCTCCGGCAGGAAAGCGGAAAATCCATTGATGCATTGTTCCGGGAGGTGTTCAGATGTTAGGGAAATTGATAAAACATGAATGGCGTGCAACCTACAAGCTGATGGCTGCCATAAACCTTGCCCTCGTCCTGCTTACGCTGGGCGGATGCTGCATTTTGAATACGGATATTTTTGAGCAGGAGGACGTATTCCTTTTGGCTGTATTCCTAGTGACGCTGTACTGCCTGTCCCTTGCGGCCTTTGGCATGGCAACGGTTTTTTACCTTTATATGCGTTTTTACCGGAACTTGTTTGGCAAAGAGGGGTATTTCATGCACACCCTTCCCGTTACGCCTATGCAGCTCTTACATTCTAAGCTGATTGTGGGATATGCATGGACGTGTTTGAATTCTGTCCTGGTTTCCCTTTCCATCCTTTCGCTGATTACTGCCGCATTTTTCCATTATGCTGAGAAATACGGGGTGGACAGCTTGCTAAAGGAACTGTATGGCACCGGCATGGCCACGTTAAGCCATGGGGATTTCATGGATTCTTTTTCACAAAAGTTTGGGTATACGGTCGGCCAGTTTTTCTTCCAGTTCCTGTTGCTGCATTTTGTAGCCAGCTTTGCTTCCCTGCTGACGGGGTATGTCAGCATCCTTCTAGGGCAGCTTGTGGAAAAATACAAGCGGATGGCATCGGTGGGGTTTTACATTGCGCTCTATGTCATCAACCAGATTGTGTGTTCCATCCTAATGATAATCCCCACCATGCAGAAACTGGATGGGGATATGGACGAATTCCTTTACAGTTATTGCAAGGATGTCATACACTTTGGGATTATCAGCCAGATCCTTATGGGAGCGCTGTTCTATGCGGCAGCCGTGTTCCTGATGCGGCGCAGGGTGAACCTTGATTAGCAGGCAGTAACACTGATAAATTTTGAAAGATACCCAACTAACAGATGCAAAAGACACTTTGCAAGGCCAGCAGGCGTACAAGTGGAAAAGACATTTTGCAAGCCGGAAATCTTGGAAACCAGTTTCCGGCTGCTTTTTTTGCCGAAAATACAGGGATTTTGTAAAATTAGTTCTATACTTTAACGATATATTATAACATGGGGACGCCCTTTTGCACCATATGAAATCGCGCAAAAATATTTTTGCATGATATCATATGGCTGGCAGGGAGGGCGTTTGTTATACTGTTTCCATGAGGGGAGGTGCTCTGATGGGAATAATAAAAAGGGCCTAGCAAATGCAGGATTCTTTTTGGGGGATGTGGAAGAAACATATTGAAGCTCTCCCTCCTGCCATAAATATATCTCATCTGGTATGGCAGGAAACTGCGCTTCCAGCACATTGGCATACATCACTGAAACCAAGGCTGGAACGTTCCGTATGGCAGGAAACTGCGCTTCTGGCACATTGGCATACGTCACTGAAACCAAGGCTGGAACGTTCCGTATGGCAGGGAGCCATATGGATTCTGCTATACGGTTATGCCATAGTGCGTACTGGCATATGTTTTCACTTGTTCAGCATGTTCTTGCTGATTGATTGCCTGAAAAATGGCAACGCTCTTAATAAAATTATCTTTTGACATATCGTACTGCCCTAACTCTGCCAAAGCGCAGGCCTTATTGCATAGGAGCATCGGGAAAGTGTGCATCCTCCCATACTTTATGCAGTAATCAATGCCTGCTTGGCAGAGAGCAAGCGCATCTTTGTAAATCCCCTTCTGCCCCAGCCAAGAGGACAGGTTCTGCAATACCATGGGGTATTTTAAAGACATTTCATCACTGCCTAACATGTGCATTTCCATATATTCTTTCAGGCCAAGCAGCAGCTGTACCGCATCCATCACCCGCCCAAGGCTATGGTAAGCGCAGCCAATGTTATTTAAAATGGAAATTTCATGGTAGGTAAGGAGCCTTGATTTAATATGGATTCCGTCGAAATCAGGGATTGTCATATGGATGGCGTCCAAAAGCCCCTCTAGGACCCAGCCTGCACTTTTCCCCTTCTGCTTCTGGATTAGGACATTTGCAAAAGCTAAGTACTGCTCTTCCATATTACGGCTGGAAGGCCTTCCCGGATTCTTGGCAATCCTCTTTTCCATATAAGAAACAAGGGATTCCGCCTGCACGTAATCCCTGTCCCCTATGCTGCGGGCAAGCTGCTGCTCCAGCTCATGCCGTTCCCGCTCTTCCTTATTTGCATATACATGGAAAATCCTGTCCGCAGCCCCTAAGCGCTGCATCAGCCCTTCCAGTATCTTTTTCCCCGGCGCCTGCTGCCCGTTTTCAATGCGTGACAGCGTTGAGGTGGTGCAAATCCCGTAGCAAAGCTCCTCTTGGGAATAATTCCGGCGTTCCCTTGCCTCCCGGATTAACTCCCCGATAGTATAATACGACATGGCATGATATACCCCTTTCCTCATAATGTGCAGTTTTTATCATACCCAGCCGTGCGATTGTTGTCAATCAAAGTACCCTTTTCTCATATTTTTGGCGGGCCGCCCAAGCATACCACGAAACTTTTGGCCCAAGGCCCTTCTGGCCCCTGCTCCAAGGTGAGGGTCCCCCCATGCATGGCAATGGCTTTGTGGGCAATGCTAAGGCCAAGGCCGCTGCCGCCCTTGCTCCTGCGGGATTCATCCCCGGACACAAAGGGATCGAAAATGTATTTGGCAGTTTCCTCCGGAATTCTTACCCCGTCGTCGGACACCCGGATGGACAATTTCCCATCCTCCCATCCTGCTTTCACCCAGACGCGCGTCCCGGGCGGGTTATGGCGGATGGCATTGTTTAAAAGGTTTGCAATGGCACGGGAAAACTGGACCCTGTCGACCTGCCAAAAGAATTCCCCCTCTGGGATTTCCGGCAGGAGTTCCATTTCCTTTTCTTCAAAATCCATGTACAGGGCAGCGATGGATTCCCGCAGGAGTTCCCAGATGTCTTCCTGTGCCATTTGCAGCTGGAAACCTTCGCTGTCCAGCTTGACATATTCAAACAGCAGGTTCAAAAGCCCGCTCATCTGCATGGATTTCCCATAAAGCGCCTCCAAATATTCCTTTTTCGGGGGGCCTGTGCCCTCCAAAAGCGCCTTTGCATAGCCCGCTACTGTAGTCATAGGGGTCTTTAAGTCGTGGGCAACGTCCGAAAGCAGGAGGTTGCGCCTTCTGTCGTACTCTTCCCGCTGCTTCTGCTCCTGCTCTTCCAGCTGCCGGATATGCACCTCTACCATGTGGCTGAACACAAGGGCAGCAGCCAGATATGGGAGCAGCATCGTCAAAATGATGAGTGTTGCCAACACCGCTGTCCCTGTAAGGTAAATCCGCGCCTCTTGCTGGGACATATGGGCGGTCTGCCCAATCAGCCCGTCCAGCAGCTTTTTCCCTGCGAACTGCTCCGCCGCCCATTGCAGCCAATCCCCGGAAATGGCTGGGAACTGGCTGCTGATGCCCCTTGCCGCCAGATAGAGGATGCCCTTAAACAGCAGGCTGATGGACTGCCCATCCTCCCATCCCGCCATGAAAAACTGGACATGGAACACCTCCTCCAGCCATGGGTACAGGCAGGTACGGTAAAAAGTATTTAAGAGCCATTCGCTTAAGGACACCAATGCCAGTATCAGCAGGAACCTCCGGATAAAAAACCATTTCCAAGCCTTACGTTCCATCCTCCTACCTGTTCCTTTCGCCCTATTTTTCCATACGGTAGCCCAGCCCCCGGATGGTCTTGATATAGGCCCCGCTGTCCTCCGAAAGCTTTGCCCGCAGGCGGCTGATGCATACCATGATGTTGTTGTCTGCAATGGCGTATTCTTCGCCCCACACTTTTTCATAGACCTGCTGCTTGGTGAATACCTTTCCCGGGTGCTCCATAAAGAGCCGAAGCAGCTTGTATTCCACGGAAGTCAGGTCTATGGTGCGTTCCCCTTGGTATACAAGGCAGGCTTCCGTATCAAGGCGCAGGTCTTTTACCCTAAGTTCTTCCAGCTCCCGGCTTTTTGCCCCTAAGGAATAAAACCGCCGGATGTTGGAATTGATCCTTGCCATGGCCTCCATGGGGTTGAAAGGCTTGGCAAGGTAATCGTCCGCCCCTAAGTCAAGCCCTAAGATTTTATCTGCGTCTTGGTTCTTGGCGGAAAGGACCATCACGGGGATGTTGCTGCTTTCCCGGATTTTCTTCAGGACCTGGTAGCCATCCATCCCCGGCATCATAATGTCCAAAAGGGCCATGTCAGCCTCTTCCTGTTCCAATATGGATATGGCGGCGCGGCCGTCTTCTGCCTCCAGCACCGCATAGCCGTCTTTTTCCAAATATAGGCGCAGCAAATCCCGGATTTCCTTCTCATCGTCTGCAACCAGAATTTTATAAGCCATAATCACACCCATCCTTTCCGTTTCATTTCGGCACAAATAGCAGCTTGCCATTATATGGCTGCCGTTTTCCCTTGCTGCGTATGCTGCATTTTCAAGGCTTGGTAAAGGGCGGCATTTGTCTGGCACACATATGGCTTCAAGTAAAAAATGCCTAGGATGCCGAGTGTCAGCCCATTTAAAAGATTCCATCCAATGAATGACATGTCTAGCACAAAAGCCTTCCACTTATTGCCGCGCATCATTTCACGGCTCAGGGCTAATGCCTCGTCTTTGCCTAGTTCTGGGTTATCCCCTAACAGGTACGGCACCATCTGGTATTCATAGCTTTTGACAATGCCGGGGATGAAAAAAAGCAGCGACCATAGGAAAATATAGAGGCTCCGGAAAAACAAAGCCCTCACGCAGTTCCTGTAATGGTGGTCGAAGGCAAAGCAAAGTTCCTTGACCTGCGGCTGCCCCTCCATATTTCTGGCAAAAAACCGGGAAACCCCTACCTCCAATGGGTTGCAGACAAAAATTTTCAAGGGCAGGGCAATTAGCAGGACCACCAGCAAGAGGACTGCTACAATGATAAATACCACAACGAGGAACATAAATACCCCATCTTCAATCACTACGTCATAAGCTTCCTGGATGTTTTCCTCTTCTTCCTTGGAGGAGGAATCTTCCTGGTTCACCCCATTCATCACCCCTCCTGCCGTACTGGCGATGCCGCCTCCCTCGCACAGCAGCGCAAATACCAGCGCTACCAGCACTGCTTTCCAATGGTTCATGCTGACCCGCTGCTTTGCGGACGCTTTTAACTCCTTCCTTGACCACATGCTTAACTCCTCCTTTTCCTGTTTCCATGTCCGGGGATAAAAGCACGCTTTGGATGCTTCACGGCGTGCGACACCCGTTCCCCCTCTGGAATTGAAAGCCATATGCCCGGCCTTTCCATCTGCTGGGCGTTCTGGCATTTTTGATGTGTTAGGCCTATTATAACCCGCCATCCTTAATAGGAAAATTCCTTTTTCTTACAATAACCTTACAAACTGGCTTGTCATTTTCCCCGGCAGGTGATACTATCTAATAGAAATTCTGCTATAAACAGTGAAACAGGGCAAAAGGAGTTTACTATGGTTATAAAAGAACTGGAGCATTATATCAGGCATTTTGCCAAGCGTTTTCTTATTTTTTTAAAGTGGCTTTTGTTTTCTGTCTTAAGCGGCATTTTGGTGGGCAGCGCAGGGGCGGTGTTCCACTACTGCATTTTCTATGCTACAAAAGCCCGCGGCCTTTACCCTTGGCTCATATTCCTGCTGCCAGGCGCAGGGCTTTTGATTGTAGGGGCTTACCACCTGATGCATGACGAAAAGGACACGGGGACGAACCTTGTGCTCTCTGCCATCCATTCCGGGGAACATATCCCGCTGAAAATGGCGCCGCTGATTTTTATTTCCACTATCATGACCCACCTGTTCGGCGGGTCGGCCGGGCGGGAAGGCGCTGCCCTGCAGCTTGGGGGAAGCATTGGGAATTCCTTGGGGCGGATGCTGAAATTTGATGAAAAGGACCAGCATATTATGATTATGTGCGGGATGAGCGCGGCGTTTTCCGCGCTGTTTGGCACGCCCTTGTCTGCCGCCATTTTTTCCATGGAGGTCGTCAGCGTCGGCATTATGCACTATGCCGCCCTTGTCCCCTGCGTGGTGGCCTCCCTGCTGGCACAGGGAATTGCAAAGTACTGCCGGATTGCGCCGGAACAGTTCCCCCTTGCGTCCGTCCCGGAATTTACCTTCCAATCCGCTATCACCATTGCCGTGCTTGCCATACTCTGCGCCATTGTCAGCACATTATTCTGCATCCTCTTACATACCGGGGAAGCATTATATAAGAAATACTTCCCCAACCCCTACCTGCGGATTTTTGCCGGAGGCGCCCTAGTGGTGGCGCTGACCCTTCTGGTAGGGAACCAAGATTACAATGGGGCTGGGATGCCCTTCATTGCCCGCTGCTTTGAAACAGGCAAGGCCGTGCCTTATGCCTTCCTGCTAAAAATGCTGTTCACTGCAGTGACTTTGGCCGCAGGGTATAAAGGCGGGGAAATCGTCCCTTCCTTCTTCATTGGGGCTGCATTTGGCTGCCTGTTTGGGGATTTGGTTGGGTTTTCGCCAGAGCTTTGCGCTGCAGCCGGGATGGGCGCTGTGTTCTGCGGCGTGACAAACTGCCCCATTACCTCCCTGTTTATCTGTTTTGAGCTGTTTGGGTTTGAGGGGATGCCCTACTACCTGCTGTCCGTGGCTTTGGGGTATATGCTCTCCGGCTATTATGGGCTATACCACAGCCAGAAAATCGTCTATTCTAAGTATAAAACCGAATTCATCAACCGCAAAACACGTTAGGCTCTGGGAGCCCCTCCCTGCCATGCGGGGCTCCCAGCCTATCAAGGCATCTGTAAAAGTATGGTTTAACTTTCCTGATGGAGTGCATCAAAAACTAAATCATAATTTATTTTCTTATAAAATATTTGTGCATAAGCGTCTTTTTCACATTTCATATTTCCCAGCATCCACATGGTCTTAGCAATGACGGCTTCTAAGGTCATGTCGTAGGATTCCAAGAAGCGGCACTCTTTCTTAATCCGGTTCCCCACCTCGTAAACCGTCATGTCGCTGCCCTCATGGGCTACTTGGGTGGCGAGGATAATCAGCTTTTCCGGGTACTTCCTATGGAGCTCATAAAAGATATCGGAAATGGAGGAAGGGATGCCGCCCACCCCGAAACTTTCCACAATAATTGCGTCGTACTGCTCAAAAAGGAACTTAAGCCCTTTCGGGGAAATCCCGGGAACCAGCTTGAGCAGGAAAATATTTTCATCCATCTCCTCGTAAAAAGTGACAGGCTCCCCATAGGGAATGGCCGGGATATAGCGCATAATCCTGCCGTCCTGTATCATGGCAAGGAAGGGGAAATCTATGCTGTCAAAGGCATTGTAGCTTTTGGAGCGGATTTTCTTGGCGCGGGTGCCTGCAATGACTTTCCCGCCAAAGACAATCTGCACCCCTTGGGATTTCCCGTCTGCCGCATAGCAGAAGCTGTCCAGAAGGTTGGTCTTGGCGTCCGTGATATCCAAGTCAATGGATTTCTGCGCCCCAGTGAGGACAATGGGCTTGCTGGAATTCTGCACCATATAAGATAAGGCGGCCGCAGTATACGCTAAGGTATCCGTCCCATGGGCAACCACAAACCCGTCGTATTTCCCATAATTGCTGCGGATGGTTTCTGCCAGCAGCTTCCAATGGCGGGGCTCCATATTGGTGCTGTCAATGTTGCAGATCTGCATTGCCGTAGGATTGCAGATTTGGTACACATCCGGGATATGGGATAAAATCTCTTCTGCCCGGATGAGGGGCGCAAGCCCATGGGCAGAGTTCTGGGATGCGATTGTCCCTCCGGTAGCAATCAGTAAGATGTTCCTTTTCATAGCTGTTCTCCTTTATTTGTCCTGTTTTTATAATTTTGATTTTATTTTTATCCAAACGGTTGGCCCGTCCGCTGTATCAATTTTAAACTTTCCGCCCTTGCCGCAGGGTACAGGTATTTGGGAACTTTCCCCTCTCCTGCGGGAAGTTTCCACCATGCTTCCTTATCATAGTAAATTATTCCCGGAAAAACAATTATTTTTTCCAAAAAATCGTTTATTTTTTACCAAAATGGGAAATGAAATTGTTTTTTATTGGCAATTTTTCAACTTGTTTTTTCTATAGCGGGGAGTTATAATTCCTAAGAATTATTTTTGCGGGATGGAGGAAATTTTATGGATTATGATTACTTATTATATTTGGCAGTGATTCTCATAAGCACAAAATTGCTTGGCCTTGTGACGCGCCGGGCACATATGCCCCAAGTCGTGGGCGCGCTGGCGGCAGGGCTGGTCCTTGGGCCTGCATGCTTCGGGCTTCTCCACAGCAGCACCTTCCTGAACCAAATTTCAGAAATCGGCGTCATTGTCCTGATGTTCATGGCTGGCCTTGAAACCGACACGGAAGAACTGAAACGCTCTGGGCTGGCCTCCTTTATCATAGCGCTTATGGGCGTATTAATCCCCTTGGCCGGGGGCTTTGGCGTTGCCATGGCATGCCATGTGGCCTCCCCGGATTTGCCTTCCAGCGAACTGCTCCAGAATGTGTTTATCGGCATTATCCTGACGGCTACTTCCGTAAGCATTACGGTAGAAACATTGAAGGAAATGGGGAAGGTTTCCACCAAGGCGGGCACTGCCATCCTTGGCGCTGCCATTATTGATGATATTTTAGGCATTATTGCCCTTACTGTGATTACCAGCATGGCGGACCCCAGCACCAATATTTTCTTTGTGCTGCTAAAAATTGTTGGGTTCTTTCTCTTTGCTGTGGTTTTCGGCATAGCCTTTGGGTTTATTATGCAAAAATGGGCGTCCCTGTACCCAAGGCCCAACCGGAGGCATGTCATACTGACCTTTGCCTTCTGCCTTATCATGTCTTTCTGCGCCGAGCATTTCTTTGGGGTTGCAGATATCACAGGCGCCTATGTGGCGGGGCTTATCCTGAGCCACAGCACGAAGCAGGAAGTCATCTACCGGGAATTTGACACCGTATCTTACCTGCTGGTTGCCCCGGTGTTCTTTGCAAGCATCGGCCTGAAGGTAGAACTGAGCTCCATGTCCAGAAGTTTGCTGGTATTTACCGGGCTGCTCCTTATTGTTGCCATCCTTTCCAAAATCATTGGCTGCGGCCTTGGGGCAAAGATGATGAAATACTCCACAAAAGAATCCATGCAGATTGGGATTGGCATGATTTCCCGCGGGGAAGTTGCGCTGATTGTGGCAAATAAGGGAGAAGCCTTGGGGCTGATTGGGGATTCCCTTTATGCGCCGATTGTTGTTACGGTGGTAATTACTACCATTATTACGCCGATATTGCTGAAAGTGGCGTTCAAGGACAAGAAAACGGCTGCGGCATAGGAAAAACTGCCCAACAGAATGTTAAAATATAAGAAAAATCAGTTTTTCCTTGCTATCCGTGCCTAAGCGGAATGAAAGGAATGGGTGATACGATGAAGAAATATGCCATATTGCAATACCTGTCTGCTGCGCTTGCCGTGCTCCTATCTGATATTATGTGCGCGGCAGTCGCTTATAATTATTGCAGCCTGCAATGGAGCGCAAGATACGAAGGGGCAAGCGCGCCCCCAAGCGTAGCTTACCTATTTGCCATCCCATACCTGCTGGGAATTATCCTATGTACCGGTTTCTCATGGTTTTTCCGGAAAAAAGCAAAAAAGGAGATTACCCCACGATGAAATTACTCCTCGCCGAAGACGAAAAAGACTTATCCCATGCCCTCCTCACTATCTTAACACGCAGTAACTATTCCGTAGACCCTGTCTATGATGGGACTGAAGCATTGGAATACTTATCATCCGCCCATTATGACGCCTTAATCCTAGACATCATGATGCCAAAGACCGATGGGCTGGCCGTCTTACGAAAGCTGCGCGCACAGGGAAATCCCATCCCTGTCCTCCTGCTCACTGCCAAGTCGGAAGTGGATGACAAAGTGGCCGGCCTAGATGCCGGGGCAAACGACTATTTAACCAAGCCCTTTGCCCCTAAGGAACTGCTTGCCAGAATCCGCGCCATGACCCGGGGGCAGAGCCATGCCATGGATTCTGTGCTTAAGGCTGGGAACCTGCAGCTAAACCTCGCCACCTTTGAGCTCTCCTCCCCATCCGGGAGTTTCCGCCTGGCCAATAAGGAATTCCAGATGATGGAACTGATGATGGCAAACCCGAAAAACCTGATTCCCACGGAACGGTTCCTTGAGAAAATCTGGGGGTATGACAGCGATGCAGAACTGAACGTGGTGTGGGTCTATATCTCCTACCTCCGCAAAAAATTAGCATCCCTGCAGGCCAATGTCCAGATAAAAGCATCCCGGAACGCCGGGTATTCCTTGGAAGAATTAACCCCTGCAAAGGGCAGGGAATAATATAAACACGTTCCAATGCCCATAGGGGGATACCGTGCAAAATAAGTTTTTCCTTGCTATTTACGCCTAAACAGAACGGAAAATGGGTGATTGCTATCATACAGAAATCATTCCGATGTTGGGAATTCTGGCTGCTCTTAGGAGGGACGCTATGATACAGAAATTACAGAGAAAATTTATTATTGTTTCCATGCTTTCTACATTGCTGGTTTTAGCAGTAATTATAGGAAGCATTAATATTTTGAATTACCAAAAGGTAGTGGGGGACGCAGATTCCATCCTCCGCATCCTGTCGGAAAACAACGGCAGGTTCCCAAAGCGTGAATTCCCCATGGAACAAGATTTTGCTGCACCCCCTGCCCATGGGAAGTTCCATCCGGAAACCATGTCGCCGGAACTTCCATATGAGTCCCGCTATTTTTCTGTAGTTGTATCCCAAGGCGCAGAGATCCTTTCCATTGATACCGGGAAAATCGCTGCCGTCAGCACAAGCGAAGCCTGCCAATATGCCTTACAGGCATTGGGGCTTAAGCCCTCTTCTGGCTTTTTGGGGGATTACCGTTATCTGCGGAAGGAAGACGCCGGACAGACAACCCTGATTTTTCTGGACTGCGGCAGGAGCCTTTCCACTTTCCGTTCTTTTTTCATCAGCAGTATCCTTGTTTCCCTTCTTGGGCTCGCTTCTGTGCTGGCCTTAGTCATCATATTTTCCAAAGTGGCCCTGCGGCCTGTTTCTGAAAGCTATGGGAAACAGCGGCAGTTCATTACTGATGCCGGGCATGAGATTAAAACCCCCCTTACCATTATTGATGCAGACGCAGAAATCTTGGAAATGGAATTCGGGGAAAATGAATGGCTGGAAGGAATCCGCAAGCAGACTTCCCGCCTTGCAGAACTGACGGACAGCCTGATTTACCTTTCCCGTATGGAAGAACCGGAAAAACGCCAAGCGAAAGCCGAGTTCTGCTTATCTGATGCCATCGAAGAAACTGCCGGCTCCTTTCAGGCCCTGGCAGCTACCCAAAACAAAACTTTTGAAATGGAAATCGCCCCGCTCCTCTCCTTTTATGGGGATGAAGCCTCCATCCGGCAGCTGATTTCCATTTTGCTGGACAATGCCCTGAAATACTCCCCGGAACATGGCAGGATTACGGTATCCCTGCAAAAAAAGGGGAAAAACCTGCTGTTCTTTGTCTGCAACGAGTCGGAACCCATTTCTAAAGAGCATCTTTCCCGGCTGTTTGAACGGTTTTACCGGGCAGATGCGTCCAGAAATTCAGAAACCGGCGGCTACGGCATCGGGCTTTCCATTGCAAAAGCCATTGTAACTGCCCATAAAGGGAAAATCTGTGCCGGCTCGGAGGGACATTCTTTCCAAATTTCTATTACATTTTAAAGTCCATTTAGGGTAAGGGTGTTATCCTTGGTACATAATTTCCATAATAGCAAGGAGGCACCATACATGGTCTATCAAGACACATTCCAACGGCATGAACTGAAATACCTGCTGTCGCCCCAACAGAAATCTGCGGTTTTTGCAGCCATGCAGGGGCATATGGAAGGGGACAGGTTTCAGGACAGTTCCATTTCCAATCTCTATTTTGACACGCCGGACTTCCTCTTAATCCGGCGTTCCTTAGAAAAGCCAACTTATAAGGAAAAGCTGCGGATGCGCAGCTATGGCATTGCAAAGCCGGACGCCATGGTTTTTATAGAGCTGAAGAAAAAATACAAATCCGTAGTATACAAGCGCAGGGTTTCCCTCCCACTGGCCCAGGCAGAAAATTTCCTGCTCCGCGGCAGCATGGTTGGCCCTGTACCTGCTGGGCATCCAATTCCCCAAGGCAGCTTGATTGGCCCTGCACCCGTTAGGCATCCAATTCCCCAAGGCAGCTTGATTGGCCCTGCACCCGTTAGGCATACAACTCCCCAAGGCAGCACGGTTGGCACTGTACCCGCTGGGCATCCAATTCCCCAAGGCAACTTGATTGGCGATGGATCCGCTGGGTATACTGTCCCCCAAGGCAGCCAAGGCTGGAAAACCTCCCAAATCCTGAAAGAAATCAATTATTTCTGGGAATTTTACCAAACACTTGCCCCTGTCCTGTTCCTCTCTTACCAGAGGGAGGCATTTTCCGGCATCCAAGAGCCCGGGCTGCGGATTACCTTCGATGAAAATATCCTTTGGCGCAGGGAACAGCTTTCTTTAAGGTACGGCGCATTTGGCAATTCCCTTCTGCCGCCGGGCGCTACCCTTATGGAAATCAAGACCCCGGGAGCCATGCCCCTATGGCTGGCCCATGCCCTTTCGGCCCACGGGATTTCCAAAACCTCTTTTTCGAAATATGGGAAAGCATACGAGGAAATCTTGGAAATGCAATCCGCCCAAGAGGATAGGCTGCGCCATGTTTCCTGACACAGCCAATACCATTTAAAATATAACTTACATAAAAAATTCGGAGGTTACTGCTATGTCTATTGATATTTTCCAAGGAATGTTCCAAAATGGGGGCACACAGGATGTCCTGCCCCTTCAGTTCCTGCTCTGCCTTCTGGCATCGCTGGCAATTGGGGTATTCCTTGCTTTGGCCTACACCTTTAAGGCCCGCTATACCCAAAGCTTTGTTGTCACCCTCGCCCTGATTCCGGCCACGGTATGCCTTGTCATACTGCTTGTCAATGGCAGCATCGGGGCAGGGGTTGCGGTCGCCGGGGCATTTAACCTGGTAAGGTTCCGTTCCGTCCCCGGCTCCGCCAAGGAAATCGGCGCCATTTTCATAGCCATGGGAACCGGCCTTGCAGCAGGCATGGGGTATCTGGGGTACGCCGTGGTTTCTGCCCTCATCCTTGGGTGCATCAGCATTTGCTACACCCAATTTGGGTTTGGGATCCCAAAAAATGCCAGCCAAAGGAAAACGCTGCATGTGACAATCCCAGAGCACCTTGATTATACCCAAATATTCGACAGCCTGCTGGGCCAGTATGCCACAAGCCATGAACTCCTCAGCGTAAAAACAACAAATATGGGGAGCCTGTTCAAGCTTACCTACCAGATTACTTTAAAGGACAGCAGCATGGAAAAACAGATGATCGACGACCTGCGCTGCCGGAATGGGAACTTGGAAATTATTGTTTCCCGGGAAGAAACTGCAGTATACGAACTGTAAGCAGGCGTACGGTACAGGCGGGCTGTTTTTGCCCCTTAAGGTGCCACGGTTTTATTGCAGGTATACGGTAACAGGCAGGCCTAGCCGCTTTGCTCCTGTTAAAAGCCATCCGTCTATTGCAATATATTAAATTTAAATATAATAAGTAAGGAGGTTTGAAAATTATGTTGAAGAAAAAATTATTTTTTATACTTTTCGCCATAATGGCTATTACATCCGCAGGGTGCAATGGAAAGAGCCAATCTTCTGGGACCCAAGACGTTTCCCCAGACGCCCCTTCCAAGGAAGAGCCCAGCGGGATTGCCGCTAACTCCCAGCCAACCGAGCCCCGCAGCATAGAAGGCTTGTTCAGCGACCGTGACAAAGAAATTGGCTATGACGAAACAGAAGCCATCCAGATTCAGCTAAATGGGAATACTGCAAACTGTGATTCCCCTTCTGTTTCCATTTCCGGTACTTCCGTCACCATTTCCAAGGAAGGAACCTATCTTCTCTCCGGGTCCTTGGACCACGGAATGGTAATTGTGGATGCAGGGAAGGAGGATAAAGTCCAGCTTGTGCTAAGCGGGGCATCCATCCAAAGCGATTCCAGCGCCCCTATTTATGTCAGGCAGGCAGATAAGGTATTCCTGACTTTAGCTGACGGCAGTGAAAATACATTGACAGCGTCTGGGGAATATATCGCCATAGACGACAATAACATTGATGCCGCTATTTTTTCAAAGGATGATTTAACTTTAAATGGAACTGGGACGCTGAATATCCAGAGCAATTATGGGCATGGGATTGTTTCCAAAGACAGCCTCGTGGTTACAAGCGGTAATTACCAAATAACGGCAGCCCGCCATGGGCTGAGCGGCAAGGACAGCGTGTGCATTTTAAATGGAGATTTTACATTGGAGGCCGGAAAGGATGGCATCCATGGGGCAAATGATGACGATGATACTCTCGGTTTTATTTTCCTTGCAGGGGGGAATTTCCAGATTTCAGCAGAAGACGATGGGCTCCATTCCGATGCAGACCTGACAATCCAAGATGGGACAATCCAGATTTCAAAAAGCTATGAGGGGATAGAAGGGAAAACCATTGATATCCAAGGCGGTACAATTTCTGTTACTGCACAAGACGACGGGCTGAATGCCTCGGATGGCAGCGGTTCTGAAACAGGATGGGATATGCAGCAAAATTCCAGCAACAGCAGCATTTACATCCGTATTTCCGGCGGCTCCCTTAACATAGATGCTGGCGGGGATGGGATTGACTCCAATGGAAACCTCTTTGTGGAAGGCGGGGAAATTTTTGTATCCGGCTCTGCCAACGGCGGGAACGGGGCTTTGGATTATAATGGGGAGGCAAAAATTACAGGAGGGACGCTTGCCGCTGCCGGGTTTGCAGATATGGCCCAGAACTTTGGGGAATCTTCCACACAAGGCACAATGCTCGTAAGTTTCAGCACACAGGCTGCCGGAACGGAAGTCACCCTGACAGACAGCGAAAACCGTACACTGCTCTCCTACGCCCCTGCCAAACAGTACGACAGCGTGGTGTTTAGCCATCCTGATATCACGGCAGGCAGCAATTATACGGTGCAATGCGGGGAAGAGCAAACAGAAGTTGCCATGGACACCCTAGTCTATGGCTCTGGACAAGGGATGCATGGCGGATTCCATGGCCATGGGAACCGGGCTGGCAGGAATAGGGTGCCAGAAGGGGAACCCCTGGAACTGCCAGACGGGCAGACGCCGGAAAATGGGCAGGCACCTCCTGATTTACCAGATGGGCAGACGCCGGAAAATGGAGCAGAGCTGCCGCAAATGCAGGATGGGCAGGCATCAGAGGGCGGAACCCTGTAACACAGCAAAATTTTCGGAAAATATGCTGCAAATGGGCGCCACCACCCATCTGCAGCATCTGAAAATATCCTTAGCAATTCATAAAAGCCGCCTTATGGAAAGACTTCCCCAGATACCTCCGTAAGGAAAACTTCCGTTTCTTCCCTGCCAGCAAGCTTTGCATCTGCTGGAATATCTGCTCTTTTTCTTCTGTATCCAGATGTTCTTTTTCATATTCAAAAATATCCGTGTACACCCGGTTCAGCAAATCATACATATTACGGTAAACGATTTTCACGTCTTTCTTAACGGATCCGCCGATGCCATCCCCTACATAAAAACGGTAAAAAAGTTCCTGTTCATGGGGATTTAAGCAGCTTACCATCATTTCCTTTTCTTCTGCAATCTCTTTTTCAATCAGCCACGCAATGGTAGCTTCTTTCTGGTGTTCCCGCAAAAACTCCAAACAGCGGTACCTTGCCACAGAGCCTACCCAGTTCCCAAATTCATTCCTGCTGTCGTAGCTGTCCAGATGGTTCCAGATGGCTGCCACGGTATCAGTAAGGCACTCTTGCTGCAGGTGCGGCAGCGTGAATAAATGTTTCCGGATAATGGATACCAGCTGTTCCCCATGTTCCATAATGAAAAATTCTAATGCTTTCTCATTGTGGAGGCGTAACTGAACGACATAATTTTCCTTGTTTATCTTCATAGGAACACCCGCCCTTCCCTATTTGGTGCATATGACGTATTGGTTATGTAAAAATCCTACCACAGTTATTTTCATTATTTCTTTCTTTATTTCTTAATTTTTTCTTATGTTTTCGGGCTTACCTTAAGACTACAGTGTACAATGAAAGGGGGAAATCTTTGGAGCCGGACGGCAATTCCGGGCAGCCCTTCCCCACTCAAACTGGGCAACGTTCCGGCGAACTAACTGCTAACTCCGACTAAGGGATTTCAGGAAAGCCTTCATCCCTAAGTCTGCGTAAGCAGTGGATTTCGCCTCCACTAAGGGCGCCCATGAACCGTTTGCTTAGGGGAAGGGCAGCCCGGAATTGCCTGTGTATTGAAAGAAAAAATTCGCTGTAATATTAATAGCAAACACTGAAATAGGGGAATCTTTGGAACTGGGCGGCTGTTTTATGGCGAAACCTCCAATAAGCCTGCCATATGGAAACTTGGGCAGGCTTATTGGAGGCTCAGTTTACATATCCGGCCAAGGATTCTGGCCCTTCTAGGACGTCCCGGCCAATATAGAGCATGTTGTCCTCCCGGACTTTGGTGCTCCATTTGACAAGGGAAATCGTCCCCCGTTCCAGTTCCAGCGCCGTGATGCAGCGGGGATGCACGCAGCTCCCGTCGTTAAAGTAATACCCCTCTCCCGGCTTTGGGAACGCTGGGCGGTGGGTGTGGCCGGCTACCAGCAGGGTTTTGTGCTTATTTGCCCATTCGGACAGCCGTTTTTCGGTTTTTTCTTTTTTCTGGTAGTTTTTGGCTGCGCTGGTAGGGTCGTTGCAGCCTGCCAGTTCCAGCGGGCGCCAGAGGTAGCGCACCAAAAACCGGGTAACCTTCCATATGGTGTCGTTCCAGAAATCCCCTTGGTGGCCGTGGACAAGGAACAGTTCCACGCCGCTGCACGGCTCCTGCAGGCGGATGGCCTCATGGACTTTCATATCCGGGAACAGGCTCTTTTCACAGTTTTCTGGCTCGCAGTAGTAAGAATGGCAGCGGTTCTTGAAATATTTCTCCTTTTCCTTCTTCCGGTCATGGTTCCCATAGAGCATGTAAAACCGCTGGTTTTTGTAAAATTCCCCCATCATCCAAAACTGGTTGCTGTGGATGCGGACAATTTCCTGCAGGTTCCGGTTTTCCCACAGCTCATCGCCGTCCCCCAGTTCAATGTATATGAAATTCCTCCGGTTGTAATACTGCAATGCTGCAAAGAACAAGTTTTGGTTTGCCTGAAAATTATCCCCCCAAGTCCCATTCCCCCTATGGCAGTCGCTCATCAGAACAATGCGGCTGCCCATATGGATGGGGATGCAGAAGGCTTTTTCATATGCCTGGTCCAGCTTCTTATCGGTGCGGGACATGCTTTTTCTCCCAAGCAATCCGCCCTGTCTTTGTGATAATGGCAAACACATGGGGGTATGCCAGCATCAGGTAGTAAATTTTATCAATCGTCTTGGAAAAATCTTTCGTTACCCTCAAATACAGCTTGCAGTTGTGGCGGTTCTGCCACTGGACCCATTTCCGGTAAAGTTTGCCGCAGCCGGAAACCTGCGGTTTTTTCGGCCTGCAGATGCGCAGGGATACTTGGCCGTGCCAGATATGCAGGTCATCCGGCTGGTATCCTGCCCGGAAACATCCCCCGAGGAAGGCGTCCATCATGTCCCGGTCTGCAAAACTGACAGCGGCTTCTAACATCAGTTCCCCCGGATAGGAAAATTCCCCCAGCGCAAAGCCCGTCAGCCACCAGTGCTTTTCAATCCTTTGGTACATCATTTTCCCGTTTTTGTAAAGCTTCATGTTGATGGGCAACTGGCCTTCCTCGGAAACGCAGTCATAAAATACATCCTCTGGGTTTTCTTGGCTGCCCCTCTCATTTTCCACATAAATCCCTACTTCTGCGCCAGTGGTAATCCCGTACTGCCCTTTCCAGAACTCTATCATCCACCGCTTGCCTGCATACTCAAAGTAGATGGGCTCGCAGTCTATAATCATATTCATAACAGGGGCCATCTCATCATATATTTTCCCGTAGCCGAATTTCCGCTGCCATGCGTCTTCCAGAGAGTAAAAAATGTCTTTTGACAGGCTGTAGGCAAAGCCGAAGGGCTGCAGGGCAAGGTTGATTTCTGCATATTTTTCCTGTTCGCTGCGTTCTTTTACAAGGTGCTTGGCTTTCCTGTGCTGCTGGCAGCGGCAGCAGATGGGGACAACCAGAAGGACGGCAAGGATTGCTAGGGCTCCCCATAATAAGTCAATCGTGTTCAAAATGTTGCTGCTCCTTTCTTTTTTACTAATATATTCAGAAAGGAGGGGAGGGTGCGGGAAAACCCTTGCTTGCCATTACTCAATAACCCTTGTCTTTTTCTAAAAATAACTCCGCCAATTGCACTACTTCTTGCGCAACAGCAATTTGCTGCATCGCTTCTTCTTTGCTTGCAATGTAAAAATCATCATAATCACTTTTGTGGCGTATCACCTCCAGTTTTGCAAGTTTACGCCCAATGCTTTTTGGAAAAATTTCCGTATGGACATAATTTTTATTAAAGTAAGCCAGTACATCCTTGTGCCGTTTAAAGGCAACCGGCTCTAAGGCTAATACAGCCCCGATTGCATGGAAACAGGAATAATAAGCCCGATTGTTTGCCGCTTTATATTTTCCCGCTTTCCACAGAAGCCCAGAACTGTCTAAATCATCTTTTGCTTGTTCCATCTTATATTTCGCCACATCCCGGAACTTCCCGCCTAAATACCCATCCACTAAAGTTCCACCCCCTCTTTGCTAATGTTATGGTAGAACATATAGGAGCCCTTCCAATAGTCGAAGTGGGCCTTGCTTTGTACAATAGGCATAATGTCTGTATCTTGTTCAAGGTTAAAGTCATATGTGAGATTAATGACTTCGTCTTCATACTCCTTAAACTCTTCCATATCCACTAGGATCATGACATCTATATCCGAACCTTCCTTAAAATCCCCACGCGCATAGGAACCATACAGAACTACTTTTTTTATATGGCCGCCTGAAATAGTTTCCAGTTTTTTCCGGTAAAGCTGTAATATGCATTTAATCTGTTCTGGCATTTATGCACCCCACATTTATAATTTCAGGCAAACAGCGCGTTGGCATACCGCACAGAGCCCATGGCGTCCTTAGAGTAAAAGTCAGCCCCTATCATGTCCGCATAAGTCTGGGTCAGCACTGCGCCGCCTACCATGACGTTACATTCCGGCAGTTCCTGCTTTAACATCTTAATGGTAAGTTCCATGTTGGCTACGGTAGTTGTCATCAGTGCGCTTAAGCCTACCAAGTTTACCTGATGCTCTTTTGCGGCCGCAACAACCTGCTCCGGCGGGACGTCTTTGCCTAGGTCTATGACGCGGAACCCATAGTTTTCCAGCAGTACTTTCACGATATTTTTCCCGATATCATGGATGTCGCCTTTTACCGTGGCAATGACAATGGTTCCCTTGGATTCCGAGGCGTCCCCTTGGCCTTTTAAATGCTCTTTGATGGCGTCAAACCCGGCCTTTGCGGCGTCTGCGCTCATTAAAAGCTGGGGGAGGAACACAGTTTTTGCTTCAAACCCCTGCCCTACTTTATCTAAGGCTGGGATTAATTCCCCGTCAATGACTTCAAGCGGCTCCTTGGTTTCCAATTCTTTTTTGGCTGCCTGCCCGGCGCTGGCCGAAAGGCCTTTTACCACGGCTTCAAATAATGTAATTTCGCTGCCCCCGGCAGGGATGGCTGGCTGGGAAACCTGCCCGGAATAACGCGCGATATACTCCTTGCATTGGCTGTCGCTGCCATTTAAAGCGCAAAAAGCATAATATGCCCCCATCATGCCTTCGCTGTTTGGGTTGATAATCCCTGCGCTTAAGCCCCGGAACAGTGCGATGGTAAAAAATGCTGTGTTGGCCTTCTCCCGCTGGGGAATCCCAAAGGAAATATTGGAAACCCCCAAAGTGGTATGCACCCCTAGGGTATGGCGCACATAATCTAGGGCATCCAAGGTGGTTTTTGCATTTTCCTGCCCAGTGCTTATAGTCATGGTTAAGGTATCAATAAGCAGGTCTTTTTTCCCAATGCCGTATTTTGCGGCTTCTTTTATGATTTTTTCTGCAATTGCAATCCGTCCTTTTGCAGTTTCCGGGATTCCGTTTTCATCTAAAGTCAGGCACACCACCATGCCGCCGTATTTTGCTGCCAACGGGAATACCGCGTCCATGGATTCCTGTTTTCCATTGACGGAGTTCAGCAAAGGCTTTCCATTGTAAAGGCGCATCGCCGCCTCCATGGCCGTAATGTCAGAGGTATCAATCTGCAAAGGCAGGTCCGTAATCCCCTGAAGGCCCGTGACAACCTCTTTCATCATCTCCACTTCGTCGATTTCAGGAAGGCCCACATTTACATCCAAAATATGTGCCCCCTTTTCCTGCTGGGCAAGGGCTTCTTTGTAAATGTATTCCAAATCCTTTTCCCGCAAAGCCTGCTTGAACCTTGATTTTCCAGTTGGGTTAATCCGCTCCCCAATAATTTTAGGCTTTCCATCCAAGGTGACTGCATGGGTATAGGAGGAAACGACGGACCGGCCCTTGTCGGATACCTCAAGCGGGGGAATCCCTTTGCAGGCCTTCACTAAGGCTTCGATGTGGGCGGGCGTCGTGCCGCAGCAGCCCCCGAGGGCAGACACCCCTTCCCTTGCAATCCCTTCCATAATAGCGGCAAATTCCCCCGGTTCTACAAGGTAGGAAGTTTTCCCGTCCACGACCACCGGGAGCCCTGCGTTGGGGTTCAGCACGATAGGCAGGGAAGAAATTTCCCTTAATTTTGGCAGGAATCCCTTCATAATATCCGGCCCAAAGCCGCAGTTTAGGCCAATGGCGTCTACCCGCAGCCCTTCTAACATTGCCACCGCCGCTTCTAAGTCTGCCCCAGTGAGCAATTTCCCGGTTTCATCCGGCACCATGGTTACAACAATGGGAAGGCTGGTATGTTCCTTGGCCGCCAATACGGCTGCTTTGATTTCATAGGTGTCGTTCATGGTTTCAATGAGGCAGAGGTCTGCCCCTGCCCGCTCCCCTGCCATGCAGGCCGGCGCAAATGCGGCGCAGGCGTCCTCAAAGGGCAAATCCCCCAAAGGCTCCAGCAGTTTCCCAAGGGAGCCGATGTCCAGCGCGGCATAAGCGTCCTTCCCGGTTTCTGCAATGGCGCGTTTTGCTAGTTCCACGCCTTTTTCCGTCAATTCTTCGCAGGTATGGCCGCTGTCTTTCATCTTAAAAGGGTTAATGCCAAAGGTATTGGTTTTTACAATGTTGCAGCCAGCCATAAGGTACTGTTTGTGGATCTCCAAAATCACTTCTTCCTTGGTGATATTCCAAAGTTCCGGCAGTTCCCCGGGTTTAAGCCCCTGTTTCTGGAGCATGGTCCCCATGGCTCCGTCAAAAAACAGTATTTCCTTTTTCCAACGTTCTGTTATATTCATGCTGTTTGCCCTCTGCTTTCTTCCGTCCGAAATTCACAATCTATTTTCCCGCACTGGCTGCAAGTTCCCATCTGGCAGGATTCCCGCTCCTTTGCTGCCAGGCCAATCAGCGCCGTCACCGACTTGGTAGGCATCATCAGGTTCCCTTCTGTCAGGGTAAGCCCAATCCTTGTGCTGCACGATAACATGGCGCATAATTCCCGCTGGCACTCCAGCGCAAAATCACCATAACCGGGGCTGAACCGCGGGCGCAGGGAAAGGCCTCGCTTTGCGGCTTCTTTTTGTATGGAGGCCTGTACCTCATCTACGTAGGTTTCGATATAAGCTGCCCCTGCAGCCTGTGTAATGGCAGCTTTCGCCATGTTTGTGATGGAATATTTTTTTACCATAAAATCTGCGGCGCGGCCTATGGTGGCTGCAAGGAGGACGGCGTACCCGCAGCCTTCCAGGTTCTTTGCAAGGTTTGCGCTCTTAATCCTATATCCGCCTATCAGGACTTCGTCCCCCTCTGTTTTACAAGGGAATTCCTGATAAACGCTTTTGGGGGCGCTGTCCCGTTCCAATTCTTCTGCCACTTCATTGAGCAACCGTTCTGTCTGGCTGTCGATTTCCTGCCCCCGGCAGCCAAGGTACCGGAGGGTTTCTTTTCTGTCTACTTTCATGTTAGGTCCCATTTCTTTTTGTATTTTTTATGTAAAAAAACGTTCCAGCCTTTTTGGCAACGTAAAAACTGCCCTGCAGTAATTTTAGTTTATACATTCGTTATCATTTTCTTTTTGTTTTACAGGCAGGCGATAGATTTCAGACAGGTTCTGGAAGATTGCGCCTGCCACGTCTGGCTTGTTCATGGTGTAAATATGCACATGGTTCACGCCGTTTGCAACCAAGTCAATAATCTGCTCCGTGGCATAGGCAATCCCTGCCTGCTTCAAGGCTGCCGGATAGTCTGCAAACCGCTCCACAATGGCCCGAAACCGCTGGGGCAGGATGGTGCCAGACAGGGAGGTAATCCGTTTAATCTGGTTTACGTTGGTGACTGGCATAATCCCTGCAATGATGGGCACTTCTATCTTCTTTTTCAGCGTCCGGTACAGGAAATTATAAAGGATATTGTTATCGAAAAACATCTGTGTCGTCAAAAATTCGCAGCCAGCGTCCACCTTCCGCTTCAGGTTGTCAATGTCCATTTCGATGGACTCGGCTTCCGGGTGGCCTTCCGGGTAACATGCGCCGCCAATGCAGAAATCCCCAAAATTGCGGATTTCCCCAATCAGTTCGCTGGCATGGTGGTATTGGTCTGGCAGCGGGAATTCCAAATCTTCCGGGATGTCCCCCCGCAGCGCAAGGATATTTTCGATGTTATGTTCTTTCAGTTCCTGCAGCACCTCTTGGATTTTGTCCCGGCTGGAAGAGGCGCAGGTAAGGTGGGCAAGGGCAATCACCCCGTTGACATTCTGCACTTCGTTGGCTAAGTCTACGGTGTGCTCGCTGATCCCGCCGCTGGCCCCGTATGTTACGCTCATAAAGGAGGGCTTTACTTTTGCCATTTCTTTGACGATTTCATGGGCTTTCTTTAGTTCTGAGCCTTTCTTTGGGGGGAATAGCTCGCAGCTTATGGTTACTTCTTTTGTCTGTAATAATTCTGAAATTTTCATATTGTCCCTCGGTTCTTCTGTTTTCTGGTTTACTATTATAATGATTTGCAGTGGAAAAGTCAAATTACTTTATGGCTTCTGGTAAAATACTGGGAATTCATGGAAATTCCTCTATTTTTTCAATAATTGCCATCAATTCCGCCGGGGTAACGATAAAGTCTTTCACCGGATAATGCCTCTGGTTGCCTGTAACCAAATATGCATCATCCTCTCTTTTTTCCATAGCTACTTCATAAAATACAAGGTCATCCATGTCAATTAAAATTTCACCAGTGGGCTGCGGGAACACTTCGGCTCCATATTGCCTGACTGCATCAAGCACCTTCCGTATTAATTCTTCTTTCAGATGGAATTTTTCCCTATGCAGTACCTCATTATACTCCTCTAAGATATCCTGATGGTACAATGGGGTGATCCTTCCATCAAAAACTGCATCTAAAACTTTCACTGTGGCAGAATCTTCCCTTTTCGAAAGAAGCGCCGAAAGCAATACATTTGTATCAATTACTGCATAAACCTCCATCCATGCCTAACCTTGCCTTTCTTTCCTTTCTTTTCTTACTGCTAATATTTCAGCATTAATTTCATCTAGTGTCATCTCTGGGACGTCTGCTGCCTGTTTCCGCAGTTCATAAAATGCATTTTTGGCTTCTGCCCTTGTGATTGTATCCTCCGGCAGCATTGCTTCAAAGGGAAGGCCTTTTACCATTTTGCTTTTCGCCATAAACATGCGGAAAGCCGTAGGTAAATCAAGTCCAAGTTTCTCATATATTTCTGCCACTTCCTGTTTTAATGCTTTGTCTGCCCTAAATTGAATTAAAACCTGTTCTGACATAGTAGTTCCTCCTTATTAACATATTGAAGTTGTTTTGCATGTGTTTGTAATAATATTATATCCTCCGCAGTAAAAATTATCAACTGGCAACTTTCCTGCCCAAAGCAAAGCAGCCTGCCGCATAAAAATTTCTTTTTCCGCCATACTGTTACTATGATGGAAAAGAAAGAGGTGTTTTTCAATGGAAAATAGAGAAAAAAAAGATGCCCACCCAACGCTTGGGCCTAGGGAGGATGCATACGATTACCTAAAAGCAAGCTCCTCCATGGACTGCACCGGCGCCGTGCCGCGGCCGCCCCAGAACAGTGCAGAATTGGATTCCTATTTGGATGTCTATAATTTCCTGCCGCAGTGCGCCTATACGCAGCCGAATTCAGTAGAAATTGATATGTTAAGCAACAAAAATAATAACGGGCAGGGGAAATGACATTCACCTATGGTAATGGGCAGAGGAAATGACATTTTCCTATCGTAACGGTCAGGGAAAATAACATTTACCTGCTTTCCAGAAAATTCAGCCTGCAAGAAGGGTTTCCCTCCCTGCAGGCTGAAAATAATGGCTGTTATATGGTATAGTCAAACTGCTGCCCGACCCAAGTTTCTTCCTTGGTGCGGACAGAACCGCTGGAATTATTCCCAACTGTTTCGTTGATTTTCTGCAGCAATTCTTCCCACGAGGACGCCGTGACTGTCACCGTGTCTGAATCTGCATCCTCCTTATCTTTCAGGCCGTCTACCCGCTTCTCTTCCGCTTTGTCTTTCTTGTCTTCTTTCTCTGCCTTCTTCTTGTCTTCCTTCCTCTGCGCTGCTTTTTCCTCAATGCGTTTTTTCTGCGCCACAAGGGATTTGTCAATGACTGCAAAGAAAGAAGCTGTCCCATTGTCGTTGACTTTCATGCCGAAGGTCTTTACTACGTCTGCATTGCTGCCCATGTCCTTCTTCATCTGCGGGAACTGGGTCGTTGCCCCGCGGAGTACCTTTTCATATTTTTCACGGTATGCGGGGTCTTCTGCCATTTTCTCTATCTTTTCATCATCAATCAGGACTACCAGCTTACTGCTGTTGCCGTACTTATTCAGGTTCGCCTGTGCTTCTTCTTTTTTATCGGCGCTGACTAAGATGAAGTCCATGTTGGAAAATTTCTTTTTTAACTGATCATAATATTTTTGGGCTTTTTCGCTCAGCTTTGGGTTGCCGATTTCTTTCTGGCCGTTTGTTTTGTTGGCCTTGGCGGTGTTTGAGGTACTTGCTGACTGGGCGGCCGCTTGTGCATATGCGTATCCTATTCCGTTAGTATTCATAATTCATTTCCTCCTTGAAATAAATGGGTATGGTTTTTGCTCGTGTTATAGTTTATATCGGCAGAAATTGGGAAATGGTGAGGTGGCAATTGTAAAAATCATGTAGTTTTGGGATAGGGATTTATTGTGTGGGAATAGAAAAGGGATGGGATGGGTGGGGTTTTGGGATGGGGATTTATAGTGTGGGAACGGAAGGGGGGCTGAGCGGGTGGGACGCAGTTCTTGGCAGGCGCCCTCCCCCTGCAAACGGGACAACATTCCGGTGAACTAACTGCTAACTCCGACTAAGGAACTCAGGAAAGCCTTCGTTCCTAAGTCTGCGTAAGCAGTGGATTTCACCTCCATTAAAAGCGTCCCTGAATGGTTTGCAGGGGGAGGGCGCCTGCCAAGAACTGCTGGTTGCTGGCTAAAACCTTTGGGGAAAATGCGGTTGGTTATGGAAATTGCAGAATGTGGCTGTGCCAAAATTATTTGGAAATTTGAGGCAAACTTGCATATAACGCAAAGAAATACTTAAGGTATACCTTCTCACAAACTGCGAAGAGTATTTTAGGAAAAGTTCTTTCCAAACATCTCCTACAATTTATTAAAAATTTTAAATAAAGATATCATTCGTCACTAATCAAAAAAACGCATTAACCTCTCTGGAGCCAATTCCCTGCAACTCCTTTATGGGGATTCCATTGGAAAAATACCCAATCACCAAAATTTCCAAATAATCCAAACACCCACCAATTATGCCAATACACAGGCAAGGTAGGGATGCCCTTCCTCTAAGCAAACTTCCAAGGGCGTCCTTAGCGTAGGCGAAATCCACTGCTTACGCAGACTTAGGGATGAAGGCTTTCCTGAAATCCCTTAGTCGGAGTTAGCAGTTAGTTCGCCGGAGCGTTGCCCCAGTTTGCTTAGAGGAAGGGCATCCCTACCTTGCCGTCCGGTTCCACAAACCCCTAAAATGCACCTCCATCATCGTTATCCATTCCATAATATTCTACAATATTACTCTCCCCCTACATCAAATGCAGCTTCTTAGCAATTTTAACTATCAAATTCCCCATGGGGAAACTTTTTAGTTCATTCTCCCGAAGCCCCCTAAGCAGCAGCAAAAGCACCCCATACACGCAAGCCCCCACAGCAATGGAAACCAGCGTAGCTACCGCATTGATTTTCACTGTCTGCATCAGGAAAAAGTAAACCCCATAGACCACGGCTCCCATAACTGCCGCACAAATGCTGGGAATCACAAAAGTCCGCGGAATTTCCTGCCGGTATTTTAAATATTTCTTAATGGCAAGGCCGTTTAAAATGCACATCAGGAAAGAAAAAAACGTATTCGCCCACACCACCGCATAAATGTTTAAATCCAGCCCATACATCAATGCCGCAAGGACCCCGATATGTAACACAAGTGCAATGGCCGCATTCTTCACTGGGACATTCATGCGGTTAATGCCTTGGAGAATCCCGTTGCTTAAGGTGGAAAGGGAGTAAAATACAATGGAAACTGCCCCAATCTGCATCATATGCGCCGGGAGCTTTCGGCTGTCATGGAACAGAAGCTGCAAAATCGGGGAGGCCAAAACCCCCATGCCAACGGCGCAGGGAATGGCAATCACCATAATGAAGCGTATGGAATAAGCTACTTTCCGCTTGACCTGCGGGATGTCCTTTGCCGCAAAAGCCGTAGAAAGGCTTGGGACGCTGGAGGCAGATACCGAGGAGGCAATGGCAATCGGCACATTCACCAGCACCTTGTATTCGCCCACGTAAACGCCCCACATGGTACTGTACTCCTTCGCCTTATAGCCCTGAAAGGCAGCAATCTGCTTAAAAGCCCCCATGTCAAGGAGGGAGGTAATATTATAAATTGTAGTGCTTAAAAGCACAGGGATAATGGTAATCACCAGCACGTAGAAAATAGAACGGTAGCTTTCCACATCCTTGCCTTTGTCACGCTGGGACATTTTGCGGAATACCGGGCGGTAAGCCAGCAGCACAAACAGCGTAAACAGCAGCGCCGCAATTGCCCCTGCGCCAGTCCCGATAGTCCCGCCAGCCGCCCCGTAGGCCTCCGCATAAGTGGCTGGGTTCCCAAGGACCGCGCCGATTTTTTTCCCATACTGGAACAGCATGTATGCCGTCCAGACGCTGATAACCGCGTTGACAATCTGCTCAATCAGCTGGGAAAATGCACTTGGCATCATAGTCCCCATCCCTTGGAAAAATCCCCGGATTACCCCAAGGATAGCTACGACAAAGAGCGTTGGGGCCAGCACCTTCAGCGCAAAAATACTCAAAGGCGTCCGTACAATATACGTAGTAATCACATCTGCCCCGAAAAAGACCACAAGCCCGGCTGCAATCCCGGACACTGTGGCAAATGCCAGCGCACCCTTAAAAATCCGGTATGCATTTTTCCGCTGCCCTTGGGCTACCCTTGTGGAAACCAGCTTGGAAACAGCCAAAGGAAGGCTATAGGAGGAGATCAGCAGCAAAATGCTGTAAATCTCCATAGCCGTCCCATAATAATCATTCCCAATGTCCCCAATGATTGACTTTAAGGGAATCCGGTACAGCAAGCCTATCACACGGCTGATAATGGAAGCAACTGCCAGAATAGAGCCCTGTACCAGAAAATTAGATTCTTTTCGTTTCTTTTTGCCCATATAACTTCCTCAATACCTGCCCTTTCTTCTGCAATCCTACAATCCTTCTGCCAATATGCCAAAGCATTACTCTTCCGTTGCCCTTGCTTGGGAAAGCTCTTCCTCTGTCGCGTACACGCCAAACCGGTCCTCATAGTCCTTCCTTGCCACGCATACCCATGTTTTCCCTTGGTTTATGGTAATCTCGTTCCCTGCTTCGTCGTAGAAACGGGCTGCCTGTAAATCCCCGTCAGCCTTGCTCCATGTGACGCGCTGCATTTTTCCATTGGTGATGTAAATGCCATTCCCGCCGGAATAGGTGTTGATGTCCAGATAGCCGTTTTCATCCATCTTGGACCAATCGCAGTATTGGATTAAAATATTTTTCACCGCAAGCTGGCTGTCATTTGCGCCGTCCACCTGCTTGTCCTTAAATTCATAACGGTAATACAGCCCATCCTCGCTGTTGTATACAAACCATGGCTTGTTCACAAAATACCCGGGGCTTACCACAAGGGCGTCCTCGCCGGAAAGGCTGACGGGCGAATCATCCTCTGCAAATTTAAAATGCCCGCTGTAATTTTCCGAAAGCTCCGTCCGGTAGCCTTTCTTTTCTATCCCTGCTTTTATGCCTTCCTCGCTGATAAAGGCATTGTGGGGGGCTTTCCGGTTGGTGTCCCGGTAAAACATAATGGTTTCAATGGCGGAATCCATGCCGCTTAAATTGTGCACGTCATCCCGCGCCAAGACCGGCTCTGCATAAACAGCCTGCCCATAATGGGTGTAAATGGCGTCAAATTCATTTGCAAAGTGAATGAAATAATGGCGGCAGCTGCGCACGGACCCAATCTTCTCAAGCCCTGCATAATCTTGGAAAACAGCCATCAGCCGGGTATAGGAGCCTTCCACCGGCACTTCGTAAATAACATCCGCCGATGAAATCCCATACTGGGGCAGCGCGTCAGAGGTATTCCCAATCATGACGGCAAGAGGGCGTTTTTTTGCCAGTTCCCCGTCAATCCATTCCCCTGTCAGGTAGCTCCTTGCCTTCCCCTCCGGCACTTCCGGCGTCGGCTCTGGGGTAGGCGTCGGTTCCGGCGTGGGGGTAGGCGTCGCAGTTTCCTCCACAGGAGGTTCCTCCTTTGGCTCTTCTTTCTTCTTGCCGCAGCCAACCGCAGCGCTTAGTACCATTGCAGCCAACAGCAGCCATACAATCCTTTTTTTCATCTCATTTCCTCCAAATTTTTCTTTATCTTAATATACCCATCTGTCCTAGGATGCCATTCTGCTTTTTTTCCATAATTGCAGCTTCTTCCTCTTCCATATGGTCATATCCCAACAAATGCAGCATACTGTGCAGGATTAGGAAAGCAAATTCCCGCCGCTGGCTGTGGCCGAAACGTTCTGCCTGTTCCTTTACCTTATCTGCGCACAGCACAATATCGCCCAGCATCACTTCGCCTGTGTCTGGGTTAAAGTTGCCCTTCTCCTGCCCAATCCCGGAAAAATCCCCGGGCGCGCTGTAATGGACCAGCGGGAAGGAAAGCACGTCCGTAGGGCTGTCAAGCCCCCGCTGTGCACAGTTGATTTCCTGAATCCCTTCCAATGGGACAAGCAGCAGGCCAATTTCCGCTTCAAAGGGAAACCCTTCTGCCTGCAAAGCAGCCTTGATGACTTCTTCTGCCAATTCCCGCCATTGGAACGGAAAATCCGGCTGTACTTCTTCCTCAATACAAACCGTCAAATTGCCCATCCCCCTTTCTTTACATCCGCGAAATAACCCCGCCCCTATTATCAGGCACTCCCTGCTATCAAAACAGCTTCGCCTCTTTAATCAGGTAATCCCTGATTTGCAGGAACATGTTCATGCTAAAGCCAGACTTGTCATACAGCCCGGAAACAGAATTCTCATTCAAAGTCTGGTAGACAAGGATGTCTTGGTTCCAAGAGCTGGAAAGGGTTGCCTTGTCCAGCACGTCAAATTTTGCCACTACGCTGTCTACCACATGCACAATGGCTGATTCCAAGGTGGAAGGCAGCTTCTGCTCCCCGTTATATTCCCGCAGTATGCCAATGACTTCTTTCGGCAGGTGGTTGCTTTTGGCTAAAGCCACCCCATTTTCCACATAAGGCTCCCCTGTCATGCGGCCAATGCGGTAGTAGAACCCTCCTGCCGCCGCCACATCCGGGTCGGCGCCTACCAGCCGGGCGCAGTTTTTGGCGATTTCCGCCACTTTCCTTGCATGGTTGTAATCTGCTTTGGAATAATTACGCACCTCCTGCACCAGCCCAAAATCTGCCCGCAGCACTTTTTCCATTTCCTGTTTCCGGGACACGTGCAGGTAAGTATGCATTTTCCGGTACAGGAAACAGGAACCCAATGCGGAAACTGCACCATTGCACCCCCCATAGAGTAACACATAAATGTCCAATTGACCAGTCTGCAAAAAAGAAAAAATTAAAACGCTTGCAAAAGTATATAAAAATAGGAAAATAATTTCCCACCGCCTGTCCTTCAGCCCGTCCAGAAACGACACTGCCATGCAGCCGCCAATTAGCAGGAACACGCCGCAAAGGAGCAGGTATAAGTTCTCCTGCCCGCAGACGGCAAAAACCGCCACATGGAACATCCCTTCCACCATGCCGAAAAAGGACCCTGCAAGAATCGCCATCCCCATGGAAAACAGCAGCGCAGGCCTTGCATATTCCGGCAAATAGAGAAAGAGGACGGCTGCCGCGCAGGACCCGATATGCCACCCTGCAATGTTCTTATAATCCCCTGCCCTTTCGTAAAACCAGTCCTTCTGCTCCCGGTACAGCTCCATCCCTGCAAGGAAAATGACGGCGTACAAAACCCCGAAAAACCCTAGCACCAGCATCCGGTCTATTTCCTGCTTGGTGACAATCCCCGCTAAAATACATTCCAAAATCCCGGCCGCTGCCATGCTGCACAGCATGAAATTTTTCTTCCCTTTGTCATGGCCTTTCAGGCTTTGGAAGTTCCCGTTTTCTTTATCTTTCTCATGGCCGTTCAAACCTGGCGGGCTTCCTGCCTGCCCCGCGCTCTCCCTTGCTGCCCCTGTTTCCTTTTTTCTCACGTCTTTCATAATCTTCATAAGCCTTTACTATTTTTTGTACCAATGGGTGCCGCACCACATCGCTGCTTGTCAAAGTACAGATACCGATTTCCTCTACGTTCTTTAAGACACGCAAGGCTACGTCCAAACCTGATACGCTGCCCGGCGCAAGGTCTTTCTGGGTCGCATCCCCAGTCACCACCACCCGGGAGCCAAAGCCAATCCTTGTCAAAAACATTTTCATCTGGGCTGGCGTGGTATTCTGCGCTTCGTCCAAGATAATAAAGGCGTTGTCCAAAGTCCGGCCGCGCATATAGGCAAGGGGCGCTACTTCTATCAGGCCTTTTTCCATATTTTTCTGGAAACTGTCCGGCCCCATAATCTGGTGCAGCGCATCGTACAGGGGACGCAGGTACGGATCTACCTTGCTCTGCAGGTCCCCCGGCAAAAACCCCAGCCGCTCCCCCGCCTCAATGGCCGGCCGCGTCAGGATAATCCGCCCTACGTCCTCATTTTTGAAGGCGGTAATTGCCATTGCCATGGCAAGGTATGTCTTCCCAGTCCCTGCCGGGCCCATGCCAAAGACAACCATTTTCTCCCGGATTTCATCCACGTATTTTTTCTGCCCCAGCGTCTTTGGCTTGATAGGCTTGCCATTGATGGTATGGCAGATCAGTTCCCGGTCGATTTCTGCCATTGCGGCTTCCTTTTCCTCAAAGGTGAGGGAAATGGCGTAATCCACATTTTGTTCCGTAATCTGGTTGCCCCGCTTGGACAGTTCAAAAAGCTGCGCAAAGACCCGGGACGCTTTTTCTACGTCCCTGTCTTTGCCCAGCAGCTTCATTTTATTGTCCCGTATCACAACCGTGACGCCGAAGGCCCGCTCGATTTTCTTCATATGTGCGTCGAACTGCCCAAACACATTTGTCATATGTTCTGCAGAACAGTCAATTGTTTTCTCCATCAGACCCATGTTCCATCTGCCCTTCCTGTGGTATATCGGTGGCTGCAGTGGCCTTCCGCTCCCCAATGGGCTCAATGACCGTCAGGGTGCCGGAGGCGGTGCAGCTTTTTGTGTCTGTTACTATCATAACATTATTTTCCATAATTTGAACCCCCTTTTGTGTTAATTCTTCACAAAATTGGTCCAATTTCGCTTTTGCAGCCTGTTCTGCCTCATTTTTCGTGTATTGTTTCCGCTCGGTCCGGTACTCTTTTGCGGTTTCCTTGGTAAAAGCCAGCGGCAGGTAGAAGGTATCCCCGATTTTCATGTCGTACTCGTCGGTAATGGTGTCGTAATCGGTAAATTTGCGGAAAAAATGGGGGAATTTTACCTGCATGGAAAATAGCCGGACGCCCCACGCCCCGCTTTCCTTCCCGGTATATGCTTTTTCCTCGTAAGACATGGAAAAATGGTCCTCATACTGGTATTCGGTAATGCCGAGGATATCGGCGTCGGACACGCAGTATTGGTAAGAAGAAATTTCCTCGCTGTCGTTGTACACAGGGTTTTTGCCTTCCACCAAAATGTCCCCGGGCTCCACCTTGCTGCCTTTTTCTACATAAGGCGTCCCCTGCCGGGTGAGGATGCTGTAAATAGTGGCCGGCTTATCCGCCACTAAATCGCTTGGGGCGCCGTCCGCCCCCTCCTGCTCCGCTGCCTGCTGGTTGGTGGCAAGGTTTTCCTGCACGTCGATAATCAGCATGGTCCCTTCCAGCTTAGCAGATGCCCAGATAATGTCCCCGAAGCCAGCCCTAAGCTCCTCTTCGATTTCCTCACAGTCTATTTTGCTTTTTGGGAGCCCGTGGTATACCTTATTTTCTTCCAGAAATTTTAAAATATTGCTGTCCGTTTCATGGAGGTTCCCATTGATCTCTATTCTCCACACAAACAGCGACATGCCGTATAAAAGCCCGCAGCAAAGCACAATCCCTGCAAAAAACAATTTCCGTTTCCGGTAACGGCGCATCAGGAACGGAAGGCCGGTGCGCTCTAAGATGACAAACGTTGTCCTTGTTTTTTTCAGGATGGGCTTTAGCTGCTTTAGGCCCCGGACGCTGATGCAGAACACATAATTGTCCTCCTCGTATTCCAAGTTCCAGATGAGGATATTGTGGTTGCTGCACAAGTTTAAGAACCGTTCTGGGGCATACCCGGAAAGTTTAATTTTAACATACCCTTGCAAATATTTCAATTTATCAATTAACAACGCCCTACTACCCCTTATGTTCCATATATGATTCCTTGGATGTAACCGGTAATTTTCATTTCCTCATTGGTGTAGTATTCTACCAGCAACCGCTTGCCTTGGATGGTGACTTGGCAGGTCTTGGTCTGCAGGCGGATTTTTTCTTGGGTGTATTCGATAATCCCCTTGTAGTTCTCCACCAAGACTTGGTTGCGGCCCATGGCGGTGATGATGACGGAACCGTACATGATGTCCATGGGGAGTTCTAGGGACTCTACGAGGTTGGATTTTACGTTTTCTTTTACTTGGCTTAATTTGCTTTGTTTTCGTTTTCCCATATTGCAATATATGTGGGGTGTGGGGGTTTTATTACTGGAATTAGGACAATTCCTATAGAGCCTGCATGAAAAATGCAATGAAAAAATATTTGGGACCGGACGGCAATTCCGGGCAGCCCTTCCCCACACAAACTGGGCAACGTTCCGGCGAACTAACTGCTAACTCCGGCTAAGTGATTCAGGATAGCCTTCATCACTAAGCCTGCGTAAGCAGTGGATTTCGCCTCCACTAAGGACGCCCATGAACCGTTTGCTTAGGGGAAGGGCTGCCCGGAATTGCCTGTGTATTGAAAAAGAAAAAATTCACTATAGTACTCTGAAAAATGTTTCCTGCAAGATACCATACCGTCCCTTTACGTCAGATTTTGAACAAAAACTGCCATGTGGCCGTTTATATTTTGCTAGGTACGTGAAAACTTTGCGCCAGACAACGGTCTTTATTTCCCGTTGTCTGGCGGCTGATGCCTGAAAATTAATCAAAGAGGCTTAATTGGACAGGGCGGTTCTTTTCTTCAAAGCTGCTTAGGTATGCGAAGATTTCTGAGTTATCGTGCAGGATGCCATTGTCCCCGCATATTTGATGAAATATTTTCATAAGCTCGTTGTTCTTTGGGCTGTTGATTTGGTATTGCATACCATAAGTACGCATATACTTCTCTTTCATGCGGGGGAACAGCCGGTCTAACTGGCTATAAAAATATTCCCTGTTCCCCTCCCGGAGCGTTAAGCCCATCCCAAAACAGATTACGCCAGAAACCTTTGCTTCTATGCAATATCCTAAAATTCCCCTGATGTTTTCTTCCGTATCATTGATGAAAGGAAGAATTGGGCAAAGCCAGACAACCGTTGGGATGCCTGCTTCATTCAGCTTTTTCAAGGCTTTCACACGTTCTTTTGTTGTGCTTACGTTTGGCTCAATTTTTTTGCACAAACCTTCATCATAGGTGGTCAGGGTCATCTGCACAACGCATTTTGTTTTATCGTTGATTGATTTCAACAGGTCTAAGTCCCGCAATACCCGGTCGGATTTAGTAATCAAAGTGAAGCCAAAACCGTATTGCTCTGCTAATGCCAATGCTTTGCGGACATTCCCAATTTTACTTTCAAGGGGGAGGTACGGGTCCGCCATAGAGCCTGTGCCCAGCATACATTTTTCCCGTTTCCGTTTCAGGGCATGTTCTAACAGTTCGATGGCATTTGCCTTAATTTCAATGTCCTCAAACTCATGCCCCATGTGATAGCACTTACTCCGTGAGTCGCAGTAGATACAGCCATGGGAGCAGCCGCGGTATAAATTCATTCCGTTTTTGGCGGATAAGATGCTTTTCGCATTTACAAAGTGCATAACCCTCTCCTCAAAATGAAAAACCTATTTTTCACACGAACGCCTCCTTATGGTTTATGGCAATAGGATACCACATGAAACTTGACACCCTTATGTCATGTTATGTATTTTATGAACGGCAAACTTATCACTGCAGAAAACTTTTCCCTATACACAGGCAATTTTGGGCAGCCCCAAAAATCCCCATCCGATGATTCGTTATCATTTTCTAATTAGAAGCCTGCTACCTTGCCGGCATTTGGAACCCCTCAAGCGCCCGGTTCAGGAAATCATTAAAAGGCTTCATCAGCCGGAACACCTCCGCTGCCCTTGCGATGAAGGCTTCTGCATCCGCCAATTCTTCATCCTTTATCGGGTATTCCAGGTACCAGCTCTTAAATTTTAAATATTCCCCTTGGGGATGCTCCTTCCCATACTCCGCAGGGACTTTTTTTAACGCCGTCCCCTGCACTGTAAAATACTTTTCAAACTCCGTCCCATGGATTAACTTTTCCCATTCCTCTCCATGCCCTGCAATATAATCCCGCACCATCCTTGTTGCATCCTTAAACATGTCCGCAAACAGGCCGCCCCCTAAAAAGGACTGGCTGCCGGGCTTTACCATCAGGTAATACCCTACAGGGACAGGCAGCTTGCCCTTAGAGGAAATATGTGCCCGGAACGCAGGGTTATACGGGGATTTGTCATGGCTGAAACGCGTGTCCCGCACAATCTTAAAGGTAAGGTCTTTGGGGCTGTTGTGCAGAATACTGCTGTCAAATTTCCCGATTTCCAGCATCAATGCCTGCAATAATTTTTCAAATTCTGCATTTGCCGCTTTATAACTGTCCTTGTTCGCATGGTACCACTCGCGGCTGTTGTTCGCGGCCAATGCTGATAAGTACTCCAGAATGATTTTTGTATCCATAACTTGCCATCTCCTTTATGGTTCTTCCTAATGGAAAGCTGCCCGGGGCTTTCTATTTCTGCCCCTATAGCCTTCCGCTCTGTATCGGTTCTTTCTCTTGGAAAGCTGCTTTGGGCTTTTTATTTCTCTCCCTGCAGCCTTCTGCTCCGTTTATGGGTTCTTGATAACCCGAAGAGTTAGAAACAGCTATCGAACGTGGCAGCCTTCCGCTCCGTTTATGGGTTCTTGATAACCGAAAGCTGCGTGGAATTTAAAAATTCCTGTATCATGCGCTTCGTGCGCTCAGGCGACTGGTAGGGCTTGCAGAAGGAAAAATCCTGCGACAAATTGTCGATATCCTCCATGGCATTTTTCACCTGCACAATGGCCCCAACGGGAAGCTCTGGGCTTTCTGTATAATCTAGGTGCAGCGGGTCTATCCTATGGTTCTGTATGGCGTAATTTACCCTGTCTTTGCATCTGCACCTGCCGCCCCCGTATTCCCCGCAATACTGCCCAAGGAAATCCGCCATTTTCCTGCGCACCCGGGAAAGCCGCTGGCGGTACGCCTCTGGGGTGATGCCCAAAATATCCCCCGCAATCCGGCTGTCAACCTGAAACATTGTGCCCAAAATGAAAATGCACCTGCTCTCCACATCAAGGCACTGGAGCATGACATTGGTACAGGACAGTTTCAGTTCTTCCGCTAAAATGCCCTGTTCCACATCCTGCGTCAAATCCGGCACATCCTGTATGTTCCCGTTTTCTATGTCATCCCCATAATATTCAAAGCTAAGGGGATAGCGGGCGAACATATGCTTTTTGTAACTTTTCAGATGGTTGGATGCAATGCGGAATACCCACGTTGTAAATGCGCTCTCGCCCCGGAAAGACGACAGATGCGTAATCATTTTCAATAGGATGTCCTGCGTGGCGTCCTCTGCATCCGCAAATGTGCCAAGCATCCGCAGGGACAGGTTAAATACAATGTCCTGCACGCCTGCAATCAGGGTTTCAAGAGCCTCTTTGTCCCCTGCGGTGGCTTTGGCGACTAGCGCCCGCAATTCTTCGTTTTTTTCTTTCTTCATAGATTTTACCTCCTACTTAATTAGACACCATTTCTCCGCCTGTGTGACAGGATTTTTTAAAAAAATTCCATAGGACGCACTTTCCGGTAAAATAAAAAGCAGATAGCTATGCTTATAGCATAAACCATCCACTTTAAGCCGTTCTTTTTATCCCCTCATTTATTTCATTCAAATGCAAAATGCAGCATAAAGGGGGGCTGTCCTTTTCCCGTCTTCAAAGCCAAAATTTTTTGAAGAAACTTGAAAGAAAACCCCAAAAAGGCTAAAATAGAAGGCAAGGCCACATCCATGGATTGCCTGAACCTACAGAACTGGAGCAAACAGATGAAAGCAAACCAAAAACCCCGCAAATTATTCTGGGCCATCCCCATTGCCATCCTGTGTTACCTGACCATCGGATGGAAAATACCAACTGCCCTGCGCATCGAAACACTGGACCTGCCGGAAGGCTGCGAAACCGTATACCGTACGAAAATACGGGTTTCCGACGTCTACTGGCTCCATACCAAAGGGGAGAAAGTCATCAAGTGCAGCCTCGGGTATGAAGGGGCAAAAGCATATATTGAAGCGCACAATTCCGAGGAATCCCTCAAGAACATCAGCATCCTGCCCTATGGCGGGATGTCGGACATTGCAATCTATGGCTCCCAGTATGATGAAATGTTCTGGCAGCAGCCCGACCAAGATAATTACATTACCATCAGCTATTTTAGGAAATGGTAGCCTGCGGCTCCAATTCCTTTCCATCTTTGGATATCCACGCAACATGGTATTTGCCAAAATGCTGGATTTCTGGCAAATACCAGCCATTAGCGAACCCCAGCGGATTGCCTGCTGTTAGTATGCCCAACGAATTACCACACTGCCGTTAACGGCTCCCGGCGGATTGCCTGCCATTCGTGAACCCCGGCAAATTACCTGCCGTTAACAGACCCCGGCAAGTTTCCCAGCTGCAAGTTTAGCATCCGGTTGGAAATAAAAATCTTTCCCCATATTGCACTCATACATCAAGTCTTTCAAAGGCTTGCTGGTGTATTTGGAAAAATCCCCATATATGGCAAACCTTATGCCATAATTCACAAATTTCTGCATAATTTCCCCGGCAATGCCGTTGCTTAACACGAAAAATTCCTCTGCAACTGCCCCTTTATTCACAGCAAGCCCTGTGCACCCTGTCCCATATTTCATCCCCATGGCAAAATCTAGGGCAGACGCAGCATCTTTCACTACACATTCTTCGCTGTTTACCACTGCAATGCATCTGCCGTTTTCCCGTATTAATTCTGTTTCCATATTCTGGCCATCTCCTTTCCCTTCTTCGTTATTGATACAGCTTTTCCACCAAACATTCTGCCAGGAACCCGAAAACCTCCACATGCCCGCACGGGAGGACATCTTTGTTCCTGACATTCATCAGCAGGGAATAGATGGCGGAAACCGCCAGCCCTTGGCTTACCTTAAGCTCTAAATGCGGCTGCCCTAAGAAAAGCTGTTTCCCACGCTCCTCCAGTGCCGCCAGCCTCCCTAACTGTTCTTCCGACAGCTTATTCTGCAAGGCGGTGTAATCCCCGCTGCCTGCATGGCATAAAAAACTGTTTTTGGCATATTCTTGGTAAATTAATTTCATGGCTTCTAAAATGCCGGATTTATCCCGGCGCTGTTCCACTGCCTGCCCCGCCGCCTCCAGCACCTGTTCCTGCACAGAGCACAGCACCTCGCAAAACAATGATTCCTTGGACGGGAAAAACAGGTAAAATGCCCCTTTTGAAATCCCGGCCTGCTTGCAAAGTTCCTCTACGCTGGTTTTCTTATAGCCATGCTGCGCCCAGCTTTCTTGGCAGGCTGCTATGAGCCCCTTCTGGATTGCTCCTTTCTCCCTTTCGGAAAAACTCCTTGCCATCTTCTTCCCTCCTTGTACCGTCCCTGCACAGATATATGACTTAAAATACTAATTAAGTCATATATATCTTACAACAGTTTGGCAGAAATGTCAATACATAAAATACCGCCTAGATGCAGGCAACAGGGTATCCCTCTCCTTCTTGGACATCCCTTCCCCAAAAAAGGGCTGCCGGGAAATGAAATTCACAAACAATATATAGCTATTAAATCAGAAATTTATACTATATATTGTGGAAATTCACTGTTTCCCGACAGCCTTTTTTCCGTTATCCCTTATTCCAAATTTGCGCAAGGATGTCTTTCAGCACCAAAAATGCATCCTCATCGCTGTACCCATGCCCTGCTTTCAGGCTTGCAAGCATTTCCTGCAGCTTCGCCGCATAAGGGCCAGTGTCCACTTCCTGCTGGTAGGCAGCTAAAATTGGGTATTTCTTGCTCCAGGCTTTTGTCCAGTCGATTTCCTTCTGCTTTTCTTCGCTGACATGCTCAATGGCCTCCTCAATTTCTTTTAATTCAAGGTCAAAGCCAATCAGCTCGTCCAACGTCAGGCGGTACAGGGATGAGAGCTTTTTGGACTGGCAGATATCCGGGAGGGTTTCATCCAATTCCCATTTTGAAATGGTCTGCCTGCTTACCCCTAGCCGCTCTGCTACTGCCTCCTGCGACATGCCTGCTTTTTTCCGGGCGCAAGATAAACTGTTTCCTAAACTCATATGCGTTCCTCCTTTTGCTGTAGGGTTATGGGATCAGTATAAACGGCCCGCAGGGAAAAATCTACCAAGGGCAGCTTGCAGTTTCGCACGTTTTCTTTACAGCCACAACGGTACACATTAAGGCATGGTTACTGGGCGCCTTGCCCTGCCCGCGCCTGTTCCCAATGCTCATAGGGGAGCATATGGTACATTTTCCGTATGGTGCCGCGCTGGCTTTGGTATAGTTTTGCGATTTCGCGTTTTTGGTTATAAATGGATTTTTCCATTTCTGGGAGGCTATATGGGATTCTGTCGTTTGTGTAATATTTCCCGAACCAATAAAGGCTTGCTTTGCAGCCCGTGCGCTGGTATTCCTTTGCCACAGCCTCATGGGCAAACTTGTGGTGCTGGTGGCCGTATTCCCCATCGGCGTTATGGCTTGCCACGGTGTCCCAGTCCTTGTAGGTTAAGATTGCGGCTATGTCGGATTCTATGTTTTCCTGCCAAAGTTTCAGGTCTGCCCGCCATTTCCAGATTTTATCAGGGTAGGACAGGATCAGGCCCTTGCAGCCAGCGGCAGAAACTACCTGTTCAAATTCCGCCCGCCTTACGGCGTCGTCCCCGCGGGTCAGGCATACCACCAGATAGCCGCCTTCCAGCAGGTGTTTCCCGCCCCAAAGCAGTTCATCATCCGGGTGGGCAACTACCATTAAATTGGGGCAGTCCCCTAGCTGCAAATCATCCAAATCCTCGGCTGTAACGCTGGGCAGGTTCCAGTATGGCAAAATGGAAATCCCTGCAACAAGGAAAGGCAGGAGGGCTGCCGCACCAAAAATGCCCGCAAGGATGATCCATTTTTTGCGTTTGCCGGGCTGCCATCCTTTCTTTTCCCTATATTTGCCGGATTTCCATTCCCTATACTTTAAAAACATATGCCACCTCTGAAATCCCCCTCAAAGCCCCGTAATATTTCTTCTGTTTCCATATGCGAATCCTGCATATCTTGTCTGCTGCGCCCAAGATTTCCTTTCGCCTATCCCGCACATCTTGCTCGCTGCGCCCAAGATTTCCTTTCGCCTATCCCGCACATCTTGCCTGCTGCGCCCAAGATTTCCTTTCGCTTATCCCGCACATCTTGCTCGCTGCGCCCAAGATTTCCTTTAGCCTATCCCGCACATCTTATCCACAGCGTCCAAAATTTCCCGCACATCTTCGTGCCCGCCCGGGCGGCTTTTTACCATATTTTCAATTTCCTTCCTTGCGCCCCTTATGGTTTCAGCTTGGCCTTCCATGCCGTCCCTCAGCTTCTTGCGGCGCACAAGGAGCTCATGCTTTACTTCCACCATCTCTTTTTTGTCCAGAAGGGCCTTGGCTTGGTGGATCCAAATCCGGGCGTCGTAAAACTGGTATTTCCGAAGCTGCCGGATTAATTTGTCATTAAAATAATCCAGTTCATCGTTGGTGCGCTGGTACTTTTCCCGTTCCTTGACTGCCTCCAGATATTGGTCCCAGATATAGCTGAGCTCATAGCCGTTTTTGACATGGTATTTCTCGCAGGCGTAGTCGACGGCATTTGTCACGTTGACGTATTTGAACTTGACTTTATTCAGGAGGACAATAGCCCGGTTGATATTGGCCTGTGATTTTTTTATTTCCATCCCGTCATTTTCCATCCGCCAGAACATAATGCCCCCGGCAGCCCCTGCAACTAATGTAGCCGCCACAAATGGCATGATAATGTCAAATTTCAATGCTATCCCAAGTATTACAATTAGGAGGACAGCCAATGCGTACACGCTGAATAGGATAAACAATGATCTGCGCAGCAGCCTTTCTTCGTTTACCAAGGATTCTTGGTAATAGCGCCACTCCTCCCGTTCCCCTTCTAGGTACTGCATATCCCGCTTGACGGTTGTCTGGTAGGACTCGTTGCTTTGGAGCCTGCGGATGATTTCTGGCATTTCGTCCTCAAGCTGCTCCATCTGGGCGAACTGGGCATCGGAAATGGTCTTAGACTTATTCAGGTATGCGTCCCGGGCATCATTTAGGTTTACCACGTTCTGGGCGGTGTCCTGAATTTTTTTCATTTCTGTTTCCGGCAGGTTTTCAAGTTTCTGGATGTCGGTTAAGTAGTCCGTGACGATTTTGTATTCCTGCTTGGTTTCCTCTAGGTTCTTGGCTGCGGCCATAATCTGCTCACAGTACTCTGCGGAAAGGCTTTTCTTTTGCCCGCCCTGCCCTGCTGCCTGTGCCGGGGGCTGGTTTTGGGGATGGCCTTGCCCATCGCCTTGGGCCTGTGCGGCTTTCTGCCTTTTTTTAGCCTTAATCTCCCGTTCCCTCGACCTTGCATCTATCTCTTCGCCGAACTCTAAGATTTCCTCTACATATTTTGGTTTTTTCTTCCTTCTGAACAATCCCATTTTTACTCACTTTTCCTGTATTCTTTCTATCCTACTCGCTTTTGCGGTATGCCGCCCGAAGCTCCTGCAAGGTGTCCTCCAGCATGCGTTCATAGCCGCTTCTGTCCCCGGACTGTTTGCGCAGTTCCAGTTCCCGCCGGGCTGCTGCCAGCCTGCCCGGCGCAGTGCGTACCGTCCGCCCATCGTTGCTGGCAAGGGCTAACAGGTGCGATTCCCGGCTCACCTCTTCCTGGCTGGTTTCATAGGCTTTGCCATAACATTCTGCCGCCTGCGCAAACAGCATCTGGCGGGCGTAGGCAGTGCCCATATTGTGCCAGATGCGCCCGATAATGATTCCATCGCCGCCCTCCTGCCCGGCGTGCGCGATGGCTTTGCGGTATTCAAAAATAGCGTCCCTGTATTTTTCAGCCTTTAAAAGACGGTCCCCCCGTAATTTTTCCCGGTCTAAGGGGGTTTTATCCTCCATGTGCTTTGCTGTCATCAAGGCGCTTTCCAATTCCCCGGAGCTGTAATAGCCCCCAGCTTTAAGAATCTGCTCCATGCACCAGCAGCCGCTGCGTTCCTGTTCTATGCCTTGGCGCAGGGACTCGGCAAGGCTAGAAAGCCCGATTTCCTCTTCCAGCCACTGGCACAGCTTTTCATTGAAAAAACTTTCCTCCAGCACCCCAGTGTTCTGGTATAAATAATAGCACAATTCTTCAAAAGAATACAAACGCCTCCCTTCTTCTTCCAATAAGAACGGATGCTTTGCAATCTCTTCCTCACATAACCATATCCTGCCCATGGCCTGTTCCTCTCTTCTGCCTGTAACTTTCCCCTTACCTACCCTACCTCATACTCCCATTCCCTGCCGCTGCCCGCTAAAATGTCCCCCCAGCCGATATCCTGCACATTTAAAAGGATCCTGCCTTCTTCCCCTGCATAGAGGGAAAGGAGCAGCCGGCACCGCCCGGTTTCCTCCATGGGCAAATCCGGCAGCTCCAAACTTTCGATTTTGGCCTCCCGGCTCCCCGGCTTCTGGAGCCAGAGTTCCAGCGCAGGCTCCCCTTCCAGCAGGATCCTAATCCGACGGCCAATCTGGTGGCGGTTGCAGCCCGCCTCCAGCAAAGGGTAGAAATATGTTTTATCCCCTTTGGACACTTTGATTAATATGTGCTCCTGCACCTTGTATTCGCAAAAATAGACGGTTTCCGCCTGTTCCTGATGGACGGCAAGCATCCCGGCATAGCAGGCCCCCTTGGTGTAAAGGTTCTTCCCTTGGAACGCCCGCCTGCCCCGGCAGATAACTTGCAGGGATTCCTTCATCCAATTCCCCTCAAACCCGCTCCCAATCAAATACACGGAGGACACAATCCGGCCGGACATGGCGTCCTGCGCCATCCGGGAAAAGGCAATGTCCCAGTCCTTCACATTTTCCGGCAGTTTCCCTAGGCAGATCTCATCCACTTCTGCAATCTTCGGCTTAGTCCGCTTGTTGCATACAAGCTGCTTCATCCAGATTTCCTCCCCATTGCAGGAAAACAGCATGGAATCATACTGCCACAGCTCCGGTTCTTGGCACACGGCATAGGCATAAAAACTTTCCCGGTGGTCCTGGATGATGACCTGATCTTTGGAAAACCCAAGTTTCCCTGACATTTCCCACAGCAGGGCCACCATCCCGTCCGTAACCTCTTCCATGGAAAACACGCATTTTTCCACAGCTTCGGCACCCTGCGGCGGCAGCGCCATGCGGAACACTTTCCGAAGGAACACAAGGAGCAAATCCCCTGCTTGGTATTCCCGGTCTAACAGCACGGTTTCCCCCCGCAGGGCCTTTTCCAGCAGGTAATCCACATAAGCCCCTTCCCCTTCTTCTGCAACCCGGCTGGCTTCTTCCCCGAAGCACCATTTCCCGGTGGCTTTCCGCTTGCAGATTGCCGTAGGGATTTGGTACAGCTCTGTGCCCATAATGGTGCTTATGGTTTCCGGCTCAGGCAAATTCCGGTGGTAGCGGCTAATCAATGTGTACTGGTTGCCCAATTCCACCCCAATATACCACTCATCTCCTTCTGGCCTCATTCACTCACCTGCCTTTCTGTCTTTTATTTTCACAGCACCGTAAATTCCTCATTTACCATCCCATCCAATACCCCATAAGTATCCAGCCGTTCCAGCAGCGTTGCTTCGTCCTTCATCTGCCAGCTTACCATCATGTCGTTGAGCAAATCGTACCGGCTGCCTTCCGCATGGGTGCAGAGTTCTTGGTTCTGGAGCTGGCCGCTCTCTGTCACCAGCCATTCCCCGTCCTTTTCCTCTTTGATGTAATAGGGGATTTTTTCCCCATAAAAAATCAGGAATTCCTTCACATAAATCCCGGCGTACATTTCATTCATCTGCATTTCCACATAATCCTCGCTCCCTATGGGGAGGAAGGTGACAGTTACTTTCCGCTCCCGCTGGGTGCGGTACTCCAAAAATACCCTGTCGTGGTACATGTATTTCCCGGCAAAATGCTCCGGCAGCGACCGGTAAAACCCAAAATACCTCCCCCGCTGGGTAAACCCTGCCAGCAGCGCATCCGCACATTCCAATTCTTCTTCCGAAAGCTCCCGGCCCGAAGCGCACCATTTCAAAAACCCAAGCCGGCACACCTCGTTCAGTTCCTGCTGGCCCCTTTGCATCTTAAAAATCTTCTGGAACACATAATCCGCCACGACGGCATCTTTTGCAAGGAACTGGTGGGACATCCACGTAAGGTAGGAAAGCACCACAATTTCCCGCCCCATATTTTCCCCATAGCTTTCAAAAATCTGCGCGATAGCCTGCGAAAAATCTTCGGTGTACAAAAATTGCACAAGGCAGCGTTCCTCCAAGCCATACGTATCTAAGTCAAACTCCCGGGCGGCATGCCACAGCTTTGCCATTTCCCCCATGTTCCCGTAAAAATGCTTACACATGTAATTCAGGATCTGCTCGTTGTATTTGCCCCGCAAAAATACGCTCCGGCACAGCCCAAGCAAAAATTCATCCGGCCCGTCGTCCGCTTCTAAGTCCTCCATCCGGTGGCAGATGACGTATACCAGCTTCGGGGCAGAAATACATTCGCTGCCATAGGAAAGCAGCAGTTCATAAGCGCGCTTGTAGTGGCGCCTTGCAACCAGAAGCTCCATAATCCGCTCCCTTGCCCGCTTCTGCATCCCTTCAAAGGAAACCGACAGCAGGAATTCGTCCAAAGCGTCCCCGGTGTAATTGTAATAGTAATAGGCAATCATCTGGGGGCGCAGCTCTTCCCGGTAGGCTTCGCTGATAATGTCCGATCCCATCACCATCTGAAGGTAAGGCAGGTCTTTTGCCTCAAAGGTCTGCCAGATTTTTTTCCGGTCAAAATATTTCAGAAGGTACGGCATCTTTTCTTTCGCGCAGGAAATCCCTTTTTCCAAAAATTTTTCGCTGTCCAGCATGGGGAACACCTCAAGCCCCTCTTTGGGCAGGAACCGGTTCCCCCGGGAATCCTCCAGCAAAATCTGGTATGTGCTGCTATAGAGGCTTACGAAGCCTACCCCATGGCTTAGGGGGTACGTCTTCTCCCGCTTTAAGGGCTGCTGGCGCACCACAAGCCGCAGCGCGCCGGCATCCTTGCAGGTGACTTTGTAGGTAAACAGGATTTTTGCCAAAGGCTTGGACAGCTCCTCCGTCATCATTTCCGGCTTTAAGATTTCCTGATAAACCGCCGCAATGTCCTCGTCAATCCGCCCCGCCTTTACCTGTTTTAAGGCAAATTCCTCCATATTTTTCTGGAAATGCGAAAAATTGGCCTTCCATGAAGATTTGTGCTTGATGATGGAACGGTAAAGCTTGGCCTGCGGCCGGTAAGGCAGGCTGCAGTTATACTGGAAATAGACCACCACGGACTTGGGGATCCGCTCTAGCTGCTTTTTCCCAGCAGACATCATCCATGCCTCGTAAATCCCGGCAATCCGCAGCTTTTCCCGGATGCCCCTGTGGTACCAGCCCCAGTAATGCTCCCCATAGCAGTTCCATTTCAGGCAATAGCTGCAAAGGGCCTGCAGCATTTCTTTTTCCGGGAATACCTCGTAGCACTCGCAGAGGATTTGGTACCAGATGGGATGGAACTCCAAAATTTCCGGCGCAAGGCGGCAGACCTGTTCGGCAATGCCCCGGGTGATGGCTTGGTGTTTTGCGGCCCAATGGAGGGCTTTCCGCCCAAACTCGTCTGGCTGGTAGAGCAAAAACGGCTCCTTTGCCAGAATCCGGTAAGCCTCTAAATAGAGCACCGAACTCTCCCCTGCGGATTTTATCTGCCGGGCAATCACTTCCAGTTTCCTGCCCTTGCTGTAATTGAGCTCTTCGTCCAGAAACAGCAGTATCCACAGGAGCAGGTTGTTTTCCTTGTTCTTATGGTAAATTTTCCTGATTTTCCCCGTCAGCTTATTGACATAGACGGGCTCCGGCTCCCGGAGGCCGCACAGGTACAGGTAATAGGCATACAGGGGGGATTCCTTGTCCACCTTGTGCCTTGGGAACGCATCCAGCGCCCATTCCCCTTCCTGCTGCTGTTTGTTTACCAAGAAGGCCTGCGCCTTTGCCAGAAGGTACCAGTGGTTGTCCGGCTCTAAGGCAGACAGCTCTTCTAATTTTTTCACGGTAAATTTCGCCCAGGCCCCTGTCACCATTTTTTTCAGGCCTAAATTGATGTAAGCCTTCATCAGTTCCGCCTGTTTCTTCTTCACGGCGTAGGAAGGCTGCTTCCGGGTGCTTCCTTGGGTAATGCAGATTTCCACGGCTGCCGTCTGGAAGGGGGTCTTTAAGGTGAGCCTGCCGAAATTCTTCCCTGCGTGGAGGGCGTCTGGGAACACAAGGTATTCCGCCAGCGCACGCCCCCCTACAAAGTCGCTGGAGGTTATGTTCTTTTTCATGGGCTCCATCCAGGCTGCATCGCTGGTAACTTCAATGGAAAGGTAGCCCCACTCGTCTTTCCTTAAGGCGACGTACTGCTTCTCCTGCTCGGTGACATTGGAAAATTCCCGTTTCGCTTCTTCGATGCGGAACGCAGGCCTCTTTTTCTTCCTTACAGCAATCAAAAATTCTTCCACCTGCGCCATAGTGCAGGGCTTTCTTTTGAGCATCTGGTAAATGAGCTGCTCCTGCGCCTCCTGCGGCTTAAAAATATGCTCAAACTCCGGCTGCCCAAATATTTTCACGGCCTCTTCATAAGAATTCCGGGCTAAATTGGCAAAGCCAAAAATACTCTTTATTTTCCCAGCGGAACTCTCGGGGTAACTCCTTGTGACGGACACGGAAAATGGGAGGTCATATTCCCCTTGGCTGCTGACGATATGGAGGCTGCCGCTTTGTACGTCCCCTTCTGTCAGCCCTTCGCTGTGGAATTCAAATTTCTGGGTGATTTTATTCCCTTGGAACTTGGGATCCGGACACTCCATCCTTGGGCTGGAGGAACAGACGATGCCGTTGATGGGCATGTCGCTTACGCTCTCTATGGTAAATTCCCCTTTGTACCCAATCCCTTCCACTACTTCAAATTCCAGCTTTTCCGGGGAAAGATGGAGTATGGAGGAATCGCTGATGCAGATTCCCGCTGCCAGTTCTTCTAATTTCTTCTGCAAATCCTCACCTGCTTTATGGTTGCTTTTTATTCGTGATACGTTATAATAAAAGTCAGTTCTATTCATTATAAACCATTCAAACATTTGTGTAAATATTTTTGGAGGAAATTTATGTTACAGCACAAAGACCATTTCCATGGAAGCGACCTTGAGAAAATTGAACAGATTTACGGCATCAAAAAAGAAAATATCGTAAGCTTCAGCGCAAACGTGAACCCCCTTGGCATTTCGCCCTTGCTCCGGGAAACGCTGGCTGCCCATATCGACGCCATCAGCACTTACCCAGACCGGGAATACCTTTCCCTGCGCAAATGCATTGGGGAGTATGTGGGCGCGGATTTTGAAAATATTATTATGGGGAACGGATCTACGGAACTGATTTCCCTGTTTATCCAGCTGCAGCGCCCGAAAAAGGCTTTGATTATCGGCCCTACGTACTCTGAATATGAGCGGGAAATTGCGCTGGGGGGCGGCGCCTGCCTGTATTACCCCCTGAAAGAGGAGCAGGATTTCGTGCTGGATGAAAAGCATTTTACGGGGCAGCTCCACGAGGGGATTGACCTTCTGGTAATCTGCAACCCCAACAACCCTACTTCCGGGGCGGTTACAAGGAGGACGATGCGCCATATCCTTGATGTGTGCAAGCAGAATGATATTTTTGTGATGGTGGATGAAACGTATGTGGAATTTGCGGACAATTACGGGGAGATTACTTCGGTGCCGCTGACGGGGTATTACAATAATATTGTGATTTTGCGGGGGACTTCGAAATTTTTTGCGGCGCCGGGGCTTCGGCTTGGGTATGCGGTTACGGGGAACCGGGATTTGGTGAAGGCAATTAATACGCGCAAGAACCCTTGGACGATTAACTCCTTGGCTGTGGTTGCGGGGGAGATTATGTTCCGGGATACGGAGTATATTGGGAGGACGCGGGAGCTGATTTCGGGGGAGCGGGAACGGATGCACCGGATGTTTGAGAAAGATGGGCGGTTTAAGGTATATCCGCCGAGCGGGAATTTTATGCTGGTGCGGCTGCTGGGGGAAGGGATGGATTCGGGGGAGATGTTTGAGCGGGCAATCCGGGAGGGGATGATGATACGGGATTGTTCTACGTTTCCGTTTTTGGACCATAGGTATGTGAGGTTTTGCTTTATGGGGAGGGAGATGGATGACCGGTTGGCGGAGTGTTTGATGAGGTGAAGGAAAATGGGGGCGGATTTTTAGGCTGAGGAGGACGCAGTTCGTGTGAGGAAAGGGATTTTTAGGCTGAGGGGGGAGGACGCAGTTCTGGGCAGGCACCTGTCCCCTGCAAACGGGGCAACATTCCGGTGAACTAACTGCTAACTGCAACTAAGGGATTTCGGGAAAGCCCTCATCCCTAAGTTTCCGTAAGCAGTGGATTTCACCTCCATGAAGGACGCCCCTGAATTGTTTGCAGGGGACAGGTGCCTGCCCAGAACTGCTGGGTGTTGGCTCATGTAAAAAAATGGCTAGCAAAATTACTGGGCGTTTATTCCATCATGACAAGGTGTAAGCCTTACTCCCAGCACAGTTCCTTATATTTCTCAATCCGCTCTTCTGTGTCAATCCCGTTTTTATCCTGCGCAATGTTAATCCGCTCTTCCTCCAGTTCGTAATACTCTTCCGTTTCTTCGTCATACTGGTATGTTACAAAGGCGTCATTTTCGCAGACGGTGCATACCCCGTCCCCCCAGTACAGGCTCATGCCGTTGTCCTGCTTATTTAAAATATCCTCCTGCCCTTCTCCCAGTACGGCTTTTAGGAAGGGCTGGTACATATTTGCGGAAGGATACCGCTCGGTCCACATCATGGCAAGTTCATAGGGCTTTTGGGCAAAATCTTCCCAGCGGATTTTCCCATACCTGCCCGGGCGGAAACAATCATATTTTATGTAATAGTACCGCCAGTCGTAGCGGCTCTTTTCGTTGCATGCATTGATATATGCTTCGGCAATCCCATAGAGGATATTGTCCGTAAAGGTTTCCTGTGAGGAAAGCAGGCGGTGCAGGCAAGATTTGGTGTTTTCAAAGCCATCGGAGGAGCTTTTGTGGAACAAGTTTTTCCATGCTTTTGCCTTGCCCATGGGGGAGCCGGCTTGGTAACGCCAGCCGTTGTCTTGTTGGAGGTAATTTCCCGTTGCCAGCAGGGCGCAGTCCACCGCGTCAAAGCTGCATGAAAACAATTCCCCAAACTTCTGGAAACATTCCGGGTGGTCCAGCCCTACAATGCCGACCTGCCCATAGAGCAATGGGTGGTCCTCTAAGGCAAAGAGGGGTTCTGCCAAATCTGGGTGTTCCTTGGCCCATGTCAGTTTTTCAGATTCCTCTGCTAATTGGTGGGTATTGAAATTCCGTTCTATGCCCCCGTCAATTTTGCCATGTATGACAATGGCGTCCACCTGCCGCAGGATATTTGGCATCCGGTTGCCGCCAGTACGGTTTTCACTGTCGCTGATTTCAAAGTCTGAGTTCTGGACCAGATTGTTCACAACCCGCAGGCGCCTTGCAAATTCCTCTTTGGAAACCTCCTCTTTGTGCAGCAGGTAGGTGACGGCCGCATAGAGGAGCACCGTCCGGCTTAAGGGAAACGCCCGGTTCCCATTGCTGATGGTTTCGCCGTAGTTTCGCAGGCAGTCGGCAAAAAGGTCAATTTCATACCTCTTTTCCCAACAGATTTTCCCTTGTTCATGCCCATGGGATACAAGGGATTGGAAAAACCCGGCAGGGTCCTGCCCCTGCCCAACATCACACCAACAGTCAAAATACTGTTCCAGCAGGGCAGCATGTTGTTCTGCATCCTTATTCCCATGGGAAAAATAGCAGCCAAGAAGGCTGAAGGCGTCATTTTCCTTCCCTTGCGTCGTGCCCTCCTCCTTGTAGCAGATAATGTCGCACACAAACCTAAAATACCGCAGGAACATGTCGTCTACCGTATGGCCGTCTGCCCGGTACTGCCATAGCAAGTCTGTCCATGCACGGTCTATTTTGGAACCGATGGCCTTTGCAGCATCCCCGCCCATCCCGGAAAGCTCCCGTTCCAGTTCTGCCTTAAAATGCTCGAACATGGTAAGGGGCTTTCCCCGGGAATTCATTTTGATATAGAGCTCATCCGTCAGGCCCATGTCCTTGATGGGCAGGAAATAGAAGGAAATGGCATTGCCGGAAAGCCGTTCCCAAAGGTTTTTGATGCTGGAAAATTTCTCGGAAATGTCATCCAGCATTACCAGCATGGCAGAGATGGTGGGGTCGCATTTCCAGTCTAACGGGAACCAGTGCTGGTCTATGATTTCATCTGATAACCGGCCTTTTGTCCCTTCTGGCAGGTTCCCCTGCATTTCCCCTGTTTCTCCTTCCGGACGTTTCCCCTGCCGTCCCCCTGCGTTCCCGTCCGGCTGGCGGGCAGGGCTGGCAAGCCCCTTGTAAATGCAGCTTCCCGGCCCTGGGCAGAAATCCCTGATTAATTTCTGGCAGAAATCCCTTGCGCTGTACCTTGTTTCATAAGAAAAATTTTCAAGGAACTTGTACGCCTGATATGGCAGCTGTTCCCGCTTTGCCGCATACCAGTGCAGCAAAAACAAGGTGGTAAGCCTCTGCTGGCCGTCCAGCGGCGTCATCACGCCATCCTTGCCAATGTCCCCGTAGACAAAATCCAAGACCACCGGCTTTTTTGCCACCCCTTGGTAGAGCGCATCCAAAAAACGGCTGCGCACCCTGCAGGCTTCTGGGTTCTCCCGCCCTTGGGCATAATCCCGCTGGATCATAGGAATTGCAATTTTGGAAAGCTTCACTTCCCCGCCTGCAAATTCCGCGTCAAAAATATCCATAAATGTATGTAACGTCGTCGCCATCCCTTATCCCTCCTGTTCTGCTGAAATTTCCGAATCCAAATATTTCCCAAGCACCCGGTTCATTGCCCCAATGTATGCGTTCCGGTCCTCCTGCCCCCAGAACTGCAGCTGGTTGCCTTCCGAGGGGGAATAATATTTCAGGAATACCATCTTTGTGCAAAACGGGATATACTCCCCCCGCTGGTCCATTTCAATGATTTTGTTCCTTTTTACGGCAAATGCAGAGTTGCTTAAGGCTGCATTGCCGCCGCAGTCTAACAAGGCCAAGTTCCCGATGGAATGGAGGTAATCCTCCCCCCGCTGGGCAGACAGTTTTTCAACCACCTTTTTTTGGGCAGCGAGGAATTCCCCTTTTTCCAGTTTTCTCTTATGGATTAATTTGTCCAATTCTAAAAGCAGCCGGCTGTTCCCATCCCCAAGGGCAGCGATAGATGTCCGGTGGGAGGACAGCCATTCCCGCCATTCTTCCTGCTTATTCATGCCTTCGGCGTGCTGGGCGTGGATGTGCTCTAGGCTCCATGATGCCTGCCGTTTATGCTTGTCAAAGGGGAACCATTGGGTGTGCGCCCCGTTATTCCGCACGGATTCCACGTTAAACAGGAGCAGGAGGCGGCTGATTTTGGGGTAATCCCTTTCATAGCTTAAATCTGCATAATTTTCCAAAGACTTTACGCTCTCACAGATGAATTTGTCCAATTGTTCCAAAAATTTGTGCTTTGCCACGCCTTTGGAGGCTTCGTAGATGTCTGTTAGCCTCTTGGAATTTGAGGCAATCAGGTATCCGGCCTTATGGTAAAGCTCATGGTTCCCATACCAGTCTTTTAAGGTGAGGAACGTACCCCGGATTTCCTGCCAGAGCTCTTTTAACCCTTTTTCTTTCCGCAGCTTGTCCAGCGCAAAAAACGTGTAGTAAGTTCCCCGTTCCCCTTCTGTTTTTTTGGAAATCAGGTCTAAGATGAATTCTATCCTTGTCTGGTAACCCGCTTCTGTCTGGTTGGAAAGAAAATACCAGAACCCATCTTTATGGAGTTCCCGCTCCATCTCATCCCATTGGAGCGCAATTTCTTCTTGGCGTTTTGTGTCCGTTTCTTTGCCGTCCCTGCTTAAAAACATTGCCTTCACCAGTTCCGCGCTTGTCAGGGGGATTTTCCCAATATTGAGCCGGGTGAACATGGAAGATGCATCTTCCGCTTCATCCGCCTCATACCAAATGATTTTCACACGCTCCGCAAAAAAACGGTTGACGTTTCCCATCACAACGGATTTTGTCCCTTTGCTGGAAAACCATTTTTCAATTGTTTCATAGGCGCTGCAGAGGAACCAGAAGTCGATGTATTTCTCTTTCATGGACATGTCCATGGTTTCTAACAATTCTGCGGACTCTTCCCTTGTTTCATAGCTTAGGGTAAATTGGGGCGGCTCAATAAACCCGTTGCTGGCGCTGTTCATATATTTGTAAATCAGATACAGGGTTGTCAGCCGCTGCTGGCCGTCCACCAGTTCAAACCGCTCCCCCTGTTTCTTCACCACGATAGGCTGGAGGCAGTAGTTCCTGCCCTCATGGGTTTCGCCGTAAACCCCGTAAATATCCTCCAAAAGACGGACGACTTCCTCCTCGCCCCAGCGGTAGCCCCGCTGGTAGCTGGGCACGAAGAAGCTGCCGGTAATCTCCCCTACGAATTTTGTTTCTAGCTTAATTTCTGCCATGGTTTCCCTCCTGTGTATCTTGCTGCTTTCTTACAGCCTTTCCATATCTGTGTACCAAACATATTAATTATCCCATACCGTTCTTTTACCTGCCCTGTTGCAGCCTTTCCAAACCCATGCATGACGCATATCAATTACCTTATGCTGCCCTTTTATCTTCCATATTTTTCTATCTATGCATTGAGCACATAATACATCTCATGCCACTCCTCTTCCCCCCAGTTCGAATCCGCTATCCCATTGTCGCAAAACCCCATCTTCCCATACATTCCCACTTTCCCTTCCAAACACGTCAAAAAAGCCATCCTCCTGCCATTTTCCCGCTCCCTGCGCATATACTGGCGCACAATCTCCCGGGCCAGCCCCTGCCCCCGGTACTCCGGCAGCACATCCAGCCCCAAAAGCATGATGTTCCTGCCTTCTGGCCGGTACAGGCTGGCGTCCGTGAAAAATTCATCCCGGAAAGCTGTTTCCTCCGTGGAAAGGCCGTTTAAAAAACCTGCCATCTTCCCTGTATGCTTATCAATTGCCACCAAAAACAATTCCGGGGCTCTCTTTACCCGCTCTAACATCATTTCCTTTGTGCAGGCCTCGTGGGGCGGGAAACAAATGCGCTCCACCTCGGCGGCAGCTTCGCCCTCCTCTGGCAGTATATTGCGGAACAAAAAATTCTCATGCAGCTTTTTTTCCTGCATGGAAATCATTTCCTGTGTCTTTTTTCCCATGGTAACCATCCATCCCTTCCACGTTATTTTTCTTCTATGATACAATAAAGGCACACAGAGCACAAGCCCATTCATGTACTGGCTAAAACAGATAAATTTTTTGAAACCTTTTGCCCTGTACATGTATCTAATGGGTACAAAGGGAAAAACATCCGGATGAGAAAAAGCTAGGACATGCCAAAAAACCGCCTTCTGCCAGCTATGCATCACAGTCCATGGGGAGCGCAGGAGGAGGGGATGGGTTTTCAGGCACGTTCTAGGGAAGGAGGGACTGGATTTATGCAAACGCTAATCGGAAAAGCTGTGCAAGGGGATGTATCGGCATTTCTGGACCTGATGGAGCAAAATTCCTTAGCAATGTATAAGGTAGCCCGTGCAATTTTAAACAACGATGAGGACGCGGCAGACGCAATCCAAGATACCATATTATGCTGTTTTGAAAAATTACATACCTTGGAAAAGCAGGAGTACTTCAAAACATGGATGACCCGCATCCTGATTAACAACTGCAACCTCATTTTGCGGCGGCACAGGCGGGAACGCCTGCCGGGGGAACTGCCCGAGCCTGCTAAGCAGGATATGTCCCTTGCAGAATTTGAGTTCAAGGAAATGCTGAACCTGATGGATGAAAAATACCGTCTGGTTCTGGCCTTTTATTACATGGAAGGCTTCAAAATCCCAGAAATTGCAAAACTTCTGGGCCTGAACCAAAATACGGTAAAAACTAGGCTTGCACGGGCGAGGGAACAAATCCGTGCCGCTTACTTGGAATAACCGGCCGCAAGCACAAACAGCCAAACTGACACAGGGGCAAAATAGCAGCTCCAGAAAAGGAGGGTTTTCAATGAAAAAACAAATTAATACTACACAATCTGGCAGCCCCCAATTGGACCATACCATAAAAAGAGTAATGGGCGGCACATTCCCGCTCCCAGAGCAGGTGGAACAAGCCAAAAACGAGGCATTTGCGAAAATCAGGGCCATGGCAGCCGGGGAAGAGCCCCAAGGAAACCGAGATGCAGCAAGTTCCTATCATTCCCATAGCCAGCCCATAACAGCTAAAAATGAATCAAAAGAAATCCAAAACATGGAACCCGCGCATGATTCTTTCTGCCAGCCCATAACAGCCGAAAATGATTCTAAGAAGGAACAGGCGTATGTTAGCCAAAAAAGCCCTAAGAAATTTAAGAAAACATTTTTCCGCGGCCTTGCAGTTGCCGGAGCCGCCATTATTTCCTGCATTTACTTTGCCAATACAGGCGTTTCTGCTTCTGCCCAGATACCAATTGTCAGCCGCGTTTTTGAAAATCTGGGCGAAAACCTAGAATTTGCCGGAGATTACGCCAATCTGGCAGAGCCTGTGAAATATGCGGAAACAGGCATGGAAACCAAAACCGTAAACGGGACTTCTGTCACGCTTTCCGAAGCATATTGCAATGAAACTGCGCTGTACTTAAGCTTAGTTGTCCATTCCGAGGAACCTCTCCCTGATACTTTCGTGGGGCAGGACGGAAAGCCGATTGTAGAAATCCGGAGCCTAGTAGATTTTAATTTCGACGAAGAAGGAATGATTGACTGGACAAACGGCGGAAATTGGCATATCGACGGTAAAATGGCAGATGAATATACGTACGCTGGCGTCATCCGGTTTGGCTTAAAGCAATATTATGCAAATCAAAACATAGAAATCCCAGAAAATTTCCATGTAAAATTATCTTTCTCCCAAATTATAGGAACAAAGCTGGAAGACGCCCGCCCAAAAATACCGCAGGAACTAAAGGATCAATATGAAGCTGGCATGAAAGAAAACGGCCTTGGCCTAACTGACGAAGAGCGTATGCAATTTACAGAAGAACAGAAAGCCATTGAAGAGCAGCTTTATGAGGATATGATGGATGGTTATTTTGAACGGTATCCTGAAAGGCTGCAGTACCCGAACCACTACGACAATTGGATCTTAGACGGCCCTTGGGATTTTGAATTTGATGTTTCAAAAAGCAGCAAAGATATTGTGCGTAAAGAAATTAATGATGTGGATGAAAATGACCTTGGGCTAATTGCCGTCACGAAAACCCCTGTGGAAATCACATTGGAAAGAGAAGAAAATTTAGATCATTTTCCCGTTGTATTTGATGCCGATGGAAATTTGCTGGAAACGAGCAGCAGTTCCTTTGATACGGTGTCCATTAGCGGCCATGACACATCAAAAATAGATGTTTATATTTGCAGCTACATTGAATATATGGATGAATTAAAAACCTATTATTGGACAGAAGGCTATGAAGAAAGGGCGAAAACAAAGACCTTCCAGCAGCTTCTTGACGAACGCGCCCTGTACCACAAAGAAATTGTATTTGATGGGCCATAGGCCAAAAAATCCTAAAACCCTGCCCAACACAAAAATTGCCTAACGTTACCTAACATTACCATGCAGGTTTGGAAATGTGACATTCTAAAAAAATTGTAATCTGCATATAGGGGTTGTTGCAATAAGCAAGCATTTTGCCTTCTTAGCGCAACACCCCTTATTCCAAGTCCATAAGTATTTTACCTGCTGCTTTCACTGCTTCTTCCAGTTTTTTACATAAGAATCCTCTGTACCGTCCGGATTCCTCCCTGCCACATCATCCAGAAATGCCTTTCGCTCCCCACTGACATCATCCAGTATCCCTTCTGTGTTGAGGAATAAGGACATCATTTATGGTACGGCTGTCCATAACATACCTAAGTGCGTAAAATTCTCATAATATTATTTAAAAACAGGCAGAACAATGATATGTCCTGCCTACAAATCAACACCTTAAATATTCCTGCGCCTCTTCTTTGGTCAATAAAAACTTTTCTTGCAGTTTTTGCAATATCGTACTATCTGGTATATCTAAATCCCTCAATGCTGATATCATTCCAAATATTCCTTGTTCTCTTCCTTTTTCCACATTCTCCTGGTCTCTCATTAACAACGTCATATATTCATGCCTCCATTCCCTGTTTCTCTTTGCTTCTTTTACCGCTTCTTCCAGTTTTTTTACATAAGAATCCTCTGTATCATCCGGTTTCCTCCCCGCCACATAATCCAAAAATGCCATCAGTTCTTTACTGACATCATCCAGTGTCCCTTCTGTGTTGAGAAATATTTTTACCGCTTCATCCCCCATGGAAACACTATTATCCTCTTTACAGATATTTTCAAAGGTATAAATATGCCGCCCTTTATCGTATAAATCAAACGGGCAGATAAATATGATGTAACTCCGGTTCAGCCTTTTGTAATGCTGTTTCTTATCAATGAGCTGTAAATCTATCATGCTCTGATAATATCTGCTCCTTTTGGGAAGCTCCTTTGTATTGCTTACCTGCATTTCTATGTCATAAACTGTTTCTTTATCGTCCTTTACATACACATCCAGCCTTATTCCGTGGGCATCCCTGTCCTGCTCAATGCTTTTCTGTAACTCCGGGTATTCTATATGGTCAATATCCAAATCCGGCAGAATCCTCTGCAGTAATTCTTTACACAGTTCCGGGTTCTGCATGACTTTCCCAAACAGGAAATCATTGGATATGCCTAATTCTTCCCAGCTTCTTTGTCTGTCTTCCATACTTTCCATCTGCTCTTTTTCATTGCCATTCATTTTGTTTTACCCGCTTTCTGTCACTCCTTGCCAAGAAACTGTGTCTTCCATAATGCCGCTTTCTTTATACCCGAAGGGCACACCGTATACTACGCCTTTCAGACGGGCTATTAAGGTATATTTCTATTATACACAGTCCCCGGCTAAATTACAATCATCTAAGCCACTGCTTTTATGGTTTTTACTCTTTTAAAATAACCAGCTTATTGGGGAAGCACTCTACCCGTACACTGCTCCCTGCTTCAAATCCCCATTTTTTTACCCAGTTTCCCTGCAGCATAATCTGCGGCACAGTCTTCCCACTGCCTGTTGTGGCCGCATATGCCTTTACCCTGCGGGTAATTACGGTATAGTCTGTATCTTCTGCCACATATTCATCCAGATGGAATTTCCCCATAACCTGGAACATCCGGGACAGCATGGTGTCTTTCCCAATCCTGCAGATATCCGTAAAATCCTGCTTCTTCCGGTATTCTGTACCCTCCTGGGTTTCCCGCAATAAAACCTGCTGGTTCTGGCGGATAAATCCGGAAAGCATCCAGAGGTTGTTCAGCTCATAGAGTGTGTCCATCACTGAATAAAATTCCCGTCCCGTCAGGCTCTTTTTGGAATAATAATCGGAAAAATCTTTCTCTTTCGCCATCATAAGGAAACGCATGGTTTCTGCAAATTCCCTCTGTTCCATTTCGGAGTCCAGCTTTTCATATTCCCTGATAAGATACTGGTTTAAATCATGGTTCATCTTCTGTTGTCCTCTCTTTCCCTTTTTCATCTTTGTACCGCTTTCCTATATCACAAGTTCCAGTGACGTTATCCCAAATTTCTGAAACATAAAAACAGACGGCGCACCGTCTGGTGGTGTGCCGCCATTGTTCTGTAAGAACCTGATTAACTCGTCAGAAAGTTTCAGTTTTATGGAATCTATGTTCCTGTCTCTGTCTATGGTGATTTCCTCTATCAGCAGGTGCAGTAACCGCTTCCGTATGGTTCGGTCTATATCAGCGGATAAGACGTTGCTGAAGTTCTTTAAGATTTCCCTCACTGCTTCCTTTGGTATCTCTTTGCGCCCTTCCTCCAGCAGAATAAGATGGTTCTCACTGGTATGCTCTCTGATTTGTTCCATCTGCCGGTCTAATTCCTGTTTCCTCATTAAAAATTCCTCTCTGGTAATCACACCGTCTTCATAGGCTTCATGGTTCTTCATTATGCGCTTTGAAAGTTTTTCCTGTTCTTTCTCCTGTAAATCCTGCTCTTTATACGCATTTTTCTTTCTGATTTCGTGTTCCCGGTTTACCCTTGAAAGGACTTCCTGAAACACTTTGTCATCATTTAAGACTTCCTCCATCCTCCGGTAGACGAAGTCATTAGCTGTCTCCACCCGTATCATATTGCTGTGGCAGACTGCGCTCCCTTTATTCTTCCAGTTCCCACAGGCATAGTAGGTCAGCTCCCGTCTGCTTCCATTCGCCCTTTTATTGATTACCCTTGAAATCACCATTCCTGCGCCACATTCGGGGCATTTCAATATCCCCGTCAGCGGGTATTCCCCATCATAGATACGGGACGGTTTTCCTGATTTTTGACTGATTAAGAACTGCACCTGGTTCCACTGCTCCTCTGTTATGATGGCTTCATGGATTCCATCTGCAATAATCGGGTCGGGGTTGATATTGTTGCGTCTTTTCTCATTCCAGTCCCGTCGCACATTAAAACGCACTTTCCCAATATAGACCGGGTTGGTAAGTATGGTGCGGAGCTGTGCCACAGAAAATGTATTTCCGAGTTTGGTCTGATACCCTTTTTTATTCAGGTAGTTTGCAATCGCCTTATAGCCTTTGCCGGACGCATACATCCCGTAAATGATTTTAATGACCTCCGCTTCTTTTTCATCAATTTCAAGGCGTGATTTTTTCCTTGCCAAATCTTCCGTTCCCTCCATAGGAACCCAATGGTAACCCAAAGGCGCAATCCCTCCGCACCACTCCCCTGCACGGGCTTTGGCTTTCATCCCCATTTTTACATTCTGTGCAATGGTATTTCGCTCAAACTCCCCCACCAATGCCATCATCTGAAACTGCATTTTCCCTGCCGGTGTATCGGATTCAAAAGGCTCGGAATAAGAGCGGTAAGCTATCCCGTATCTGTCCAGCGTGTTCACAATCTTTATGGCGTCTTCCAGTTTCCGGCTTAAGCGGTTGATTTTCCATGACATCACGATATCAAACTTCTTTTCTCCTGCTTCCTTTAACAGTTCCTGTATGGCCGGCCTGTGGGCAATGTCTTTCCCGCTGATTCCGGCATCAGAAAAGACCTTGTAGACTTCATAGCCCTGCTTCATGCAGTATTCCCTTATCAGACGCTCCTGCTCCCCGATACTGTAGCCTTCTTCCGCCTGCTCCCTGGTGCTTACCCTGCAGTAAATGGCAGCAGTTGCTTTCTGTTCTGTATGGCTCATAATCTTTCCCTCTCTTTCTTTCATGGTTCAGAGTTATAATATATATTCCGGTATCATAATTGATTCAGGTTCTTTTCCATGTTTGGATATACTGCCAGATAAAGGGGCAGGATTACAGGGAAACTTACTTCCTGCAGCATACCTGCAATTCCATCCCATTATCCGGCTTTCTCTGTCAGGACAGTTACCTGTCTTCCCGTTCTTTCTTCGCCTTTTTCTCATTAGAATAAACAGTGGCTACAATTTGTGCCATTAAATCCATAACTGTTTCCAGCCACTCTTTATCTATATGCTCCATCCCCTTTCTCTATGGCGACGGTGGCGGCAAACCGGAAACTCCCTGCTTAAACTTATGCAGTTTCCTTTTCGGCTGCATCGGCGCGACCTTCTATTCTTTCCATATCTCAATATATCTGGCGTTTTTTCCTTTTCTTACATCATAAAAGATTCCGATATCCTCAAGGTTGCTCCTGTCCTCTGACATTCTCCTTGTCATAACCTCCGGCGCACCCGGAAAACTTCTCCCATCAATGCCATACTCTTCCAGGGCATACAGCTTCATTTCTCTGTAAAACTCTGACACTTTGGCTTTCAAACCCTCTTCCATCCCCTTCTGGCTCATGTACCCTTCCAATACAGTAAGCAGAATATTTCCTGAAACAAGGGAGTCATTGATTTTTTCCCGATTGGTGCAGAATGCTTCATGTACCTGTTCTTCTTTATAACCAATCTGTCCGCCAGCTTTCACTGCCATCTCGTAAAAATCAACCAGCCTAACCGGGGAATAATTTACAGCCGGTTTTTTATCCCCCAGCACTCCACTGACAGCCTGGCATAATGCTCCGAAGAAAAAGGGCAGGTCATCTTCCCATTTTTTCTGCAGTTCTCTGTCTCCCTGCATTTTTTCCGGGCTGATACGCACAAGCTCAAGAAAAATCGCACGGTCAGCCAAATCGCTCCTTACAATGCATTGTCTTGTGCTGTTGAAGCATACAACAGCGTCCGGTTCCAGAATAGACCGGGAATCATCTGTAAAGAGTTTTCTCTTTACCTGTGAACCTCCCGTACAGTTCCGGCAGATTAAATCGCTTGTATTCTGGGAAATAATGCTGATATTGTCGAAACATACCATATATTCCGCCGCAAGGCACATAGCCACCTCATTTTCCCTCTTTGGCATGGAGAACAGGGGATTGACGGTAAGCGGGTCTATTAAATTCTGCACCCTCTTTAAACAGGTAGATTTTGCGCTGGATTTCTGACCATAAACTTCCAGCACAGGTTTTGAAAACTGCTTCCCGAAAAAACAGCCTGCCAAAAAAGCGGCAAACAGTATCTGGTCCGTTTCGCTGTGGAAATTAAAATGCTGTGCAATAAAATATTTTACATCTCCTGCACGTACCTGTTGCATTTCCGGTTCTACCTGCGGTGCAAAGAGTTCACTGCGCTGGAACAGGATATGGGAATTTTTTGCCATCCCTACCCCGTCAGCAGTTATTTTCAGGTATTTTCCATCGTTTCGCCCCAAATCATAATAGACGGTATCCGTTTTGGCATAAATACGTTTATGAATCCTGGAACGCTTCCCATTCCTTTTTGCCAGCATTTTTATATGCGCCTGTGCCTGTATATGCCCGCCGGATGGCAGTATTATCCCATACCCGTCATAGCAGTAGGAACGGAACCATTGCTGGAATGATTCACTTTCAACTGCGATAAGGCGCATTCTCTCTTTCTCATTTGCAGCCCTGATATATGCCTGCCCTGTAGTGGAACAGATTAACTCAATTTCCTGTTCTGCTTCTTTGATGACCTGCTCCATTGATATATCATTTCTCGCCATTCTCTCCCCCGCTTTCCTGTTCTTCATCCATACCATAATATTGGTAATCATAGGAAACTCCTGCAATTTTCCATCCATTTTCTGTGCTGGCAAGCCTTATAAGTACTCTCATCCCGACCAACCAGTCCATGTCCAGCTTCCCTTCTTTCGTAAAAGCTGGGAAATTTTTGAAAAATTTGCAGGCTTCTCCATGTTCCATCCCTCCTGTAATCATCCTGCCCTTTTGTTGTATAGATAAGCTGAATCTTCTGGCTTTTCATTTTTACATGGGTTATGTACCAGCTTTTTTGTCTTCCTTTTCGGTTTCTTATGGGGATTTCGTCTATTTTCTCCTCTATCCTGATTTTGTTTGGGTACATCCCCACAGCGTCTTCCACTTCCAGACAGTCATCTTTTATTCTGTCTAAGCATAAAACAATGAATCCGTCTTTTCCCAGCTCTTTAGCGTGGAGTATGTAGTAAATCCTTACTATTACTTCCTCCGGTATCTGTTTCTTCCCCAGATACCTGTTTATCTGCTTCAGCAAATGCCACTGGTTCACTGTCCTGATTCGGATTGTCTTTTTCATCCTGTTTCTTCTCCTTTTTGTCCTTTTCCGGTTTCTTTATTTTACCCGGCAGCTTTTTCTCCCTGTCTTCTCCCGCCTTTTCCGGCAGCTTTCCATTCCCGGCTTCTTTCAGTGTATTCTTTTCCTCAAATTCAAACGGGCGTAATTTCCATCTGTTGGGAAAATATCTTCCTGCCATCAGTGGATGTGTGGCTTTGAGCCTTTCATATTCGCCTTTGTCGTCTACAATATCCACTACTTTTTCTTTATAAGGTTTCAGAAGTTTTAACAGATGTTCTTTTTCTTCTTTCACAAATTTATTTGTCAGGAATGTATTGCCATATCCAAGCAGGACAGCGTCAAAACCACGCTTTAACACTTCCTCAAGGTATTTCCGGTTCTCCGTGTTGCTCGCCACTTCTGAGGGCTTTAAACGCTGTGTAAAGAGGTCTGCGTAAAGGTTGCAGACTGTCATTGTGGTATATCCCATGGGGATTAAGTTGTTTAAAATAAACGTGGTAGTCGTGTCTAAAATGCTGATATCTGCGCTGGCAGGGTTTAAGCCAATGATTAAGATACTTTTCTCCGGCTTTCTGTCTTTGCAGGTGAAAGTCAGCTCAAACCGCTTTTTATGGTTCTTATCGAAAATGCCTTTCCGCTCCACTGTCATGGATTCTGTTGATAATTTTTCCATAGATATGCTCCTTTTTTGCACGAAAATAAGGCAGACAACATTTCTGCTGTCTGCCTGTTTTTAAAACTTTATGTGATTATGCGTTTACTGTTTCCAGTGCCACCAGTACGCCTACTGTTATGACACATGCGCCTAAGAAGATTCCTGCGTGCATGGATATTCACCCCTTTCCTGATGGTTTTCAGGGTAATAATATATATTTACATTATTTTATCGCTGAAACATTCCGCTTGTCTCATTCATATAATCAAATAATATGCTTTTTAGTTTTTCAGGCATATATGTATATCTTTCATCTGATTTATATTCAGAAATTCGTCTTTTGGCTTCGTCCATCTCCCCTTCCGCTATCAATGTCTCCACCTCTTCTACAAGTTCCACTCCGAGGTTACCATATTCTTCCAGTGAATCTACTTTTTCTTTGAATTCTTCTACATCTGATTTGAATTTATCATATTTTTTATAACTTCCATTCATTTCATCTAAAATCGCCTTTATTTTTCCCAAATTCATTTCGGCGTATTCTCCCTTTTCCATTTCCGCTTGAGCAGCTCCATAAAGTTTAACATCTTCAATTAGTTTAGCTGTTTTTCTGGACATTTTTTCACCCTGGAACTCTATGTCTTTCGCATCCTCCAATGCAGTGTAATAACCGCCTTTTTTTACGCTTTCTACTATATCCTTTTCCAAATCACTGACTTCTCCTGCGACTATAATTTTTCCAATAATTAAAAGTATTGCTATCACAATAACAACAGGTGCAATTTTTTTCATATGATATCCTCCCGGCCATTTCTTTTATTGATTTTAAGACTCCATTTTTACCTGAATTTCTGGACTACATATGCAATCGCTGAAATTACAACCACAATCCAGAACAGCTCCCATACAAATTCAATAACATATGACAGAAGCCACAGAACAACCATAACTCCAATAATGGCGGCAATTATCCCAAGTACTTTTTTCATGCTCTTTCTCTCCATTTGTAAATTTATTTTTTAAACAGCTTTCCAAATCCTTTAATGACGTCCATGCCGCTGTTCGGGTTTAAGATTTTATCTTTTTTCTTTTCCAGATACTGTACTGCTTCTGTGGTATCTTCCTGTCCCAATCCCAGTTTTGGCAATAACAGCTCCATCTTCTGAAAGGCTTCCTCAATTTTCTCCAAAGAAGAAGTATCTGCTTTTTTTATTGCTTTCAGAAGTCTGTCTTTTCCCGCCTGTTTCCGGTCTGCTTTTTTAAATAGACCGGTGGAACAAAATTTTTTATCAAAATCCGCTAAATATCCATTGATTTTATCTAAATATTTTGGCTTCAGCTCGGAACAGAACTGCTCTTCAAACACAGATTTCTTTTCCAGCAAATCTTCCTCATAGTCAAGAAGTGATTCTGATGTGGGCGGAGTAATTTCCTCAAAGAAATCCTGTATTGCCTGTAATTCTTTACGGGCAAAATCAGCAGAATCCCTGGTAGTGCAGACGATATCATCTACCGTCCGGTACAACAGGTCAAAGTCTTCCAGCCTTTTATTGATATATTTCATGCATTCCAGCTCGTCTGTCACTGGCAGGCTTAAATTCATGCAGTATTCCATTAGCTTTTCTTTTGCTTTTACAGAATCTTCTTCTGTTTCACCCTGAACGTCTTTTACATATTGGAGCGCCTGATTATCCTTAGATGATTGCAGGTCAACGCCATAATAATCTGCCAGTACGCCCAGCTCTCCTTTTTCATCCCCAAATGACGCAAGCATGGTTTCAAACAAATCAAGGCTGTATGGATGCAATGCCAGAATTTCCTGATAAATTTGGTCCGTTTTCTCTTTTGGGACTGCCCCGCTTTTTATATTATTCAGTAATCGCTGTGCGGTTTCCATGTCATTCTCTGACGGTACTCCCCATACAATATCTTCCTTTGTTTCTGAAATAAGATGTATCAATACATGATGTAAGGCAAAAGCAGATTCAAAGACGCCGTTCTGTATTGTTTCCCTTGTTTTCGGATCAGAAAATATCTGCTTTAATTCCGAATTAGCTGCCATCTTACTGAAGGAATTACCTATTGCATTCACGAAGCTATGCCCCATGCCTTCTGCAACGTTCCTCATTCCAAGGCTGGCCTGATGTGCATAATTATCTATTACTGTCCCGCCATAACTGCCGCCTTCCCATCTGGCACGATTATCTTTCCGCTCCTGACGGTATTGTTTCTGCGCTTCCAAATCCTCATTTACGGATATAATTTTCTCACAGACAGAATCGGATGCCGCATAAAAGGGATTCAGATAGCCCTTCTCATTTGCATACTGGTAAATCGTATCGTAATCCCAGTCATAGCGTTCCATGCTGATAAGTTCTTTTTTCATTTCATCTATCACCGGGCAGATACTTTTCTGAAAATCTGATGATGTTTTCTGCAGAATGTCATTGCAGTTCGTATAGTCACTATAAAAGGAAGAAAACTGCCTTACCGCTTCTTCTGCCAGACGGTAATACTTCTTCCGCAAGACGTTATAAATATTTTTCTCTTTTGGAATATGGACTGTGCCAATTGCACAGGGATATTCCACAGGATGGTTCTCCTATTCCAGCAATTCTTTCATTAACATAGACAACACTCCTTTGCTTTTTTATTTCATGTACTTCTTTTTCATCTTCGCATTGAGCATATATATACCATATATTTCAGAATCTTACAATAATATTGTGGATAAAATATAATAGACATCGGAGGTACGGACAATGCCCAAAAAAGAAAACCCTTTACGCCAGCTCCCGGCCAGTTCAGATGGCTATGGCGATATAAAAATCCATTTATCAGAAATATTAGAGGAAAAAATATTTCCCTGAATCAGTTATCCTTCCGCACGGAAATGCAGAGAACACAATTACGGAATTACAGGGATGGGAAAATACAGCGTCTGGATATTGATATCCTGAAACGATTATGTTACGTTCTGGAATGTGATTTACACGACCTGATTGAATACATCCCGCCTGAAAAATCATAAGCACAAAATATATCCCATCAGACTAAAATACCCCATGGAAAGCCAACTGCTCCCATGGGGTTAAAATACAACTCTTATTCTCTTTCTCTTACCTAAACTCCCGTTCCCTTTCGCCCTTACTTGTGATATGGCTCTCCATAACGTACCTAAGTGCGTAAACTCCTAAAAAAATAGCGTAAATATCACACCTGTTCTGGTTCCTGCAACTACATACATTTTCGCCCTTACTTATGGTACGGCTGCTTCGCCATAATACGGTAACTACGGTAAATCTGCTCCAGCAGGATTACCCGCATCAATTGGTGCGGAAACGTCATTTTCGAGAAACTTAAAGCATAGTCCGCCCGCTCCATCACAGATTCTGCCAGCCCCAAAGAGCCCCCAACCGCAAACATCAGATGGCTGACGCCGGAAACCCCAAGCCCCTCTATCTTTTTGGAAAACCCCACGGAATCCAGCGCATCCCCCTCAATAGCCAATGCGCACAGCCATGCATCCTCCCGGACGTATTTTAAGAGCCGCTGCCCTTCCTTTTCCTTTATCTGAAATTCCTCGGCGCTGCTGGCATGGTCTGGGGTCTTTTCATCGGCCACTTCAATGATTTCCAGCTTGCAGTACCGGCTTAAGCGTTTTTCAAATTCTTCTATGGCCTGCCGGTAAAATTTTTCCTTGATTTTTCCCACCGCTAAAATTGTAATTTTCATCTCTTCCTCCATAAAATTTCTGGCGCCATACAGAAATTCCCATGCCACAGTTGGAACCTTACTGCTTTTCCTTCGCAAAATTCCTAGCGTGGCACAGAATTCCCATGATCCTGAATGGGAACTTCCCCATCTGTTTCCATCGGTTTTTCTGATACATGTTGTAATATGCTCCCATTTCATTTATAATAACAATAAAATAGACGATATTCAACAAAATCCATATACCCAGAGGTGAACCGATTATGAAATTATTAGAAGAAAAAATCATGCAGGACGGCAACGCCGTAAACGAACACATCTTAAAAGTGGACAGCTTCATCAACCATCAGGTAGACCCGGCGCTGATGCAGGAAATGGGGAAAGAAATTGCAAAGCATTTTGCGGGCAGGGGCATTACCAAGGTTGCCACAATCGAAAGTTCCGGTATCTCCCCAGCGCTGATGGCCGCCCTTGCATTGGGCGTCCCTATGGTAATCCTGAAAAAGCAGCCTTCCAAAATCTTGAACCAAGACTTGTACCAAACGGTTGTCACTTCTTTTACGAAGGAAACCAACTATGAACTGACCCTTTCTAAAAAATACATTACTGCAGACGACCATGTGCTGCTGGTGGATGACTTCCTTGCAAATGGGGAGGCTGCAACCGCTGCCATCCGCTTAATCCGCATGTCCCATGCTACCATTGCCGGGATGGGGGTATTGATAGAGAAATCCTTCCAGCCCGGGCGGGAGAAATTAATGTCACAAGGGATTGAGGTCTTTGCACTTGCACGGATTGCGAAAATGGCGGAGAATTATTTGGAATTCCAAGAGTGAAAATTTCTATAGCGTGTTTGAAAAATGCAGTAGGGAAGGCTTTGGAATTGGTTAGTAATTCAAAGTAGGGGGCTTTGGAGGCGGACAGAAATTTAAGATGGAGGGCTTTTGGGAGCGGATGGAAATTTAAGATGGAGGGCTTTTGGGGGCGGATAGAAGTTTAAGATGGAGGGCTTTTGGAGGCGGACGGAAATTCCGGGCCGCCCTTCCCCGAAACAAACCGGGCAACGTTCCGGCGAACTAACTGCTAACTCCGACTAAGGAACTCAGGAAAGCCTTTGTTCCTAAGTCTGCGTAAGCAGTGGATTTCGCCTCCACTAAGGACGCCCTTGAACTGTTTGTTTCGGGGAAGGGCGGCCCGGAATTTCCTGTTTACTGGAAAAAGTTTACTATGATATGTTGCAAACAGAAGGATAATAAACTTCCCCGCAACAGAGCTGCGGGGTATTAACCCCAACCTCGCTCTGCTCGGTAAAACTCTGACCGCAGCAAGCTGCGAGGGATCAGACCCGTGAACGAATGAACCACCCAGCTGTAAGTAACGAGGTATCCCTTCCTAGCTTTTTCTCCCAGAACGCTGCAAGTTACAGGCTGCAAGGACTTGTTTTCATGGTCCTGTGGCCTAGCTTTTTCTCCCAGAACGCTGCAAGCTATGGGGTATCAAACCCTTGAAAGAATGGGCTATCCCTCTGAAAATTTCCCAGATACTTGCTTATCCGAACAAGCAAATTTCCTTTGTACCCTAGCTATCCTTTTGAAAATTTCCCAGATGCTTGGCTGATAAACGCCATACAGCCAAGCATCTGGGAAATTTTTGCGCCCTTTATTTCTTCTTTCCGCCAATAATGCTTTTCAGCTTCAGGGCCTTGTCAATATTCCCTTCCACTTTCAGCTTCTGCAGCGTCACCGCAAGCAATGGGTCAAGTTTTCCATTGGCAATTTTTATCAAGTTCTCTGCAGAGCAGGTAAACAGCGCATCCCTATCATGGTAATCATAAGGCTCTACCGAAAGCTTGCCCTCCTTCACCTCTACATAAAAAACCCCTGCCGCATCCCCAGTAATATTGAACTGGTACGCCAAATGCTCCTTGATGCCGCTCACATCCGTATCCGCAAATGTTTCCTTTACTTTTGCAAAAAATTCTTCGTATGTCATGTTCCCATCCTCTCTTTCCTAAAAATATGCCTGCTTAACAAACAAATACAATCCTATCATAATCCCTTACTAGCGAAAGCCCAGACAAAATAGCAAAATCACCGTTTTGCCCAAACTGGGCTAATACTAAGATACCACTTTCCCCCTCCCCGGTCAATCCATAAATGGCACCCAGCAGCAAGCTGCTGGGTATCTGGCCCTAATTTCCCATATTATCGGACAACATGGACAGCGTGTCTAGCAGCAAGCAGCAGGGTATCAAACCCGTGAAGGAATAAACTTCCAAAGCACAAACCGTATACTTTATTCCATAACCAGGCAATTCCGGGCAGCCCTTCCCCTAAGCAAACATTTCATGGGCGCTTTTAGTGTAGGCGAAATCCACTGCTTACGAAGACTTAGGGATGAGGGCTTTCCCGAAATCCCGAGGAAGAATCCAAAAATAACTTTGCCAAATTGCGCCGGATATTTCTTCGAATGTGCGAAGCAAAAAACGGAGGCATGCCCTCGCTTTGCTGGGGCAGACCCTAGCGGGCTATGTTGAGTATTTTTGCTCCGTGCAATCGGAGGAATAGACAAGCAAGGTGGCAAAGTTATTTTTGGATTCTTCCGTAGTCGTAGTTAGCAGTTAGTTCGCCGGAACGTTGCCCAGTTTGCTTAGGGGAAGAGCTGCCCGGAATTGCCGTCCGCCCCCAAAGACCCCCTTACCTTACTCCCCCCCCCAAACAAAAAATTACTACCCACCAGTTATCAACTCATTTAAACCCGCAGAACTTCCCCCATACCGAACCTCTCAAAAATCAAACAGCGAAAGCTGGTTCGATTCCGGCAAATCCCCTAAAATCCCCAAATCCCCCATTAAGTCAATCACCGATTTCGACACCTTCGTACGCTGGCGGAAATCATCCTTAGAAAGGAATTTCCCATCCTTAGCAGCCTCCACCACAGCCTCCGCCGCCTTATCCCCCAGCCCTTCAATGCTGTCCAAGGCCGGCATCAATTTCCCATCCACTATCTGGAACAGATGCGCCTGAGCCGAAAACAGGTCAATAGGCACGAATTCAAACCCCCTCGCATACATCTCCTGCACAATCTTCATATCCTTAACCGTATCCTGCTCCTTCTTGGTTAAGGTATCCTTCCTGCGCTCATAATCCGCAAGGAAATATTGAAGCTTCTCCTTGCCTTGGCACATCAGCTCATAGCTAAAAGATGTGGCACGGATGCTGAAAAAAGCCGCATAATAAGCCAGCGGGTAAAAAATCTTGCAATAGGCAATCCGCCACGCCATCATGACATAAGCCGCCGCATGGGCTTTGGGGAACATGTATTTAATCTTCTTGCAGGACCAGATATACCAATCCGGCACGTTATGGGCTGCCATAACCTCTTCCCACTCCGGCTTCAGCCCCTTGCCTTTACGGACGCTTTCCATAATGGTAAAGCTCAGCTCACTTTCCAGCCCCATGGTAATCAGGTACGTCATAATATCGTCACGGGTACAGATTGCCGTAGAAATGGTAGCCTTTTTCTCCTGAATCAAGGTCTGGGCGTTCCCAAGCCATACATCCGTCCCATGGGACAAGCCGGAAATCCGCACCAAATCCGAAAAAGACTGGGGGTTTGTGTCAACCAGCATTTGGATGACAAATTCCGTCCCGAATTCGGGGATGCCAAGGGAACCCAACGGGCAGCCCCCAATATCCTCCGGCAAAATCCCAAGGGCTTTGGTGCTCTGGAACAAAGACATCACATCCTTGTCATCCAAAGGGATGGTGCGGGCGTCAATGCCAGTCAAATCCTCCAGCATACGTATCATGGTAGGATCGTCGTGCCCAAGTATGTCAAGTTTCAGGAGGTTGTGGTCAATGGAATGGTAATCAAAATGGGTCGTTACAATATCCGTAGACATATCATTGGCCGGATGCTGGATGGGGGTAAAGGAATGGATTTCCTCCCCCAAGGGCAGCACGATAATGCCCCCCGGATGCTGCCCGGTAGTGCGCCGGATGCCCACGCAGCCCTGCACAATCCGGTCAATCTCGCAGTTGCGCTTGCGCACCCCCCGTTCCTCATAATACCTCTTGATATAACCAAACGCCGTCTTGTCCGCCAGCGTGCCAATAGTCCCCGCCCGGTAGGTCTGCCCATACCCAAAAATCACTTCACAGTAGGCGTGGGCCTTGCTCTGGTATTCCCCAGAGAAATTCAGGTCAATATCAGGCTCCTTATTCCCTTTAAACCCCAAAAATGTTTCAAAGGGGATGTCAAACCCTTCTTTCATCAGGGGTTCCCCGCAGTCCGGGCAGTTTTTGTCCGGCATGTCGCACCCGGCCCGCCCGGCGTCTGCATAGGCTTTGACTTCCTCCGACTCAAAATCGCAGTAATGGCATTTTTTGCAGTAATAATGGGGAGCCAATGGGTTTACCTCGGTAATCCCCGCCATAGTAGCCACGAAGGACGAGCCTACCGACCCCCGGGAACCTACCAGATACCCGTCCTCATTGGATTTCCACACTAATTTCTGGGCAATAATATACATCACGGCATACCCATTGGAAATAATGGAATTCAGCTCCCTCTCCAGCCGCTCCTGCACAACGGGCGGGAGCTTTTCCCCATAGATTTCATGGGCCTTGTTGTAGCAGATATCCCGCAGCATCTGGTCAGAATTTTCAATGACTGGCGGGCATTTGTCCGGGCGCACCGGGGAAATTTTTTCACACATGGCCGCAATCCGGTTAGGGTTGGTAATGACAATTTCCTCTGCTTTCTCGCTGCCAAGGTAGTCAAATTCCGCCAGCATTTCTTCGGTGGTGCGCAAGTACAGGGGGGCTTGGTTGTCCGCATCCTTAAAGCCCTTGCCCGCCATGATAATCCGGCGGTACACCTCGTCCTCCGGGTCTAGGAAATGCACATCGCAGGTAGCCACCACCATCTTGTGGAACTCTTCCCCCAGCTTGACAATCTTGCGGTTGACGTCCTTTAATTCTTCCTCCGAAGCCATCGCCGGGTCGTCCCCACGTAGCATAAAAGCATTGTTCCCTAGGGGCTGGATTTCCAGATAGTCGTAGAAATTTACAAGCCTTGCAATCTCTTCCTCGGGCTGCCCCCGCAAAATGGCTTGATACAGCTCCCCCGCTTCGCAGGCAGACCCAAGCAAAATCCCTTCCCGGTATTTGGCAAATTCACTCTTGGGAATCCTTGGCTGGCGGTGGAAATACGTCAAATGGGACATGGATACCAGACGGTACAGGTTAATCCTGCCTGTATCATTAGTCGCTAGGAGAATGGCATGATGGCTGGGCAGTTTCCTGATATTTTCCACGGAAGTATTCCCCAGCTCGTTTACTTGGTTTAAGTCAGAAATCCCCCGCTCCTTCAACATTTCTATGAACTTTACAAAAATTTCTGCGGTGCAGGCGGCGTCATCCACGGCACGGTGATGGTTTTCCAAAGAAATTTTCAGCGTCTTTGCCACCGTGTCCAGCTTAAAGCGGTTCAATTGGGGCAGCAAAACACGCGCCAAGGCTACCGTATCAACCACCGTATAACCGCAGGGGAACCCCTGCCGCTCGCAGTTTTTGCCGATAAAGCTCATGTCAAACCCCGCATTGTGGGCAACCATTACAGAGCCTTCGCAGAATTTCAGGAATTCCGGCAAAGCCTCCTCGATTGTAGGGGCGTCCAGCACCATATCGTCCCGGATGCTTGTCAGCTCTTCGATTTTAAAAGGAATGGGCACCTGCGGGTTTACAAAGGTGGAAAAACGCTCCGTAATCTCCCCTTCCTCCACCTTTACCGCGCCGATTTCTATGATGCGGTTGTTGATAGGGGAAAAGCCTGTGGTTTCCAAGTCAAACACCACAAAGGAACCGTCAAGCCCCTGCCCTTTTGGGTTTTCCACCATCTGCTTTAAATCGTCTACCAAATATGCCTCCACCCCGTAGATGACCTTAAAATCATCTTCCGGGGAAACAGCGTGGTTGGCGTCCGGGAAGGACTGGACATCCCCGTGGTCTGTAATGGCAATGGCCTTGTGCCCCCATTTCATGGCCCGCTTGATAATGTCCTTGACCTCGGAAACCCCGTCCATATCGCTCATTTTCGTGTGGCAGTGCAGCTCTACCCGCTTCGTTGGGCTGTTATCCATGCGGCAGGTGGTAAAATCCGGGATTTTCTTAATCCCGGCCACGGAGCCAATGGTAAGCTCCCCGTCAAAACGGTCTATGGTGGTAATCCCTTTGATTTTTAAAAACGCCCCCTTCTTTACCCCGGCGGTAATCTCAGGGACGTCCTCGTTTTTGGCAAACATTTTTACCATAATGGTGTCAGTAAAATCTGTAATGGTAAATAAAATGATGGTTTTCTCGTTGCGGATTTCCCGGGTATCCACGCTTAAGATTTTCCCGCGGACTGCCACTTCCCCGATTTCCCCGACAATCTGTTCAATGTCCATATGCTCGTCGTCAAAATCCCGGCCGAAAAGCACGTCTGGGTTGTCTGATTTCTTAATGCCGCCGTAAGGGCCGCCCTTCCTGCCGCTAAAAGGGCCGCCAGCCTGTGTGCCGCTTCCATTTGCTTTTTTCCAGCCGCTAGCTTGTGTCCTGGCATCTTGGGCTGTGCCAGAACTTATAGGGCGCATACCAGAGCCTTGCCCTGCTTTCCAGTCTTCAGGGCGCGTAGCGGAGCCTTGCCCTGTTTCCCTGTTTTCAGGACGCATACCGGAGCCTTGCCCTGTTTCCCTGTTTTCAGGACGCATAGCGGAGCCTTGCCCTGTTTCCCTGTTTTCAGGACGCATACCGGAGCCTTGCCTTGTTTCCCAATTTCCGGGCAAATCGGTTCCCCGTCCGCCTGACAATGCGCCGGAATTTGGAACATCTCCCCATTCCTGCTCCCCTGCCCCGCCTGTACGGCCAGCAGCCGCTTGTGCAATGATGTTATGTATTTCGTTCTGAAGCTTTATATCGCTGTTTTTCTTATGCTTGTTCTCTTTGGGCTCCTGAAATTCCACCTGTATTTTTACGTCAAGGCCGCACCGCTCGCAGATGATTTTTTCCAGAATCCGCACCATTTCTTCCGATTTCTGCCTTGCAACCACCGAGTCCTCAAAGGTAAGCTGCATCCTGTCCTCTTCCGGGAATTCCATCCGGGCCATCCGCAGCACGTTGTATTCCAACAGGCTGTAGGTACGGAACTCGTCCATAATGCTGCTTTTGTAAACGTCTAACAGCTTTTTGGGGTTATACTGCCCCGAAAGATGGAATTTCTCAATAATTTTAATGGAAATATTGTGGTTTGGGAAAAGCTGCTTTGCAATGTCGGATTCCAAACGGTAAATATGTTCCTTATGGATGAGCCTGCTGCTTAGAAGGTAGACCCTAAGATGGTCCCGCCTGCGGTTGGAAGATACTTTTGTCACCTCTACGTCCGTCATCAGGTTCTGCATCCCGGAAGGGACTTTCAAATCCGGAAATACATCAAAAAACAGCTTATTCATCTTTATTCACTCCAATGCAGCAATTCCTGCCGGAGGGCGTCCAGCAGCTCTTCTTCCTTTACTTTCTTAAAGATTTCCCCATGCTTGATCAGAAGGCCTTCGCCAATCCCTCCGGCAATCCCGATATCGGCTTCTTTTGCCTCCCCAGGCCCGTTCACGACGCATCCCATCACGGCTACCTTCAAATCCAAATCAATGCCGCTTACCATCTCCTCCACTTGGTTTGCCAAGCCAATCAAGTCAATCTGCGTCCGGCCGCAGGTAGGGCAGGACACTACCTCAATGCCGCCTTTCCTAAGGCCAAGGGTGCGCAGGATAATTTTCGCAGATTTGATTTCCTCCAATGGATCCCCCGTCAGGGATACCCGGATGGTGTCCCCAATCCCTTGGCTTAAAATCAAGCCAAGGCCTATGGCGGACTTAATATTCCCGCTGGTTAGGGTGCCGGATTCCGTAATCCCCACATGCAAGGGGTAATCCGTCTGCCCGGAAATCAGTTCATGGGCTTTTACGCACATCAGCACATCGGAGGACTTAATGCTGATGACTAAGTTATCATAGCCCATATCCTCGATAATGTGCACTTTGTCCATGGCGCTTTCCACCAGCCCTTCCGGGGTTACGCCATGGTATTTTTCTACCAGCTCTTTTTCCAAGGAACCGCTGTTGACCCCTACCCGGATGGGGATGCCCCGCTCCTTGGCAGCATCTACCACCGCTTGGATGCGATCCTTTGCCCCGATATTCCCGGGGTTGATGCGGATTTTGTCTGCCCCATGCTCCATCGCCGCAATGGCAAGGCGGTAATCAAAGTGGATGTCCGCCACCAACGGGATGGTAATCCCCTTTTTGATTTCTGCCAATGCTTCGGCCGCCTCCATGGTGGGGACGGCGCAGCGGATAATTTCGCAGCCTGCCGAAGTTAGCTTCTGGATTTGCGCAATTGTCCCCTTGACGTCCTCTGTTTTCGTATTTGCCATGGACTGTATCAGCACAGGGTTCCCCCCGCCGATTGCCCGGTTCCCAATGCGCACTTCCCTTGTCTTTTTCCGAATGATTTTTTCTTCCATGCGATTACACTTCCCTTAACCCTGTATTAGCCCTTTCCTGAAATTTCACTGTTTCCCCGTCAGAGGATATTCCGGATATCATTGAACATGACGAATACCATCAGGGCCATCAACGCCATCAGCCCCACAAAGTGCACCATGCCTTCTTTTTCCGGGGAAATCCGTTTCCTTCGGATTGCCTCAATCACGAGGAACACCAGCCGCCCGCCGTCCAATGCCGGGATGGGCAAAAGGTTCATAATGCCTAAATTGGCCGACAGGAAAATGGAAAAGTTCACCATGCTTAAGATTGCCGTCCCTGTGCCGCCCCTCGACTCGCTGGTGTCATACGTATCCCCCATCAGCTTTACAATCCCTACAGGGCCGGACAGGTCTTTTAAGCCCACCTGCCCGGATACCAGCAGCCTAAGGCTTTCCATCGTATTGTTAATCCAGTACCGGACTTCGTAAACACTAGCGATTAGGGTATCTGGGACATTCCCCCTTACCCGTGCAAAAGGTTTTCCGCTTAAGCCCACCAGCTGCCTGCCAGACTCTTCATCCAACATAGGGCTTAAGGTAGTTTCATACTTTTTCCCGTCCCGTTTATATACCAATTCGATGTCTTCCCCGGGATGGAACAAGGAATATTGGCTTACTTCCCGGTAGAAATGGGTGCGGTAGCCATTCATGGAAATAATCTCGTCCCCTGCCTGAAGCCCTGCCTCTTCTGCCGGGAACCCTTCCATTACGCCGGAAAGCACCGGGCGGTCATAGCCAGTAATGGAAATGACAATCACGGCAAATACCCATGCCATAATAAAGTTAAAAATAGGCCCTGCCGCCACGACGCTGATGCGCGCCCAGACGGATTTGCTATGGAAGGAACGTTCATCCTGGCTTTCCCCGTCCTCCCCTTCCATCATGCAGGCCCCGCCAAAAGGCAGAAGCTTAATGGAATACTTGGTTTCGCCTTTCGTAAAGCCTACCAGCGTAGGCCCCATCCCAAGGCAGAATTCATTGACTTTGATGCCGTTGAATTTCGCCAGAAGGAAATGCCCCAATTCGTGAAATAAAATAATGATACTGAAAATAAGAATTGCAATTATAATATTCAATTTACCACCTGCTCCTTATAAAATGGGTAAATGCTGATTTACCACCTGCTCCTTATAAAATGGGTAAAACGCTGATTTACCACCTGCTCTTTATCAATGCATAAGCTTCTGCTTCTGTCCCAAGGATTTCTTCTACATTGGGATGCTCTACGTACCTGCATTGCTCCATACATGCCTGAATCAGCTCTGGAATTTCCAAAAAACGGATTTTTCCCTCTAAAAATAACGAAACCGCCCGTTCATTTGCCGCATTGTATGCTGTCGGGACATTCCCGCCCCGCTCCATGGCTTCAAAAGCCAGCTTCAGCCCCCAAAAGGTTTCCAAGTCCGGCTCCTCAAAAGTAAGGCTGGAAAGCTGGAAGAAATCCAGCCGTTTCCCAGACAGGCTCCGCCGCTTGGGGTAATAGAGGGCATACTGGATGGGCAGGCGCATATCCGGCGTGCCAAGCTGGGCAACCACTGCCCCGTCCTCATACTCTACCATGGAGTGCACTACGCTCTGGGGATGGACTACCACTTGGATACGGCTGAGTTCTACGTGAAACAGCCATTTTGCCTCCATCACTTCCAGCCCCTTATTTACCATAGTAGCGGAATCAATTGTAATTTTCCTGCCCATGGACCAGTTGGGGTGCTTCAGGGCATCCTCTGGGCGTACCTGCTTTAACTCCTCCTGCTTTTTCCCGCGGAAGGGGCCGCCGGAGGCAGTCAGCAGGATTTTGCTGATTTTATTTTGCTGGTTCCCCTGCAGGGACTGGAAAATGGCGCTGTGCTCGCTGTCCACCGGGAGGATTGGCACCTGCTTTTCTTTTGCCAGAGGCATGATGATATGCCCAGCTGTCACTAATGTTTCCTTATTTGCCAATGCAATGGCTTTCCCTGATTCAATGGCCGCAATGGTTGGGCGGATGCCCAGCATCCCTACAATCGCAGTCACAAGGATTTCCGGTTCCGGCATCGTGGCAATCTCCAAAAGCCCCTCCATGCCGGACACCACCTTCACAGGCAGGTCTTTGACGCTTTCCCGCAAAGAAGCTGCCGCCTGAACATCCCAGAGGGCTGCCAGCTTGGGCCGGAATTCCCGGATTTGCGCTTCTAGCAGCTTCGCATTTTTCCCTGCCGCCAAGGCTGTTACCTCAATGTCCCCCTGCTCCCGGGCAATTTCCAAGGTCTGTGTGCCAATGGAGCCGGTAGAGCCGAGTATTGCAATTTTTTTCATGAAAATTCCCTCTTTTTCCAATATCTGTATCCATTATGGATAGCGCCTGCACAATGGATATTGTGCCAAACTGCAGCAAAAGGTACGTGACTGCGATATTTTTGCGCTTTCCTTTTCTACTTAGCCTGAAATTATAAACCGCGCCAGATAATAAATGATTGGGGCGGTAAAAATCACGCTGTCAAACCGGTCTAAGATTCCCCCATGGCCCGGAATCAATGTCCCATAATCCTTGATGCCGCAGTTCCGCTTAATGGCAGACGCCGCCAAATCCCCCACCATGGAAATTAGCCCGCCCACCGCGGTAATCCCTGCCAAGGCAAAAATGCCCTCTGTAGCTAGGTGCATCTGCTCCCGGAATACATACCCATACAGGATGGTAAGCAGGATGGTGCCCACAATGCCGCCCACCGCCCCTTCCACGGATTTCTTTGGGCTTAGCTTAGGCGCCATTTTATGTTTCCCAATTAAGACCCCCACGCAGTAGGCGCAGGTATCGCACCCCCAAGAACAGAGGAAAACCAGCCACACAATGTAGCTGCCTGCCGGGAGCATCCGCACCTGATACACACAGGAAAGCATCACTGCCACATAAAACACGCCGATAAACCCGGCAAAAACCTGTTCTACCCGGTACTTAGGGAACGCCAGCACATAAGCCGCCATCAGGAGGATTAAGTACCCCAGCGCAAACATTTCAAAATCCGGGAGAAAAGGAAACCCCAAATCCAGATAGTAAACCACAGCCCCTGCATAGCCAATCACGCCCAATAAGGACCGCTCCATATGGAACACCCGGTACAGTTCAAACAGCCCGATGCAGGAAACTGCCATCAGGCCAAAAAGCAGTACCTGCCCTCCTGTGATAATCAGGGCAAGGGCTGCAATTACCAGTACAATCCCGCTCAATAACCGTGTCCGGAACACGCCGCAACCTCCTTTATGTCTACTGTCCCTTGGCATCCGGCGCATCCCCAATGCCGCCAAAACGCCTATCTCTATTATTATAGTCTAAGATGGCTTTTTCTAATTCCTTTTTTGTGAAATCAGGCCAAGCCACATCCGTAAAATAAAGTTCGCTGTAGGCAAGCTGCCAGAGCAGATAGTTCGACAGCCGCTGTTCCCCGCTGGTGCGGATTAAAAGGTCTGGGGCTGGGATATCCTTGGTGTCTAAATAGCTTTCGAAACGCTGCTCATCTAACTCCTCCAGCGTAAATTTATCCGCCTTGTAATCTGCAAGCATCTGTTTCATGCCCCGCAGCATCTCATCCCGGCTGCCATAATTAATGGCAATCTGGAAATTCAGCCCATCCTGCCCTTTGGAGGATTCCTCCAGCCGCTGTATGCTCTCTTGGATGTCTGCATCCAGCTTGCTCTTATCCCCAATGACCCGGACCCGCATATGGTTCTTTTCTGCTGTCTTGATGCAGTTTTTCATATAATTCCGCAAAAGCTTCATCAATGCATTTACTTCGTCCTTGGGCCTGGCCCAGTTTTCCGTAGAAAAGGCATACACCGTCAGGTACTTGATGCCCATGTCCCATGCCTCCCGGCAGATGGTTTCTACGTTCTTGGCCCCTTGGGTATGCCCATAATTTCTTGGCATCCCATGCTTTTTCGCCCATCTCCCGTTGCCGTCTAATATAATCGCCACATGTCTTGGGATTTCCATAAAAGCCACCCATTCCTTTCATTCCGCTTAGGCACAAATAATGATGGAAAACTTATTTTTCACAGTAACCACCCGTTCCTTCCGTTTCCTTCCGGCTGATATTCCTATCAGGTGAAAATGCGAAGAAAGGGACAGACGAAACGCCATGCCCCTTTTCAGACACTGTGGAATTCCCCGAAATGCAAAAAAACCTGCATTTTTGGGCAGTTCCTGTTACACCCCCTCTTACCGCACAGGGGGCTATACAGTCAGTATTTCTTTTGATTTTTCTTCTACTGCCTTATCAACCTTGGTAATGTATTTATCGGTTAATTTCTGGACTTTCTCTTCCAGTTCTTTTATCTCATCTTCGGAAACCTCGCTGGTTTTCCCTAACTTTTTGAAAGAGTCATTGGCGTCCCTGCGGATGTTGCGGACAGCAACCTTAGCTGCTTCCCCCTTTTTCTTCACATCCTTGGCAAGCTCCTTCCTGCGTTCCTCGGTAAGTTCCGGGAATACAAGGCGTATGACTTTCCCATCGTTGGTGGGGTTAATCCCCAAATCCGAAGTGAGGATTGCCTTCTCAATGACCCGCACCATGTTAGGTTCCCATGGCTGGATCAAAAGCATCCTTGGCTCCGGCACTGAAATGTTCGCCACCTGCTGGAGCCCGGTCGGCGTCCCATAATAGTCCACTTTCAGTTTATCCAGTACATGGGGGTTGGCACGCCCTGCACGGATGGAACCAAACTCCTCTAACAGGTTATCAAATGATTTCTGCATTTTATTGTCATATTTCTGTAATCTCTCATCCATACTAAAAACCCTCCCATTTGATACACAAGCGCATACTTCTGCTAAAAAATCCGCTGATTACGGAAACTAGTAAATCCAAGGCTGGAAAAAGGCATCAAGCTGCAATCTTACTATGACAGCAGGGGCACAAATAGCGCTAGGATAATATTCAGGCTGTAACCTTCGTCCCGGTAAATTCCCCGCTTACCGCTTTGATGATGCTCCCTTCCCCGTTCAGGCCAAAGACATACATGGGCATCTTGTTTTCCATGCACATAATGGAGGCTGTCAAGTCAATGACTGCAAGCTTCTGGTCTATCACTTCCTGTATGGTTATCTCGTCATACTTCTTTGCTGCCGGATTAAGCTTGGGGTCGCTGTCGTATACGCCGTCAATGGCCTTTGCCAGAAAGATGCCTTCGGCTTCAATCTCTACTGCCCGCAGCACGGTAGCCGTATCTGTGGAAAAATACGGATGCCCTGTCCCGCCGGCAAAAAAGCATACCATCCCTTTGGCAAAATATTTATTCGCCCTGTCCTTGGAAAACAGCTTTGTAAAGGAACCGCAGGAAAAAGGCGTCAGGATCTGCGTCATCATCCCCACGGAACGGAAAATCTCAGATACATAGATACAGTTCATCACAGTAGCAAGCATCCCGATTTGGTCTGCCTTGGTGCGGTCAATGGTTTCGCTTTCCCTGCCGCGCCAAAAATTGCCGCCGCCGATTACGATTCCTACTTCCACGCCTCCATCCACAAGCTGCTTCACCTGATTGGCTACCACAGTGACAGTGGCTTCGTCAAACCCGGTATGCTTCTCCCCTGCCAACGCTTCTCCGCTTAACTTCAATAATATTCTCTTCATAAACTGCCCTCTTTGCCCTTAAGCCAAATAACCTGCCGGCAGGCTTCCCCTATTCTGGGGAAACCTGCGGATTACCCGGCATAAATATGCTTGTGAACCTACTTATTTTTCAAAAAAAGTTTCCATATTTACATCAGCATAGCACTGGGAGCAGAACCCCTCAATTACTGCGCCGTTGTTAATCTGTACGGAACGTGACTTAATGTTGCCCATTACGACTGCGGAAGTATCCACAACTACCGGCCCTTGCACGTCAATATCGCCCTTGATTGCACCTGCGATAACTGCGCTGGTTGCTGTGATGTTCCCAACGACAACAGAGCCAAGGCCAATCTTTACGGTCCCGCTGGTGGAGATTTCACCTTCTACTTTCGCTGCGTCTGCAAAGAATTCGGATGCTTCTGCGTTCCCTTTTAAGCTGCCGGTAATGGTAACTTTGCCGTTGCAGCGCACGTTGCCGTCTATTTTCCCCCTCAATTCAAAAGAGCCGATGGATTCCAAATCACCTTTTAAGGATGTCCCCTCTGTAATAACCGTCACTTCATCTGAAATCTCTTTGGGCAGGCCTGCGATTGGGCTTATTTCAACCACTTCTTCTGCTGCGGTATCTGCTCCTTCATTTGCCATGTTTTCTTCATTCATTACTGCTTCTGTACTCACTGTTTCTTCCTCCTTATGTTCTGGCTCTTCTGCCACAGGTTCTACTTTTATTTCTGTTTTCATTGCTTCCTGTACGGGTTTTACTGGCTCAGGCGCTGGACGCTCCCGTTCTATGGGGGCTACCGGCCGCTCCACGGGTGCAATTGGCCGCTCCGGCCGTTTTGCCGCGGTCCCTTCTACTTTTTCAAACAGCCCTTCCAGCTTTTTCAGCTCAGACTCCACGTCTACTTCCTGTTCCAGAGTGTTGACCTCCAAGTCTGGCTGGCCGGGAACTGCTGTCTTCATCTCTTCCCCCGGGAGCAGCTCATTCACTGCTTGGGACAAATCTTCTTTGAAATCCTTAAAAAAACTCATGTATGTACCTCCATATGTTTTCTTCCGCCTATTGCCGCTGCCGCAGCCAGCTTATTCTACGCTGTCTGCCGGTATCTGCTGGATTAGCGTTGTGTTTTCATCAATGGGGAGCAGTTCTGCGCCCATTTCCTGCAATTTGTCAATCATGGGGCCTAAGGCCTCCACGGTGCTTGATTTATTGGATGCGTCGTGCATCAATACGATGGATGTTTCGAACCTTACGACATCTCCCATCACATTCTCAACAAGTTCATCTGGGGTATATGCTTGGCTTGTTGCGTCCCCGCTTGCCACGTTCCAGTCATAGTACGTAATCCCTTTCCCATTCAGGAAACGGATGAATTCCGTCATGTCCGTATTGCTCACTTGGTTCCGGCTTCCGCCCGGGAACCGCATAATCTCAGGGGTAATCCCTGTCACCTCTGCCAGATAGGACTGCAAATGCGCCACATCCTCTGAAAATGATTCCAACGACTCATAAATCACGCTGTATTTATGTGAAAAAGAATGCATCCCAAGCGTATGCCCCTCTGCCACAATCCGCTGGTACAATTCTTTGGACCTTTCATCCTCCTGCCCAATCACAAAGAAAGTTGCCTTGACGCCCTTCTCCTTTAAGATATCAAGGATCTTGGCCGTGTTCTCGCTGGGGCCGTCGTCAAAAGTCAGGTACACTTTCTGGACTTCCCCTTCCACCAAGATATTGTCCGTGGTTTCCTGCACTGTGCCGTGGGTCCCTACATTCCCTTCTGGGGATGCCGCGCCCTTCTCGTTCACATTTTCCACCACCTGCTCGACCGAAATAACTGACTGTGCAAGCTCGTCCAGTCTGTCTTCCATACGGAGCAGCTTCACCAAAAGCGTAACTGTCAGTATGCTTGACGCCAGAATCCAAACTGCCATCCCGGTGATGATGGCTGATTTCATCTTCCGTATCCGCTTGCGCCTTAACTGCTGTTCCCGTAATCCACTGGCTGTATTATCTTCCATATACGAACCTCCCCAGTTTATTAAGCGTCACTACTGTTTATTGTATCACATTTTTTTTAAATTACATCATAAAATATGCGAAAAAATAGTGGTATTTTTCCCCATATTTTGCTTAATTTTCTGAAAACTGCAAAAAATGCCATTTTTATTACATAAATATACATTTTTGCGCCTCAATCTAAAATTTTTTTGTTGGCAAAGGGGCTGCAAAAAGGATGATGGAGGAAATCCATCACCCTTTCTTGGCTGTCTTTTTCTTCTTTTGTTTTGCCGCCTCAATGCGCTCCCGGCGCTTCTCGGCTACGATGCGCCGGATGCCGGCCATCCGCTCTGCCTCTGCCTGGTCCAGTTCTTTCCGTTTCTGCTCCGCCAGCCTCCTACATTCCTCCTGCAGGCTGATGTCCTGCAAAACAAGGAATTTTTCAAAAGCAATGGGAAAAGCAAAAATTTTCGGCTGTTCTGTCCCGGAGAACTGTACCCTGATTTTCAAGGCTGTTTCTTCTACGATTGTCCCCTCGCCAAATTTGTCGTGGGAAACGGTTTCATTGACCAATGATTTCATCTTTTCACCCCTTGCTTGTTTTATTTATAGTACTATTATACTACTTTTGGAAGGATTTGTCAGGGGAGTTTTGGGAAGAAAATTATTTTTGTAGAAAAGTACAAGCTGGGATGGGGGTGGATTTGTGCAGAATTGCTAAAATTGGGAAAAAAAGGAACCACCCCGTAGCAAGTTACAGGATATCCAATCCCTAACTTCCTCTTTCAGTTCGGCAAGCAGCGGGGCATAAACCTGTGAAAGAATGGAAGGGGATGTTTTTTGGGGATATTTAAGTGAGGAGTTGTAATTTGTGGTGGTGTAGGGTTTTGGAAACGGACGGCAGTTCCGGGCGGCCCTCCCCCTAAGCAAACTGGGCAACGCTCCGGCGGACTAACTGCTAACCGCGGCTAAGGAAGTCAGGAAAGCCTTCCTTCCTAAGCCTTCGTAAGCAGTGGATTCCGCCTCCGCTAAGGGCGCCCATGAAAGGATAAAATTTGCAATCATGGCCGCCTTTCTAAAACACTATGGGGAGCAGGGGGCAGAATCCATAAATATGGAAGGGTTTGCTGCAGTACTGGGCAGAAACTTCGTATTACTGGATAGATATTACTTTGTAGTCTTTGTCTTCTACGGCTTTTTTGAGGGCTTCGTCTGGGATGTCGCCGTTTAATGATATGGTTGCTGTTCCGGATTCGTGGCTGACAACTGCTTCTGTGACCTCCTCAAATGCTTCTAAGCATTTCTTTACGGCTGCCTCGCAGTGGCCGCACATCATGCCTTCGATTTTCATTGTTTTTGTCATTGTAATGTCCTCCTTTTGGTTGTTTTGTCCATAGTTGCTTTGGCTGCTGGCTTTTGTTCCTGCGGATGCAGCCTTACTATGGCTGCTGGGCTTCTTTTTCAGGGGCTTATCTTTTTTGCTGCTGTGGATGTCCAGCATGTTCAGGCGCAGGGCGTTTGTTACGACGCAGAAGCTGGAAAGGCTCATGGCGGCGGCTCCGAACATGGGATTTAGCTGCCAGCCGAAGAGGGGGATAAATATGCCTGCCGCTAGCGGAATCCCTATCGTATTGTAGATAAAAGCCCAAAATAAGTTTTCGTGGATATTCCGCAGGGTGGCGCGGCTTAGGCGGATGGCTGCGGGGACGTCGCTTAGGCGGCTTTTCATCAGGACAATGTCCGCTGCGTCTATGGCGATGTCCGTCCCTGCGCCAATGGCAATCCCCATGTCCGCCCGGGTCAGGGCTGGGGCGTCGTTGATGCCGTCGCCGACCATGGCTACTTTGCCTTTTTCCTGCAAGGCGCGTATGGCGCTCTCTTTCCCGTCTGGCAAGACCCCGGCAACTACTTCGTCCACGCCGGCTTGGCGGCCGATGGCCTTGGCCGTCCGCTCATTGTCCCCGGTGAGCATAACCACATGGATGCCCATTTGCTTCAGTTCCCGGATGGCTGCCGCGCTGTCTTCCTTCATGACATCCGCTACGGCTATCATGCCGGCTGCCTGCCCGCCTTTGGCAAAAAAGAGGGGTGTCTTGCCTTCCTCTGCCAACTGCTCGGACTGGGATTTTAATGCTGCTGGGATTTCGGCGCGGCTGCTGATAAAGTTAAAATTGCCGCCGCTTACCTCCGTGCCCTTCCATTTGCCTGAAAGGCCATTTCCGGGCAGAGCTTGGAATCCAGTAACCTCAGACAGATTTATCTGCTGGGTTTTTGCATAATCCAAGACGGCTTTTGCCAAGGGGTGCTCGCTTTTTTGCTCCAGTGAAGCTGCCAGTTCCAGCAGTTCCTGTTCTGAAATTCCTTCTGCGGGCAGGATATCCGTGACTTTTGGCTCCCCGTTTGTGATTGTCCCGGTCTTATCTAAGGCTACAATCTCCATTTTCCCGGTTTCTTCTAGGGAAACTGCGGTCTTGAACATAATCCCGTTCTTGGCTCCCATGCCGTTGCCTACCATAATGGCAACCGGCGTTGCCAGCCCCAGTGCGCAGGGGCAGCTAATGACAAGGACGGAAATGCCCCGGGCCAGCGCAAATCCTACGGATTCCCCGGCAAGGAGCCATGCCAGCAAGGTGAGCGCGGCAATCCCTATGACTGCCGGGACAAAAATATAGGATACCCGATCGGCTACCTTGGCAATGGGGGCTTTGGTGGCTGCGGCGTCGCTTACCATCTGGATAATCTGGGACAAGGTGGTGTCCTCCCCTACCCTTGCGGCTTCGCATTTCAAAAACCCCGACTGGTTGGCTGTAGCTGCCGATACGGCGTCACCCACAGATTTGTCACAGGGGATGCTCTCCCCCGTCAGGGCCGCTTCATTGACTGCGCTGCTGCCTTCCAGCACAACCCCGTCCACTGGGATATTTTCCCCGGGGCGTACCACGAAAATATCGCCTTTTCGCACCTGTTCAATGGGAACTTCTGTTTCTTTTCCGTTTTTTAAAACGGTTGCCGTCTTTGGGGCGAGCTTCATCAGGCTTTTTAACGCGTCCGTCGTCCTGCCCTTAGAGCGGGCTTCCAGCATCTTCCCTACGGTAATCAGCGTCAGTATCATGGCTGCCGATTCGAAATAAAATTCGTGCATGCAGGCCATCACCTTTGCCATGTCCCCCTTCATCTGGGCGTCTGTCATGGCAAACAGCGCATAGGTGCTGTACCCAAAGGCCGCGCCGGAGCCCAGCGCTACCAGCGTATCCATATTTGGGGATTTATGGAGGAGGCTTTTGATGCCGCTTACGAAAAATTTCTGGTTAACCACCATGACTGCTGCCGCCAACAGAAGCTGGCAAAGCCCCATTGCTACATGGTTCCCTTCCAGAAAAGCGGGCACCGGCCAGCCCCACATCATTGCCCCCATGGAAAAATACATCAGCACAGCCAAAAAACCGAGGGAAGAAATGAGCCTTTTTTTCAGCAGGGGCGTTTCCCTGTCTTTTAACATGCCCTCTGCATCCCCTGCCGTACTGCCCTGCTTTGCCGCGCCTTTTTTAGCTGCGCCGTACCCAGCCTGTTCCACGGCTTTGATAATATCCTGTTCCGATGCAGCCCCTTCTACACCCATGGAATTTGTCAGCAGGCTGACGGAACAGGACGTGACCCCTGCAACTTGGGAAACTGCTTTTTCCACCCGGGCGCTGCATGCGGCGCAGCTCATCCCGGTTACTGTAAACTGCTCCATTGTACCACCTCCAAATCATGTAATCCCTGTATTACCCAACGCTTTTGCGTGCTTATTTCCACTTCAGGGCCATATTCTTAACGATATTCCTGATTACTTGCATCTTCTGCCTTGCTGCATACTGCTGCGGCAGCCTTCTGGCAAGCAGCATCCTAACGGCCTTGCCATAGACTGTACCCATTACTGGCAAACAGCATCCTAACGGCTTTGCATAGGCTGTACCCATTACCGGCCTCCTCCTGCAGCTATTTCATCAGCTTCTTTAGGGTTTCCAGAAGCTCATCCACCGTCCCTTCCTTCCCTTCCCGGATATCGTTGGTGACGCAGGTCTTGATATGGCCTTCCAGCAGGACTTTGTTAAAGCTATTTAAAGCTGCGTTGGCTGCGGCTACCTGTATCAGTATGTCCGGGCAGTAGGCGTTTTTTTCCACCATTTTTTTAATACCCCGTATCTGGCCTTCGATCCGGCTTAGGCGGTTGATTAAGTCCTTGTATTCTTTTTCGGGGCGTTCTTTTGTCCTATGGCAGTTACATGGCTGCTTTTCCTGTTCCTCTGACACTGGCATCCCTCCTTCTGTTGGGTATTATATACCCTATGGGGGTATATTGCAAGGGAAATTTTTGGGTTTCCAAACCATCAGGCCGAAAATATGCATTGCGTACCTCAGGCAAATACTTTATAATCGGGTACATGCACTGGGATTTGCAGGAATCCATTTGTGCCTAAGAGAAACGGAAGGAATGGGTGGCTATTATGAATCAATAAATTGCCGCAGCCATTATGGCGATAAGTAAAAGATTTTTTCCATTGGGGAAAGCGGCAAGCCACTATCCCGCTGGCCTGCCGCTTTCCCTTCTTTCTATCCTTATATTTCCAAGCTATACTTCACCACGTCCATGGCAGCCACGCCGTCCACAAGGAATGAAATGCCATCTGCTGCCCGGTCTGTATAGATAGTTGCAGAAAGCACATGCTCCCCGCCGTTCACAAACACTTCCACGCTGAACAGATCCAAGATAACCCGCAGCTTGATTTCCCCGTTTTTGCTGCCTACCCGGCTGCGCCGCTGGTGGATGACTGCCCTCCTGGTCCCGGAGAATTTCCGGTCTATCTTCAGGATGGATTCCAAGGGGCGGAAACTAATTGCCGTGTGGTAGGTACTGTCCTGTGCAAACCGGACTGCAAATTTCCGGTACATGTTTTCCTCATCCAGCGGGCGGATGGACAGCTCCATATCAATTTTCCTGCCTTTGACCCCATCCAGTGTTTTGAGCCCTGAGAAAATGACATTTTCATGCCTTACTTTCTCCCTGCGCAGGGCCAGCAGTTCCCGGACAGGCTTCTGGACCAGCCGCCCGTTTACGACAGAAAGCTCCCTTGGCAGGCTCATCTGCCCAAACCATGGCTGTTCCGGGGAATGGAGGTTGCAGGTGTCCCAGTTCTGCATCCAGCCAACCATAATCCTCCTGCCATCCGGCGCCAGAAGTGTCTGGGGCGCATAGAAATCAATGCCGTAATCAATGGCTTGGTCCTGCTCCTCCGTAAAAACTTCTTCTTTTTCATCATAGTCCCCAATCAGGCAGAGGGTCCCGTTCCCATTGTGGTACTCCAGCCCTTGCGGAAGCATGTCCATGGGGCTTGTAAGCAGCACATGTTTCCCATCCAGCCCAAAGAAATCCGGACATTCCCATGCCTTGCCAAAACGCCCGTGGTTGGCAGCCAAGATTTTTTCATACTTCCAGCTCAGCCCATCTTTGCTGCTGTAAAGGAGGATCTGCCCGTCCCTGCCCGGCGCACAGTTCCCAACGACGCAGCGGAAGGTCCCATCCGCCGCTTTCCACATCTTTGGGTCCCTGAAATCATACTTGCTGCCGCCTTCCGGGAGGTCATGTTCCCCCAGCACCGGGTTCCCTTGGTATTTCCCATAGTCCCTCCCGTCCCCAATGGCAAGGCACTGCGCCTGCACTTCACGGACCTGGCCGTCTTCCTGCACTTCCTTATGTACCCCGGTGTACATTAGGAGCTGCCTGCCGTCCGGAAGCTCCACTGCGCTCCCGGAAAAGCATCCAGCCTCGTCATACGCCATATCCGGCGCCAGCGCTGCCGGAAGGTATTCCCAGTGCAGCAGGTCGCCGCTTACCGCATGGCCCCAGTGCATCGGCCCCCAGTGGGAATTATAGGGATGGTACTGGTAAAAGAGGTGGTATTTCCCTTGGTAATAGGAAAACCCATTGGGGTCGTTCATCCACCCTACCCGGGCTGCTAAGTGGAAACTTGGCTTCTCTCCCGCCCCAATGTTTTGCTCCGTTATCTCCTCATATTTCCGTGCATCACGCAAAGTCTGGCTCATACCTTTAAAAACCTCCTGTATCTATTCTTTACTCTCTGTCCCGGCATACCTGTCGTATGCCTCCTGATATACCTTGAGCAGCTTATCCATGCCGCATTTCTTTTCCAGCCTTTCCAGATAGCTGTCCCATTCTTCATCCGTAGGGCCGCCGTTTTTCAGCCATAGCCCTTCCTGCTCGGAAACAGCGCTTTCAAAATCTTTCTTGTACCAATCAATATCGTCCAGCTCTTCCCCAGTGAATACGCAGTCAACGGGGTACGCTGTCTTGCTGTCCACATAAGGCAGCCAGAATTCGTTTAAGTCCGTCAGCCTTTCAATGGCCCGGTCCTCCATCTTAAAGGTGCTGAGGTAATAGTCGCTCAAGATAAGCTTTGGCCCATACACCTCCTGTTCCCCGCGCAGTTCCCCGGAACCTTTCCCAAATTTTTCCTTAGATTCCTCATCGGTAATGCTCAGCCACACGCCGTTTTCATCCTTTCCGGTAAAATATGTCCCAATCGGGCCGTAATGGAGCTGCATTACGATTTCCGGGTCATACCACCGGTCAAAAAACTTCAGCAAATTTGCTGGGCTTTTACAGGCCTTCGTGATGTTTAGCTGCCCGCTGTTGGTAGGGCCGCCGGAACGCAGCGTTACATGGTGGGTGCCGTCCGGCCCGTCAAGGATAGGCAGGAATACATAATCTTTGGCATAATCCCCCATCAGCTCCTCAATGTACCACCAAGTGGAAACGCCTACATAGCCTTGGGAGCATTTGGAAATCAACTGGGTATCATCTTGGCTGAACATTTCAACATCCATCAGCCCTTCCGCATACCAGTTGTGGAAATATTCCATGGCAGCCCGGTAATTATCCGTGGTGCATACAAACTCAACTTTCCCATCATCCCGGAGCACCAAATCATTGCACACATCGTTCGGCCAGTTGGTAAAGCCAAACCCTGCATAAAAGATGTTCTGGCCCCAGCACCACTGGTCAAACCCTGTGCTCATAGGGATTGTGCTGCCCGGCGCGTTCCCGTAATATTTCGCGCTCATGTCATTGTCCTTAAATGCTTTCAGCGCCGTATGCAGCTCATCCAGCGTAGTGGGCACCTCAAGCCCCAGTTCATCCAGCCACGCTTTATTTATCATGGAATACTGGGGGATGCTGAAAATGCTGTAATCTTCCTCTGCGCCAATCCCGGCAGTCCCCATGCGCTCCCCGGCTGGGAGGCCATAGATATACCCGTCGTCCATGGTAATGGCTTTGCGGATGTCCGGGTTTTCCTCCAAGATTTTCGTTAAATTCGGCATATATTCTTCCGTCAGGTACGGGGTCAGGTCAATGAATGTGCCGTCATCCCCATACCGTGAAATATCATAGTTGTTAAAGCCCACGCCTATAAAAGCGTCCGGCAGCTCGCCGCCAGCAATGCGGATGTTGACTTGCTCTGCCAAGGATTCGCTCATGGTGTTCCAGTCAATATGGATGCCCGTTTCTTCCTGAAGCTGGTTTAGCACATCCTTTTTATCGTAGCTTGTGCTCAGGGCGCCCATCCCTCCCATAATGGAAAAATCCGTCTGGGAAACGTCTGTATTTGCAACGCCTTTTTCATGGTCCCCATAATCATTGCCGCATGCCGCTGCCGAAAGCCCAAGCCCTGTAGCTATCATACACGCAAAAAGCTTTTTCCACAATCCTTTTTTCCTCATATTTATGACTTCCTTTCTACAATATGCTGCTGCCTGCCCCTACGGCCGCCCCAAACCCAAACAGCCAATCCATGCCGGACGCCTTTTGGGACATTCAGGCATGGCTTTGGGGGCAGCGCCGGGCAGGCAGCACCCACAGCGTCATCCTTTTACCGCACCTGCCATAAAACCCTTTTCAAAGTATTTCTGGACAAAGGGATAGATCACCAGCATGGGCGCAGCCGCAATGATGATGGAGGAGAACTTAATCATTTCCGTCATCTTGTTCAGTTCGGCATAGCCGCCTGCGATTGTGCTTGCCTGGCTTGCGCTGGCGGAGCTCTTAATCAGGATGTTCCGCAATACCAGCGGCAGCGGGGCCTTTTCCGGTGAGGGCAGGTAAATCATGGACGTGAACCAGTCGTTCCAGTAAGCCACCATGGAAAATACCACCATCACCGCCATAATGGAACGGCTTAAGGGCACCACAATACGGATAAATGTCGTCCATTTCGAAGCGCCGTCGATTTCCGCAGCTTCTATCATTTCTTTTGGGATGCTGTTTTCAAAAAAGTTCCTCACAATAATCATGTTCCCAACGGCAACCCCTCCCGGGAGGAACAGCGCCCACATGTTGTTAATCAGCCCCGTATCCTTCACAATTAAATAAGTAGGGACCAGCCCGCCGCCAAAATACATGGTAATGATAAAGAAAATGCTGAAAAACTTCCTGCCGGGCAAATCCTTCACGCTAAGGGGGTAAGCTGCCAGATACAGCACGACAACGGAAAATACCGTGCCGATAATTGTGTATTTAAAGCTGTTCAGGATACCGGTAAGGATATTCGGGTCTGCAAATACCGATTTGTACCCTTCCAGCGTAAACTGGCTTGGCAGGAGGAAGGTTTTCCCGGCATACACATCATAGGGGTCCGATACGGAGGCAACCAGCACATAATACAGGGGATACGCAACAATCAGCAGGATAACGGCGCAAATTGCCACTAAGATAATATCGCTGGTCCTTTCCGAAAATCCTGACAGCTTTCCAGACTTTGTATTCGCTTTCATACTGCACCTCCTAAACAAAACTCGTATCTTCAGATATTTTGCTGGCTATCTTATTGACGGCAACCAGCAGGATAATGTTGACGGCCGTGTTAAACAGCCCCACCGCCGTAGAGTAGCTGTACTTGGCGTTTTCAATACCCTGTTGGTAAACATACACGGCAATCACGTCGCTTGTGGCTTTGTTCAAATCCGTCTGCAGAAGCCATACTTTCTCAAACCCTACGTTCATCAGGCCCCCTGCGCTCATAATCAGGTTCAGCACCATAATGGATCGCAGTTCCGGTATGTCAATGTGGAGGATCCTCTGGAACAGGGATGCGCCGTCTACCTTTGCAGCCTCATACAAGGACGTGTCAATATTAGACAGCGTCGCCATGTAAACGATAATCCCCCAGCCTGCGTCCTGCCAAATGCCGGAGGCTATGTAAATCGTCCGGAAGGCAGAGGACTCCGTCAGGAAATCAACGCTGCTTCCCAAAAGCAGGTTCACCAAGCCGCCGGAAGGGCTTAAAAAAATACGTATCATACCGCAGATAACCATAGTGGAAATAAAATGCGGCGCATACAGCACGGTCTGGGTAGCCCGCTTGAACCGCTGGAACCTCACTTGGTTCAGCATCAGCGCAAGGATAATGGGGATTGGGAAACTCCACAGCAAGCTGTAAAAGCTAAGCAGCACAGTATTCTTCAGCATCCGCACGCAGGTTGGCGCCGAGAAAAAACGCTCAAACCATTTCAGCCCCACCCATTCGCTCCCAAACATTCCCCGGCTTGCCTTGTAATCCCGGAAGGCAATCTGTATGCCGTACATTGGGAGGTACTTGTAGACAATTGTCAGCACAATGGGGATTAGGAGCATCGCATAGAGCTGCCAGTTGTCCAGCAAACGCTTTTTCAGCGGCCTGCCTTGCAGTGCAACGGCTGTTTTCCGATTTTTCATAATTTACTCTCCTTGTATAATGTATTTAGGTTGTTCGAGGGATACCTATAAACCCTTAGACC
>CAJTWA010000011.1 GCA_910580195.1 uncultured Lachnospiraceae bacterium
GCCTCCGTTTTTTGCCCCGCACACCCGAAGAAATATCCGGCGCAATTTGGCAAAGCTATTTTGGGATTCTTCCTCGGGATTTCGGGAAAGCCTTCGTTCCTAAGTCTGCGTAAGCAGTGGATTTCGCCTCCACTAAGGACGCCCATGAACCGTTTGCTTAGGGGAAGGGCAGCCCGCAATTGCCTGTGTATGGGGAAAGGCAAGGTTGTTAATCTGCAAACGTGTTTGAATAATTTTTCCACAGGCTGTATACTCCTATTTTGTGGAGGATTTGCTTTATATTTAACAGCTGGAGTAATATATACAAGGTAGTTCTTTGCGCTTCCTTTATTCAGTGAAAAATTTTTTACGGCGTCTTATGGTGTTCGCAAGCCAAGGAACATATTAGTAAGAAAGTATTTTTTAAACGTGTTTTACCACAAGGCAGTGGGATATAGTAAAATATTACTCCAGCGGTTAAATATCGACGTTTTTACTTGCCTAAATTTCTATCTGCTGCGTTGCCAGCCGTTGACGTAGCCCCACTACACCGCCCTCTTCCGCCTTGCAGATGGAAATTTATTCTACGTAAAATTCGTTGGAATTTAACCGCCGGAGTAATAATTTCAGCATAATATGCGGCAGAACAAAGTAAAACAGGCAAATACCGAAAAAGGTTCCCCAACACACAGGCAATTCCGGGACGCCCTCCCCCTAAGCAAACGATTCATGGGCGCCCTTAGCGTAGGCGAAATCCACTGCTTACGAAGGCTTAGTGATGAAGGCTTTCCTGAATCACTTAGCCGCAGTTAGCAGTTAGTTCGCCGGAGCGTTGCCCAGTTTGCTTAGGGGGAGGGCGTCCCGGAATTGCCGTCCGCCCCCATAGCCCCAAAACAAATCCCCCAAAAAATTACAGCTTCATAATGAATGGAAACTGACGCCCCCATAGCCCCAAAACGGATTCCCCAAAAAATTACCATCTCCCAAAAGTAAAAAGATTCCCTTACAGAAAATCCCCCCTTTCCAAAATCAAAACTAAAACAAATCTTTTACATTGCCATCTGTTCGCCCCATAAAGAAAAACCCAAATTATTTCTCCATCCCCCAAATTATTTCCCCCAATTCTGCCAATACTATCAAAAAACAGAAATGAGGGACTAACATTGAAAACATTCCACCAACTATACCTAGACATCCTGCAGCAAGAAGCAGGCCACGGCCGCATCCTTGAGGAAGACTACAACCCATACCACATGGACTGCCTCCTCCACCCCGAACGCCACGCCCCCGTCATCTTCGCAGAAGAATGTGAACAGTGCGCCTTCGAGCGGGCCTGCGAAAGAAGCTGCATTTTCGACGCCTTTGAGCAGGACGAAACCGGGAAAGTCCATATCAACAAGGAGAAATGCACCGGCTGCGGCGCCTGCGTAGAAGCCTGTAAGCTGGAAAAGCTGGCCGCCAACAAAGACATCGTCCCAGTCCTTCAGGCTATCCGGGAACAAGGGCAGGAAGTATACGCCCTTGTAGCCCCGGCTTTCCTAGGGCAGTTCGGCAGGGAAGTCACCACTGGGAAATTGCGTGCGGCATTTAAAGCCATGGGGTTCCAAGGCCTCATCGAAGTTGCCGTATTTGCAGATATCCTGACGTTAAAAGAAGCCTTGGAATTTGACGCCAAAATCCAGAAGGAGCAGGACTACCAGCTTACAAGCTGCTGCTGCCCCGTCTGGATAGCCATGATACGCAAGGTCTACCACGAGCTGATGCCCCATGTGCCCGGCGCAGTTTCCCCCATGGTTGCCGCAGGGCGTGTGGTGAAAAAGCTGCACCCGGATGCAGTCACCGTATTTGTAGGCCCCTGCATGGCGAAAAAGAAGGAGGCAAGGGAGCCGGATATTGCAGATGCCGTGGACTATGTGCTGACTTTTCAGGAGGTGCAGGACATGTTTGACGCGGCGGACATCCATCCCGAGGAACTGGGGGAAGATGAAAAAGAGCACTCTTCCCGTGCGGGGCGGATTTATGCCCGGACAGGAGGCGTCAGCGAAGCAGTAAAAGCCACGGTAAAGCAGCTAAACCCAGAGCGGAAAATTGAAGTCCGTGCAGAAACGGCAGACGGCGTCCCAGCCTGCCGGGAAATGATAGAGCGGCTGAAAAAGGGGGAAACAACCGCCAACTTTTTCGAGGGAATGGGCTGCCCCGGCGGATGCGTAGGCGGGCCGAAAGCGCTGATTGGAAAGGAAGAAGGCCGAAAGAATGTGGAGCAATATGGGGACGAAGCCGAGTACCAGACCCCGCTGGAAAATCCTTTCGTGCAGGAACTGCTGGCGCGGCTGGGGTTCTTTACAATTGAAGAATTTCTTAAGGAAAGCGATATTTTGGTGCGGGATTTCTCAGTGTGACATTTGGTTTGGTGCATAAAATAACAAATCTCTTTGTGCATAAAGAGGGGAAATACAGATTTTTGTATAGGATTAGGTTGATGTTGGCTCTTCATCCATGTGAAGGAATTCAGCCGGCGTCAGAATTAGGGGATTTTTAATTCCAGATTCCAGAAAGTCTTTATCGCCAGTAAGTAAAATATCGGCTTTTGCATGGATGGCTGCCCTTAAAATTGGGCGGTCATCCAAATCCCTAACACGTAGTTCAGGCAAGGTTTCCTCAATAGGGACAGGCACCAATTCCAGCGTCAGCAGGGCAAGTGAGAGAAACTTGTCCAAGGATGCAAGCCGTTTTGGGAATTTTTTACGGAAAATCCGGTTCATTTCATCCACGTTCTGTTCGCAAACCAGCCCACGGTTTGGGTAAGATACAGCTTTTACATATGCCTGAAAAGGTATGCTGCCAGCGTTCAATGCTGCAGAAATCAGGACGTTTGTATCAATTAAAATCCTCATGCGTTTTTTCCTCATCTCTTAACTCTTTGACAAGGGCAGCCACAGCCTCATCAGAATCCAAGCCTGTGCGCCCTGCCTCCCCTGCTAATTCATTTTGAAGCATTTGCATAGCATAGACGGCGGAATTCACAATGCGGACAGTGCCTCCCTCAACAATAAAGGAAATTCGGTCCCCACTCGTTACCCCAAGTGTTTCCCGTACATCCTTTGGGATTGTGACCTGCCCTTTTGCCATAATTTTGGCATTGTCAATAAAAGTATTTGCTGCCATAGTAATCACCCATTCCTTTCCGTTTATCCGGGTATAAACAGTAACATTCAATACCATTTTTCACAGTAATCAGCCATTTTCCCGTTTCATTTAGGTATAAAATAGGAACGGAACATTCTTTTTATGAAAAATAGGGAATTCCCTACTTTTATTATATGCAGGTATTGCAGAAAAATCAATGTTTTTATACACGCGGGCAATGGCACTTGGTGAGTGCCGTGAGGGTAAATGTACTACGGATGCAAATTTGACGCTCCGTGGTTTGCAGCGAGGTATTTGGAGATACACAGGTAGGAAGAACATTCCATTTTAATTGTATGGCAGGCAATCTCTTAACAGAAATAAAAAACGAAAGAAAATGAAAGCAATACAAGAAAATCTAATATAATATGAACAAAAACCGAAACCAAATCGTGTGTAATTCTGCCGAAATTACAAAAACCCCTTGCAAACCGAAAAAAGTAGATGTAGAATATAATCATAAAGAAAAATAAAACGAAAATAAAGAAATGAAAAACAAAAAATAACGAAAGAGAGGAAAAGAAAATGAGCACAACATTTAAGCCAGTAACTGCCATTACCATGGGGGACCCTGCCGGGATTGGCCCGGAGATTGTGGTGGGAACCATGCTTTCCGAGGAAATCCATGCCTGCTGCAAGCCCTTTGTAATTGGGAGCCAAGCCATTATGGAGCGGGCGGCAAGGACTTTAGGGAAGGATTTGAAGTACCGCCAGATTACAGACCCTTCCGAAGCGGAATATGAGTATGGGACCGTAGACATTTTGGAAACTGGGGAATACGACACGGATTCCATCGAATGGGGGAAGGAACAGAAGCTGGCAGGCCAGATGGCAATTGACTGGATTATGAAATCCATTGAGCTGGGCATGGCGAAGAAAATCGACGCAGTATCTACCTCCCCCATCCACAAAGGGGCAATCAAGCTGGTAGGGGTAAAGGAACCAGGGCACACGGAAATTTACCAGAACGCTACCCATTCCCCCTATGCGCTGACCATGTTTTCCTGCCATAAGCTGCGGGTGTTTTTTGTCAGCAGGCATATGTCGCTGGTGGATGCCTGCCATTATGCCACCAAGGACGTGATTTTGGAAAATGTCATCAATATCGACAAGGAGCTGCGCAAAGTTGGGATTGAACGCCCATTGATTGCGGTAGCGGGATTAAACCCCCACAACGGGGACAACGGGCTTTTTGGGACGGAGGAACTGACAGATATTGGGCCGGCGGTAGAGGCTGCCAAGGAACGCGGCATCAACGCCGTAGGGCCATGCCCGGCAGATTCCGTATTTAACATTGGGAAATCCGGGAAATATGACGCCATCCTTTCCCTGTACCACGACCAAGGGCATATCGCATGCAAGACGCTGGATTTTGAGAAATCCGTAACCCTGACCTTTGGGCTCCCCTTTATCCGCAGCTCTGTGGACCATGGGACGGCCTTTGACATTGCGGGGAAAGGGATTGCAGGGTGCGTAAGCCTGATTGAGTCCACAAAGGTGGTGGCAGAGTATGCGGCGAAACAGCATGGAAGAGATGGAAACTAAGGATTTTTAGGAGGAGGGAACGAAGATGCCTTTAATTGGAGCGGTTGCAGATGATTTGACAGGGGCTACTACCACAGGGGTTTTGCTGGCAAGGTCCAAGGCAAGGACAGCCGTATTTTTTAACGAGGAGGCGGCGGAACGGACGGAAGGGATAAAGGAGCTGGATGCTGTGCTAATCAGCAGCAACAGCAGGCCCCTTCCGGCCAAGGAGGCTTATGAAAAGGTTGCGTCCGCCACAAATACGTTAAAGCAGATGGGGGTGCAGTATTTTTCCAAGCGGATTGACACCACGTTAAGGGGCGGCGTGGGGGTGGAAATAGACGCCATGCTAGATCAGCTCGGGGAGGGGGCTGTGGCGGTGGTTGTCCCGGCCATGCCCCAGTCCAAGCGGATTCTGGTAGGGGGCTATTCCATTATTGACGGGGTAGCCTTAGTGAAAACCCCAGTGGCGCAGGATGTGCGCACCCCAGTCAGGGAAAACTATATCCCCCGGCTGCTGGCGGGGCAGACCAAGCGCAAGGTAGGCTTGGTGACGCTGGATAAAGTCCTTGGCGGGGCAGAAGTAGAGCAGGCGCTGCAGGAGCAGAGGGAACAGGGCTGCGGGGTGATTGTGGTTGACGCGATTACCTTGGAGGATGTGGAAATGATTGCACAGGCCTGCATCAGCCTTGGCTGGGAAGTAGTAGCGGTAGACCCAGGGCCGTTTACTTCAAAACTTGCATTTTGCAGGGGAATCACAGGCAGCGAGGAGCCAAACCTTCCGCCAGAAGCAGAGGAACAGGGGAAAACGGTGCTGATTGCAGCAGGCAGCGCAACCCCTGTGACGGAGCGGCAGATGGAGGTTTTGTGCCAGGATCCCCGCCATGTAAGGATTAGCGTAGACCCTATTGCATTTATCGAAGGCGGGGAAGGGGCTGTTGCCGAAGCGGCACAGGCATCTTCCAAAGCCATGGGGATATTAAGTTCAAAAAGCCAGCCCCGGGCAATCCTGTTTGAAACGGCATTGCATGGGACGCTGCTGGATTTGGACAAAGAAGATGGGAAAAGGGGGTATCCCAAGGGCATGAGCGCAGACCGCATCAATGCCGGGCTTGGGTGCATCATTTCCCAAGTGCTGGAGCAGGCCGGGCGGGAGAAGATTGCCGGGCTGTACACCACGGGGGGAGATACCATGGTAAACGTCTGTTACCAATTAGGGGTGGAATGTATTGAAGTGATGGATTATGTCATCCCCCAAGCCGATGTAGGGCGGCTGGTTGGGAACTACGACGGGCTGCCGGTTGTGGGGAAAGGCGGGCTGACAGGGGGAGAGCAGACTGCTTGCGAAATTGTCAGCCGGTTATTTGGGGAATCCTCTAGGTATGCCTAAATATGGGCAAAAAAAGCCAGCCAGCAAACAGTGGATTTACAAAAGGATGGATTTGCAAAAGAAAGCCAGACAACAAACGGTGGATTTACAAAAGAAAGGCGGCCGGCAAGTGCATAGGGGCAAAATCTTTCTTTGGCGGAAGGTGATTGGAGAAACTATTTGGCCCATAGGCATTAGGGAATAGGAAGGAGAAGAGATGGAAACAAAGAACAAAGTAAATGAAGAAAAGAAACAGATGGATTTGGATATTTTAAATAAAATGAAAAACCTCCCGGGCGGGCTTGTCATTATCCCGCTGGTGATTGCGGTGGTGCTTGCAACCTTTGTGCCTTCGGTGTTCCAGATTGGGGGCTATGTGACGGCGCTGTTTTATGAAGGGAATTCCTGCATGATGGGATTTTTCCTGATTGTCTGCGGTTCCATGATTAATGTCAAGCAGGTGGGGATGCCCCTTTACAAAGGGGTAATCATGACAGGGGCAAAATTTGTCCTAGGCGTAGTGCTGGGGCTTCTCGTGGGGACAATCTGCGGGCCGGAAGGGTTCCTTGGGATTGCGCCTTTCGTGCTGATTGCCACGATTACCAATTCCAACGGCTCCCTGTACATATCCTTGTCTTCCCAGTTTGGGAACGCTACGGACACCGGGGCAATTTCCGTCCTGTCCATGAACGACGGGCCATTCTTCACCCTGATTGCGTTAGGCGCTACCGGGCTTGCCAACATCCCAATCAAGTCTTTGGTTGCTGTTTTGGTGCCTTTGCTGATTGGGTTCGTATGGGGGAACTTGGATAAAGGGTTCCGGGACGCCTGCAAAGTGGCGCAGCCTATTGTCACTTTTTTTATGACGATTTCCATTGGGGCAAAGACGGACGTAAAGACCATCCTGACTGCGGGGGCGTCCGGGATTGTGCTGGGCTTGATTTCTGCGGCGACGGCAGTGCTGTTTTTCTTCATCATCAACCTGCTGCTCCCGAAGAAAGAGCGGAACGCCATGGGCGCGGCTATTGGCACCACGGCGCTGAATTCCGCCATGACCCCGGCGGCAGTGGCAGAAGCTGACCCAAGCATGTCGCCCTATGTATCCATGGCGACGGCGCAGTGCGCAACGGCCTCCATCATTACCCTGTTCCTCTGCCCGTTCATTACGGCTTCTTTTGACAAATACATGCAGAAAAAGCAGAAAGGCATCTACAGCCCCGAAGGCTGGGCTTATAACAAAGCAGCGTAAGGGCAAGGAAATACAGGGGTTTTGCAGCCCCTTAGAATAAAAAACGAAAATAAAGTGAAAAAAGCTCTTTTATATGGTAAGATATAAAAGGGCTTTTTCACAAACAAAATTTGTGGGAAGGTGGTACAATGAATAAGATAACAGTAAATATGACGAAAGAGGCTCTTTTCGATTTCCTTCTGTTCCATGCATATTCCAAGCTAGGCGGTTTTCTGGTGAATGTGCTGGGGCTGGCCGTGGCCTTTCTGGGCATCTTCCTGTATGTGTCCGGGAATACAACGGGGCTTGGCGCAGCCTGTTACCTTGGCGCGTCCTTCCTGTTCCTTGCTTATACCCCAATCTTGCTAAAGATAAGGGCGAAAAAGCAGGTGCAGGTGAACCCGGAATACAGCCAGCCGGTAGAAGTGACGTTTTCAGAGGAATCCGGCATTGTGGCAAAATGGCAGGAAGGGAAGAGGGAATACCCTTGGGAAGACATTGAGCGGGCGGTAGTGACGCCTAAAACCATCGGCATTTATTATGGAAAGGAACAGGCGCTGATTATCCCAAAGCCAGACTTTGGGGAGCAGTTTGCAGATATTTTCCAAATGATTGCAAGAGCCTCTGCCAGAAGGAGGAAACATGCAGGAACGCAGGCAGATGATACTACAGGAACTGGAGGAAAACGGGAAAGTGCGGGTGGCGGAGCTCAGCAGGAAAATGGGGTGCTCAGAAGTGACAATCCGCAATGACATCAAAAGCATGGATGCAGAAGGCCTTCTGAAGCGCACCCACGGAGGGGCGCTCTGCATACCCAGGGAGCAGGAACGGAAATACCAAGCGGAAAGCATTTACCGGCACACGGAACGCAAGAAGAAAATAGCCGCATGCGCCTATGAATTCGTGGCTGACCGGGATACCATCATTTTGGACGATGCTTCCAGCACCTTTTACCTTGCCCTCCATATCAAAAAACATCCGGAAAAGCGGCTTGCAGTAGTGACAAATTCCCTTCTGGTGGGAAATGAGCTGGCCGGGGCAGGCCATGTGGAACTGTTTATGGTGGGCGGGACCGTAGGGGGGCACCTTGCCGCAACCATGGGGGACGCTGCCGTCCATAATATTGAGCAGTTCCATGTGGACAAGGCGTTTATCGGCGTCCATGGCATTAATTTTGAGGTAGGCCTCACCTCCATTGCCACCCCCCAGATGCAGATCAAAAAGGCAATCTTAAAGGTGGCAGGGGAAGTCTATGTGCTGGCGGACAGCAGCAAATTCCGGGACAGCTACCTTTCCGTGATTTGCCCCATCCGGGATGTTTCCAAGGTTATCACGGACAACGAGGTATCCAAGGAAAACATTAAGAAGGCCCAAGAGCATGAGGTCCCGTTAGTCGTTGCGTGGTCAGACAATGTGCAGGGCGATTCCCATGGCCCGGATGGCTTCGGCCCACTCCTGTGTTAAGCCGGAATCTGTCACAATGGCGTCGATTTCATTGAGCTGCGCCACATAGGCAGTCCGTATCTGCCCGAATTTGCTGGAGTCTGCAAGGAGGATGGAGGTAAGGGAGGACTGCATGGCAGCCCGCTTGCTTAGGACCTCGTAATTATGGGCGCAGGTAATCCCAAGGGCTTCGTGGATGCCGGAGGCAGCCATGAAAAATTTAGACGCCCGCTGGCTCTTAATCAAATCGTTCCCAAAGGAGGATTCAATCATCTGGTCGTCTTTGTGGAGGACGCCCCCTGCAATGGTAATGTGGACGCCCTCCTTGCAAAACAATTGGGTCAAGGTATAGTAGTTGTAACAGGTAATGTTCAGGTTCTTATGCTCCGGGATGCACCGGGACAGCTCCCCGATGGTAGTGCCCGAGTCTAAAATAATCGTGTCGTTTGCTTCTATCATGGAAGTAGCAAAGCTGCCAATCCGCTGCTTTTCTTCCAGAAACTTGGTCCGTTCCCGGCTTAGGGTATATTCATTTTCAATATTTTTCACAGGGCTTACTTGCGCCGGCGTCAGCGGAATCCCGTGGTTGCGCACAAAGAGCTGGTTCTCCCGGAGGTAAGCCAAATCCCGCCGGATTGTCATGTCCGACACATTTAAGGTTTCCGCAAGGGATTTGACGGAAAGGTTCGGGGATTCTTGGAGGAGGGCCAGCAGGTTGTTGATTCTTCGTTCTTTTTTGTTCATTTTGTCCTCCTAGTGTTTGGTTTTCACAGTTTAAATGGTGGAAGGGAACATTTTTCCTTGAGGAATAGTATAGCATAGTTTGGGGGAAGAAGGAAGAGGGGAAGTTTCCTGTGTAAGAACAAAAGTGCGTTCCGCAATTTTTACGACTAACTTTTCTGGCAAGCGTAGCTTTTATTCCGCGTGAAGCTGTGCACCATTGCCCGAAGGGCTTTTATTTCATAGTACATACTTTCTATGAAATAAAAAAACACCTTAGTTGGTGTCTTTTTTTGTAATATCATCTTCCGTAAAATTCATGAATGGAATATGGAATGCCTTGTAACCAAGCTGGGTGGTCATGAGAGATACAACTGGCCGCGCATAGGACAAAAGTAATGCGGGGGCATTAATACTAATTAATTTCTCAAAATTTCCAGCATCATTGTTTTTAAAAGAGGCGCTTATCTTAAGTGTTATGTAAAACGGATATTCTTCTGTTTCCTTGCCGATTTCCAGTGATAAAACCACAACAGCTTCTGTATCTTCTTTTAAAATAATATGATCTACTTCACTGGAAATTTGAAATCCATTGTATTTGGATTCGTCAAAATCGTCATTGGCGGTTATCGAAAAAGATACTATTCTGGGGTTACTAAATTGAAACATGCTTTTTTTCATTTCTATACTTCCTCATGCTGCTTTCCCTAAATTGACAAAAGAAAAATCTTCTTCCTCTTTGTTGTCTTGGGAGATTGTGTAGGGGAACGAGAAGTTCCATTCACTGTTATGGCTTTGGCATATGCCTGTTCCAGTGTCCTGAGGCGTTGCTGTGTCCGAGGGGATATTCCATTCGCTGCCGTAACTTTGGACCGTATTGCTTTCTATGCTGCCGTTTAGTTCGTATGGTACAAATCTTTCATAGCTATTATTTGTTTTTGCTGGCAATTTTAAAATTAATTTTTTGCGGTAATCAGATAAATCGAAATCTTCCCGTAGCTTTACGCCTTCCGTTGGGATATAATTGTGGTTGATCGTTTCGTAATCGGTGAATGTAACAGTTTGTTTTTCTCCATCATCGGCAATTTTAATAATTTGTTTGCTTTTTTTGAATAATGAATGTATATCTGTTTCCTTGGAAATAATATCTGCAATATCTATAATGCTGGCTTTTGTGGCAATCCAGCAAAGCTGATACCGGAATTCATAACATACACAAAAATAGTAGCTGCCGTTTTCGTCTGTGCAAACAAAAATAATGTCTTCGCCCTCAAAGCTATTAAAGACTTTATCTAAATATAAATTGCCTATGTCTTGTAAGTTTTCAAAGTATAATTCTTTCATCGTCCTCCTCCTCAAAATCAACCCATGGTGCCGCATTTTTGTACAGCCACCAGTCGACGTGGGAATTTTTCTTTTCTGCTATCCGTTCTGATGTTAGCTGTGACAATCCATGCGTACCAGAAAGATGCCCCTTTAATAAAATTCTTTGGGGATAATCCTTTTTTAATGTTACGTTATAATAATAAATGATATCTTCTATATCACGGTAGCATGAAACAGATAAATAATTGATGTCATTTGAATACTTTTCTAATGTTTTTGCTCTTCTGTTAGCCCTAATTATTTTTAATCCTCGTATGGTTTCTTCATAATAGTTTAGAAATGCTATGGTATTATCTTTCCCATATTTATTTACCCGATATACAATAAAATTATTTTCAGCTCCATTTTCTAAAATTTTCTGCCGTGCATCCGAAGAAAAATAGTCAGGGAAAATATGCTCTATTGTTTCCATAATTATTATACTCTCTCATCTGTATTATGTAATTAGTTTCTTTTATTTTACCATAAATTCCCATGATTGCAACAAAAATATTGGAGTTAAAGGCAGGCTGCGGCATTATGTACGAAGTAAGAAATTTTGCCAGTCCTTTTTTCAGCCATGGGCTATTCCCAAAAATAACCAAAAATAAATTTTCTTATATTCTGCCCAAAAACCCCACCCCAAAATTGTGCACATTACCATGCCAATTTTCCCCAAAATGATATTCCACCCCACAATCCCAGCAAACAAAGGGCTTTACGCGCTCCTCCCAAATAAACATCTTCCAATAAAATGTTCGAAATATTACAAAAGCACAACGAGAGTGTTTTTGACAAACAAAATAAATGATGATAAATTAACAATTGTAACAAGCAGACAAAACATATATGTTAAAAACAGACTATTATTGAATTAAACCGAACAAAATAGCCTGCCCAACAGAAAGGAGCCAGCAATGAAAATCGTATTTGGATGCGACCCCAATGCAGAAGCGGAAAAGAAAGTATTAATGGACTATGTAAAAGGAAAAGGCTACGGCGAAGTGGAGGACTTCGGCAGCGAAGACCCCATCTACGCCCACACAGCCGTAAAGGTTGCCGAGGCAGTGGCCGCCGGGGAATACGACAGGGGAATCCTCCTCTGCGGGACTGGGATTGGCGTATCCATCGCCGCCAACAAAGTGAAAGGGGCATACGCCGCCCTTGCCTCCGACGTCTATTCCGCCCAGCGGGCAAGGCTCAGCAATGACGCCAACATCCTGTGCATGGGCGCGTTTACCACCGGGGAAAAGGTACGGGAGCTGATGGTAAGCGAGTTTTTAGGAAATGAATTTGAACCCGGGTGCGCCTCCCAGCCAAAAGTAGACGCCTTTGTATCGTATGATGCCAGCAGGGGGCAGTGATAAAATGTGCGGTTAGCACACGGAAAGGGAGGTTTGGGCAAGCGTTAATTTGGGGCAGCCCAAAATTCCCTGTATACGGGAAAAGCTATTTGAATTTGGATAAAAGGAAGGATAGGGTGGTTATCGTGAAAAAATTATATTTTGGCAGCAACCTGAAAATGTACAAGACCGTACAAGAAACAACAGAATATTTAAAGCATTTGGCAGAGCAGACAAAGGACATCAGCAGGGAAGAAGCAGAACTTTTCATCATCCCTTCCTACACTGCCCTTGCAGACGCCAGAAAAACCGTAGATCCCGCCCAGATAAAGCTAGGCGCACAGAACATGTTCTGGGAGGAGCAAGGCCAGTTTACCGGGGAGATTTCCCCCATCATGCTCAAAGAATTAGGCATGGATTTGGTAATGGCAGGCCACTCCGAACGCCGCCACGTATTCGGCGAACTGGACACAGAGGAAAACAAAAAGGTAAAAAGCGCACTGGCTCATAACATGAAAGCCCTCCTCTGCATCGGGGAAACCGGGGAAGAAAAAGACTACGGCCTAAGCCCCGAAGTCCTCCGCACCCAGCTGAAAATCGGTTTCCACGGCATTTCCCAAGGCCAAATCCCTAACCTTTGGGTAGCCTATGAGCCCGTATGGTCCATCGGCGTAAACGGAACCCCAGCATCCGCAGATTACGCAGAAGAAATGCACAAGTTAATCAAGCAAACCCTAAAGGAACTCTTCGGCAAGCCCAGCAAAGAAATCCCCGTCCTCTACGGCGGCAGCGTCAACCCCCAAAACGCGGAGCAGCTCATCGCCATGCCCTCCATCGACGGCCTTTTCGTAGGCCGCGCCGCATGGGAAGCAGACAAGTTCGCCCAGCTAATCCGCCGCGCCATAAAAGCCCGGAAGGCCAACCAGCCAGCCTAACCCACCAAAAGCCCAGAAGGCCAGCCTAACTCACCAGAGTAAGCCCCGCAAGCCCCAACCAAAGCCCTTGCCAATACACAGGCAATTCCGGGCGCCCTTCCCCTAAGCAAACGGTTCATGGGCGCCCTTAGTGGAGGCGAAATCCACTGCTTACGAAGGCTTAGGAAGGAAGGCTTTCCTGACTTCCTTAGCCGCAGTTAGCAGTTAGTTCGCCGGAACGTTGCCCAGTTTGCGTGGGGAAGGGCGCCCGGAATTGCCGTCCGCCCCCCAAAACCCAAAACTCCCCCCTCAGGCCAACTTGTCTGCCCCCACCAAACAAGCCGCCATTCCCCCCTTGTAGGAACCCAAAATTTCCTGTACAATAATCCCACCGGGCCTGCACCGCACTAAATCAAACCAAACCAAACCTTACACACCGCAGGCCCCAAGCAGGAGGAAACCAAATGGCAAAAAAAGAAAGCCAGAAATTAAAATATTCCCGACTGGCAGATGATTTAAGGGAACAGATCCTAGAAGGCAAAATCCAAGCAGGGGAACAGCTCCCCTCCGAAAATGTCCTGTCAGCCCACTACCAAATCAGCAGGCACACTGTCCGCAAGGCGCTGTCCATCCTAGAAAACGAAGGCTACATCTACGCAGAACATGGCAAAGGCACTTTTTGCTCCGAACTTGTACGCCATACCAAGACATCCCGGAATATCGCCGTAGTAACCACATACCTGTCAGACTATATTTTCCCAAGGGTCATTCAGGGAATCGACGGTGTGATGGCAGAAAACGGCTACACAATTCTCTTAAAAAGCACCCGCAATTCTAGGAAGGCAGAGGCAAAATGCCTAGAGGAATTATTGCAAAAGGACATTGAGGGGCTGATTATTGAGCCAAGCAAAAGCGAAATTTTCTGCAAGCATGTTTCCTTGTATGCCCGCTTAGAGGAGTACGGGATTCCGTACGTATTTATCCAAGGGTGCTTTGCCCAGATGAAGGACAAGCCGCAGGTGAAAATGGATGACTGCGAAGGGGGCTACCTTTTGGCAAAACACCTCGTTTCTACCGGGCACAAGCGGATTCTGGGGGTGTTCAAGGCAGACGACATGCAGGGGCGGCAGCGGCACCGGGGCTTCGTCAAGGCCTTGCAGGAAGCCGGGATGCTCTACGATCCAGACGACATTATCTGGTTCCACACGGAGGACCGTGCAGTGAAGCCCTTTGCGGCCATGCAGGAACTGGTGCAGCAGGGCAGGGAGTTTGACGCAGTTGTATGCTATAACGACCAGATAGCCATTGAAGTCATCAAGGCGCTGGAGGAATCTGGGGTAGATGTGCCCCGGCAGGTATCCGTCACCGGGTATGACAATTCCTTCATCGCAGAGAACAGCAGGATTAAACTTACCACCATCGCCCATCCCCAAGAAAAATTGGGGGAATTAGCGGCAGAACTCCTGCTGGATTTGATACAAAACCCTGGCAGCACGCCACGGGAAAACCAAATCTTAATCAAGCCGGAACTGATCGTACGGGAATCCTCCCAAAAAAGGTAAAAAACAACTTGTATTGACGAGCATACAAGTTATATAGTTAAGACAGAAACAAACAGTTCTTAGCCAAATAAAAATATTAGGAGGGTTATCGTTATGAAATTACAGAAAAATTACAAGTTTTGGTTCTGCACAGGCTCACAGGACTTATATGGGGAGGAGTGCCTGAAAAATGTGGCAGAGCACTCAAGGGTTATCGTAGAGCAGCTCAACAAGTCTGGCATACTGCCCTTTGAAGTAGTGTTAAAACCCACCCTGATTACCAACGAACTGATCCGCAAAACCTTTAACGAAGCAAACATTGACGAGGAATGTGCAGGCGTAATTGTATGGTGCCACACATTTTCCCCTGCAAAATCTTGGATTTTGGGGCTGCAGGAATACCGCAAGCCGCTGCTGCACTTACATACCCAGTTTAACGAGGAAATCCCATATGATACCATCGACATGGATTTCATGAATGAGAACCAGTCCGCACACGGCGACCGGGAGTGGGGCCATATGGTAACGCGCATGGGCATTGAGCGCAAGGTAGTGGTAGGCCACTGGACAAGCAAGGCTGTACAGGAGAAAATCGCTTCTTGGATGCGCACCGCCATCGGCATTGTAGAAAGCAGCCATGTACGGGTGATGCGTGTGGCAGACAACATGCGCAACGTGGCAGTAACCGAAGGGGACAAGGTAGAAGCGCAGCTGAAGTTCGGGTGGGAAGTGGACGCTTACCCGGTAAATGAAATCGCAGAATCCGTTGCAGCCGTATCAGAATCCGACACCAACGCGCTGGTAGATGAGTACTATGAGAAATACGATATCCTGTTAGAAGGCAGGGACCCAGAAGAATTCAAACGCCACGTAGCCGTACAGGCACAGATTGAGCTGGGCTTTGAGCGGTTCTTGGAAGAAAAAAATTATCAGGCAATTGTAACGCATTTCGGCGATTTGGGGGCATTGAAGCAGCTTCCCGGCCTTGCCATCCAGCGCCTGATGGAAAAAGGCTATGGCTTCGGCGCAGAGGGCGACTGGAAGGTAGCAGCCATGGTGCGCATCATGAAGCTGATGACCGCCGGCATGAAGGATGCAAAAGGGACCTCCATGTTAGAGGATTACACCTATAACTTAGTGCCGGGCAAGGAAGGCATCCTCCAAGCGCACATGCTGGAAATCTGCCCCTCCATTTCCGAAGGGCCTATCAGCATCAAATGCCAGCCGCTTTCCATGGGTGACAGGGAAGATCCAGCGCGCCTTGTATTTACTTCCAAGGAAGGCATGGGCATCGCAACATCCTTAGTAGACCTTGGGGACCGGTTCCGCCTCTTAATTAACACCGTAGAGTGCAAGAAGGTAGAGAAGCCAATGCCGAAACTTCCGGTAGCAACTGCATTCTGGACGCCGCAGCCTGATTTTGCAACCGGCGCAGAAGCGTGGATTCTGGCAGGGGGCGCCCACCACACAGCATTTACTTATGACCTGACTGCAGAGCAGATGGGCGACTGGGCAGCAGCCATGGGGATTGAGGCAGTGTACATTGACAGCCACACCAACATCCGCGACTTTAAGAAAGACCTGATGCTTGGGAATGTGGTATATGGAAAATAAAATGCAGCCGCAGGCATCTTAGGAAGAAGGCTTACTGCTTGGCGCTAAATTTTGTGGCAGCCATGGCAAGGCAGGTTTCCCGGATGGATGGGCTTGGAGCCTAGTGGAGCCCGCCCAATCTGGGGGACGCGGCATATATGTTTTTTGTGCCAAAAAGACTGAAAAATGGCCTATTTTTTCAAGGGCAAATCGTGTAAAATAGAAACGTAACTATAAATGCAGAACAAAGGAGGACAATATGAAACTATTTATTGACACAGCCAACGTAGAAGACATCCGCAAAGCCAACGACATGGGCGTCATCTGCGGCGTAACCACCAACCCTTCCTTGATTGCAAAAGAAGGCAGGGACTTCAATGAGGTTATCAAGGAAATCACCAGCATTGTGGACGGCCCAATCAGCGGCGAGGTAAAGGCAACCACCACGGACGCAGAAGGCATGATAAAAGAAGGCCGTGAAATCGCAGCCATCCACCCCAACATGATTGTAAAAATCCCAATGACCGTAGAAGGCTTAAAGGCAGTGAAAGTACTGGCAGCCGAAGGTATCAAGACGAACGTAACCTTGATTTTCTCCGCAAACCAAGCGCTCCTTGCAGCACGGGCTGGGGCAACGTACGTATCCCCATTCTTAGGCCGCTTGGACGATATCAACCAGCCGGGCATCAGCTTAATTGAAGACATCGTGACGATTTTTGAAAACTATGGCTTGGAAACAGAAATCATTGCAGCCAGCATCCGCAGCACCGTACATGTAAACGACTGCGCGCTTGCAGGGGCGGATATCGCAACCATCCCATACAGCGTCATTGAGCAGATGACAAAGCACCCCCTCACCGACCAAGGGATTGAGAAATTCCAGAAGGATTACAAAGCAGTTTTCGGTGAATAAAAAAGTAAAGGAGAACGTTACATGGAAAACTTAGAACTTCAGAAAACAGCCAATGAAGTCAGGAAGGGCATTGTTACCGCTGTCCATGCAGCAAAGGCAGGGCATCCCGGCGGCTCCCTTTCCGCGGCAGATGTTTTCACTTACCTGTATTTTGAAGAAATGAACATAGACCCCAAAGACCCCAAAAAAGCAGACCGGGACCGCTTCGTCCTCTCTAAGGGGCACACTGCGCCGGGGCTTTACTCCACCTTGGCAAACCGCGGGTTCTTCCCGGTGGAGGATTTAAAGACGCTGCGCCATATCGGCTCCCACCTGCAAGGCCATCCCTGCCTGCAGCACACCCCCGGCATTGATATGTCGAGCGGCTCCTTGGGGCAGGGCATTTCCGCAGCTGTAGGCATGGCAATGTCCGCAAAGCTCAGCAATGACAGCTACCGGGTATACACCCTGCTGGGCGATGGGGAAATCCAAGAAGGGCAGGTCTGGGAGGCAGCTATGTTTGCCGGCCACCGGAAACTGGACAACCTTGTAGTGATTGTGGATAATAACGGCCTGCAGATTGACGGAAAAATAGACGATGTGTGCTCCCCCTACCCCATTGATGAGAAGCTGAAAGCATTTAATTTCCATGTTATCAACGTGGAAAATGGAAATGATTTCGACGCCCTTCGGGCAGCCTTTCAAGAAGCAAGGGAAACAAAGGGGATGCCGACGGCCCTTGTGCTGAAAACCGTCAAAGGGAAAGGCGTTTCCTATATGGAAAATCAGGCCGGATGGCACGGCAAAGCGCCGAATGACGAAGAATATGCCATTGCCATGGAAGAATTGGAGAAAGCAGGTGAAGCATTATGCCAGAAGTAAAGAAAATCGCAACGAGGGACAGCTACGGCAACGCATTGGCAGAGTTGGGAAGGGAACATGATAATCTGGTAGTTTTAGATGCAGACCTTGCCGCAGCCACCAAGACAGGGGTATTTAAAAAGGAATTCCCAGACCGCCATATTGACTGCGGGATTGCAGAGTGCAATATGATGGGCATTGCAGCAGGCATTGCAAGCACCGGGAAAGTGCCCTTCGCAAGCTCCTTCGCCATGTTTGCAGCAGGCAGGGCTTTCGAGCAGGTGCGCAATTCCATCGGATACCCCCACCTGAACGTGAAAATCGGCGCAACCCATGCCGGCATTTCCGTTGGGGAAGACGGCGCAACCCACCAGTGCAACGAAGATATCGCATTGATGCGCACCATCCCGGGCATGACAATCATCAACCCGGCAGACGACGTAGAAGCCAAAGCAGCCGTACGGGCAGCATATGAGATGGAAGGCCCTGTATACTTAAGGTTCGGCCGCCTGGCAGTCCCAGTTATCAACGACCGCCCAGACTACAAATTTGAAGTAGGCAAAGGCGTGTTGCTCCGGGAAGGGACAGACGTTACCATCGTGGCAACCGGACTGTGCGTAGGCGCGTCCTTAGAAGCCGCAGAGAAATTGGCAGCCGAAGGCATCAGCGCAGAAGTCATCAATATCCACACCATCAAGCCCCTTGACACGGAACTTATCGTAAACTCCGCAAAGAAAACCGGAAAAGTCGTTACCGCAGAAGAACATTCCGTTATCGGCGGCCTAGGGAGCGCAGTATGCGACTGCCTCTGCGAAAACGCCCCCACCCCGGTATGCAAAATCGGCGTATACGACGTATTCGGCGAGTCCGGCCCAGCCGCAAAGTTGCTGGAAAAATACGGCCTCGACGCACAGGGCATTTATGAAAAAGTAAAAGGCTTTGTAAAATAAGCAGATGCTTCTGGCTTTCTGCAATGTGGGAAGGGTATAGATACTTTTCACTGCAAATGCAGCATGGGAAAAAGCGGATATCTAATAGCTAGGCAGCATCCTCCGTGCCAGTATGATGAACAATCTGTTACATTTTTAGAATTACACTTTTTATGCTGGCACGGAGTTCCGCTTTTATAAAGCAGTTACATACTATGTACAAGTTGTTTCCCAGTACACAGGCAATTTGGGGCAGCCCTCCCTCTAAGCAAACGGTTCATGGGCGTCCTTAGCGGAGGCGAAATCCACTGCTTACGTAGACTTAGGGATGAAGGCTTTCCTGAAATCCCGAGGAACTGGCCGCAAATAGCTTTGCCAGATTGCGCTGGATATCCCTCCAGTTGCACAAGGCAAAAAACGGAGGTATAACGGGTTATATTGAGTATTTTTGCCCTGTGCAACTGGAGGGATAGGCAAGCAAGGTGGTAAAGCTATTTGTGGTTAGTTCCGTGGTCGGAGTTAGCAGTTAGTTCGCCGGAGCGTTGCCCAGTTTGTGTGAGGGAGGGCTGCCCCAAATTGCCGTCCGTCCCCAAAGAGTCCACTATATTTACCATAAAGAATTGGAGGGTTTTTACACTATGGAAAGAGAACAAATTATCAAAGACATCCAAACCGGCTCCACCGCACTCGGCATCGAGTTCGGCTCCACCAGAATCAAAGCAGTGCTGGTAGGCAGCGACAACACCCCAATTGCCTCCGGCGCCCATGACTGGGAAAACCAATATGAAAACCATATCTGGACCTATAGCCTAGACGCCATCTGGAAAGGCCTTCAGGACTGCTACCAGAAAATGTCCGAGGACGTAAAGAGCCAGTATGGCATCCCTGTGGAAACCATCGGCGCAGTAGGTTTCAGCGCCATGATGCACGGCTATATGGCATTTGATAAAAATGGGGAGCTTCTGGTGCCATTCCGCACATGGAGGAATACCATCACAGAAGAAGCATCCAAAAAGCTGACGGAAGTATTCCAATACAACATCCCTCAGCGCTGGAGCATCGCCCATCTGTACCAAGCAATCTTAAATAAAGAAGAACATGTAAGTTCCATTGCATATTTCACCACCCTTGCAGGTTATGTCCACTGGAAACTGACCGGCCATCAGGAATTAGGCGTAGGCGAAGCCTCCGGCATGTTCCCCATTGACATTGAAACAGGGGATTTTGACAAGAGAATGATAGCGCAGTTCAATGAACTGGTTGCTCCGGAAAACCTCCCATGGAACTTAGAGGACATTATCCCCAAGGTGCTGACTGCCGGGGAAGGGGCAGGCACATTGACGGAAGAAGGGGCAAAGCTTCTGGACGTATCCGGCACTTTAAAAGCTGGGATTCCCGTATGCCCGCCGGAAGGGGACGCTGGGACTGGCATGGTAGCAACCAAGAGCGTAGCGCAAAGGACAGGGAATGTTTCCGCTGGGACCTCCGTATTTGCCATGGCAGTCTTGGAAAAGAACCTTGAGAAAGTGCATCCGGAAATCGATATGGTGACAACGCCGGACGGCAGCCTAGTAGCCATGGTGCACTGCAATAACTGTACATCCGACTTAAATGCATGGGTAAGCCTTTTCAAAGAATTTGCAGAAAGTTTCGGCGTAGAAGCAGATATGGCAAAGCTGTTTTCCGTATTGTACAATAAGGCCTTGGAAGGGGACGCAGACTGCGGCGGGCTGCTGGCATATAATTATTTCTCCGGGGAGCATATTACAGGCTTCGAGGAAGGCCGCCCCCTGTTTGTGCGCACGCCGGACAGCAAATTTAACCTTGCTAACTTCATGCGCGTACACTTGTTTACCTCCCTTGGGGCGTTGAAAACAGGCCTTGATATCCTCCTGAAAGAAGAAGGCGTCAAGCTGGATGAGCTGATGGGCCATGGCGGGCTCTTTAAGACAAAGGGCGTAGGCCAGAAGGTAATGGCTGCAGCAGTCAACACGCCGGTTTCCGTCATGGAAACAGCCGGGGAAGGCGGCGCATGGGGCATCGCGTTGTTAGCTTCTTATATGAAGAATAAGGCAGAAGGGGAAACCTTGTCCCAGTATCTGGAGGAAAAAGTATTTTCCGGCCAGAAGAGCACAACCGTAAAGCCGGATGCAAAAGACGTGGAAGGGTTTGACGAATTTATCAGACGCTACAGCACAGGGCTCCCCATTGAGCGTGCAGCCGTAGATTTCTTAAAATAGAAAAGGAGATACTGTGAAAAATAATATTTTTCATTATTATGTGTGCCTGAGCAGGACGAAAGGAATGGGTGATTATCGTGTTAGAAGAACTGAAAAAAGCAGTATATGAAGCAAATATGGATTTGCCCCGGTACGGGCTTGTAACGTTTACCTGGGGAAATGTCAGCGGCATTGACCGGGAACAGGGCTTATTTGTCATTAAGCCAAGCGGCGTGGATTATGAAAAGCTGTCGCCGGAGGATATGGTAGTCATGGACTTAAACGGCAATAAGGTGGAAGGGAAGCTAAACCCCTCCTCCGACACCGCTACCCATGTGGAGCTCTACAAGGCCTTCCCGGAAATCGGCGGGATTGTCCACACCCATTCTTCCTATGCCACAAGCTGGGCACAGGCAGGGCGCAGCATCCCCTGCTATGGGACAACACATGCAGATTACATGTATGGGGAAATCCCCTGCCTGCGCTGCCTGACAAAAGAGGAAATTGACGGCGCATACGAAGAGAACACGGGGCACCTGATTGTGGACGCTTACCAGAAGATGGGGAAAGACGTGATGGCAGTCCCGGCAGTGCTCTGCAAGAACCATGGCCCCTTCGCATGGGGCAAGGACGCCCACGAAGCCGTGCACAATGCAGTGGTGCTTGAGGAAGTGGCAAAGATGGCATACCGGGCAGAAACCATCAATCCCCGTATCCAGCCTGCGCCGCAGGAACTGCAGGATAAGCATTATTACCGGAAACATGGGGCAAATGCTTATTATGGGCAGACAATAGAATAAGATGTGGAAATAGCCATATGGCCTGCGCTTATCAAAGGCGCAGGCTATAAGAAATTAATATGGAGGTATAGGGGCTTCACATTATATTATAATAATAGAAAGAAGCGCTGTTTGATTTAAAAAATGTTGACAAATTGGCAAATATGGGTATATCATGTAATGTATAACATTCTTTATTTGCTATATTGAGGGATGTAATTAAGGAGGAAAGGGGCAGTATTTGTTTATGGAGAACTTAGAAGTTACACATACTCCAGCTGAAGTAAATAATTTGGAAACTCTGTTGAAGTCGCTAAAGGCAGAACGTGACAGGCCTTGCCACAATAGTTTTCTGGATTTACATGAACAGGAGTTTATGGATGAACAGACCTACAGCAGCTTACAGTTCGATGAGAACGGATATGTGGCTAATTTAATAGATGACTCCTTGTAAAAGGGGTCATTTTTGATTTATAGCCTATAAGAAATTCGGTACGAAGGGGAAAAAGATATGAATAAGGATATAGGGTGGGTTGTATCATTATGGATAGATACAACGCAAGAACCGTTGAATGGGAGAGAAGAGTTTCCGTATTTATCCTGGTCGCCTTATGACAGGGTAACAATAACAGAAGTTGATAAATTCTCCCGATTTTTTGAAACAGAAGATGTTGGATCTTGGAATGGGACAGTTCAGCGTTTACATTTAATTCCATTACAAAATGGTTTTAATTGGAAACTAGGTAGTTCTAGCCTAATTGATGTGCCGGGGATGGATGAAAATAAGTATGGGATATATGGTATTGTAACAGCAAGGCTGAAAAAGCGTGTTTGTGATATCAGGGATTTAGAAAGCAAAGCCTGCCAAAAAATTTCACAGGCTTTAGAAGGGCGGGAAGTCATATGGCAGGGATTCCATTCATTAGGGGCAGAGGATTTTGTGGGGATTTTTTTAGCTGACACAATCAAAAGCCTTTCAGGGGCGATAGGAACGCTTCGCCAAATGTCCATGGAACAAGATTGGAGAAAAGAAGAATTATTTGGTTCTATTTGTTCTTTCTGCGGGCTGAACAATCCGAACTTTTTGGGAGAGCCAGAGGCAGACTTGATTGTTAGGCTTAATATGAAATCCAGTGAGCTTAAGGATAACGCTTATGATGATCTGCAAACCGTTCTGCGTAATAAATTCAAGGCAGCATACAAGGATATTGCTATAAATCAATTAATGCTCGGGAAGGGATGTATTCAGGTTGAGATACCAAACCATCCGGCAGCCTTATCCTGTTTTGATAATTCGGATGATGGTATTTTTAATGGGGTTTCTTCGTTCTATAAAAAATATGTTGCCAGCAGCCGTACTTACTGGTCTTTAAAAGAAGAAAATGGAATTGATCCTGATTTGGTTACGGTTGGCATGGTAGAAATTAAGGAAGATCATGCGGCTGAAGCAGCCCAGATGGATGGGATAAAAATTCCGCCTGTATCTAGATTTATATGGAAAGAATATGAAAGGATGATAAATGCTAAGAACTGTTTATGGTGGAAACCAATACTTCAGCGGCAATATAAGGCTTATGCAGATTTTGTTGAAAATTATATAAAGCAAGGGGAGCATGAGGAATTGTGTTCGCTGAATAATAAAGTACAGACCGTTTTGCTCCATATTAATCAGGCAACTGCCCCGATTTATGAAATTCCTTACCATAATTATTTTATTCTGGGTCATATAGTGATATTTTAAGGATGTATTATGGAATCATTTCGGCCATTTTTAATTTAGGGTATGGGCTGCCACGGAATGATGGGACAAAGCAATACGAAATTGTTTTTTGCGTTGATTTTGAAGCAGCCACAAAAGTCCATAGCACAATGTATAAGCTAAAAGACTGTGATGCAAAAAGTACAAGGTTTGTGGTATTTCACTTGCCATATGGGGCATTTATGGAATTTGGGAAGACTATCAGGCTTTTAGTCCATGAAGTCATGCATTATATAGCTCCCTATGACCGGGGAAGGAGGAATATGGCTTTTGTGAAGTCATGGGCCTTTGATGTATTTGCGCAATATAAACGGATATTGTCAGAGAATGGGTTATCAAAGCCGAATTGGATTTTTATCACAAAATATTTCTGTGAGAATTTTGAGGATATTTTTGGGAAAATTGAAAAAGAAATGCCAGATGAGTTGCCTAACTTGATTCTAAATGATTTTACAGAGGAAAATAATGTCTGGAAGCTAGAAAGCATCCTTCGTAAGATTTGTATGGTTATATATGCAGAAATGTTAAATATTGTTGGGTTTATACAGAAGGAAGTTGAGGTATCTTGTACATATAGCGATATATGTAAAAAGATGTTTTTTTCCAAAAAGAAAGAATATCTTTTTGAAAGTGTCCGGAGGGTGGCTTTTGCTGCAAAAGAAGCGTTTTGTGATTTAAATATGCTGTATATGCTTGATTTGTCATTGGAACAGTACCTGTTATTAATACAGGATATCTTATTTGATTGGCATGAGGGGGAGGATGCGCAGATTGAAGAGAAACTGCATAGGCTACTAACAAGTGGAGAGATTCGCATAGGCTCTTATGAACTGCGGATAGGGATGATATTTGACCAATATCTGGGCAAATTAGCCAGAATTGATGTTTTTAGCGACAAAAAAATTTGTAGGGACATTTTGAAGGGTGAACTGGATAAAATTGATTATTCCGGACGTGGGACGTTAGGGGCTTTAAGCCAATATTTGTTTGAAGTTTACGATAAGTATTTGTTAGAGTATGAAGACAGGAGAAAAATATTTGCAGAGTTTTTCGCGCAGGAAAAGAAATGGTTTGAAGCTTATGAAAAAGGCGGGGACATGCTTGTGAAGCTAAGGAATGCTTCGTCTTTGCAGGGGCAAATTTCAGGGAGCCTGTCGGTTATCCATGATTTTATGGGAATAGAGGTTCAGGATAGCTTGCTGGGGAAAAATATGGAACGGGCAGGTTTCGATGGCCGTTACAGGATAATTGATAAGTGGGTAGAAGGACGGACAGTTGTTAGCACTTTAGGTGAGTATGTAGAAAAAGCCTGTTCCTTCGTAGAGGGATGGGGAGGCGGTGATTATTGGTACAGAGGGGTGTGCAGCGATACGTTTCAATTATTGCCAAGCCTGTTCCGGAATTTGGATGAAAATGTGTCTTTATATGCTAACCAGACAAGGTTCTTAAAAGCAGCCTATTATATTACATTGTCAGATCCAACCCTTTGGAGCGATCAGGCAAAAGGGATTGCGGAGCATACGTGCTTATTACAGCATTATGGGATGCCGACGAGCCTTTTGGATTTTTCAAGCGATATGCTGGTTGCTTTGCATTTTGCATTGAACCCAGATGATCCAACGGACCAAAAGAAAGTAGATGAATATATTTATCAGCCGAAAGTAGTGCTGTTTAACCCTTTGGTTTATAACGAGGCAGTGCTTTCGTTATCAAAAGGGGATTTTGTTCCAAATCCCGAAAATATTTCGCCAGTTCTTTTTGATGCATATGATAATGTAGTTTCAGAGTATTTTGTCCATAATATGTCACCAGAATATTTGATAGAAACCTCGCGTGATTTGAAAAATTACGTGCCCAATCCGCGCATTGATAAATATCCAAGGCCATTGGTGATACGTAGAAGCAATTCAAGGATTTTAGCTCAGAGTGGAACGTTTCTTGCATATAATCTGATGGCGAAGCCGCAAAAGGAGGCAGAGGAGCCGTATTTATACCTTGCCTTAGAAAGTATACAGCAAGAATATAAGAAATTATTACAAGAAAAGGGAAGAGAACCGAAAAGCAAGGATTTTTTGAAAGAAATCTACATTAATCCGTTTGGGGTGCCCAAGATAAAGAAGGAGCTGCAAACAATGAAAATATCAACAGCAAGGATGTACCCTGAATTGTACAGAGGGTTTGGGGAATATATGCAAAAAATATCATCTGATACGGAAAAGTAATATTTTGAAGCCCATCGTTTCGGGCATTTTTCAAATACGCTTTAGCAGAAAGATGGTTTTTTTTGAATGGGGGACAGAATGGAAGGAAAAGGGATGGTTCTAGTTGCCAAACGGGAAAACAATACAAAACGGAATTACTTGGTCGTCAACAAATACCAAGGGAAACATATCCCGGTAAACCCTGTTAAGGCATTGGAAATGTTTTCTGCCTTGGCAGGATTGGTAAAGCAGCGTTACCAAGGGGAGCGTTTGCTGCTGGTAGGCTTTGCAGAAACGGCAACTGCCATTGGGGAGGCTTTGGCAGTGCAGCTTGGCACAGACTATATGCAGACGACGCGGGAACAGATCGAAGGGGTGGAATACCTGTATTTTTCTGAATCCCACAGCCATGCCACGGAACAGAAAGTGGTGAAAAATGACTTGGATGCGGTAATTCTTGGGGCTAGGGACGATAACCTTCCTTTGGCACCTGCGGGTTGTCCGGGAGCCCTGCCATCTGCGGCTATGGAGGCAGGGCCAGATGCGAAGCCACGGTTTAAGGCCAGACGGATTGTGTTCGTGGAGGACGAGGTGACGACTGGGAATACCATTTGGAAGATTATCCAGTTAATCCGGCAGGAATATGGGGAAGGCCTGAACTTTTCCGTTGCATCCCTGCTGAACGGGATGGATGGCAATGCACAGGCAAGATACCGGCAGAATGGGATTGATCTGGTCTACCTTGTGAAAACCGACCACAGCAAATACCCGGAGCTTGCAAAACGCTGCAAGGATGACGGGATTTACCATAAATGCCAGCCGTTGCCGGAGAACCTATGCCAGCCCTCCCGTAAAGGCCTGCATCAGCCGTTTTCTGGAAATCCGTACTATTCTTCCTGCGAAAGCAAGGATAAGGCAGATAGCCCTTTTCCATACAAATTGGGCAATGTATCCCAGCCATCCCATGAAAACAGGGATAAGCCGGAAGAAGGCATAAAAGAAGGGTATCTTTATCAGGAATTTTCTGTTTCAGGCCATATCAATGCCAGAAGGCTCCACAAAGGCGCAGCCTACCAGGAGGCCTGCGGCAAGTTATGGCAGGAAATCAAGGGAAAAATCCCCTTTGGGGCAGGGCAGGAAATCCTTGTCCTTGGCACGGAAGAATTTATGTATGCCCCCTTGTATGTGGGGCAGGAGATACAAAAGATGGGCTGCCGCGTGAAATGCCATGCAACCACCCGCAGCCCCATCCTTGTGAGCCAAGGCTTGGCATATCCCCTGCATGAACGGTACGAATTGGTAAGCCTTTATGATAAGGGGCGCGTAACATACCTGTATGATTTGGCAGTGTATGATATGGTGCTGGTAATTACTGACGCAGAGCCGGAACTTGGCCGAAAGGACAATTTCCCAGAAGAATATGGGCAAGGGATAGATGGCCGAAGAGAATCCGCCACGGGAAAAGAAAAAGATTTTCCGGAAAAATGTAAGGGGAAAATAGATGCTTTGGCAGAACCGGGAAAGGCATCCCTGTGCAATGCCATTTACCATAGCGGCAGCAGGGACATTTATTTTGTCAGGTGGTGCAGGGAATGAAAATGATTTACAGGGAGCGTGTGATAGGTAGGGTCAAGCAATTTTATAGGAAAAACGTAGCGCATGAAAGGGGAAGTTTTTACAGGGAAAGCGTAGCGCGTGAAAGGGGAAGTTTTTATCGGGAAAGCGTGGTGCAGAAAAGTTGAGGAGCTCTTACAAAGAAAGCGACGTCATTTTTTTACTGAAAGACATCACTGGGATGGTGCAGCCCCAGCCTACGGAGGAACGGGAAAAGGAAATACAAGCAGGCCGCCATTATTGCGAAATGCTCCCCATAGAGTATGTGCCTACGCCAAAATATATGGAAACCTACCGGGAAGCCTTAAGGCATGATGCGAAACCTACTGCAAAGGCCGTTGGTACGTTGGCAGATAAAATCATGCAGAAAAAAGGGGAGCGCGTGGTTCTGGTATCGCTGGCAAGGGCGGGGACTCCCATTGGGATTTTGCTGAAGCATTTCCTCCGGCAGAACTACCATCTGGATGTGCCCCACTATTCCATTTCCATTATCCGGGGAAGGGGAATTGACCGGAATGCCATGAAGTTCCTGCTGGGAAAATACAGGCCAAAGGATTTGCTGTTTGTCGACGGCTGGGTTGGGAAAGGGGCAATCCTTAAGGAACTGCAGAAAGAAATTTCCGCCTATCCCGGCGTGTCCCCGGAGCTTGCCGTATTGGCTGACCCGGCAAATGTTACGGAGCTGTGCGGGACCCATGAGGACATTTTAATCCCAAGCTCCTGCCTGAACTGCACGGTGTCAGGGCTGGTGAGCCGGACCTTCCTGCGTGGGGATATCATTGGGGAAAATGATTTCCATGGCGCAGTGTATTATGGGGAATTGGAACATGCGGATTTGTCTTATCATTTTATTGAAGCTATTGAAAAAGAATTCAGTTTCCAGAAAGGCACGGGTGAGGGATTGCCCGCAGGAAGGGGAGGGAAAGAAACAGCGGAAAAGTTAGGAATGGATGAAAGGAGCCCCCAAAAAGACCTAGGTATCGATGAGGTAAAACAGATAGCCCGGGAATTTGGTATCACGGACATCAATCTGGTAAAGCCGGGGATTGGGGAAACCACGCGGGTCTTGCTGCGCCGTGTCCCATGGAAGGTATTAGTCCGGCAGGACTGTAAAAATGACAAATCCCTAGCCCATATCCTCCGACTGGCAGAGGAAAAAAATGTCCCTGTCGCATACTATCCCCTCAAGCATTATAAGTCCTGCGGGATTATTAAAAAATTGGCAGATGCATAAGGCAATTGCCCGAATTAGTATCCATGCTGCAATTGCTGTGGGACTGCCCGGAAACGGGAGTGTGAGAATTTCGGATTAAGTGTTTTCGCAAATCCCATAAATCAGGCATTTTGCAGGTACTTGTAAGAAAGTTTTGGCACTTCCCTGAAAACTGGCAGGGCATCATTTACTTTAGCCCATATGCTTCTGCCAGCAGGAGCGTCCGCAAGGCCCAGTTATAATGGGTCTTGTATTCGTTCATCCGTTCTTTCACAATGCTCCCGGCCACCAAGGAGGGGGAATTGGCATCCCAGCCAAGGATGGCTTTTGCATCGTTGTAATCCTTTAGCGGCACTTTATAGGCTTCATTTACCAGCCGGATTTGGTTGGGGTGGATGACAGTCTTGCCAATAAAGCCGCACAGCCTGTCGTCATCCAGTTCTTGTTCCAGCCCAGCCTCCCAGTCCTTGCCGTCGTAATACTCAAACACAGGCCCGGAAACCACATAGTCCATGCCAAATACCGTGATGATATCAGAGAAAATATCTGCCACAGGCCGGATTTTATAAATAGTTTCGTTGCTGCGCCTGCGGAGCCCGAACCTGTGGCACAAATCATTGCCGCCCACCCGGATATTCAGCACGTATTGGGAAATGCTGTCCAATTTTTCTTTCAGGCTGTACAGGATGTTTGCCCTGTCCAGCAGGTGGACGAGGTCGGGGCTTTCTAAAATCGGCATTATGTAACAAGGGTTTTCCCTATGCCTGTTTATTTCCCCCAATACTTTAAGGTAAGCGTCTGCGTTTCCCAATGAAAATTTAGGGATGTTAAAGCCCGTAATAAGGGCTTCGGCGTCTTTCAGCCTGTCCAGCAGGCGGATGGCCTGTTCCGGGTTCCTGATGCGGATAAAAATTTTGGGCAGGTAAAATGGCTTTTGGGCATGGCGCAGCTGCAGCGCCTGAAGGGAAGAAACCAGTATATTTTCTGCATCGGCAACACAATTGTCCTGTATGGTGTCCTCAAGGCAGAGGGCAAGGGAAAATTGTTTGCCGAATTTTTCATTTACCAGTGAATTTACAATGCCCGCATTGTTGGCAGGGCAGTAAAGCAGTGCGCCAATGCTGTAGGCAGGAAGGGAAAGGTTCATTTTGGGATACTCCTGTTCTTGGCTTTTTGTTCCAATGCTTATTTTGTGCGGTTCCTGATTTTGATTTTTGTGCCAATGTTCATTTTGTGCGGTTCCTGATTTTGGTTTTTGTGCCAATGTTCATTTTGTGCGGTTCTTGATTTTTCGTTTCAACTTATTATAGGTGAAAATGGCAGGTTCTGCAATAGGGGGCGGGAATTCTTATTTCCATCTGTACTGAAATTTACTTTTTCAAGTTAGCTTCTTATTTCCATTCTATAGGAAACCCATCGTCCTTTTATCCTTCCGGGCAATCCGCCATATGGCGAACTTTCCTGCCGTTACTGCTACTGGGAGCCCGCCCGGCGCCATAATCCACTGGCTGGCGATATACAGGTTTTTTATTCCTTTTATGGTTCCTTTCACGCGGAAAGGCTTTACGCCTTTTTTCGTAATGAAGCCCATATATGCCCCATGGTATGCGTTGCAGTACCGTTCGTAAGTAACCGGCGTCCAACAATCAAGAAATTCCATATGCCCCTGAAGTTTAGGGAACTGCGTCAGGAGCCGTTCCTCGATTGCTTTGGCTGCTTCTTTTTTCTGGCTCCCATATTCCTCCTTTGAAAGCCCCTTCCAGTATAAGTATTCCTTATCAAATTGGGGGACATTTACTTGGAGCACGGTTTTCCCTGCTGGGGCAAATTCAGGTTCATATTCATAACTTTTCACCGAAATCCTCCCTATTTTCCTTCCTCCCGTTTCAAAAGGAAGGCAGTCGAAGAAAATCGTCCCTTTCCCGCCATAGGCGTCCTGATCTGCCATAAATGCCGCCTGGACAGCGCTGAAAAGGGGATATTTCCCAGTATCTGCATAACAGGACTGCCATTTTGCGTCCATATACTTTTTCCCAAGTAAATTTCCAAACATTTCCATGGTATCCACGGATGAAATGACATAATCCGCCGATACCGTTTGTTTCTCTGCCGTTTCAATGCCGGTTGCCTTTTTATCTTTTACCAGAATCCGGAGAACTGGCGCATTGCAGTATAAATTCCCGCCTAGCTGCTGGAACCGTTCCACCATACGGTTTACCATTGCCAAAGAGCCGCCCATTGGGATTTCGCCATTTCCAGATACTATGCTGGCATAAGAAACGAGAAATGAGCTTGCAACATATTCTTTGGGCAGATAATCGGTGAACAGCGCTTTCAGTGCAGGATGCTTAAACCGCCCAGACAGTTCTTCCAAATCAATGGAGCCATATTCTTTCATTACTTTTGGCATATCTGCCATGGAAATGCCCATATGGAGATAATCCGTGATTCCCATGGCATCCATAGGTTTTTCGGCTGGTATTTCACAGTTCACTGCGTATTTTACATGCTCTACAAATTTTTTTATTTCCGCCCCATCTTCCGGGGATAATTTGAGCAGTTCTGCCTCCGTCCTCCCTAAATCCTTCCAGAGCGTTACCTGCGAATTCCCCTTGGCGCTTGTATAAAAGCTGCCGCAGCCTGCAAATTCTGTATTTTCATTTAATGCCCCTACGGTTTCCCATACTTTACGGAGGGAGGTCCCTTTTTTTGTTCCGGTAAGCCAATGGATACAATTGTCAATGTGGCAGCCCTTCCGGTCCCAGCCCATGCACTGCCCGCCGGCAACTTTGTTTTTTTCGTAAATATCTACGTCATAGCCGGCGAACTTTCCATAAATCCCTGCGGACAGCCCGGCAATGCCGCCCCCTACGATTACGATTTTCTTTTTGTTCTCACTCATTTTTTATCAGCCCTTTCTCGTTTCCTAACATACTTACAATCCATTCTGGTTCCGGCAATGGGATTTCGGGATGCAAAGCATACTGTTCCATAATTCCATGAACCGCGCACCAGTACATATTTGACAGTGACAGTACATTCCCTTTCCGGATACTTCCGTCTTCCTGCCCTATTTTTACCCAGCGCTGGCAATATGAAATGGTATCTACCGAAGCTGCCAGATGGCGGAGCTTTTCAGGTATGTCCTCCGCCCATACCACATGCCCCATGAATACAAACATTTTTGCAATAAAAGGATTGTTTCCCACTTGCAAAAACAGCATTTTGGTAAATTGGTAAAAAAAGTCCAAGCCGTTTTTGGCTTTGGCCTGCATTGGCATACGCATCCCTTCTAAGCCAATATTTACCAGTTCTTCCAACAGGATTTCCTTTGTAGGGAAATAGTGGAACAGCAGGCCTTCACTAATCCCTGCCCGCCGGGATATTTGGCTTGTTTTCGTGCCATAGTATCCACGTTCTACAAATAAATCCAGTGTGGCCTGAATAATTTGTGCTTTTCTGGCTTCTTTTTGTTCTTTCCTTGTCATATTCCATTTCCTCCAACGGATAAGCATAGGTTAACATTAGCACATTTATTGGAAAAATTATAGAGTGGTTTACTCAACGAAATTCTTATGGGCCATGCATGGGATATGATTTCAAGACAGGGCCTTCCAAATTTAAGGAGGCGTTTGGCATTGGAAGTATGGGGGCTTAATTTTTGTGCAGGGGATAAACTTTCTTTCAGTTTTCCTCCCTCTTTTTACTGGAATATGGTAAAATAGCAGATAGGCAATCAATTGCAAAGCGTGGATGGATTTTTGGGCAGCCACAGATGGAAAAGCGTAGCGGCAGGGGTTCCGCGCATGTCGGGGGAACAAGGGGCAGGGGTTCCGCGCATGTTTGGGCGGAACAAGGGGCAGGAGTAAGCCGCTTATTCTGGCGGAGTACAGTGCGGCGGCAATACAAAGGGATAAGGCAGGTGGTTTCCCATGGAGGAAGGGAATTTTAGGACAAGGCGCAATGCGCTTGGGTTATCTTCGGTGGAAGAATTTAAGCAGGTGAAAGGCGGATGGCGCAATGGCTGCAAGGATGTGCAGTTTTTGCGGATTGTAGGCAGCAACGGGTCAATGGCTAAGGAAATAGGGGATATGGACAGGACCTTGACAGAACAGATGGAGCTTGGGCAGGGATTTTACAACAGGAAAAACAGCCTGCCCCGGCTGGCGTCCCCAGAAGATGCAGGGTTTTATTCCGGGGCTTATGAAAAATGGGCGTGCAGTAAAACGCAGGGCATTTCCCTGAAAACTGCGATACAGGACCAGCAGGTTTCCTGCATAATCAGTAAGGCATGCGTAGAAATCCTTGCCTTGCTTGGGCAGGGAAAGCAGGGGATGAATCAATCCATTGAAAAAAATTTTATGGTGAAGGTGCTGTTTTGGCTGGATGAAACCATAGCCCCGGCCTTGCAGGCATGGGAGCCGGGACGCTCCATGAAGGCGGTGTTTTCTGATATTTGCAAGCCGCAGGAGTATTTGTTCTGTTACCTGCTTACCTTACTGGGGATGGATGTGCTCCTGCTGCAGGCTAAGCAGGATATTTCACCGGAACTGGAACGGCTGGGGCTGTCCCGGAAGTGCGTGGCGGGGAATTTGGGGCAGTTTGATGTCCCGGAATACCAGCCAGGGAAGTTCCAAGGCAGGGGGAGCATGTCTGGGAATATGTCTGGGGCGTACTGCAATAACCGTCTTCGTACTGAAAATTTAGCAAATGCAGTTGGAACAGAGCCGCACACTGGGGCGGTGCATCGTGTGGTAGACACAAGGGTGCCGGAACGCGACAGAAGGACGAAGGAAATGCTGGAATCCCGGCGCGGCGGAAGGGCGGCAGCCCAGCAAGGCCAGCCATTCCCCAGCAATGGGAGGGCAAGCCAAGCCCAGCCTTCCTCCAGCAATGGGAGGGCAAGCCAAGGCCAGCCTTTCCCCGGCAATGGAAGGCCAAGCCATGGGCAAAGCTTACAAGCTGGCCGGGCTGCCGGGCAAACCCAGCCATTCCCAGCGGATGGGAGGGCAAGCCTGCAAAGTAATTGGGAGGTAAGGCCAGCCCAGCCTTCCACAAGCCCCAGAAGGGAGCTGGCTTACGAAGAGCTGGCGCAGTTAGCATCCTCCGTGGTGCAGATTATGGTACATGACGAACGGGGGAATATCTTGGGCGGCGGCTCCGGGATTATGGTCGGCCGGGCGGGCTATATCCTGACGAATAACCATGTGGCCTGCCGGGGAAGATATTATTCGGTAAGGATTGAGGATGATGAAAAAGCCTACCAGACTGATGAAATGATAAAATACAATTCCGTGCTGGACTTAGCAGTCCTGCGCATAGACCGCCCATTGCAGCCCCTCCCTATTTATGGTGGGCAAAAAAAACTTGTCCGGGGGCAGCGGGTGGTTGCCATTGGCAGCCCCCTTGGGCTGTTCAATTCCGTATCTGACGGGATAATTTCCGGGTTCCGGACCGTGGAGGATGTGGACATGATCCAGTTTACGGCGCCCATTTCCAACGGAAGCTCCGGCGGGGCGGTGCTGAACATGTATGGGGAAGTGATTGGGATTAGCACGGCAGGGTTTGACGCTGGGCAGAATATCAACTTGGCAGTAGGGTATGGGTACATCCGGGATTTTGTCCGGGGGTTTACAGGGTAAAAGAAAGAGGCAGGAAAACCGGTAGAGGCTGCATCCGGGATTTTGCCCAGAGGTTTATAAGGTGGCAGCATTGATTTGGCAGTATTTTCAAAGTTAATCCTGCGGTATGCAGGTAAGCCTAGGTGAGGAGGAATCGTATGGCAAGCACAATACAAGTTCGGGTGGACGATGAATTAAAAATGAAATCGGATCAGTTATTTCAGGATTTGGGCACAGATACTACTGCGGCCATTAAGATGTTTTTAACGCAGGCAGTTGCTTATAATGGTTTTCCATTTGAACTCAGGAGGACTGTGGCAGGGTGCAGCCCATATCTGCCGCTGTCCGAGGAAGAAATGCTTGGAAAACTGCGTGTTTCCAGAGAACATGTAAAGCAGGGAAACTACAGGGATGCCGAAGATGTGGTTTCTGGTATGAGGGATAAGTATGGATTATAAAGTATTTGTGGCAGAGGATGCAGAAGAGGACTTGGATAATTTTATCCGGTACTTATTGCTGGAAAAGAAAAATGAACAGGCAGCCCGGAACTTGCTGGAGGATTTTGAAATCACAAAGGAAAATTTAACCCGTGTAGCTGGAAGCCTGAAAGATTGCACGAATCCAAGATTGAAAAAATATGGATATAAGCGGATTAATTTTATGGCCCATAGGTATTTTATGCTTTATCGGATAGAAGGGGGCAATGTGTTCATTGAACATATTTTTCACGAGTTGCAAGATTTCGAGGGGAAATTTTCTTAATTTTTCGTTAAATCATGAAAATCCATTGTAATAAAGTGTAAGAAAAGATATAATGGAAAATAATGTGAAATGAGGATTTTAGGTATGTCTGGAAACAGAAAGATGAAAGTATCATTTAATTCACCGGTAATCTTAAGTTTTGCCATCCTGTGCTTTGGGGCAATGGTGCTGAATTTTGTTACCCGGGGGTTTGCCAACCAAGCGTTTTTCAGCGTTTACCGCTCTTCCCTTTTAAGCCCGCTGACATATGTAAGGATGTTCGGGCACGTGCTGGGCCATGCAGGGTGGGAGCATTTTTTTGGCAACATTACGCTGATATTGGTGGTAGGGCCGCTGCTGGAGGAAAAGTACGGCTCTGCCAATATGCTGTTTGTGATACTGGCAACTGCATTGGCGACGGGGCTGGTGCATTTTATCTTTTTCCCGCGGGCTGGGCTGTTAGGGGCAAGCGGCGTGGTATTTGCATTAATTCTCCTGTCCTCCTTTACTTCTATGAGGGAAGGGGAAATTCCCCTGACATTCCTATTGGTTGCGGTGATTTACATTGGGCAGCAAGCCTATGAAGGGCTGTTTGTGCAGGACAATGTGTCCAACCTGACCCATATATTGGGCGGCATGGTAGGCGCGGGCCTTGGGTTTGTGATGAACAAGAACAAGATGAACAGATATTGAAGGTGTTAGAAAAAGTTATGTTTGGACATAAAAAGCTTTCAAGCTTAGACGAGTATTTTTTAGAGCCGGGGAACCGGAGGGAGGAAGGGGTATTTTTTTACAGGATTAATGGGTATAATAGGGAAATCCATGGGTTTATTCAAAAATATTACGAAGCGGCAAGGACGTCTGGTGTTGTCATTGAGGGCAGGATTCCCAATCCGGGAGAACAGCAGCTGGATTATTATGGGGAAATCATGGGGATGGGGTTTGAGATGAGCACCGGGTTCCTTTCTGCCAGCCTGAAAAAATGGCTGCCAAGGATGAAGGGATACCAGCGGGAGCAGGTATCCCTTGCTATTTATGATACCTTGGACGGGATGCGCCGGGCGGGGAAGAACGAAAACATCCTGAAAAATGCATATATTAAGTTCATGTGCTGGCTGTACTATAAATTTGAGCGGGTGGTGAACCAGCTGGGGGAGCAGAAAATCCCCAAGATTCTCTATGAGGGGGAAATCAGCAATTACGAGCTGATGCTGATGGCAGTCCTTTCCGGCGCAGGCTGCGACATTGTGCTCCTGCAGTACCATGGGGACGAAAAATACTTAAAATTGGATTTAACTTCTGCACTTTCCCTTGCATGGGAAGGGGAAAACATGGAACCTTTCCCGGAAAATTTCAGCTTGAAATCATTGCGGGAAGAAGCGGCGCGGGAATTGGATAAGGAACGGCTCTATGGGCAAAAGCCAAAGTTTTTCAACTGCACCAATGCATGGGTTTCTGGCAAAGGGCTTTCAGATGCCAAGACAGAACCGAGGAGCCGGGGGAATGATCCCAACCTTTTTTATAACTGTTTTTGCAGGATCCATGGGGTGGAGGATAAGCTGACGTACTTAAATGACTTGTTCCAGTTCCAGCTGGAGGTTACAAAGGGCAAGCGGAACCTGCTGGTGCTGGAGCAGGAAATCCCAAAGCCCACCATGGAAGAAATCAGCAGCGTAGCCCGGAAAAACTACCGGGAGCCGGAGCAGATGCTTGCGGATTTGGCGGCAAATAATATCAAATATACCGCAAACTTAGAACTGCAGCGGCTGATTTCCAAAGCATTTCTGGATATTATGCTGGAAGAAGCGGGCAGGCCGGGCATGAACCTGAATAAGCTGACGAATCAGGCAGTCTACCTTATTTGCTGGCTGAAACGGTACCAGCCAGAACTTTTTTCCAATTGGAAGATGCCGGAGATTGGCTGCTTTGTCTATCTGGGCGGGTGCAGGAGCAGGCAGGAGGCCATGTTTGTGCGGGTGCTGGCGCGCCTTCCGGTAGATGTGCTGGTATTGGTGCCGGATTTAAATGTAAGCTGCTGCCTAGAGGATAATTTGCTCTATGAGGTGAATTATCCGGAGTCTATGGCAGTGGACAGGTTCCCGCGGGACAATTCCGGGATACGGATGGGGACTGCAGCTTACCATGCGGAGCGGGAACTGGACGCCATTATGTACCAAGATTCTGGCCTATACCGGAACCAGCAGTTTTCGAAGGCAAATGCAGTCACCTTGCAGACCATGTATGAGGAAATTGCCATCCTTTGGGAGCAGGAGCCAAAGTACAGGCCGAATTTCAGCACTGTGGAAGGGACAGTGAATGTCCCGGTGATTTATGCCAAGGTTTCCGGGGTGAGGCATGGGGTATCCGAGTATTGGGCCAGCATAAAGAAGCTCGTTACCAGCGATACGGTGGTATCACGGAAAGTCCCCTATATTAACACCGCTGAGCCCAATCCCGTCAAGCCCTATGCGGCAGAATTTTTTAAAAATGGGAAATTGCAGCGGGGGAAGATTAAAAGCCATCCCAGTTACCAGTATGGGTTCCTGCGGGAAGAGATACAGGAGCATATTTTGGATAAGCTGCAGCTTCTGATTGAACAGAGGATTATCAAAGGCACCTTTGAGAATGGCATGGAGTACACCATAATCGGGGTGATCCTGAACCTGAAAAAAGAAGTGCTGCGGATGGTGCAGAAATTTGATTTTACCAAGAAGAACCCAAAGTTCCTCTATATTAACACGGCGGAGGAAATAATGACGCTGGAGGATTCCATACTGGTATCCTTCCTGAACTTGGCAGGGTTTGACGTGCTGTTCTTGGTGCCTACGGGCTACCAGAGCATAGAGAAATATCTGAACCGGAAATTAATGGAAGAACACCAAATCGGAGAGTACCTCTATGATTTGCAGGTGCCGGATTTTGGGAGAATTCCATCTAATGGGCGCCAGTCATGGCGCGATAAAATTTTTAAGAGAGGTAGTTGATGCATATGGGACTTGATTTTAGCAAAACAGCGGTGCAGCCGCAGCAGCAGGCAGTGCCGGAACCAAAAAATGAGATTGAGGTGGTGGAGCAGTACGACATTGCTGCGGACAGGCAGCAGATGAACGACACGTTGACGAATTCCGCGGAGGTGGACAATTTAGCCAGCACCATTGAGGTCTATAACCTTGAAACCATTGTGTCCTTCGGGGCAGAGGCGGCAGAGGAAATTTCCAAGGCCTCCGATGTCGTGCTAAACAGCATGAATATGTCCCAGCTTGACGATTCCAGCGAAATGCTGAATACTTTGGCAAAAATTATGTCTAAATTTGACATTGATGAGCTGAGGGAAAATCCCGGGCTGTTTGGGAAAATGTTTGGGAACCTGCGGAAACAGTTGGATAAAATTTTAGCCAAGTACCATACTATGGGGGAAGAAGTAGACAAGATTTATGTGCAGCTCAAGCAGTACGAATCGGAAATCAAGCAGTCCAACCGGAAATTAGAGCAGATGTTCCAAGCAAATGTGAACTATTACCATGATTTGGTAAAATATATCTTGGCTGGGGAGCAGGGCTGCCGGGAACTAGAGGCTTACATTGCACAGCGTCAGGCAGACATGGAGGCTACCGGGGACAATTCCATCCAGTTTGAGCTCCAAAGTTTGCAGCAGGCATTGATGATGTTAGAGCAGAGGACCCAAGACCTCCGGACCGCAGAAAGCGTGGCAATGCAGTCTATCCCCATGATTAAGACCATGGAATTCAGCAATATGAACTTGGTGAGGAAAATTAATTCAGCATTTATTATTACCCTTCCAGTCTTTAAACAGGCGCTGGCACAGGCAATTATGCTGAAAAGGCAGAAAATTCAGGCAGAAGCCATGTCCGCATTGGATGAAAAGACCAATGAAATGCTGATGAAAAATGCAAGGAATACGGTAGAGCAGTCCAAGATGACGGCAAGGCTGGCTTCGGGCAGCTCCATCAAGATAGAAACCTTGGAAACAACATGGCGGACAATTGTAAACGGCATTGAGGAAACCAAGCAGATTCAGGACAATGCAAGGCAGAAGCGCGTGCAGGACCAGGCAAGGCTTGAAACAATTAAATCAGAATTTAATAAGATGTACCATATGCCGGATAAGAAATATTAGGGCTTGGCAGGATACATGGGGCACCCGCCCAAAAGGCAGGGCAGCTTGGCAGGAGGTACATATGCCAGAAAATAAGGATTTTTGGCAGTGGCTGTGATGTGCCAGCAAAAAAGTAAAAAATTGGCAGGAATTAAGGCCTGCCAGAAAAATGAGGAATTCCGGCAGGGACTATTACATGCCAGAAAAATATAACAAGAAAAATGCAGTACAGGAAAAGGAGGATTTTAGTATGCCTATTAATTTATCAAAAGGACAGAAAGTGGACTTGACAAAAGGGAACCCCGGCCTGAAAAAAATCATGGTGGGGCTGGGCTGGGATGTAAATGCATTTGATTCCGGCGCAGATTTCGATTTAGATGCAGCGGCATTCCTGCTGGGGGCCAATGGGAAGTGCCCGACGGAGCATGAATTTATTTTTTATAAGAATTTGGAGCACAGCAGCGGTGCGGTGAAGCATATGGGGGATAACCTGACGGGGGAAGGGGAAGGCGACGACGAGCAGATTTTAATTGACCTTACTTTGATTCCCAGCAATGTGGAGAAGATTGCATTTACGGTGACGATTTATGATTCGGATGCCCGGAGGCAGAATTTTGGGCAGGTGTCGAATTCTTTTATACGGATTGTGGATGAAACGACGGGGCAGGAGCTGATACGGTATGATTTGGGGGAGGATTTTTCCATTGAAACTGCGGTGGTGGTTGGGGAGCTGTACCGCCATGGCGGGGAGTGGAAGTTTAATGCCATTGGCAGCGGGTTCCAAGGGGGGCTGGCTGCGCTTTGTGGGCATTATGGGATAGAGGTTGCCTAAATTAAGCGGGTATGGCTGATGCGTTAAGTTGTGGCGGTGGGGAATAAGGGGCTGTGGGGACGGACGGCAATTCAGGGCTGCCCTTCCCCACACAAACTGGGCAACGTTCCGGCGAACTAACTGCTAACTGCGGCTAAGTGATTCAGGAAAGCCTTCATCACTAAGCCTTCGTAAGCAGTGGATTTCGCCTCCACTAAGGGCGCCCATGAACCGTTTGCTTAGGGGAAGGGCAGCCCTGAATTACCTGTGTGTTGGGGCTCCGCTTGATTATTGGTAATAAGGCAGTATGTTTGCTTAGTTTGTGTGTAATTAGGCCTGATGGAGTTGGGAAGTATGTTGCTTTGTTTGTGCGTAATTAGGCCTGATGGAGTTGGGGAGTATATTTCTTAGTTTGTTTATTAGTGGTAAGGATATGGGATTGGATAGTATTTTTTATGGCCTGTTTGTGTATAGGCGGGGCTGGTGAATTGGGAAGATAGGTTACGATAAATTTAAGATGGTGATGTGAAGGAGGATTAATATGCCAATTAATTTGCAGAAAGGGCAGAAAGTGAGCCTTACCAAAGATAATCCGGGATTGTCGAAGATTGTTGTGGGGTTAGGCTGGGATGTGAATGCGTTTGATACGGGCGGGGATTTTGACTTGGATACGTCGGCGTTTTTGCTGACGGATGCGGGGAAAGTTTCAAGGCCGGAGGATTTTATTTTTTACCAGAACCTGCAGCATCCTTCTGGGTGCGCCCAGCATATGGGGGATAACCGGACGGGCGCCGGGGACGGGGATGATGAGCAGATTAAGGTGGATTTGTCTATGGTTCCGCCGAATATTACGAAGATTGCGTTTACGGTGACGATTTATGAGTCGGAGCAGCGGAGGCAGAATTTTGGGCAGGTGAACAATGCGTTTATCCGTATTTACAAGGAGGATACGGGGGAAGAACTGCTGCGGTATGATTTGGGGGAGGATTTTTCCATTGAAACTGCCGCGGTGTTTGGGGAATTGTACAAGAATGGGAACGAATGGAAGTTCAATGCCATCGGCAGCGGTTACCAAGGGGGGCTGGCTGCCCTGTGCGCGAATTATGGCGTGGACGTAGAATAGGAGGAAGAGAAATGTCGGTTAGTTTACAGAAAGGGCAGAAAGTCAACCTGTCCAAAGATAACGCAGGCTTATCCAAAATCATGATAGGCCTAGGATGGGATGAGGTGCAGCGCAAGAAACGCGGCTTGTTTGCCCCGAAGCCAGCAGAGATTGACTGCGATGCTTCTGCATTGCTTTTAAGCGGCGGCAAGGTGATGCGGAAAGAGGATTTGGTGTTTTTTGGGAATTTGCGCCATGATTCTGGGGCAGTGCTCCATATGGGCGACAACCTGACTGGGGCAGGGGATGGGGACGACGAGCAGATTGCCGTGGATTTGGCCCAAGTGCCGGCCCGCTATGACAGGATTGTGATTGTGGTAAATATTTATCAGGCCGTGGAGCGCAGGCAGCATTTTGGGATGATACAGAATGCCTTTATCCGCTTGGTGGACTGCAGGAATAACAACGAGATGTGCAAATATGACCTGACGGAAGATTATTCTGGGATGACAGCCATGATTTTTGGCGAGGTATACCGCCACAATGGGGAATGGAAATTCAACGCCATTGGGCAGGGCACCAATGACAGGAGCATCGGCGAGTTGGCAAACAGGTATGTATAAGGAGATTTAGGATGAAATTTCAGGGACTTACAGACAAAGAAGTAGAGATTTCCAGAGGGAAATACGGCTCCAACGAGATTCCGGATTCGGAACCTACGACATTTTGGGAAGAATTTAAGGAAACGTTTGGGGATCCCATGATTAAGATCCTGCTTGCAATTGCAGCGCTTATGATTGTGATGTTTTTCTTTGGGTATGCAGAGATTTATGAGCCGCTGGGCACAATTGTGGCAGTCCTGATTGTGGCGTTTGTATCGGCAAAGACTGGCGTTGCCAGCGATACGAAGTACCGGGAATTAAAGGACAGCACCAAGAAAGACCAGTGCAAAGTCCACCGGAACGAGATGGTTACGGTGATTGACGTGGACGACGTGGTGGTGGGGGACAAGGTGCTCCTCCAGTCGGGGGATAAAATCCCGGCGGACGGAATCTTGGTTTCCGGCGCTCTGAGCGTGGACAATTCTGCATTGAACGGGGAGGCGGAGGAATGTAAGAAGAAAGAAACCTCCATAGAAACCTCCTTGGCCGAGGATATCACAGGGGATACCTTTGTGGATTCCTACTCTTTGTTCCGGGGGGCAGTGGTTTTTGACGGAGAAGGCGTGCTGGACGTACGGAAAGTAGGTCTTAAGACAATGATGGGCAAAATGGCGGAGGAAATGCAGGAGGATGAGCCGGATTCCCCGCTGAAAGTCAAGCTTGCCAAGCTGGCAAAACAGATTTCCACTTTTGGCTATATTGGGGCAATTGTGATTGCCGTGCTGTATTTCGTGTACTTTATTGTGTCTGCAGGAGGGGTATCGGCTTATTTTGCCATTGGGGCGGAAGAAGTCATCAAGGACATTGTGGAGGCCGTTTCCCTTGCCGTGGTAATTATCGTCTGTGCGGTGCCGGAAGGGCTGCCGCTGATGATTTCGCTGGTGCTGATGCAGAATACCAGCAAGATGCTGGACCACAACGTGCTGGTGCGTAAAGCGGAAGGGATCGAAACCGCCGGATCTTTGAATATTTTATTCAGCGACAAGACGGGGACCATTACCAAGGGCAGGCTGGAAGTGGTGGATTTCTTTACCGCAGACGGCGCGTCCATCCCTATCCCAGAATTGGGCAGCCACGGGAAAGTGAAGCATTTGCTGGATTTGGCTATTGGGAAAAATACCCAGTCTATGTTTGACGGGGAGCACCGTGTCATCGGTGGAAATGCTACCGACCAAGCCTTGATGAAATTTATCGGGGAGGAAACCTTCCGGGGGTTAGAAGCAGATAAATCCTGCGTGGTTTCCAAGTCCCAAGGCTTTAATTCCACCAATAAATTCAGCCAGGCAAGGATTGAAAGGGAAGGGAAAACCTTTTACAAAGGGGCGCCGGAACGATTGCTGGCTTCTGCTTCGAAATATTTGGATGGAAATGGGGAGCTTCGTGACATTGACAAACCTGCCTTGGACCGTAAGATTGACGAACTGGCTGCCAAGGCAATGCGTGTCCTTGCATTTGGCTATTCTGAACAGGATTTAACAGAAAATAAAATCAATGGGGACATAGTAATTATTGGCTTAGTGGGCATCCGGGATGATGTGCGCCCAGAAGCAAAAGAAGCCATTGAGCTGGTGCAGCACGCTGGCATCCAAGTGGTAATGATTACCGGGGACCGGCTGGAAACTGCAGTTGCCATTGCAAAAGACGCAGGGCTCCTCCGGACAGACGCTGACCGGGCGCTTTCTTCTGCGCAGCTCAATGAGATGTCCGACGAAGAAGTTAAGAAAATCATCCCCAATATCCGGGTGATTGCAAGGGCGCTGCCTACGGATAAATCTAGGATGGTGCGCCTGTGCCAAGAGATGAACCTCGTAGTCGGCATGACTGGGGACGGGGTGAATGATTCCCCGGCTTTGAAACGGGCGGACGTTGGGTTTGCAATGGGCAGCGGGACTGAAGCAGCCAAGGAGGCAGGCAAGATTGTTATTTTGGATGATAACTTTAAGTCCATCAAGGATGCCATCTGGTATGGAAGAACCATTTACCACAATATCCTGAAATTCTGTAAGTTCCAGCTAGTCATTAATGTTGCGGCAGTGGTGGTAAGCGCAATCGCGCCGTTTTTCGGTGTGGAAGAACCACTGAAGGTAACGCACCTTCTGTTTGTCAACCTTGTGATGGACGGGCTGGGGGCGATTATGCTGGGGAATGAGCCGGCTTTAACGGAATATATGTCAGAAAAGCCCAGAAGAAGGGATGAGAGCATTGTAAGCAAAAAGATGATGGCGCAGATTGTCACCATGGGGGCATGGCTGGTGTTTATCAGTTTCCTGTATTTGAAGCTGCCTTTCTTCCGCGACCTGTTTGGCACAGATGAACAGCATTTGACAGGGTATTTTGTTCTGTTTATTGTGAGCGCGCTGTTTAATGGGTTCAATGTCCGGGATGAGAAATTTGGCATTTTCCGAGGGTTGGATGAAAATACGGGGTTCCTGAAAGTGTTCTTTACCATTATTCTGGTCCAGGCGTTGATTGTAAATGCGGCCCTTGTGCCTTTTACGGCGTTTACTTGGATTGGGAATATGTTTAGCTGCGTGCCCTTTGGGATTGCGGGCTGGGCGGCAGTGGTGCTGCTGGCGGTGACGATGATCCCAGTGGATTTGGTGCGCAAGGCAATTGTGGAGAGATAAAGGATTTTTTGGGTGGGGTGTGCGGCCTTTCTGCTAAGGGAGGAGGGCTGTGCACCCTGATTTTTTATTTTTTGATGTAGGGGAAGCGTAAATGGGGCCAAGCGGTGGGGACGCAGTTCTTTACAGGAACCTGTTCCCTGCAAACGGGACAACATTCTGAAAATTTTACGGAGGTGGGGGATGGTATTTCATTCGGATTTGGATAATACGCTGATTTATTCTTATAAGCGCGGGATTGGCGGGGATAAGAGGTGCGTGGAAATTTATCAGGGGCGGGAAATTTCTTATATGACGGAGCGGTCTGTGGAATTGCTAAGGAAGGTGCGGGAGCAAGTGGTGTTTGTCCCGACTACGACCCGGACGGAGGAGCAGTACCGGAGGGTTTGGCTGGGGGAGGAGCCGCCGGAATATGCGCTGGTGTGCAATGGGGGGATTCTTTTGGCCCATGGGGAAAGGGTGGAAGAATGGTATGGGGAATCGAGGGAGCTGGTGGCGGACTGCCGGAAGGCTTTGGAGGATGCCCAGAAGCTGTTGGGGGAAGATGGGAATGTTACCTTTGAAATCAGGGAAATTGAGGGGCTGTTTGTGTTTACGAAAAGTGCAGAGCCGGGGCGGACGGTTGGTATGCTTAAGAATCGTCTTAGAGGGAGCGGGCTGGATGTGTTTTCCAATGGGGTGAAGGTCTATGCGGTCCCGAAGGCGCTTAGCAAAGGGGAGGCAGTCAGGAGGTTCCGGCACTGGGCGCTGGATGGGCAGGCAGCGGCAGGGGGCGGTAGTCAGGGGGCGCCCATGGTGGCAGCGGCAGGGGACAGCAGGCTAAGGGCGCCCATGGTAATAGCGGCGGGGGACAGCAGGTTTGATATTTCCATGCTGGAAGAGGCGAATGTGGCGCTTGCGGAGCGGGGATTGGAGCAGGAAGGGGTGCAGGGGGAGCATGTAGTTTATCTGGGGGAGGAGGGGGTATTTTCGGATGAGGTATTAGGGTATATTTTACAGTTAAATACAAGCAGCTTGGAAAAACTTTAATCTGGAAATTTAGGTTTGGAAGAATTTTGTATACATAAATGGTTTGTTTTTTAAGTTCTGCAAAGGTATAATGGGAACATTTTGTATACAGACGTAAATTGATATAGGAGAATTTTTGTGCTTAGTATGTGTATACATACAAATAAGAAGGGAAAGGGATACGTCAATGCCTATTTATAAAATAAAAAAAGAAAACATGGAAACAATCGCCCCCCTCTTTGCAGGCTGGCAGGAGTCCCTAATCTGGTCCTGCCTGCAGGGCTGCATGGGGGAGGCTTGGGCAGACAGCGAGGAGAACCCCAAATCTGCCAGAATCCTGCTGGCAGATTTCTGCTTTTTTGCTGGGAAAGCCAGCCGGGAATTAGTAACTGAGGAAATCAGGAACCAAGTCAGGGATTTTGTGATTATGGTGCCGCCTCTGCATGGGGAAGGGGAGCTCTGGGCGCAGGAAATAGAGCGGGCTTACGGCGGGAACTGCAAGCGCGTGGAGCGTTACGCCATCAAAAAGGAACCGGGGATATTCGATAAAGGGCATCTTGCTAAAATTGCCGGGAGCCTTCCGAAAGGGTTTGAGTTAAAGATGATAGGGGAAGAAATCTTTGCGCAGACAAAGAAGTCCCAATGGTCTGTGGACTTTACCTCCCAGTTTTCCGGGTACAAGGATTACCAAAAACGGGGGCTGGGCGCAGCAGTGCTGGCGGATGGTGAGCTGGTGTCGGGGGCGTCCTCCTATACGGTGTACCGGGGAGGGATTGAGGTAGAGATTGGGACAAGGGAGGATTACCGGCGGATGGGACTGGCCTCTGCCTGCGGGGCGAAGCTGGTTTTGGAATGTATGGAACGGGGGCTGTACCCTAGCTGGGATGCGCAGAATTGGTGGTCGGTAAAGCTGGCGGAGAAGCTGGGATACCATTTTGACCGGGCATATCCTGCGTATGAGGTTTACCAATTGCAGCAGTAGGGAGGCAAGTATTTTCATTTATAACAGGAAAATTACAATTTTTTTCTTATTTGGTTGACAGAAGGAGCATATTTCCGTTATAATCGGTATATAGATAAACTAGTGGTATCACTGGTATGGGCTGGTCGGAAGACCCTGGTCCACCGAACGGCGGGGAATTTCCCCGCTATTTTTTTCATAGGAAAGTGCGTCCTGTGAAAGAAAAGCCCTTTGGGCAATGATGCGCAGTTCCACACAGGGAACAAAGGCTTGCACTGACAAGAATAGTAAGGTATGGGGCATGCGGAGTGCTTTATTGCCCTTATATGGAATATTGGAATGGCAGAAGGAACTATGAAGGAAAAAATATTAAGTGTTTTTATAGATGAATCCGGCGATTTTGGGCCATATGATTTCCATGCGCCATACTACTTGGTTGCAATGGTACTACATAATCAGGAAATTGACATTCAGCCAAATATAAAAGAACTTGAAAATCATTTAAACCATCTTGGGTATCGCCAACATGCCATCCATACGGGGCCGCTCATCCGCCGGGAATCTGTTTATTCCAATGATTTTATAGAAGATAGAAGAAAACTTTTTCATGCATTGTTCCATTTTACAAGGAAATTGCAGTTTAGGTATGTCTGCGTGAAGGTTAGGAAACATGAATGTCAGGATGTGGTTGCCCTAACCTCTAAATTGTCAAAGGGTATCGCAGATGCCCTTCGGAAACATGATGAGTTCTGGAATTGGTTTGAACGTATTATTATTTATTATGACAACGGGCAGGTTGAGCTTACGAAAATTTTGGTATCTGTTTTCAGTACGCTTTATGCCCATGTAGAATTCCGGAAAGTGAAACCTGTAGAGGGGGAGCTTCTGCCATTATACCCTGAACCATACCACAACGGATATGGCTAGCCTTTCCGTCCGTGGTACGTTCAGGGGCCAAAAGCCTGGCCTTCTGGCTGTTATAAGAAAATATACTTCAAGATAAACACAACCGTCAGGAAATACATCAAAACGCTAATCCGCTTCTCCCTTGCCTTCCCAGTCAGCAAGTTAATCAGCGTCCAAGAAATCACCCCAATGGCAATCCCTTCCGAGATGCTGTAAGCCAGCGGCATCGCAACGATGCACAGGAACGCCGGGATTGCATCCCCCATGTCCTCAAAATCAATTTTTGCCACAGACCCCATCATATAGAACCCTACAATAATCAGCGCAGGGGCGATGGCAAAGGACGGGATGCTTAAAAACAGCGGAGAGAATACCACAGACAGCAAAAACAGCAGCGCAGTGGTAAGTGCGGTAAGCCCGGTACGCCCGCCAGCGGTAACGCCGGATGCGCTTTCCACATAAGTGGTGGTAGTAGAAGTCCCAAACAGCGCGCCTACGCAGGTAGCAATGGCGTCTGACAGGAGGGCAGGCTTAATCCTTGGCAGCTTCCCATTTTCATCCAGCATGTCCGCTTTCGAGGAAACCCCGATCAAAGTCCCAAGGGTATCAAACAAATCCACAAACAGGAATGAAAACATGATAACGATGAAATCCCCCAGCTGAAAGCTGCCGAAATCTATGGTAAAGACAGCCCCAAAGGTTTCTTTGAAGGATGAAAAGTCAAGGCTGACAAGCCCGGAAGGGATGACAGAATACATCCCGGCATCCGGGGAAGGCACGTAAATGCCAGCAAGCTCACAGAGGATGCCAAGGACCCATGTAGCGAGGATGCCGATTAAGATGCCGCCTTTTACCTGCTTTACCAGCAGTACCGCGGTAATCAGCACGCCCACCAAGGCAAGGATTGCCCCAACGCCTACGGAACGGAACATCTCCCCCTTAAAGGACTGGTACGTCACCAGCGTGGAATCGCTGTGCACAATCAATTTTGCATCCTGCAGGCCGATAAAAGCGATAAACAGCCCAATGCCCACGCTGACAGCCGCCTTAAGCGTCATAGGGATGGCATTGAAAATCGCCTCCCGCACATTTGTCAGGGACAGGACGATAAAGACAACGCCTTCCACAAAAACAGCAAACAGCGCAATCTGCCAAGTATACCCCATCCCAATGACAACCGAGTAGGCAAAATATGCATTGAGCCCCATGCCGGGCGCCAGCGCAAAAGGATAGTTCGCCAAAACCGCCATCAGGAGCGTCCCCACAAAAGAAGCCAGCGCCGTAGCAATCATGACTGCATTTGGGTCCATGCCCGCAGCAGACAGGATATTTGGGTTTACGGCAAGGATGTAGGCCATCGTCATAAATGTAGTAAACCCTGCAATGACTTCCGTCTTCACCGAGGTGCCGTTTTGTTCCAGCTTAAAAAATTTTTCCATGATAAATTTACTCCTTCCTAAAAAATACGAACCCCATGATAACACACCATAAATTCACCTCTCCTTGAAAATACGAACCCCATTATAACACACATTTTAGCGAAATACTATGAAAAAATACTTTTCCTTTGATTTTATTTGTGTTATGATGGAACACAGGCTTTTCCAGTTCCTGCAGTACGAGGTCCAAACCACCCATCCTCTTCATATACTAGCAGGAACAGCACTTGTAAAGGAAATGCACGGATGGAAAAATTTCAGGGGGCCGATATGGTAACAATTTTGGTAAACCTATTAATCCACAACAAAGACGATGTAAAAAACCCGGCAGTCCGCCAGCAATACGGCATGCTCTGCGGCACCGTGGGGATTTTCCTGAACATTCTCCTGTTTCTGGGGAAATTCATTACCGGCGCCGTCAGCAACTCCATTTCCATTACCGCAGACGCGTTCAACAACCTTTCCGATGCAGGCTCCTCCTGCGTGACGCTGGTAGGCTTTAAGATGGCAGGGGCCAAGCCGGATGTCGGCCATCCGTTCGGGCATGGGCGGATTGAATATATCGCAGGGCTGATTGTATCCGGCGCCATCCTGCTGATGGCCGTAGAACTGGTACGTACTTCGGTGGACAAAATCATACGCCCCCAGCCAGTGGAATTCCAAGCGGCGACGGCGTTGGTTTTGCTGCTTTCCATTCTGGTAAAAATTTATATGGCATATTATAATTACAGGATTGGGAAAAAAGTGGATTCCGCCGCCATGCGCGCCACGGCTACAGACAGCTTAAGCGACACCTGCGCTACCACAGCCGTCCTCCTTGCCGGGATTGTGGGAAAGGTAACAGGGCTTCAGATTGACGGGTACTGCGGCGTGCTGGTGGGTATTTTTATTTTATGTGCAGGGATCAGCGCGGCAAAGGAAACCTTGGACCCATTGCTTGGGCAGGCGCCGGAAGAAACCCTGGTGCACCAGATTGAAGAAATTGTGCTTTCCCAAGAGGAAATCTGCGGGATCCATGACCTTTTGGTGCACGATTACGGCCCGGGCAGGCTGATGATTTCCCTCCATGCGGAAGTCCCTGCGGAGGGGAATATTTTAAAGCTCCATGACGCCATCGACAACACGGAGGCAGAGCTGCGCAGGAAACTGAACTGCGACGCCGTCATCCACATGGACCCAGTCGTGACGAAAGACAAACAGGTCTTAAGCCTGAAGCAGAACATGGAGGAAATCATCCGGAGCATAGACCCCGTGATTTCTATGCATGATTTCCGGGCCGTGAAAGGCCCTACCCACACGAACCTGATTTTTGACATTGTGGTGCCTTATGAATATAAAATAAGCGACGATGCTTTGGCAAGGCAGATTCAGGGGCGCACAAAGGAAAAATTGGGCGAAGGATATTTTGCAGTAATCCAAGTTGACAAAGCATTTTGTAAAATGGAAAAAACTAGTACTTTAGGGAGATAATTGGAAATACAGAATCCAAAATGCGTGAAAAATTGTTCAAATTTTCTTGCGTAAAGTATATCATTTCAGTGGAAATTACCAGTTTTTCAGAAACCGCTTGAAAAAAAAAGGAGGTTGGGTTATATTTATTAAGGTATAAAGCACATGTGTGCAAAGGTTGTATGATAGTATTACATGAGAAAGAGAGATAAGATGAGCGAAAAGAAAATTATTGTATCTAATGTAGCTAAAGAGTACAGCAATCCGATTGCAGAACTGGTGCAGGTGGCTTGCCAGTTTGACAGCGAAATCAGGCTGGAAAGCAGTGAAGCAAAAATTAACGCAAAGAGTATTATGGGAATCATGGCATTTAATCCGTCAAAGGGAATGACTGTAAATATAGTGGCCGATGGAAGCGATGAAGAAGAAGCACTGTTGGCAATGGAAAAATTTTTAGTCTGTCAGTAAAATTTTAGGGAGGAAATGGAAAATGGCAAAGAGAGAGGCAAAAGTAACCCCAGTGAAAACAGCTCCGGCAAAGGCAGCAGAGGTCAAAGAAGAAGTAAAAAATGCACCGGAACAGGCAGAAGAAACTAAAGCAGCCAAAGCAGAAGAACCGAAGAAGGAAACAGAAGACGTGAAAGCTGAAACAGCGAAAAAAGAAACCGCTGCCAAGAAAACAACAGCAGCAAAAAAGACAGCAGCAGCTAAGAAAACAGAAACGAAAAAAGCAGAAAAAGTAGAAGAAATTTACTTACAGTTCCATGGGCAGGAAATTTTCACAAAAGAGATTTTGGATAAGGCGAAACAGGCTTACGTTGCAGAAGGCCACAGGGAGTCTTCCATCAAGTCCATCCGCCTTTACATCAAGCCGGAAGAGAACATGGCTTATTATGTAATTAACGAGAAAATTGCAGGCGGCGTAGCCCTGTAAATAGAAATTTGAGATAGGAATATAGGAATCCACTTGTTATGAAAATGGCAGGTGGATTTGTTGCATCTTAGGGAAATGCAGGAGATTGACATGCGAAGGATTATTATAGCAGACGACGTGGAACTCAACCGTGAGCTTTTGCGCGGCGTGCTGGAAGACACTTATCTTGTAGAAATGGCAGAAGACGGCGAAGAGGCCCTTGCGAAATTGGCAGAGTTCCATCAGGAAACCGCAGTCGTCCTTCTGGATTTAAAAATGCCGAATATGGATGGCTACACCGTCCTTGAAGAGATGCGGGGAAGGGGCTGGACCGAGAAAATACCAGTGCTTGTCATAAGCGGGGAGGATGCCGCAGAGGCAGAAAACCGCTGTTTTGAGCTGGGGGTGGCAGATTTCGTCCACAAGCCCTTTGAAGGCTCCATTGTAAAGAACCGCATAAAAAATGCAGTAGACTTGTTTGCAGGAAGGAACCAGTTAGCGCAGAAGGTAGAGGAACAGGCGAAAGCCTTAAAGGAACGGGACCGGATTATCCAGCTTCAGGCAGAAAAGCTGCGGGAAGGCAGGGCGTTTGTAAAGCTCATGATGGAGTACCGCTCCGCCATGCTGGAAGTGGAAACAAGGCTCAAGGTGCTGAACGACGAATTTTCCATTGAATATAACCGGAACCCCTTTGAGTCCATCAAAAGCAGGTTAAAGTCCCCGGCAAGCATTTATGAAAAGCTGGAACGGAAGGGATTCCCTATTTCCGTGGAAAGCATTGAGGAGAACTTAACTGACGTGGCAGGCCTTAGGGTCATCTGTTCGTTCCCAGACGACATTTACCGCTTGGCAGACCTGTGCACCCGGCAGGACGACATTTCCCTGATACGGAAAAAAGACTACATTAAGTACCCGAAATGCAATGGCTACCGGAGCCTGCACTTAATCTTAAGCGTGCCGATTTTCCTCTCAGACCGGAAGAAATATGTCAAGGTGGAAGTCCAGTTCCGCACCATCGCCATGGATTTCTGGGCCAGCTTAGAGCACAAATTAAAATATAAAAAAGACGTGGATGAAGCGGATGGGATTATCCTGCAGCTAAAAGCCTGTGCAGATTCCATTGAGGAACTGGATTACCAGATGCAGGAAATCCGGGACAGAATAGACAAGTCCAGAGGGTAATGGGGAAGGAGGCGGCGTATGTACAAATTATTAGTAGTGGAGGACGATGAGGTCATTGCAAGGGCCATTAAAAGCCACATGGAAAGCTGGGGCTACGAGGTAGCCTGCGCAGAGGATTTCAAAGACGTGCTTTCTGCCTTTGTGGAGGAAAAGCCCCAGCTTGTGCTGATGGACATTTCCCTGCCCTTTTATAACGGGTTCCATTGGTGCGACGCCATACGGGGGATTTCCAAGGTCCCTGTAATTTTCATTTCCTCTGCTTCGGATAATATGAATATTGTCATGGCAGTCAATATGGGCGGGGATGATTTCATTGCAAAGCCCTTTGACTTGAATGTGCTGCAGGCGAAGGTACAGGCCATGCTGCGCAGGGCTTATGATTTTGCAGGGGAAACCAGCCTGCTGGAACATAAGGGGATGATTTTTGACAGCAGCAGGGGGGTTGTGTCCTATGAGGGGGCGCAGGCAGAGCTTACAAAAAATGAGATGGGCATTTTAAAAGCCCTGCTGGAGCAGAAAGGGAAAATCGTGACGCGCGACAAGCTGATGGAACGGCTCTGGGAATCCGACAGCTTTATTGATGACAATACCCTTACGGTCAATGTAGCAAGGCTTAGGAAGAAGCTGGAGGGCATTGGGGTTGTGGATATGGTAAAGACGCGGAAGGGGATTGGCTATGCAGTGGATTAAGGCCTACATCCTGCGCCATAAGGTTGGGATCCTGATGTATCTGGCCTTTTGCTTTATTTTTGCAATTGTGCTGTACCTCTACCGGATGCCCATGGAGCCTGTCTTATACGCAGTGGGTCTTTGCTTTGCCCTTGCCCTCATTGTGCTGGCTGCAGACAGCGCCCGCTACCGCAAAAAAGCCGAAGAGCTGCTCTGGCAGCTAGAAGCCGTAAAAAACGGCACAGAAAAGCTCCCAAAGCCAGAAGATGAAATGGAAAGGCTCTACCAGATGCTCCTTGAAAATGCCCAGATCGAGCGCGCCCGGCAGGTAGGGGAAATCTTAAAAGAAAAGTCAGACGTGACGGACTATTTTACCTTGTGGACGCACCAGATTAAGACCCCCATTGCAGCCATGCATTTGCTGCTCCAGCAGGAAATTGGGCTGCAAAAGCAGGAATCAGGTACCTCGGAGCGGGTGCAGGGAGCGGGCGCAGGGGATTTGCTGGCAGAAGAATATTATGCGCAGAAACGGGAACTGGAGTCAGAATTGTTTAAGGTTGAGCAGTATGTGGAAATGGTGCTCCAGTACCTGCGCCTAAACAGCTCCGTCAATGATTTTGTCCTGCAGGAATATGATTTGGATAACATTATCCGCCAAGCGGTACGCAAATACGCCCCCATGTTCATCCGCAAAAAGCTGTCCCTCCAATATAGCCCCGTACAGGCGAAGGCAGTAACTGACGAAAAGTGGCTGGTATTCGTGCTGGAGCAAATCTTAAGCAACGCCATCAAATATACTGCTGCCGGAGGGGTTTCCATTTTCATGGAAAATGGCTGCCTTGTGGTAGCAGACACCGGCATCGGCATCCTGCCGGAGGACCTTCCCCGGATTTTTGAGAAAGGCTACACCGGCTATAACGGCAGGGGCGATAAGAAAGCCTCCGGCATTGGCTTGTATCTGGTGAAGATGATACTGGATAAGCTGGGGCATAAGGTTTTGGTTGAGTCAGGGCTGGGGGAGGGGACGAAGGTGAAGCTGCTGTTTTGAAAATAATTTATGATATATGGAAATATGGCAAAAGGCAATGCTGTATAAAAGGCTTTGGATTAGGCAAGATTAGGTTTTGGTATTTCCATGGTGGCTGAAAGGTATTTTTAGTGCAAGAAATACCGTGGAGATTACGGAATGGGGGAATGGCATGGAACTTGAAATCAGCATAGAAGATCTTTTGAATAAACGGCGGATGGAATCAGACCGTATTGAATTTAAGGCTGGTTGGAACCCGGATGACATATATCGCAGCGTCTGTGCATTTGCGAATGATTTTGACAATGTTGGCGGCGGGTATATCGTGGTTGGCGTAGAAGAAAAAAATGGGTTTGCAGTCCGTCCGGTGAAAGGGATAAACGAGCAGGAACTTGATAAAATCCAAAAAGAAATTTTAGGTTACAACAATACGATGGTCCCAGCCTATTTTCCAAAAGTTATTCTTGAAGAAGTGGATCAAAAGTTTGTCATGGTACTGTGGGTGGCGGCTGGGGTGCAGCGGCCTTATAAAGTGCCGGAACATGTGACAGCTAAGAGGGATAAAAAGCATTACTATTATATCCGTTATGCGTCGAGTTCTGTACGTGCGAATCCAGAACAGGAACGGGAACTGGTGAATATGGCGTACCATGCCCCATTTGATGCAAGGCCGAATTTTGAAGCTTCGGAAGAGGATATTTCTGTTACGCTCCTTAGGGATCATTTAGTAGAAACGAAAAGCAAGCTTTCCAAACAGGTGATTGAGCGCGGGGTAATGCCGGTATTAAATGATATGCAGCTTTTGGTTGGGCCGCCTGAGCATCAGTATATTTCGAACGCAGCATTAATGATGTTTTGTGGGCATTTAGATAAATTTTTTCCGTACACACAGGTTGAAATAGTAAAATTTCCGGAAGGCAGTGTAAAAAATCCCAATAATTTCAAGGAATTTCCGATTATTAAAGGTTCTGTGCCAATGATTATCCGGCGGACAATGCAGGCGCTGCAGGATTTGGTAATAGAAGAAATGGTAACAAAAGTGAATTACCAAATGGAAGCCATCCGTAGGTTTAACTATCCTTATCAGGCATTGGAAGAGGCAGTGGTAAATGCTTTTTACCACAGGGACTATATGTCATATGAACCTGTGCATATTGAAATCGAGCCGGAGTGCATCAACATCATTAGTTTTCCGGGAATAGACCGGTCCATATCTATGGAAACCATTGCAGCTGGGGAACGTTTCCGTTCAAGGGTTTACCGTAACAGAAGGCTTGGTGAATTTTTAAAGGAACTGGATTTATCAGAAGGACATTCTACAGGCGTTCCAACCATTCAGGAAGAACTGAAAAAGAATGGTTCTCCAAGGGCAAAGTTTTATACAGATGAAAGCCGGCGGGCATTGCGGGTAGAGATCCCAGTCCATCCGGATTTCATTGCAAAAAAAGCAGACATTGGGAAAGAAAAAGCAGATATTGGGGAGGAAAAAGCAGACATTGAAAAACTGAAACCTATTTATAGGAAAAAATTAAAGCAAGGCGGCTTTAATAAAACAACATTTCTCCGGGTGGATGTTTTGCTGCAGGAGGTAAAAGCTGGGCAGGTGTTTGGGAGGAAAGAAGTGGTACAGGCATTAAAAATTTCACCTGCCGCGGCTTCAGCCTTTCTCTCGAAAATGAAGGATGCTGGAATAATCATAGCGGTTTCGGGGCATGGGAAAGGGAAATACCAGCTTAATACGGAAAATCCCAATGATAGCTGAATTTAAAGCGTGGTAAGGAATACTGCCATTTTCCAATGTATTTTAAGGTATGTTCCGCCGCTTATGCAGCCATTAAGTGGCAGGGTTTTCTTTGTATAACGTAATATTGGAGCTTATCTTTTCCGGGAAGGACGCCCGGTAAATCCCATGGTACTCCGCAAAGGAAACGTCCGCCCCATTGGTAAGGACCTGCATTTTCACGCCAAACAGATCCACCAGAAAAGGCATCACAGCCATCCCATTCCTTAAGTAGAAAGCCTTCCGCCGGATGCGTTCTTCCCGGTTCGGGGCGTCCGCGCCGGTATCTTCGATTTCAAGGACAAGCCGTTTCCCCGCATATCGTCCCTGCAAAAGCCTAAGGGCGCCGGAGCCAATCTCCTGCCCCCGCAGCTTCGGGGAGATGGCAAAGTAATCCAGCAGGACTAAGTCACGGTACAGGACAGTCATGGCAAGCCCGAGGAAAGCGCCGCCTTCCCCCTCAATTGCCAGCAGTTCCATCACCCCTTCCCGGCTTTTTTCCACCATAAGGGGGAAGGGCTTACGCTCGGCAGCAGGGAATGTTTCCATATATAAATGTTCTAGGCTGGCAAATTGCGCTTCGGTGGTGCAGTTTGTTAATTTCATCATAATATCCATTCCTTTCGTTTCGTGCAAAATAGAATAGAAAAGCGCCTGTTCCCGGCAGCTTTTCACCATAATCCATGCCGTGGGCCTATATCTGTCAATCATACTGCTTTCCCTAACATAAATCAAGTATTTTAGCCCATTTATACGCCTTTCATTTGGCACAAATCCCCACGGGGCGCCTTCGGTGCCCAACAAACTGTTGCGCACATTTTGGGGAAAGCAATTTTCAAACACGCTCTAGTGTACTGTCTGGATTATATTCAGGCAATCTCACTTGTCTATCTGCCCATCTGCCGCGTTGGATTTTCTAGCCGTAGCCACCGCTACGCCGTCGAAAATCCGCCTTGCAAATGAACAGATATCCGGCGTGATTTTACCTAAATATAATCCAGACAGTACACTAGGTTTAGCCGCCGGAGCAATAACATGGCTTTAACCTTACAAAACCGTAAGGATTCCCCCGCAAAATGTAAGCCAAAATTAAGGCATCCCCTGCCAAAATCCAGTATACTGTTACCAGAACAACAGAAAACAAGGAGGACGATTATGGCAATCTTAGAAGTGAACAACGTAAAAAAAATATATACCACAAGATTCGGGGGCAACCAAGTGCAGGCCTTGACAGACGTCAGCTTTTCCGTGGAAAAGGGGGAGTATGTAGCCATTATGGGGGAATCAGGTTCTGGGAAAACCACTTTGCTGAATATTCTGGCAGCTTTGGATAAAGCCACTTCCGGGCTGGTGCTGCTGAACGGGAAGAACCTTTCCACCCTGCGGGATTCTGAGGTATCGGCCTTCCGCCGGGAAAACCTTGGGTTTGTATTCCAAGACTTTAACCTGTTAGATAATTTTAATATCCAAGACAATATTTTCCTTCCTTTGGTGCTGGCAGGGAAAAATTACAACGAAATGCGGGTGCGCCTGATGCCCATTGCAGAAAGTTTGGGGATTAAGGCGATTCTGGGCAAATTCCCCTATGAGGTATCCGGCGGGCAGAAGCAGCGGGCAGCGGTAGCGCGTGCGCTGATTACCAACCCGCAGCTCATTCTGGCAGATGAGCCCACCGGGGCGCTGGATTCCAAGGCGGCGGAAAGCCTTCTGGCCCAGTTTCAGGAAATCAATGGGGCAGGCCAGACCATCCTGATGGTGACACATTCCACCCAAGCGGCAAGCCGCGCCAAGCGGGTGCTGTTTATCAAGGATGGGAAGGTGTTCCACCAGATTTACAAGGGGAGCAGCACCAATGAGGAAATGTACCAGAAGATTTCCGATACCCTTACCGTAATTACCACTGGCGGGAAAAAAGAAACGGCTTAAGTCTTGGAAAGGAATGGTGAAGGGCATGAATGGATTTTTTTATGGAAAACTTGCAGTTGGGAACTTAAAGAAAAATGGAAGGCTGTACCTGCCGTATATCCTTGCAGCCGTCGGCATTGGCGCCATGTACTATATTATGGTGGCCTTGGCTGGGGATGAAGGGATTATGGATATGCCGGGAGCATTAGAGCTTAAGATGATTATGGGCCTTGGCTGCGGGGTTATTATGGTTTTTGCAATTATTTTCCTGTTTTACACCAACAGCTTCCTGATGAAACGCCGGAAGAAGGAATTTGGCCTGTTCCATATCCTTGGGATGGAGAAACGCCACATTGGGAGGATGATGTTCTGGGAAACCTGCATGGTGGGATTTATCAGCATTGCCGGCGCCCTTACGGCTGGGGTGATCCTCTACAAATTAGTCGTCTTGGTGCTGCTGCGCATTACAGGCTTGGAAGTGCCCTTTGGGTTCCGTATTTCCGGTTCTGGGATTGCAACGGTAGCGGCCTGTTTTGCAGTAATTTTCATCATGACTTTGCTGTACAACCTGCGCCAAGTGCAGAAAGCCAATGCCATAGAGCTTTTGCACAGTGGCAGCCAAGGGGAACGGGAGCCAAAGACCAGATGGCTGCTGGCCCTGGTTGGCTTGGCTGCTTTGGGGCTTGGGTATGGGATTGCCATTGTGACGGAAGACCCAGTCGGCGCAATGCTGCTGTTTTTTGTGGCGGTGCTGCTGGTTGTCCTTGGGACTTACTGCCTGTTCACGGCGGGCAGCATTGCAGTGCTGAAAATGATGCGCAGGAACAAAAAATATTATTATAAAACCAAGCATTTTACGTCCGTATCTGGGATGATTTACCGTATGAAGCAGAATGCGGTGGGGCTTGCCAATATCTGTATTTTAAGCACGATGGTGCTGGTTATGGTATCGGGCACGGTATCCCTGTATGCAGGGGTGGACGATATTATTGATACCCGCTACCCAAAGGATTTTGCCATCACCGGGTATGGCGGTATGCCGGAAGAAGAGAAAGCAGCCTTGAAAGGGATGTTCTTGCAGGCAGCGGAGGAAACCGGCCTTACCGTAGGGGAAACTACAGAATATTCAACCTTAAGCTTTGCCGTGTGGAAATCTGGGGAAAACATGGTGATTACAAGCCCGCAGGGCGGAACCCCGGAAGGCAGCATGTGCATACTGGAACTGCTTACCTTAGAGGAATTTAACCGTTTTTCCAAAGAACAGAAAGAACTTGCAGAGGATGAAATCCTCGTCAGCGTAAGGCAGGGGGACGATGGGGAGCAGGGTTACAATTTTAATGGTATGCAATTCCGCATCAAAGAGTACCTTGAGGATTTTACGCTGGAAGGGTTGGACACAAACGTTGTGTACGATGGGTACTTCGTGGTGGTAAAGGACAGCCAAATATTGGAAAAAATTAATGGGCTGCAGCGGGAAGCCTATGGGGACAGGGCAAGCACCGAAAATTACAGCCTCTATGCAAACCTTTCTGGGGAAAAGCAGCAGAAGGCAGCTTGCGGGAAACGGCTGGAAGAACTGCTTGGGGCCTATAACCAAGACAAGGGGGAAGAAGGGCTTGCAGTGAGCATAAACGTGAAAGAGGAGCAGCGGGAAGGTTTCCTGATTTTCTGCGGCGGGTTCTTGTTCCTCGGGGTGTTCTTAGGGTTTGTGTTCCTGATGGCAACGGTGCTGATTATTTACTACAAGCAGGTTTCCGAAGGGTATGAGGATAAAGAGCGGTTTGAGATTATGCAGAAAGTGGGCATGGGCCCGAGGGAGGTAAAGGCCTCCATCCACAGCCAGATCCTGAAGGTATTTTTCCTTCCCCTGGTGATGGCCTGCATCCACCTTACCATGGCTTTCCCTATGCTGAACCGGCTCCTGTTGCTGTTTAACCTAAGGAACCCACAGCTGTTTGCAACTTGTACCATCTTATGCGTGGGGGTTTTTGCAGCGATTTACGGGATTGTGTTTGGGATTACGGCGAAAGCGTATTACCGGATTGTAGGGGAGCAGAGGTAGCGCCAATTAAAAATGATTGAAAGCAGTTCTGGGATGAAACTTTCCCAGAACTGCTTTTTGCGGAACAGCCAGAAAAATGCACCTGCATACCTTACCATATTTCCAACTGGATGGCCCTGCTGTAAATACCGCCTTTCTGCTTTCGGGCTATTTCACCTTTTCCCCTGCCTTATACCGCTTCACCAGCCCTTCAATCCTCTCATATGGGTCAAGCAGATCGCTGATGGAGGTATCATGGTTCAAGGTATCAATAATATATGCAATATACTTGCTCATGTCGCAGTCAATGTAGTAAGGCCGCTCCAAAAGCTCCGGCGTCTGGTACGTTAGGTTGGTGGTTACTACTTTATAGATAATGCCTTCCTCCACGGCCTTGTCGAATTTCTCCAGCCCATTGGTGAACAGGCCAAAGGTGGCAATCACGAAAATGCGGTTTGCCTGCCGCTTTTTCAGTTCGGTTGCCACGTCAATCATGCTGTCCCCGGAAGAAATCATGTCGTCAATAATGAACACATCCTTGCCTGCCACCGAGGAGCCAAGGAATTCATGGGCTACAATGGGGTTGCGCCCGTCCACAATCTTGCTGTAATCCCGGCGTTTGTAAAACATGCCCATATCCAGCCCAAGGACATTTGCAAAATAAACGGCGCGGTTTGTCCCACCCTCATCCGGGCTTATCACCATCATGTGGTCGCTGTCAATCTGCAGGTCGTTGATTTCCCGCAGGATACTCTTAATAAACTGGTAAGCGGGCTGCACCGTTTCAAAGCCATGCAGGGGGATGGCGTTCTGCACCCGTGGGTCGTGGGCGTCGAAGGTAATGATGTTGTCCACCCCCATATTGACTAATTCCTGCAATGCAATGGCACAATCCAAGGATTCCCGGCCGGTCCGCTTGTGCTGGCGGCTTTCATAGAGGAAGGGCATGATGACGGTAATCCTTCTGGCTTTCCCGCCCGCAGCAGCTACAATCCGCTTGAGGTCCTGGTAGTGGTCGTCCGGCGACATATGGTTTTCCTGCCCGCAGACCGTGTAAGTCAGGCTGTAGTTCGTGACGTCCACCATCAAAAACAAGTCGTAGCCCCGGACAGAATGTTTGATGCTGCCCTTGGCCTCTCCGGTGCCAAACCGGGGGGTGTAGCAGTCCATTAAGTAAGTGTCCCTCTGGTAGCCGCGGAAAGCAATGTCATTTTCATGCTCGTGTTCCCGTTCTGCACGGAAACGCACCAAGTACCTGTCCACCATTTCGCCCAGCGGCCGGCAGCTATCCAGTGCGATTACGCCCAAAGCGCCGGCAGGAATTGTTTCATAATTTCTTTCGTTACGCTGCATTCAAATGTCCTCCATAAATTAAAGTAAAATGTTTTTGTGTGCCTGTGGATTGTCCCTCTTTTACGTGCCGCATGGCTGACTGGGTAGCCCAGCAAAGAAGGGTGGAAACAGAACCTGGCGCATTTCCCCGGAATGGGGTAGAAGTCATTGCGGTACATGGGCCTTCTGCCCCAGCTTTTTCTGAATCCGGATGTCGTTCCCGAACAGCTTAATCATGGTATAGCTGCTGGAAATCCTAGAAAATACCCGCTCGGAATATGCGTCCACTAACTGCCCAAGGCTTAAGTTTGTGGAAATAATCGTGGACTTCCGGCGCAGGATGCGTTCATTAATGCATAAAAACAATTGGGAAGTAGTAAAGGAGTTGGAAAGCTCCGTCCCCAAATCATCAATAATCAATAAGTCACATTCAAAAATATTTTGGTAATCCTCGCTGTAATCCGCCGATTTCCCAAAATAGCTTTTCTCAAAAATATGGAACAGGGAAGCGGCGGTAAAATAAATCACGGAATGTCCCCGGCTTAATAATTCCTTTGCCACGCAGTTGGACAGGTAGGTTTTCCCAATCCCCGTGTCCCCATAGAAAAACAGGTTTTTGAATTCCGTGCGAAACCCTTCGATAAAGTCCTTGCACAAGGAAACCGCCTGCTTGGCGGTGGCAAGGCTGGTTAGGCCCGTGGAAGGGTTCTTCAGGGAATCGGAATAGTAAGCGAAGGAGAAATGCTGGAAGTTCTCCTCCTCTAAAACCTGCTTAAGGTTGGACTGGGTATACACCAAATCAATGGCGGCCTGCCGGAAACAATGGCATTTCTCCCTGCCGATATACCCGGTATCCTTGCAGTCCGGGCAGAGGTAGGGAGGGTCAAAATAATTTTCCGGGTATCCATGGCTTTTTAAAATCTGCCTGCGCTCGGCGGCAAGGGCAGATAGGTCTTGCTTTAGCTGGGCAAGGGCGGTTTCATCCCCCTCGATAAATTTCTTGGCTTGGGCTACGGAATGGGAAGAAATGGTTTCATCAATTTCCGCTAGCCGGGGAAACTTGGGGTAGAGGTCATTGATCCGCTCCATGACAATATGCTGGTTTTCAAGCTGCCTTGCTTCATAGCGGCGCATTAATGTATCGTACTGTGTGTTGCTTAAAGCCATGGATGCCTCCTTACGTATGGGGATGCCTGCCGTGCGGCGGTTCATGGAACTGCTTTCCATATGGGGATGCCCGCTGGGCGGCGGCCCATGAAACTGCTTCTGGTATACAGGCGCCTACCGTACAGCGGTCTATAAAACTGCTTCTGGTATGCAGGCGCCTACCGTGCGGCGGTTAATAAATCTGCTTCTAATTGGTCTATATTATAGGTGCGCTGCGGGAAACTGTTAAAGCGGTTTGCAGCAGCCGTCCGGACGGCCGGGCTCTTTACGGGCTTTTCAGCCGTTTTTGCAGCATGGAAGGATTCGTCCGCCAATTTCACGGCGGAAGGCGTCTGTACGCCCTGTTTGTTCCAGCTGCGCAAGATCCGGTCGGTGTATTCAAAGCTGGGCTGGTGGATATTTAAAATGGTGCGGCTGCACGCCTCGGTAATCATATCCTGCCCAAATCCCAGTTCTTTACTCCATTTGTCTATGTAAGCGGCCTCTGCGGGGATGAGGCTGCGGCCCTGGATGCCCAGCGCTTTCATGACGGCATAGTGGAGCTTGCTGTGGGAGCTGTTATTGCGCTTGGCCTGTTCCACGGTGGCAATGCCCGCATCCTTCCAGTTCAAGGCAACCTTTTCCATATAATGGAGGCTGGGATGCCCGCCGGCAATGCAGTATTCCATCAGGTAGACAATCAGGTCCGCGCAAAGGCCAAGGCCGTCATACCAGTACAGGAGGGACTGGATGTCCGTCGGGGATAAGGGCCTTGCAAGGTAGCTTTCCGCAACGAACAAAAGCTCCCGGACTTCCTCCTTATCCTTCAAGGCTGCAAGCTGGTTGGGGGAATAGCTGGGCTTTTCCTGCCGGGGCGCTTTGGCGGGGGCGGCTTTTGCCGGCGCTTTTTTGGAATCCGCTTTCTTTAAGGGGACCAAATCGTCCGCAAGGGGCGCCGTATCAGAATCCAGAAGGTAAATGCCCGAAATGGACTTATCTTCATCATATTCCAAGCGCAGCAGGTTCATCTTCTCCCAGTAAGTTAGGGCCCGCCGGATGTCCTTTTCCGTATGGTCGAACTTGTCCGCAGTCCTTGAGATGGAGAAGCTGCATCCGGGCGAGTTCATGCAGCGGAGAAGGTACAGGTAAATCTTGACGAATTCTCCGTTGGCATTTGTCATGTATTCGTCGATAAATCGGTTGGGGACTTCCGTGGTGGAAGTTCCGTTCTTTTTGTGTAAAGTAATCTCTGCCATAATGTCCTCCAGTTCAATCTAATCCAATAACCTTCCCGAGCATGAAGCGCTTCACTTTAATGTGGCTAAAGTATAGCACATAAAACCCAAAATGAGAAGTAAAATTTTTCCCGTAAAGCCCGTAAAATCAAGGGATTGGGGAAATGTGGAAAGGGTGGATAATGTGGATAAATGGATTCCTGGCAGTTATGGTAACAGGGAAGCCCTTGGTAAAACCGGAAAAAACCGCATATTTCCCAAAATCGGACAGGATACATTATGTAAACTTAAAAATCCACATCCAATCTGGAAAGTTTTCCCCATTTGGATGTGGATAATGTGGATAACTATTCCCCCAGCAGGTGTTCCCCTACTTGCACAATATCTCCGGCCCCCATAGTTATCAACAAATCGCCGTTTATACATTTGTTTAAAAGAAAATTTTCAATTTCGTCAAAAGATGGAAAATAATAACATTCCCGTCCCGCTTTTTGTAACTTTTTCTGCAAATCCTTGGAGCTGATGCCGAGGGTGTCCGTTTCCCGGGCCGCGTAAATGTCTGCCAGCACCACAAGGTCTGCCAAGGAGAGGGCTTTGGCAAACTCATCAAGGAAGGCTTTGGTCCTGGTATAAGTATGGGGCTGGAACACGCAGACAATCCGGTGGTCCCCGCAGTTCCTGGCAGCCTGTAAGGTGGCGGTGATTTCTGCCGGGTGGTGGGCATAGTCGTCTATAATGGTTATGCCGCCCAGATCCCCTTTATGCTCAAACCGCCGTTTCGGCCCATGGAACTGGGCAAGGGCCTCCTGGATAGCCTCAAAGGGAAGACCCAGTTCTATCCCAAGGGCGCAGGCCGCCAAGGCATTGCTGACATTGTGGATGCCGGGGACGCTTAAGGAAATGCTGCCTGTTACTTCCTGCCCATGCATGAGGTTGAAGCTGGCGCAGCCTTTTGTGTTAAAAGCAATGTTACCGGCATAATATGAATCAGAGGGGGCAAGGCCAAAGGTCAGGACCTTGCAGGGAAGCCCCTCCGTGAGTTCCTCCAGATGCTCAATCCCGCCGTTTATAATCAGCGTGCCTTCCGGGGAAACATTCCCTGCAAAACGCCGGAAGGACTGGCGGATGTCTGCAAGGTCCTTGAAGAAATCCAGATGGTCTTCTTCTATATTTAATATGAGGGCGTACTTTGGGTAAAAGTTTAAGAAGCTGTTGGTATATTCGCAGGCTTCTGTCAGGAAAAATTCGGAGTTCCCCACACGGATGTTCCCATCGATGGAACTTAAAATCCCCCCTACGGAAACGGTAGGGTCGGTACATGCCAAAAGGAGCATCTGCGTCACCATGGAAGTGGTGGTGGTTTTCCCATGGGTGCCGGAAATGGCGATGGACTCCCTGTAATTATCCATAATCTGCCCTAAGAGCTCTGCCCTTGTAAGGGTGGGGATTTGCCTGTCCATGGCAGCCTGAAGCTCTGGGTTGTCTGGGTGGATGGCCGCAGTGTATACCACGGCGTCAATTCCTTCCGTGATGTTGGAAGCCCGCTGGCCGAAGGAAACCTGCGCCCCCATGCTTTCTAACTTTTCCGTCAGTTCTGAGCTTCTTGCGTCAGAGCCGGAAATGCGGAAATTTTCTTTCAGCAGGATTTCGGCAAGGCCGCTCATGCTGATGCCGCCGATTCCGATGAAGTGAAGATGAATTGGTTTTTTAAAATTGATTTTATACATATTTTTCTACCTGCCCACTCTTTTTTTCTAGATTATCTTTATTTTATACTACCGAAAGGCATTTTGCAAATTGAAAATGCAAAGGAACGTGGGAAAGTAGTGGAAGTTTGCCGGAGATTGCGGAATAATGTTGTGTAAAATGACAAAATTATTTAGTTTTTGCGAAAAAAATTGTGAAATATGTGTACGAAAAGATTAGTTTGTGTTATAATTGGTCTACAAGGAACAAGAAATTCATTGACGAGAGGTGATAGACATGATTCGTAAAGAAATGATTGCCATGCTTCTGGCAGGGGGGCAGGGGAGCCGGCTGGGCGTGCTGACTTCTAAAGTAGCAAAACCGGCAGTTACATTCGGCGGGAAATACCGCATTATTGATTTTCCGTTAAGCAATTGTGTAAATTCCGGGATAGATACGGTAGGCGTATTGACCCAGTACCAGCCCTTGCGGCTGAATACCCATATTGGGATTGGCATCCCGTGGGATTTGGACCGCAACCATGGCGGCGTGACAGTGCTGCCTCCCTACGAGAAGAGCGACAACAGTGAATGGTACACAGGGACTGCCAATGCAATATACCAGAACCTGAACTACATTGAAAGCTATCATCCCGAATACGTGCTGATACTTTCTGGGGACCACATTTACAAGATGAATTATGAGGTAATGCTGGATTTCCATAAAGAAAATAATGCAGACGTTACAATTGCAGCCATGCCGGTCCCATGGGAGGAGGCAAGCCGTTTCGGCCTTGTAATTACGGATGGGAATAAGCAAATCCAAGAATTCGAGGAGAAGCCGGAGAACCCAAGGAGCAACTTGGCATCCATGGGGATTTATATTTTTAACTGGAGCGTGCTGCGGGAGGCCCTTGTTACCTTGTCAGAACAGAGGGGCTGTGACTTTGGGAAACATATTATTCCCTATTGCCGGGAAAATGGCAGGCGGCTGTTCGCTTATGAGTACAACGGGTACTGGAAGGACGTTGGGACGCTTGGCTCTTATTGGGAGGCCAATATGGAGCTGATTGACTTAATCCCGGAGTTTAACCTGTACGAAGAGTACTGGAAGATTTATACGAAGAGCGAAGCCATTGAACCCCAGTATATCGCTGCGGACGCCGTGACAGAGCGGTGCATCATCGGCGAGGGCGCTGGGATTTACGGCAAAGTATACGGTTCAGTCATTGGGCCGGGAGTCATTATCGGCAAGGACACGGTGGTGCGGGATTCCATCATCATGCAGAACACTAAGATTGGGGAGAACGTAACCGTCAACAAGTCCATCATTGCTGAGAATGTAAAAATAGGGGACAATGTAGAGCTGGGCATCGGGGAAGAAGCAGAGAATAAGCTCAATAAGAGCGTTTACTCCTTCGGCCTTGTGACCATTGGGGAGAATTCCGTGATTCCGTCCGGCGTCAAGGTTGGGAAGAATACAGCCATATCCGGCGAAACTACGGCAAAAGATTATCAGGACGGGGTCCTGGCAAGCGGGGAATCAATCATTAAGGCAGGTGACATAATATGAAGGCATTAGGTATAATATTAGCAGGTGGGAACAACAGTAAGATGCAGGAGCTTTCCAATAAGCGGGCCATTGCGGCCATGCCGATTGGCGGAAGCTACCGCTGTATCGATTTTGCCCTGAGCAATATGAGCAACTCCCATATCCAGAAGGTAGCTGTCCTCACCCAGTATAACGCAAGGAGCCTCAATGAGCATTTAAGTTCCTCCAAATGGTGGGATTTCGGAAGGAAACAGGGGGGGCTTTACGTATTCAACCCTACCGTGACTTCCGACAATGCATGGTGGTACCGGGGGACGGCAGACGCCATGTACCGGAATGTTGATTTCTTAAAGAGAAGCCATGAACCCTATGTAATCATTGCGGCAGGCGACTGCGTGTACAAGATGGATTACAACAAGATTTTAGAGTACCATATTGAGAAAAAAGCAGACATCACTATTGTATGCAAGGACATGCCGGTAGGCGAGGACGTCAGCCGGTTTGGGGTGGTGCGGATGAACGAGGATTCCCGGATTGTGGAATTTGAGGAAAAGCCCATGGTGGCCCAGTCCAACACCATTTCCGCAGGGATTTACATTATCCGCAGGAGGCAGCTCATTGAAATGTTAGAGCGGTGCGCGGAGGAAAACCGCCATGATTTTGTGACGGACATCTTAATCCGCTACAAGAACATGAAGCGCATTTACGGGTATAAGATGGAGGAATACTGGAGCAATATTGCCACGGTGGAATCTTATTACAGGACCAACATGGATTTCTTAAGGCCGGAAGTCCGCAAGTATTTCAGCAATGAGCCGAAGATTTATTCTAAGGTGGATGACCTTCCCCCTGCAAAATACAACGTAGGGTCCGAAGTGCGCAACAGCCTCATTTCCAGCGGGTGCATCATCAACAGCAAGGTGGAGAATTCCATCCTGTTTAAGAAGGCGTTTGTAGGGAAGAACTGCGTGATTAAGAATTCCATCATCCTCAACGATGTATACATTGGAGATAATACACACATAGAGAACTGTATTGTAGAAAGCCGGGATACCTTGCGCGCCAATACATATTTCAGCGGCGGCGACGGGATTAAGGTGGTATATGAACATAATGAAAGGTATGTGATTTAGCTTGCTGGTGTCATTGCTTTTACAAAAACAAACAAATGAAGGGGCGGTGAATTTATGCAAATTACAGATGTAAGGATCCGTAAAGTAGAAAAGGAAGGCAAGATGCGGGCGGTGGTGTCCATAACCATTGACGAAGAATTTGTAGTCCACGATATCAAAGTGATTGAGGGAGAGAAAGGCCTATTCATTGCAATGCCCAGCAGGAAAGCGGCGGACGGCGAGTACCGGGATATTGCGCATCCCATCAATTCACAGACACGGGAAACGATACAGCAGATTATTCTGGATAAGTACCGGGCAGAGATGGAGGCAGCAACAAAGACAGCAGAGGAATGACAGGAAAGTGGTGCATAGGATATGTTAAGGAATAGAATAGGGAATGACAGAGCCAGTGCAGAGGGAACAGAGCCTTTGCACTGGCTTTATTCTTTCATAGGTAGGTGCGCCCTTATCATCAGGTACATGGGATACCAATATATAGTTATGGCCGGAAATTGATGAAGGCAATTAAGAAATGGGATATGGGCAATTAACGGTTATTCCGTTTGTGGGCCTTCCTGTACGGTCCATGCAGTGTGGCTGGCGAAAGAAAAATTTAAGAAAATTTTCCATATATTTATTCCTAATTTCCCCAATTGTGTGATATACTGTAACGGAGTTTTGAGGAAAGGAACAGTCATATGTTAGAAATTTTAAAAGCAGTAGTATATGGAATTGTAGAAGGCATTACCGAATGGCTCCCAGTCAGCAGCACCGGCCATATGATTTTGCTGGAGGAACTTATGCCCATGGATGTGTCGCAGGAATTTTGGAACATGTTCCTTGTGGTGGTACAGTTAGGGGCAATCCTTGCGGTAGTGCTCCTGTTCTGGGGGAAGATTTTTCCCTTCCGCGTGACACGGAGGAAACAGGTAAGGCTGGACTGGGACATTATGAACCTTTGGGGCAAGATTCTGGTGGCCTGCATCCCGGCGGGCATTGTAGGGGTGCTGTTTGACGACTGGCTGGAAGAGCACCTGTATAACTTCTGGGTGGTTGCAGTCATGCTGATTGCAGTCGGGCTGATTTTTATTGTAGTGGAAAACAGGAACCGGGGCATGAAGCCTATCATCCGCACCACGGAGGAATTGGATTACCGGGTTGCCTTGCTGATTGGGCTGTTCCAGTTGGCGGCGGCGGTGTTCCCGGGGACTTCACGGTCAGGGGCGACGATTATTGGCGCGCTGATGGTCGGGGTATCGCGTACGGTGGCGGCGGAATTTACCTTTTACCTTGCGATTCCGGTTATGTTTGGGGCAAGTTTGCTGAAGTTGGTGAAGTTTGGGCTTGCATTTACAGGGATGGAGCTGGGGATACTGGTGACAGGGATGGCGGTATCCTTTGTGGTGTCCATTGTGGTGATACGCTTTTTGATGGGGTATATTAAAAGGCATGATTTTAAGGTGTTTGGATGGTATAGGATTGTGCTTGGGGCTGTGGTGCTGCTGTATTTTGGCGTGATTGCCGGGATGGCGTGAAGATTTAGTAAGTAATCTTTGGGGCGGATGGCAATTTAGGGCTGTCTTTCCTCACACGAACTGGTCTTTGGGGGCGGACGGCAATTCAGGGCTGCCCTCCCTCACGCAAACTGGGCAACGTTCCGGCGAACTAACTGCTAACTCCGGCTAAGGAACTCGGGAAAGCCCTCGTTCCTAAACCTACGTAAGCAGTGGATTTCGCCTCCACTAAGAGCGCCCATGAAATCGTTTGCTTAGAGGGAGGGCAGCCCTGAATTGCCTGTGTGTTGGGGTGTGCTTTGTGGTACAAGGGCAGCCCTGAATTGCCTGTGTATAGGGGTGCGCTTAGTGGTGAAAGGCCAGCTGGAAGGGAGTGAGGGGCTGGGTTGCCTGTATATAGGGGTGTACTTTGTGGTACAATGTTGCCAGAAGGGAGGCAGGGTTGGGTTGCCTAGGTATTGGGGAAGGGTGTTTTGGCAAATGTAGTGGAAATTTAAGGGAAGGTTGTTGTTTTTTGCAGACGGTGTGAGGCAGGCAATTGGAGCAAGTATTGTTTTGGGGATAGATGTTTATGGAGAAAGAAAAGGAGTAAGCCATGTTTATTATTGCAGGGCTGGGGAACCCCACCAAGCAGTATGAGAGGACCCGGCATAATGTTGGGTTTGATGTGATTGATTTGTTGGCGGAGAGGTACCAAATTAGGATGGGGGAGAGGAAGCACAGGGCTTTGTGCGGGACAGGTTTTGTGGAGGGGCAGAAGGTGCTGCTGGCGAAACCCCAGACGTTTATGAACTTAAGCGGGGAGAGCATTGGGGCGATGCTAAATTTTTATAAGGTTGCCCCGGAAACCGGCTTGCTTGTGGTTTATGATGATATCAGCCTTCCCCCCGGGAGAATCAGAATCCGGAAGAAAGGCAGCGCGGGAGGGCATAATGGCATAAAGAGCATCATCAGCCATGCAGGGACGCAGAATTTCCAGCGGATTAAGGTTGGGGTGGGGGAAAAGCCCCAAGGCTGGGATTTGGCCGACTATGTGCTGGGCAGGTTTCCGAAGGAGGACAGGGCGCTGGTGGAAGAGGCTTATGGGAAGGCTTGCGAGGCTGCTGCCCTGATGGTGCAGGGGGAAACGGACAAGGCTATGAATTTGTACAATTAGGGCAGGGATGGTTTTCCCAATATGCTCTAGCATTACAGAATACCTTATCCTTTTCGATACACAGGCAGTTTTGGATAGCCCTTCCCCTAAGCAAACGGTTCATGGGCGTCCTTAGTGGAGGCGAAATCCACTGCTTACGAAGGCTTAGGGATGAGGGCGCTCCCGAAATCCCTTAGCCGTAGTTAGCAGTTAGTTCGCCGGAACGTTGCCCAGTTTGCTTAGGGGAAGGGCTATCCGGAACTGCCGTCTGGCCCCCAAAAAAAAAGATTTCTGCATTGCACTGTTCGCTGTAGTATCAAGCGTACAAGCGACAGGAATTTTATAGCATCAGGGCAAGGATCAGCAGTGTGTTACGAAACGTATGTCATATGTTATGGAGGAAACTATGAATAGTTTTACGGAGCCTTTATCAGAATTAAAGGAGTACGCAGATTTAAAGGCACAACTTAAGAATACAAAAGAAGCAGTGCAGGTTTCTGGGTGCATAGATGCCCAGAAGCCTCATTTTATCTACAGTCTTGCAAAAGAATGGGAAAATTGCCTGATTGTGACGTTTCAGGAGCAGAAAGCCAAGGAATTGTATGAGAATTACCGCTTTTTTGACCGGAAGGCAGTCTATTACCCAGCCAAGGACGTGCTTTTTTACCAGTCGGACATCCGGGGCAACCTGCTGACAGGGGAACGCCTTGGCGCGGTAAAGGCTATGCTGGAGCAGGGGAAAGTGACGGTAATTACTACCTTTGACGCGCTGATGGACCGGGTTGCGCCCCTTTCCCATATCAGGCAGGCCATCATGGAGTATTCTCTGGGGGATACGCTGGATATGGAGGAGGCCAAACGGCGGCTGGTGCGGATGGGATATGAGCGGAACCATCAGGTGGAATCTGCCGGGCAGTTCGCAGTCCGGGGCGGGATCCTTGATATTTTCCCGCTGACGGAGGAAAACCCCTGCCGGATTGAACTGTGGGGGGATGAAATTGATTCTATGCGCAGCTTTGACGTGGAGAGCCAGCGTTCCATTGAAAATCTGGAACAGGTGCGCATTTACCCGGCCAGCGAGGTGGTGCTGTCTGAAGAAATGGCAGAGAAAGGCCTAAAAGCGCTGGAACAGGAGAAAACGGAAATTTATGGAAGGTTCCGCAAGGAAATGAAAACCGAGGAATCCTACCGGCTGAAAACGGCAGTGGACGCCTTTGCAGAAGAAATCAGGGAGTTGGGGCAGGGGGCGAACCTTGACAGCTACCTGATGTATTTTATCGAAGAAACCGTGTCATTTTTGGACTATTTTGATGCAGGAAGCACCTTGTTTGTCTTAGATGAGCCAGCCCGTTTGGAGGAAAAAGGCAGGGTTGTGGAGCAGGAATTTACAGAAAGCATGGCCCACCGTCTGGAAAAAGGCTATATCCTGCCAAAGCAGATGGATGCGCTGTATACCGGGAAGGAAATTTTCGGGAAACTCTCCCGGAGGGGCTGCGTGGCGGTTACGGCCTTAGAATCCAAGGCCAGCGGGCTGGATGTGAAGCACCGTTATACCATATCCGCCCGGGCGGTGAATTCCTACCACCGCAGCTTTGAACTGCTGATTCAGGATTTGCAGCAATACCGGAAAAAGAAGTACCGGGCCATCCTGCTGTCCGGCTCTAGGACCCGTGCCGGGAATTTGGCAAAGGATTTGCAGCAGGAAGGGTTAAACTGCTTTTACAGCGAGGATTACGGGCATCCGGTGCAGCCCGGGGAAGTGATGGTTGCCTATGGCAAGCTGAAAAAAGGGTTTGAGTACCCGGATATCAAGTTTGTGGTGATTTCGGAAAGCGATATTTTTGGCGGGGAGCAAAAGCGCAAGAAAAAGCGCAAGGTTTATGAAGGGGAGAAGATCCAGAGCTTTACGGACTTAAGCATTGGGGACTATGTGGTCCATGAACGTTATGGGGTGGGCATTTACCGGGGCATTGAAAAAGTGGAAATCCAAAAGACCGCCAAGGATTATGTGAAAATTGAGTACGATAAGGGCAGCACCCTCTATGTGCTGGCGACCCAGTTGGAGGCAATCCAGAAATTTGCCGGGGCAGAGGCCAAAAAGCCCAAAATCAACCGCTTAGACGGGCCGGAATGGACAAAGACCAGAAACCGGGTAAAGGGGGCAGTCAAGGAGATTGCAAAGGAATTGGTGGAGCTTTATGCTACCCGCCAGCAGACCCAAGGGTTTGCCTATGGGGAAGATACGGTGTGGCAGAGGGAATTTGAGGAGCTTTTCCCCTTTGAGGAAACCGAGGATCAGGCCCTTGCCATTGAATCTACCAAGCGGGATATGGAAAGCAAAAAGATTATGGACCGCCTCGTCTGCGGGGACGTGGGCTACGGGAAAACAGAAATCGCCATCCGCGCGGCTTTTAAGGCTGTCCAAGACAGCAAGCAGGTGGTATATCTGGTGCCTACCACCATCTTAGCCCAGCAGCATTACAATAATTTTGTCCAAAGGATGAAGGATTTCCCGGTGCGGGTGGATTTGATGTGCCGCTTCTGCACTCCCGGGCAGGTGAAAAAGACGGTGCAGGACTTAAAAAAAGGCATGGTGGACATTGTGATTGGCACCCACCGGGTACTTTCCAAGGATGTGGAATTTAAGGATTTGGGGCTTCTCATCATTGACGAGGAGCAGCGGTTTGGCGTTACCCACAAGGAAAAGATTAAGCAGATGAAGAAAAACGTGGACGTGCTGACGCTGACGGCTACCCCCATCCCCCGGACCTTGCACATGAGCCTGATTGGCATCCGGGACATGAGCGTGCTGGAGGAGCCCCCTATGGACCGTATGCCCATCCAGACGTATGTGATGGAATACAATGAGGAGATTGTCCGGGAGGCCATCCACCGGGAGCTGGCGCGGGAGGGGCAGGTGTACTACGTATTTAACCGGGTCAGCCAGATTGTGGAAGTGACGTCCAAGATTGCGGAACTTGTGCCAGAAGCCAGCGTAGCCTTCGCCCATGGCCAGATGCGGGAACGGGAGCTGGAAAACATCATGTACCAGTTTATCAACGGGGAAATTGACGTGTTGGTATCCACCACGATTATTGAAACGGGCCTTGACATTTCTAACGTCAACACCATGATTATCCACGATGCGGACAACATGGGCCTGTCCCAGCTCTACCAGCTCCGGGGACGGGTGGGCCGTTCCAACCGGACTGCATACGCCTTCCTCATGTACCGCCAGAATAAAATGCTGAAGGAAGTGGCAGAAAAACGCCTCTCCGCCATCAAGGAATTTACAGAACTTGGCAGCGGTTTTAAGATTGCCATGCGCGACTTAGAAATCCGCGGGGCCGGAAACCTGTTGGGAGCCCAGCAGCACGGCCACATGGAGGCCGTCGGGTACGATCTGTACTGCAAGATGCTCAACGAAGCCGTAAAATCCCTCAAAGGCGAAGCCCCCGCAGACCCCTTTGACACCACCATTGAACTAAACATAGACGCCTACATTCCCCCAGCCTATATCCCAAACGAGTTCCAAAAGCTGGACATCTATAAGCGGATTGCAGTCATCGAAACACAGGAAGAACGGGAGGAAATGCTAGAGGAGCTCATCGACCGCTTCGGGGAGCCACCAAAGTCCGTAGAAAACCTACTGTCCATCGCTTTGTTAAAAGCAAAAGCAAAAACCTGCTATTATACTGAAATCAAGGAATATACAGAAAAAATAAAATTTACATTTTATTTCCAAGCCAACATCAACCCAGCCAAAATCGAGGACATCACCAGCCATTACCAAGGTGCCCTCAAGTTTATCCGCGATTCCAAAGCCCCCTGCTTTGAATACGCCAAAGGCCACAGCACAAGGCAGAAAAACATGAACACATTGGAGTTGGTAAACGGCGTCCTAGAGGACACATGGGAACTTCTGGTAGAGAAAGAAGAAAAAGTATCCTAGGCTGCCGCCAGACACCTTATTTCAATAAAAAGCTATTCCCGGATGGATTATTTCAATACACAGATAATCACAGGCAATTGCAAGCAACCAATTTTAGCACACGGGCATTTCTGGTAGATTCCTTCTTTCATGGGTTTGATACTTCGCTGCTTGCAGCGGGGCAGTTCATCCTACACAAGAAAATTTAGGAAAGTGCTGTCCACACACGTGTAATTACAGGCGGCCCAAGCCAATACACAGGCAATTCCGGGCGGCCCTGCCCCACGCAAACCATTCAGGGGCGCCCTTAGTGCAGGCGAAATCCACTGCTTACGGAAACTTAGTGATGAAGGTTTTCCTGAATCACTTAGTTGTAGTTAGCAGTTAGTTCGCTGGAACGTTGCCCCGTTTGCGTGGGGTAGGGCCGCCCGGAATTGCCGTCCGCCTTCACAGCCTCCCCCAGAATTGCCGTCCGCCCCCACAGCCCCCCGGAATTGCCGTCTATCCCCACAGTCCCTCCCCCATAATCCCTTATCCCCAAAGGCTTTCCCACCAACCATTTGTGAAAAAGTAATGAAATCTCCAAAAACGGTTGCTACCTGCCCCAAAAAGAATTATAATATCACCAGTATGCCTGAACTATTCCATTTCAGGCAAATTCAAAAAATTCAGGCTGTGCAAACAATTTCCCCAACCCGGAAACCAACCGCACCGCCCTGATACACAGGAGGATGCAGCAATTATGAAAGGAAAGAAAATCATCCCCTTGCTACTGGCAGCAGCCATGGGAATCTCTGTATTAACCGGCTGCGGCGGGATAGATGGGAAGAAAACAGGGGCAACATTAGATGGGGAAGAGATTTCCCTTGGCTTTATGAATTTTATGGCAAGATACCAGCAAGCCATTTACGACGGCCAATTTTCCGGCATGTTCGGGACAGGGTTCTGGTCGCAGGATTTATTTGGGGAAGGTACCGACACAGAAACCTCCGTCAAGAAAACCGTAGCGGAAAATATAGAAACCCTGTACCTCCTAGAAGACCATATGGAAGACTATAAGGTAGAAATCACAGAGGACGAACAGGCCAAGATGGACGAAGCGGCCAAGAAATTTATGGAAGACAACAGCGACGCGGCCATCAAGCAGATTGGGGCAACCGAAGAGTACGTCAAACAGATGCTCCGGCTCAACACCATCCAGATAAAAATGCGCAAGGCCATAGATGCAGAAGTGGACACCAAGGTTTCGGACGAAGAAGCAGCCCAGAAAACCATCAGCTATGTGAAGGTGAACAATAAATCCACTACGGACGAAGAAGGGAATTCCAAGGATTACACCGAGGAAGAGAAAGAGAACCTGAAAAAAGAAGTAGAAACATTTGCATTCTCTGCCGCAGAAGATTTCAAGGCAGCCGCAGAAACTGCAGGCTACACGGTTTCCGAGGCATCTTACGGCGCAGATGAGGAAAACTTGGACAAAGCCTTGGTAGAAGCCGCAGACAAGCTAAAGGAAGGGGAACTCACCGGGGTAATCGAAGGGGAAGAGGCCTTTTATGTCGCGCGCATGGACAGCACCTTTGACGAAGAGGAAACGGAAAAACGCAAAGACGAGATTGTCACAGAACGCAAAAACGACCACTACAAGGAAGTATGCGACAAATATAAAGAAGGCGTGAAATTTGAATTGAATGAAAAAGAATGGGCAAAAGTAAAATTTGACGACTTATTTACCATCAAACAGGCCGAAACCACCAATAACGAAGAGGATGTTACCGGGGATAATGCAGAGAAAGACGAGTAACAGGAAAGGATACACCACAGGGCAGCCCCAGCAAGGCCAAAGTGCAGCCCCTGCACAGGAAAGCGGCATAGGGAGCCTGCCAGAAGCAGCCCATAATCCAGCCCCTGCACAGGAAAGCGGCATAGGGGGCCTGCCAGAAGCAGCCCATCCCAAGCAAGGCCAAAGCACAGTGCCAATACGGGAAGAGAAAGAAGAAGGCGGGCTGCTGCAAGGCAATAGCGCAGCGCTCATACAGAAGGATAATAGGAGGGGAAAACCAGCCTTGCGCAAGCGCAGGGCTGGCTGGAACCGGCGTTTTACTGCCGCGGCATGTTTGCTGGCGGCAGTTTTGGCAGTTGTCCTTATGGCATCGCTGCAAGCACGTATGGGAGAAAAGCAGGAACGCTATGAAGCCACATTTTTCGGCAACTTTGACACCGTAACGGTAATTACCGGGTACGCTAAGTCACAGGAGGAATTTGAGGCGCAGGCAAAGAAGCTGGAAGAAAAACTTAGGCAGTACCATGAACTGTTCGACATTTACCACACTTATGAAGGGTTCCATAACCTCAAATCCATCAATGATGCAGCCGGCAAAGAGCCCGTCAAGGTAAACCAAGAAATCATAAACATGTTAAAGCTAGGGATAAGCATGTACCAAAAGACAGCCGGGAAAGTCAACATTGCGTATGGCAGCGTACTGTCCCTCTGGCACAGCTACCGGGAAGAAGGCATGGCAGAGCCGGGGCTTGCCAAGCTCCCGCCAGAACAGCTGATTAAGGAGCGCATGGGGCACACCGACATTTCCAAGCTAATCATTGACGAGGAGGCATCTACAGTATTTCTGGAAGATAAAGAGATGTCCTTGGACGTAGGGAGCATTGGGAAAGGCTATGCCGTGCAGCGCCTTGCCGCTTATGCCAAGGAACAGGGCATGGACCACCTACTGCTGAGCGTAGGCGGCAATGTGTGCGCAGTAGGGGGAAAACTGGACGGTTCCCCATGGCGGGTAGGGATTGAAAACCCAGGCTTAGACAGCGGAAAACACTATGTAGGTACAGTAGGGCTTTCTGGGAAATCCATTGTCACCAGCGGGGACTACCAGCGGTATTATGTGGTGGACGGCAAGCGGTACTGCCATATCATCGACCCAGATACAGGGATGCCCCCGGAACATTTTCCATCTGTATCAGTGCTGGCAGAGGATTCCGGCTTGGCAGACGCCTTATCCACTGCCCTGTTTAATATGGAGCTGGAAGAAGGGCTGGAATTTGTAGAATCATTGCCAGAAGCAGAGGCATTGTGGATTTTGGAAGACGGAGGGACCCGCTGCACCAGCGGTTTTAAGTGGAATGAAGAAAAATGACATCATTTTAATTGGGGTGCTCTTAACGGTGGCCTTGGCGGCAGTTGCAGGGATTTCCCTCTATTTGTCCCGGAGCACCAAGCAGCCAGAAGCTGTCGTGTACCTTGACGGGGAAGAGCAGAGCCGCTATCCCCTAGGCCAAGAACAGGCCATTCAGATATCCGCAGGGAACGGAGGGTATAACATATTGGAAATCAAGGACGGGAAGGCGGACATCACAGAGGCCTCCTGCCCGGATAAAATATGCGTGAATCAGCGCCCAGCGGAGCACCAAGGGGAAAGCTTGGTCTGCCTGCCCAATAAAGTTGTGGTGGAAATTGAAAACGGCGGGGAATCCGAAGTTGACGGGAGCACCAATTAGCAGTGTACTAGACAAATAAAGCCATGGTAGAAATTGAAAACGGCGGGGAGCCGGAAGTTGACGGGAGCATCAATTAGCAGTGTGCTACATTGAAGAAATTCAGCATGAAAGCTAGTTTGAAGTGGGGCGGCAGATTGCGGGGATGAATTTTCAGATACGCTCTAGGAAAAGGAAAGCCCGAAATAGAAATATGGCAGGAACCAGAACTTGGCAGGAGCGCAATAAGGGGCTGCAAAATGCCCGCAGATTGGAGAAAGTTATGGCAAAAAAAGCAGCATATATGGGAATGTTGACCGCACTTGCATTTGTATTTTCTTACATCGAATCCCTCATCCCCATCAGCATCGGAATCCCGGGGGTAAAGCTTGGCTTAGCCAACTTGGTGGTAATCGTGGCGCTCTACACCATAGGGGCAAAAGAAGCCTTTACCCTTTCAGCCATCCGTATTTTTCTGGCAGGATTTACCTTCGGCAGCCCCGCCAGCATGGCCTACAGCTTGGCAGGCGGGATGCTCAGCCTCCTTGTCATGGTATCCATGAAAAAATCAAAGCTCTTCTCCGCCACAGGCGTCAGCGTCCTAGGCGGCGTATCCCACAACATAGGCCAAATCCTGATAGCCATGCTGGTAGTAGAAAACGCAAAACTCCTCTATTACCTGCCAGCCCTAATCCTTTCCGGCACCATAGCCGGGATAGCCGTCGGCATCCTAGCCTCCATCCTTACTAAACGCCTAGAAAACCTAATCTCTAGCCAATAGAGGAAATTAGAGGGAAACTACGAAAACATTGACAAGAAGCATCAACGTAAACGCCGTCCAGTAAAATGACTGGCCATTTTGAGCCAATACCCAGCAGTTCTGGACAGGGACGCTCCTTTGGGCCAATACCCAGCAGTTCTGGGCAGGGATGCTCTTTTGAGCCAATACCCAGCAGTTCTGGGCAGGGACCCTTTCCCTGCAAACCATGCAGGGACGCTCTTAATGGAGGTGAAATCCACTGCTTACGAAGACTTAGTGATGAAGGCTTTCCTGAATCACTTAGTCGTAGTTAGCAGTTAGTTCACCGGAATGTTGTCCCGTTTGCAGGGAAAGGGTCCCTGCCCAGAACTGCGTCCTCCCCCCACAGCCCCCCCAAAAAAAAATAACCCAAAAAGAACTGGAACGGTTTCTTGCTTGTTTTCAGTCCCACAGCCCCCAAAAAAAAAATAACCCAAAAAGAAGGTGCACAAACTTTGAACCACATCCTACTCCTAGAAGACGACGAAAGCATCAACAAAGGCATTTCCTTCAAGCTGCAAAAAGAAGGCTATTCCGTAACCTCCTGCCGTACCATAGCAGAAGCCGAAAGCGCCTTCCAGAAACAACAATTCCACCTTATGATTTGCGACATCACCCTGCCGGACGGAAACGGCCTAGATTTCGTGAAAAAGGTCCGGTTAGAAAGCAGCCTCCACATCATTTTCCTCACCGCCTTAGACCAAGAAATCGACCAAGTGATGGGCTACGAAGCAGGCGGGGACGATTACATCACCAAGCCTTTCAGCCTGTCCGTGCTCATGCTTAAGGTTTCCGCGTACTTCAGGAAACAGAAAAACCCTGCCGGGGAACGATTAGAATCCGGCCACATCTGCTTTTACGTAAAAGAAATGCGCGTGCTGGCAGCCGGGACGGAGCTTTCCCTTACAAAAAATGAATGGAAAATGCTTCAGGTTTTCATGGAGCACCCCAAGCAGATCCTGTCAAAAAAGCAGCTGTTAGGGCAGCTTTTTGACGCAGAAGGGGATTTTGTAGACGAAAATACCATTGCAGTAAATATCCGCCGGCTCCGGGAAAAAATTGAGCCGGACAGCTCCAAGCCAGAGTACATTAAAAATGTCAGGGGCATTGGCTACCTGTGGGATAAGGAGTGCCGGAGCTTATGAAGCACGGTTGAAATGCTGCTAATTGATGGGACCTTGTGCATTGTCCCATGCTTAGCATGGGGTTATTTGCTTAGTATATCATAATATTGAAATTCAAGGACAATAAATCGTGAAAAATACTCAAAATTATTGATATAAAATCAATAATAGTATATTATAGGAAAAGGAGGTGTGGGATTATGCTGGTGCAGTTTATGGTGAAAAATGTGTTGTCTTTCAAGGAAGAAACAATTTTGGATATGTCAGCCGTCAATGCGTATAAGGAACATCCATGTAATCTGATTGATATAGGGGAAAGTGAAAAGTTTTTGCGTGTAGCAGCGATTTATGGTGCAAATGCAAGTGGGAAGTCGAACTTGCATTTGGCTATGACTTGCTTTCAAAGCATAATACGTAAGTCTTTGAATAATGTAGAGGATGGGGCAGAGCCAACTATCTGCAAATATTTTTTTCCATTTTCTTTTGATGGGCAGAAAGAAAACTCAGAGTTCCAAATTGTGGAGATCTTAGATGGTTTCGAGTATACGTATGGTTTTGAGTATAATGCGGAATGTATTGTATCAGAATGGCTGTACCGAAGGAGCCTGAAAACAGGCAGGAGGTCAATTATCTTTGAGAGAACGGCAAAAACGGTTGATTTTGGCGCATCCATCAGGAAAGAATGTGAGGCTTACAGGGAGCAAATCCCAGCAGATGCCCTTGTCATTTCTTTTTTTAATAAGCTGAAATTAAAAACAGATGTTTTTAAAACAGTCTATGCGGGAATTATGGGTGTCTGGGTGGTTCCTGCTGATTTTGGTGAGGATATGAGAATTTTAAAAAAATTCCTTCCTGATATCATAAAGGAAGAAAAATTTATAGAATTCTTAACTGCAATAGATACAGGGATTAAAGATATTTTTTGCGAGGATGACGGTGATAGGGTAAGGTTTTTTACGGTTCATCAAGGCCGGGATGGGAAAGATTATAATTTGGGCCTTTTTTCAGAATCAGAAGGAACGATAAAAAGTATTGTGATTTTTATATATGCCAGGATTGTGATATTAAGCGGCCGCACTATTTTTGTGGATGAGTTAAATATAAAGCTGCATCCTTTATTGCTAAAATTTATTGTAGATTTGTTTTATGGGCAAAATTCTGCTGCCCAATTGATTTATACGACACATGATACAACCTTGATGGATAAGAAGTTTTTCAGGAGGGATCAAATCTGGTTTGTCCAAAAAGATGTGTATGGATATTCCACATTGTTGGCATTGTCAGATTTTAAAGTCAGGTCTGACGCTTCATTTGAAAAAGATTATCTGGCAGGGGTATATGGCGGGATTCCACTTCTTAAAGAATTTGGGATGGAGGAGGGGGCACATGGGATCGGATGACATTTTTAAAAAACGCAGGGCAGCAAGGGAAAAAAGAAAACATGATTATAAGAGCCCAAAAGCGAATTCCTATTTAATTGCGACGGAAGGGGAACGGACAGAACCCCTATATTTTAAGGGAATACAGAAGCGCATAAAACAAAAGATTGGCGGCAGTATTGATGTGGCAGAAGTGCCTGTAATAGACATCCATGGCAGTGGCTGTGCAACAGGAAAACTTATAGAGGCAACGGAACAGATTGTAAAGCAAGCAAAGATTATTTACCAGAATATTTGGGTTGTATTTGATAAAGATGATTTCGGGGATTTTGACCAAGCAATTGCTCTGGGGGAGGAGAAAGGGTATAAAGTGGCATGGAGTAACCAGTCATTTGAATATTGGCTTTACCTGCACTTTTACTATAGCGATTCTGCCCTCCACAGGGAGGAATGGAATGAAAAGTTAGATGGGATTTTCAAAGATTATCAACTTGGCATAGGGGAGTACAAAAAAAATTATGGGGATATTTATGGCATGGTGGATTGCTATGGAGGGGTAAACACCGCAATAAAACATGCCAAAAGAAGGATGGCAGAATATAGGGAGGGAAAGGATAAGCCGTCAGAATATAATCCGGGGACAACAGTTCACCAATTAGTGGAGGAATTGAAAAGATATTTGGATGAAAACTAGAGCGTGTTTGAAAAATGCAAAACAGCAATCAAATAACTCCGGGAGAACATCTATGAAGAAATACAAACCCCTAATCTGCCTATTAGCAGCAGGCCTAACAGCCGTGGCCTTGGCAGATTTTCTTTTCATCCAACTGCAAGTGCGCAATTACAACGAAAAAATCCAGATTTTATCCGTAATGGCCGAGGGGCAAGGTGAAAATAGCGCTGATGCGGCCATCGGCATGCTCAAAGGCGGGGAAAGTCCAGACGGCAAGGCTGGAAGGGAATTGCTGGAATCTTACGGTTACTTAAAGCCCAGGGCCAACCGCTACAGCTTGGAGCTTCGGCAGGACATTTTGAACATAATCCTCGTGTCCCTGCTGGCATTTGCATGGTTTGTTTTGGCATCCTTGTGGCTATGCAGGGGGCTGGCACGGAAAAAACAGCAGGAGCTGCAAGAGCTGGGGAACATACTGGGGCAGTTCCGGAAACGGTCCTATGCGCTGGGGGAAATGCTTCACTACTGTGGCAGCGACAAGGCAATGGGGCAGGCCTACTGCCAGTTAGGGCTGCTGGGGGAAATGCTAACCTTAGACCAGCAAAGGCTGGCAGAGGAGAAAGAGGGGATGAAATCGCTGGTGACAGACATTTCCCATCAGCTAAAGACCCCGGTAGCAGGGCTGAAGGCTTGTTTCGAAATCTTAAGCCAAGAGGATTTAAGCCCCAAGGAACAGGAAGAGTTCCGGGAGCAGTGCAGGCGGCAGCTTGCAGGGCTGGAAGCCATGGCAGGGGCTTTGGTGGACATTTCGCGGATGGAAACCGGGATGATACAGATTAAAAAGGAGCCGGCGGATATTTTGGAAACACTGGTTTTAGCCATCAACCGGGTCTACTTAAAAGCGGAGGAAAAGCAGATTTCCATAGAGCTTGCAGAAGGGGAGGAGCTGTCCGGCCTTACCATCCCCCACGATGTGAAATGGGTCTGCGAGGCATTGATTAACCTTTTGGAAAATGCCATCAAATACAGCGGGAGCCATACGGTGATATCCATAAGGATGGAAAAACGCATCCATTTCCTGCGGATTGCAATCAGCGACCAAGGGATTGGGATCCCAAAGGAGGAATACCATAAGGTTTTTAAACGGTTTTACCGTGGCGCTGCGAAGGAGGTTGCTAAGGCTGAAGGTTCCGGGGTAGGCCTGTATCTGGCACGGGAAATCATTGGGAACCATGGGGGCACCGTCACAGTTACTTCCTGCTGCCATGGCAAGGGGCGGGGGAGCACTTTCGTGGTGCAGCTGCCCCTTGCCTAGTGCTACAGCGGACAATGCAGTACGGAAGACTTTGGGACCGGACGGCAGTTCAGGATAGCCCTTCCCCACGCAAACTGGGCAACGTTCCGGCGAACTAACTGCTAACTACGGCTAAGGGATTTCGGGAGCGCCCTCATCCCTAAGCCTTCATAAGCCAGGATTTCGCCTCCACTAAGGACGCCCATGGATTGTTTGCTTAGGGGAAGGGCTATCCTGAACTGCCTGTTTATCAGAAAAAAGGTTCGCTCCAGAAATCAAAAGATAGTATATCGAAGAAGCCTTACAAAATTGTAAGGCTTCTTCCTCTTTTTTGAAAGCGGACTGAAAGAATCAGGGCGTATACTGAAAAATGAAAACAAAAAAGCAGCAGAACAAACGGAGGATATGTATGGAAACCATTTTAAGGACAGAAAATTTATGCAAATATTACGGAAAAGGGGAGAACCAAGTCCGTGCCGTGCGCAGCGCCAGCATTTCCATCAAGCAAGGGGAATTTACCGCCATTGTAGGGAAATCAGGCTCCGGCAAGAGCACGCTCCTGCACCTGCTGGGAGGCCTTGACTATCCCACGAACGGCAAAGCCTGGGTTAAGGATAAGGACATTTTTTCCATGAAGGAGGAAGAGCTGGCAGTGTTCCGCAGGAGGAACATCGGCTTTGTGTTCCAAGCCTTCAACCTTGTATCCAGCATCAATGTCTGGGAAAACATTGTGCTGCCCATAGGGCTTGACAGCAGGGAAACCGATGAAAGCTTTGTGGAGGACATTGTAAAAACCCTCGGGATGGAACACAAAATCCACAGCCTGCCCAACACCCTCTCCGGGGGCCAGCAGCAGCGGGTTGCCATAGCAAGGGCGTTGGCCTCCCGGCCTGCCATTATCCTTGCAGACGAGCCTACCGGGAACTTGGATTCCAAGACCAGCGACGAGGTGGTTGCGCTGCTTAAGGCTTCTTCCCAGAAATACGGGCAGACCGTTGTGATGATTACCCATGACGAGGACATTGCCCAGATTGCAGACAGGATTTTGTCCATTGAGGACGGGAAGGTGGTGGAGCAGGGATGAAAACCATTACAAAGCTGGCAGCCAGCAATTTAAGGCAGAACCGCACCAGAAGCATTTTAATTGCCTTGTCTGTTTTTTTAAGCACATTCCTGCTGACAGTGATTGCTGAATTTGGCAATGGGCTGGTATCCCACAACCGCGCGAACGCAGGGAAAATCGCAGGGAATTTCTGCGGGCAGTTCAATTCCGTCACGGAAGAGCAGTATGGGGCCATAACAAAGCGCAGTGAATTTATTGCCGTGGGCAGGATGGCTAGGGCAGCAGAGGCAGAGGGGGAAGGGGCAAAGTTAGGGCTTCTTTGGATGGATCCGCAGGCAGCAGAAAATGTGAACCTCCCAGACGCCGTGGCGGAAGGCCGGCTGCCGGAGGCCGGCCATGAACTGGCTGCTTCTAAGGAATTTTTTGAAAAAGCAGGGTTTTCGGACCCAAAGCTGGGGGATACGGTCACGTTGTCCGTCCGCAGGGATTTGGCAAGTAAATTTATGGAGCAGGAATTTACCGTTTGCGGGATTTTAAGGCCGAGCGACGCCAGCGGTTTCCAGAAATCCTTCCAAGGCTATGTATCGGGGGAATTTTATGGAAGCCTGTTCCCAGAAGGCCAGCGCAGCTACACCGTGAATTTCCGGCTCAATGAATCCGTGGCAATCAATGCAGACATTGGGGAAGAAGTGCTGAAGGAGCTGGGCGCCCTCTGCGGGATTGAGGAACAACATGTTTCCAAGAACCATGCCTACCTGATGTGGGCCTATGACCCGGGGACGGAAACAATGATGGCCTGCATTGGGATTTCCCTGATTGTCATCCTTGTTTCCGTTGTGGTAATTTATAATATTTTCCAAGTAGGGATTGTGCAGAAAATTCAGGAATATGGGAAAATAAAGGCTTTGGGCGCAACGAAAAAACAATTGAAACAGCTCATCTTCCGGGAAGGGATGGCCTTGGCTGCCATCGGCATCCCCCTTGGCCTTGCCGCAGGGTCTGCGGCGGCCGTATTGCTGTTTCGGCAGTTTGTGCTTGGGAGTGGAGAAATGATACAAGACGTGGATTTTGTCCAAGTAAATGTGGTTTCTGTGCCAGTGCTGCTCCTTGCCGCCCTGATTGCATGGCTTACCGTATGGCTGGCGCTGAAAAAGCCTATGCGCCTTGTAGCTTCCATTTCCCCGGTGGAGGCCGTCCGCTATCAGGAAAATACCAAGGCCAAAAGGGCTGCCCGCAAGGGAAAAAAGAACGTCACCGTGCTTGGCATGACATGTGCAAGCCTGCAGGCAAACCGGAAACGCACCCTTGCAACAATCCTTACCATGGGGCTTTCCTGCGTCCTGTTTGTGGTCCTTTCCAACTTTGCCGGAAATATAGACGTTGCATTTGAAGCGCGGGCGCAGGTGGAATATGGGCAGTTTTTTTTAACCATTGACTATTCCTTGGCAGACAAGGCATACCCAGAAAATAATTTAGGTGAAATCCAGAAAAACAACCCTCTGGGCAAGGAGTTCCAAGAAAAATTGAAAAGCATCCCGGGCGTCACCAAGGTCTGGAAACGGGCAGTATTCCCAGCCATAAAGGAGGAGAACCCCTTGGATGAAGACAGCCAGCCCTTGGAGGGAGGGGGCTCCATGGTGGCGGTCTGCGTGCTGGACCGGGAAGAGTTTGAGCTTTATGGCATATCAGGCGCCCTTGGGACGGTGGATTACGGCCAAGTGGCGGCAGAAGATGGGATTTTGTATGGCTATTCCCACTTTTTAGAACAGGAAGGTTACACATTGGGGGAGGAAATTAAGCTGGAGGTGCAGGCCCCTGACGGGAAGGCGCTGCCTTTCACCGCAGAGCTTGTGGGATCTTTCGGCCATGCCCCAGCCATGTGGGCCATTACGGAGGATACTTGGGAAAAAATAAACGCAGAAGGGGAATTTGAAGAAAGCCTTTGGGTGGATTGTGAGGAACAGGCGAAGCAGCAGGTAGAAGCGCAAATCCGGGAACTGGCTGCCGGCATGCCCCGTGTGCAGATGGAAACTTATAGCAGCGCCTTGTCGCAGGCGAAATACCAGACAAGGGTGATGCGGACGGGAATCTATGCATTTATTGGGATTGTGGGGCTGATTGGGTTCCTGAACCTGGCAAATACCATTATCACAGGCATCGTCACCAGAAAACGGGAGCTTGGCGTCCTGCAGGCCGTCGGGATGACAAACCGGCAGCTAAACCAGATGCTGCAATTGGAAGGCATCCTTTTTTCCGCCGGGACAGCAGCCGTATCACTGGCCGTTGGATGCCCCTTGGGCTATGCAGTGTTCCAGTATGCCAAGAAAAATGGGATTTACGGGATGAACCATTACCATGTGCCAGTTCCAGAGATTGCCCTGATGCTGGGGACGGTTGCGGTATTGCAGGGATTGTTGTCTTATTGCCTCAGCAGGAACCTGCGGAAGGAATCGTTGGTGGAGCGGATTAATTACCATGGGTGATGGGATAGGGAAAGCGATATGATGGCAAACGATTTGGGGCTGCCCTGCGTTGCCTGTGTATTGACACGCGCTAGGAATAGCAGCTTACAGCCTAAGATGCATTATGCCACACATCTTAGGCTGTAAGTTATATTTTTTCGTTTTCGTTTATTTGCCAATACCCTTTTTTTCTTCCGCCAATTCGCTCAATAAGGCCAATCTTTTTTAAGTCTGCCACGGCCCTTTGCACCGTTTTATATGATACTCCTAAACGGTCAGCTATTTCAGACAATGAAATGTCCGTTTGGGCTGTGATAAGTTCTAAAACCTTCATAATCATGGCGTTTTCTTTTCGGACATTATTTGTCCTATTAAGAGTTTTAGTTGAAACTACAATAAATTTGACTGTAATATCATCCCCGAGAATATTGTATTCTGGAGCTTTAGCGCCAATCAAGCTACACGCTTCACAGATTTTTTGTATCCCACGTCCCCATGATTCTATATATCCTGCCCTGAAAAATGTGTTTGCTAAATCTGGGTTATATGGCCTAGAATTATGGGTTTTCATAAGATTTTCTGTTGTCCAGTCACTGGGGAATACGCAGGCATTGCTGATATACATAGCTTCATCCTCAATTCTGATTTGAACTGGGATGCCGTCCTCCCATTTACAATGGATTAACGCATTGTATACGGCCTCGCGCACAGCTTCCCTTGCATATGGATATTTTTCCACCCGTATTTCCCTGTCGTAGGAAATAGAAGCTTTTAAATATTTCAAATAAATTAGTTCAACTACCCTGTCTGCAATTAGAATTAGTGATCCTTCAACCACATCCTGATATTGGAGATCAGAACCTATTCCAAATTTTCCAATTTTCACATAGCATCCCGTAAAATAGCGTTGCGGATTACGGTAGAACAGCAAAACTGCTGCCCGTTTCAGTTTTCCATCGGCAAACAGCCCCAGTTTACGAAGCAATTCCTCGTTTGTACATTCCAGATCCTTACGCGTCATACGTTCCGTACGGATAGCCTCACGGCGAAAAATTTCAAAACTCTCCATATCCAGATCTGAAGCAGAAATATGATCTATCGGAACTGCATCCCAACGGTATCCTGTTTTTCTGACAAGAAATTCTGTCAATGCAGATCCACGGAGCTGTTGTTTTGTACTACCACTCCGATAATGGTACTCGCCACGGTAACTGACGGGATAAGAACTTGGATTTACTATAATCTGAATATATTTTTTCCCATTCTCATCGAAACAATTTACGTCAGCTATAATTCCCATGGTATCCTTAATTTTATTAGGAATATCCTCAAGAAGTTTCTTGTAGCTGGCAACGCCAACAATTTTACCGTTGTCGTCAAGCCCAATATAAATGCACCCTCCTTGTGCATTGGCAAAACCGCATACCCATTTTAGATATTCATCTCTCCATGACTCTTTATATTCTACTATAAATGAGCAAATTTGAAATTTTACCAAAGTTACTTCAAATTGCTAAAAA
>CAJTWA010000012.1 GCA_910580195.1 uncultured Lachnospiraceae bacterium
CTTATCGGGAACAATATCTACAATTTTCAAGGTTTATTTGAGCCTATTTTTTTCGGCTTAGTTTTTCATAGATTACTTGACACTACCCTTCTGTACTCTTCCTATGCCTTAGTATCCCTAAGATTTCTAAAGGCTGCCATGTTCCCTCTGGACGTACAGCACTGCATTAATTCCTGCCCTCTGCAGCGCTGTACTAGTTTGTGAGGTTTTGATGCCAAATTATTTTCTAGTAAGTCCTAACCTCATATTCTACTATATCCCTATCTCTTCCTTTTGTCAATGTGCCAGAAAATTTTTTCATTAATATTCCTATAAAATAGAAATACCCATGGCTGCCTCGAACCCAAAAAATCCAAAACCGCCACAGGTATCATTAATTTATTCGGGATTGCAGACCCTCATCCGCAAACCGCTGTTTCTTTTGAATAACCTAGCAAAAATGTCCCAAAACTCAGCAGCATCACCAGCTTCTTTCATAGACATCCGATACCGAACTGCCTCTGCCCCATCAGAACTTTGCGAGTCAATTTTCTTGTATTCCAGACACTCTTTTTCATCTAAAATTGCCGTTAGCTCCTTTTCATCCTGCAAATTAAAAAATAATACTTCTTTCTGCACCTTTATTCCCCCTTCATCATCTGTATTTCCTGTTCTTGGCACTCCCTTGGCTGCCAATGTTATCTGTAGTTTATAAGGTTCTATGCCAAACACAGCTTTTAGTAGGCCAATACCTTATATTCTTACTATATCCCCATTCCCATCTTTTGTCAATGTATAGAAGAATTTTTGATTTTATTTTTTTACTATATAAGTTTCTTTCAGCCACGCACGGTCAATCTTAGCATTTTTATTAAGCGGCAGCCTTTCAAAATACACCATCTTATTCGGAAACATGTATCTTGGAATCACTTTTCCCAAGCTTTTCAGCAATTCCCGGTCACATTGTTCTATTGCCTGATAAAACAGCACAATTTTTTCTTCTTTTTCATCATAAATACAGCAAGCTGCCTCTACAAAGGAAAGTGCATTAATGGCAATTTCTATTTCGCCCAATTCAATCCTATGGCCCATATGTTTAATCTGGTAATCTTTTCTGGAAATAAACATCAGATTGCCATCTTCCACGTATCTTCCTAAATCCCCTGTGCAATAAATCAACTCTGGATACCAACTGTTCAGTGGATTTTGTATAAAGGCTTCCTTTGTCTTTTCCCAATTATTGTAATACCCCAATGCCAAAGAACTGCCCCTCACACAAATTTCCCCTACCTGTCCAAATTCCACTTCGTTTTTCCGTTCCCCATCCAGCAAAAGGATATCTGTATTCTGAAATGCTGTCCCAATTGGAAGGGTATCCTCATCTGCAAAAGGCCTGTCTACTTTATAAAACGTACAGTTACATGTTATCTCTGTAGGCCCATACAAGTTTACATACATAGCATCTGGCAAATACTTCCGCCAGTAATTCAGCACTTTATTAGGCATTACTTCCCCTGAGAACATCACTGTCCGCAAATATGTGGGCGTTTTCTGGGAAAAAACATTTAGGTTTTCAATAATACGAAGGGCAGATGTCGCCCATATCACCGTATTAATTTCATTTTTGTTCAAGTAATCTATCAGGCTTGCTACCATGGAAAACATCACCTTAGGGATTACATGCATGGTACCTCCGTTTTTTACCGTAGAATAAATATCTTTTACGGAAACATCAAAATCAAAAGGCGCTTGGTTGCCTAACATAAGCGTTTCATCAAAACCAAATTCTTCCTTGAAATTGTCAATCAAATCTATCACAGACCTGTGCCCTACCAACACTCCCTTCGGCACCCCAGTGGAACCGGAAGTAAACATTGCATATAGTGGATCTGTGTCGATCCTTTGGGCTGCAATCTTATCCAGCATTTCTTGGTTTACCTTTGTCCTTATCAGTTCCTGTAATTCCAAAACCTTTCCGTCATATGGCAATTCCTCCATCACTTTCTTGGTTCCCTCTGTCACTATGGCTGCCTTAGGCGATAAGGTTTGGAAAATGAGTTCTATGCGCTTGGCTGGCATTTGGCAGTCCACCGGAACGTAAAAATTACCGCTGTAAGCCACACCAAAAAAACTTATCAGGCTCTCAATGCTCCGTTCAATAAAAACCACCACAGGCTGGTTCCTGCCAACCTTTACACAATCAGCCAAGGCTGTTGCCACAGCCTTGGCCTGATTCTGGAATTCATGGTAACATATTTTATTCTTATCGTCTGCAAATACTATCTTCTCTGGAAACCGTTCCGCTGATTCTTCCAGATAATCTAAGACACTCCTTTGCATTACTGCCTCCCATCTTTCGCTGTGGATGGTTAAAACTAAGGTAATACAAAAGCCTTGAGCCCACACCCACATTCTGAACATCTCTCATCTAGTACTATACATGATACTAATATTACGCTAATAACAAGGTATCCAATATTTCTTATTGGGATTGTGGATGGTAAGTGGGCACAATTTCTTTTACCCACTTACGGATATCTGTTGGCTCCTGCACCACATAATTCTTCAAATTCTCAAGCTGCATCATAAAATGCTCCTCGTCCATTTTGATGGGCTTGCCTATGTGTATCAGTTTATTTTCTGTATCCTGCAGCCCTTCTTCATGCATTAGCATTTCTTCATACAGCTTTTCCCCGGGACGCAGTCCTGTATAGACTATCTGGATATCTTCTCCCGGCTTATGGCCAGACAGGAGAATTAGGTTCCGTGCCAAATCTGCAATCTTTACGGGCTCCCCCATATCCAAGACAAAAATTTCTCCGCCTTTGGCATAGGCTCCTGCCTGAAGGACTAAGGATACTGCTTCTGGGATTGTCATAAAATACCGGATAATATCGGGATGCGTAACCGTGACCGGCCCTCCCTGCTCAATTTGCCTTTTAAATAGCGGGATAACGCTGCCATTACTCCCCAGTACATTTCCAAACCGCACGGCCACAAATTCTGTCCGGGAACGGGTATTATAGGTCTGGATAATCATTTCGCAAATCCGCTTGGTGGCTCCCATAATGTTTGTAGGATTCACTGCCTTATCCGTAGAAATCATAACAAAACGTTTTACTTTCCATTTATCTGCCGCCTGCACTACTTTCCACGTACCTAATACGTTATTCTTCACAGCCTCGTTAGGGCTGTCCTCCATCAAAGGCACATGCTTATGGGCTGCGGCATGGTATACTATGTCTGGCCGGTAAGTTTCAAAAATCATGTCCATCCGCTTTGTGTTACGGACAGATGCTATCAGCACCACCAGATTCAGCTCTGGAAACCTATTTTTAAGCTCGTTCTGGATATCGTAGGTAGTATTCTCATAGATATCAACAAGCACTAGCATTTTAGGGTTATGCCCAGCCACTTGGCGGCAGATTTCACTTCCGATAGAACCTCCGCCGCCAGTCACCAGCACTACTTTTCCAGCTACATAGTCCATAATGGCGGATAAATCCACCTTTACGGGCTCCCGCCCAAGAAGGTCGTTGACATCTACTTCCTTTAACTTACTGATTCCCACCTCGCCATTCACAAGCTGGTAAACGCCTGGCAGGCGCTTCAGGTCACATCCTGTTTCTTTACAGACATCCAAAATTTCTTTGATTTCCTTTGCGGGGGCAGAGGGCATTGCAATGATAATTTCATCTATTCGGTATTGTTTTACCAAATCTGGAATATTTTGGCGGTTTCCCATTACTTTTACCCCATGGAGATAACTGCCTTCCTTAGATTTGTCATCATCTACAATGCACATTACCCTCTTGCTCACATGGTCGCTGTTCCGTATTTCCTTTACCAACAAATTCCCGGCTGCACCAGCGCCCACAATCAGGACTCTGGATGTTGCCGCACCGCTCTCCTGCCGCTTGATAAGCGTGCGAATTCCTCGGTAGGAGAAACGGCTAAGGAAAACCAACATCCACAATGCTACCCCATACAAAATATAATAACTTCTGGGCATACGCACATCAAAAAGTACCATTACCGACATCTGTGCCAGTGCAGATAATGCACTGGCAAAGGTGATATTAATTAGTTCTGGCGCCCCAGCATAAGTCCATAAACTGCTGTACAGCCGGAAACAATAGAAAACAATCACTGTTACTATAATAATCACTGGGATGTATTGCAGGCTTTTCACCACATATTTCCGCGGGATTGCGGCATAATTCCCTTCAAACCGAATAAATAACGCCAGAAGGCTGGCTGCCACCACAGCAATGATATCATAGGCAACCAAAAATATTCTTTTTATGATAAGGAACTGATTTTTTTCTATCAATACATTCACGTGTCTTTCCTCTTTCTAGTAACTCTACTTCACTTTGATTGCGATTGGCTTGCTAAAGCTGCCCCTGCCAGTTTCGCCATTTATGGTTGTATACGTACAGATTTTTGCATAATATGTCTTTTTTCTAACTAATTTGTTTATGGTATATTTTGTGGTAGAACGGGAGGTAATTTGGGCTTTGCGTTTATAACCGCTATTCTTTTTTGTGGAAAGATAGATTTCATAGCCATTGACGTTGCCATTCTTCTTCCACGTAAAGGTAATTTGTTTCTTCCCTGCCTTCCCTTTAAACTGGGCTACCTTCTTTACATCCACTTCGCGTTTGCACTGGCCGTTCCTGCTAAAGTAATAGGTCTTTCCGCCTATCTTCTGATAGCCAGTCACACGGATGCCTGTTTCTTTGTCCATATAATATTTGGCGCCTTTAAAGGTCTTCCACCCTGTCTGCATAACGCCTTTTCCGTTAAAATAACGGTGCCCATCTGGGAGCTTACGGAATCCTCCCTTTCCATTGCCAGTAAAAATTACGCCGCCTTTAATGATTGCATAATATTTGCCCTCAATCTCTTTTAATTCAACCTTCTTCTTGGTATCTAACATGAAACCATTTTTGTCATAATAATACAGACGTTTCCCTACGGACGTAAAGCCCATTGCCATATGCCCGTCTTGATAAATATAACGGATACCTTCTGGGAAATAAGTTCTTGGGATATAAACTCCCTTCTTATTATACTGCCCAATTATCATATGTCCACCAGGCCCAAAGAAATAGTATTTCCCATTCAGTTTCTGCAAACCAGTCAATGGAAGCCCATTTGTATCCAGATAAAATTTATCTGTCTTGTAATTTACGCCATCTCCTCCTTGGAGAATTACCCAACCAGTTAACTTGGTACTGTTCCCTCCTTTATACCGGTACATAGTTACATGGCCATTTACTACCTGTATACGGATTGTCTGCTTCTCTTCCCCTGTCATATAGCAAATCCCATGCTCATATGCACGTTCTTTTGAAGCGAATGTTGCCTGATGGTTGCTGCTTGTAATCTCTGTATGCTCTGTATTTAGGCCAAAGGAATACGTCGGCTGTATACACTTAAGAATTTCTGCACTATTTGCAGATGAAGTTCCATGATGGGACAGCTTCATAATATCTGCCTTAAGCTTGGAACCATATTCTTCTACAAGAAGTTTCTCCTGTTCTTCCTGAATATCCCCTGCTGTAAAAAATTTAGTATTGCCAAATGTCATCATTGTAACAAGTGAATAATTATTCTGATAAACCGACTGGTCTTTTCCACATTTGGCCAATGTTAGCTTCTCTATTGGCCCAATAACTTCTGCTGATACAGAACCAAACTGGAATTTTGAACCTTTTCTCAATGGAACAACTTTCCCATTTTGCGCTTCTACCTCTTCTTTTAAGCGTTCATACTTTGTTACTGGATCCGAATCCCCTGGTTCTTTGATAACTGCTGGATCTAAAACGTAAAGGGTATCAATGTGTATTCCTGCGGCAACTAATTTTCTGATTCCAGTTGCCACAGCCTCACCCGCAGCCCCACCGTAATGATCTTCATGGTAATGGCTGAAGTATAAAGATATCGTTTTGACATTCTGCTCCCGCAGAATATTCTTGATGGAATTAAAGCCCTCTGCTTTTGCCATATCCATAAGCAGGAATTCCCCATTATTCTCAAGGAGTGTAGCATCCCCATCACACTCCTTGATATGAATCCCATAAATGTTAAGTTCCCCGGGAGAAGCCGCCATTACTTGCTTTGGTTCATGGCATAAACTTGCATTTAACCAAAACCCTACTAACATAACTACTGATAATATGGCTGCCTTTAGGCACTTCCCTGTCATTTTTCCCTTGTTCCCCATAACTCTTATCCTCCTATTCCTTTTAGCTTTCCTGATTTTTATAATTTTCTCTAATCTTCCAAGCCTTTCTATTCTTCTGGAATCAGGCGGATAATGTCCTTAAATGGCATACACATGTCGTCCGCCTCTTTCGCCCTATGGTTCTTCAAAATTGTCTTTGCTACATGTTCCATCGCTGGGAATGCGCTGCGTGTCAATTGGTTTGCATAAATAACGATATTGACGTTCCTCTGCGCCCACTCTTCTTCTGTGACCGTATTAAAGGACGTAGGTACCACCACAATGGGGGTCTTCGTATCCTTCTGGCGGAATTTTTCGCAAAATTCAAAGATTTCTGCCGGATCTTTCAGCCTAGAGTGGATCATAATCCCATCTGCCCCAGCTTCTATATATGCAAATGCCCGGTTGAGGGCATCTTCCATGCCCTTCTCCAAAATCAGGCTTTCAATCCGGGCTATCAGCATAAAGTCACTGGTTTTCAGCACTCTTTTCCCTGCTTTTATCTTTTCACAGAAATGTTCAATGGTATCTTGGGTCTGCGCCACCTCATTGCCAAACAGGGAATTCTTCTTCAGCCCCGTCTTATCCTCAATAATGCATGCGGATACCCCAATACGTTCCAATGTTTTAATATTATACACAAAATGCTCAATCAATCCGCCTGTATCCCCGTCAAAGATGATAGGTTTGGTTGTTACTTCCATAATATCTTCAATATTGCTTATCCTTGATGACATATCTACAAGCTCAATATCAGGCTTTCCTTTTGCTGTAGAGTCACACAGGCTGGATACCCACATGGCATCAAACTGGTACGCTTTCCCATCCTCTAAAATCTGTGTTTTCTCTGCAATAATCCCCGTAAGGCCGCTATGTGCTTCAATCGCATTTACGGTTGTCTTCATTTCCAGAAGCTTCTTGAGCCTGCTTCTCCTGACATCTGGGATAGACAGCCTGTCCCTAGCTGCATCCTCCAGCCGCTGGTACTGTGCATCTGGGGAATATGGGAACTCTTTCAGTATCCCGCCATACGAAGCTAAGACTTCAATGGCTTCTTCCCGGATGCATCTTTGGAATCCCTCACGCCAATTGTCGCCATGCACAAGGTAATCTGGCTTTAATTCCTCCAGATTTTCCCTATAGCTTAAGGTTTTTTGGGGTATTACCTGTTTTACGCCTTTCAGACCTTCGATAATTTTCACACGCTCCTCATAGGGCAGCAGTGGAAAACGTTTGTAACTTGCCACGACTTCATCCGTCAGCACCCCAACGGTCAGTTCCCCAAGGGCTGCCGCTTTCTCAATGATGTTCATATGGCCTCCATGAATAATGTCTGTGCTCATGCTCAAATAAACTGTACTCATTCGCTTTTTCCTTTCTTTAATATTATTTTATAGGTCATTTATTAAATGTTCAAATTCCTGATATGCTTTATGGTTGTAATCTTTAATATCAAACTGGTAATCATCTGGTACTTTCCCATCCAAATATGCCCGCAGCCCCTGATAAATATCATCTGCCCCTGTGCCGTGGAGCAGGAATTGCTTATCTTCCAAAAGGACAGATTCAACTGCCGGATAATTGCTGACGATAATCGGAAGGCCAACCAAACGTGCCTCCAACACTGCCAACCCTTGTGCCTCATAGAATGAGGGAAATACAAAGCAGTCACATTCTTTCAATATAACAAAGGGATTTGTCACGAAACCAGTAATAAGGACTTGTCCTTGGATGCCTAACTCTTCTATCAGGCTTTCCAGCTCCTTCCGTTCCTGCCCATCCCCAATAATATACAATTTGCACAGAACGCCTTCCCCTAACAGGCGATTTACAGCTAAAATCAAGTTACGGTGGTTCTTTTCCGGCATACACCGGCCCATTGTAACAAACCTTACATATTTCTTTTCTTCTTCCTTAAATGGAATCAAGGTTGCTTCTTCTACACCATTCCCCATTACAGTATTTGCGACTTTAAGGTATTTTAACCCATTTATCTTACAACTCCCATCCGCCTGAATCTGCCGCCCTATCTTCTCTTCATCCATGAGGTTTCCGCAAGAAACAAACTTCCCCTTCGTTGCAACTGTTTCCAAATCCTTCCGGTTGACCTCACAGACAGCTTTGCTTGCAGACACAATTTTATCATAATAAGGGTATACTGACAATAGGCTGTCAATGGTCGTCACTGTATTTTTTAACGCCCGCTTTTTCTTATTCGTCATATCCTGCAGCATAGCAGTATGCTGCCAAATGAATTTTTTCGCATTTGGGCAGTTCTTTGCAATGAAGCATGAAAAATAAACACCGTACCCAGAAAAATCAATCAAATAATCAAATTCACTTTTCCCAAAACATCTGGAATATTCCCGTTTCCCCAAATATTCCTGCATTGGCTGGTATTCAGGGTCTACCCCAAACCCATTGCTCATAGTCATTTCATATACAAGCTTCTGTTCTTCTGTCATGGAAATCCTGTTGCACCGCAGGAGGACTCTGGCTTCTGCTGGAATTTTATCAAAATTATAATCCTGCATCTCACTCTTTAAAGTTGAAACAAATACAGTCACATCAAACTCCTGATAGTCCATGGAATTTAAAAGCGCCAAGGCAGCGCTGGTGACGCCATCTGCATAAAACCCTCCCGCAAACAGCAATATTTTTTTCTTTCCTGTCTGTTCTGCTTCTAAGAGCTGGTAATTACCCTTGCCTTGGAATACAATTTCAATTATTTTCTTTGAAACATTGCCATCCCTGCAACACGCCCATTCCTTCGCTTCTTCCCGTTTATCCTTATATTGTTCCGCAAAAGCATCCGCTTGCATTAGGTTCTCTGCCAGCCTGCCTAAATCTGTAGCGTATGGCCCCGGCAAATGCCCATCCTTTGAATATAGTTTTTTTGCCGTGCCAGAAAGCTTCTGTTCTGGGGTATAGAACAAAATTGGCCTGTCCGCTGCTAAAAAACCAAACCACGCCTTGGGATCATCTGTAACCAAGATATCTGTAACAGACAATACCTCCCCCATATCCATCCCACAAGGGATATAACGGCCGCTTTCCTGTGCTTTCCGGTTCAATTTCTTATATGCATCTGGATGGAGCCTGATAAAAATCTGGTATTCTTCCTGATTGATTTTTTCTGAAAGGCAGCCATAAAAATGGTTGTATTCTTCTTCATCCACAGCAATGTTTTTCCCCCCATGCCCTTCCCAAGCAGGGACATACAATATTATTTTCTTTCCAGCTATGGCTTGGATTCCACGCTGCTGAAGCTTACGGAACGCTTCCCCAGCTTCTGTTTCCAATATCAGGTCCCTTTGGGGATAACCTTCTTGGATATAACGCCCCGTAAATAAGTTCGCCAAACGGTAAGACTTTTCAAAAACCTCTGTCATAAAGAGGTTGGGTGATACGATATAGTCTGATGCCAGTAGATTCCGTATGGTATTCCGGTACAGCCTCCTTCCGTCCTCTGCGTCATACCCTGTTTCATCAATTTCCAGCCCATGCCAAGCATTTAAGAAAACCTGCCCTTCCTTTTTTGAAAACATAGATGGAAACGAGCTGTCATTAATTAAATATTTTGATTTGGAAAGGAAATAAGCATAGGGCTTGCTGCAATAATAAATAAATACCACATTCCCATATGCTTGATATTCTTTTTGGAGAAGCAGCAGTTCCTCCTTATCCTTGATTGCCCAGATATGGACATAATCCTGAAATTCCGCATTCTCTAGGAACGCCTTAAAGATGGCATAAGGATTTCCAACCATTCCAATTCCTTTGGATGCTTCATACAAAATCCAATGATTTTCCAATCCCTCCTTTTCATGGTATTCTGCATAAAAAGTGCCCCATTTCTTGGAGGTTTTTTCTTGTAGGAATTTTTTCTTCCTTGCCTCTTCTTTTCTACGGGCAGCCTCTTCTTTCTTGCGGGCTTCTTCTGCTTTCTTCTTTTCCCGCTCCCGCTGCCGTTCTTCTCTTTCTTTTTCCCTCTGTTTCCTGCGGTACTTCTCAATCAGTCCATATGGCGCAATATATATTAATATCTTTTTAATCCATTCACCCATCAAAATATTCTCCTTGTGCTAGTTCCGGCCTTTCAGCAGATAATCCGCCACCTCTCTGACTGCACCTTCCCCGCCTTTGGATGTAACCACAATATCGGCATACTCCAATACTTCTTTGGCAGCATCTGCGGGGGCAAAAACCAGCCCTGCTGCCGCCATGACTTCTAAGTCATTGCAATCATCCCCCACATAGGCTACCTGCCCTAATCCAAATCCATATTTGCTGGCTACCTGCCCTAATACCGCCGCCTTATCTTCTACCCCTTGGTAGACCTCTGTAATCCCTAATTCTTTTGCCCGGTTTTCTACAATTGCGGAACGCCTCCCAGTAATGATGACTGGGAGGATGCCATTTTTGATTAATTGATTAATTCCTAAACCGTCTTTGATATTAAATGCTTTGCAAACCTCCCCTTTGGGCCCCATGTAGATTTTTCCATCTGTTAAGGTGCCGTCCACGTCCATCGCCAGCATTTTGATTTCCGTACCCATTAAATTAATCCTGCCTTTGCTATATCTGCTACGCACAGGGTTCCTATTATTTTTCCATCTTCCACCACTGCCAGCGTAGATACCCTTCTGTCCATGCGCTTCATCTTTTCCACTGCTTCTACAACCAGAATATCTGGTTCAATCGTCAATGGGTTTTTCGTCATGACATTATCAATACATTCTTCCATCACCTGTGCGCCACGGCTGCCAATCAGCCGGCGTAAGTCCCCGTCTGTAAAAATGCCGATATAATGCCCTTCTTGATTGACAACATTCACACAGCCAATGGGCCGCTTGCACATTTCCATGACCGCCTGCCCAACATTCATCCCTGATTCTATAATCGCATTTTCCTCATCCTTTTTCATAAGGTCTGAAACCTTCATGGTTAATTTACGCCCCAAAAGGCCATTGGGATGGAACACTGCAAAATCCTTGGAAGTAAACCCGCGCATTTTGGAAACAACTACAGCCAAAGCATCCCCAAGCACAAGGGAAGCCGTCGTCGTCGTGGATGGGACTAAGTTCCCTAAAAAAGCTTCCTCCATTTCAGGGAACACCAAGGTTTCTTCGGAATACTGCTCCAAAGTGCTGTTCTTCCTCCCGACAATGCTGTACAGCTTCGTCCCTATCATTTGGATGGATGGGAGCAAACCAAGGATTTCATCTGTTTCCCCGCTGTTGCTCAAAGCGATGACAATGTCATGCTTTGTCAATAATCCCAAATCACCATGAAGCCCTTCTGCCGGGTGCATATAATAGGCTTTTATGCCAATACTTGCCATGGTTGCGGCTACTTTCTCACAAATATGCCCGGATTTTCCCATCCCTGTCCAGACAACCCTGCCGCTGCAAGCGTGGATGCGTTCTGCAAGGGTCACAAATGCCCCGTCTAAGCTGTTTTGCAGTTTCTTAATTCCCTCCAATTCCACCGCAAATACATTTCTGCCTTCCTGTAATATATCCATAATTATATCCGTTCCTTTCGCTTTTCCTAAGCACAAGACCATTTGGGATTGTGCCTTCTGATTGCTCTTTTCAATCTTTCCCCCTAGTGGACTGCATCATAAACTTTCATCAAGCGTAACAGCATTTCTTCCAAATCATCCAGCTTCACCATATTGGGGCCGTCAGATAAGGCTTCTGCCGGTTCTGGATGGACTTCCATGAACAGCCAGTCTGCCCCAACTGCCAAGGCTGCTTTTGCAAGGGGTTCTACGAATTCGCGGTTTCCTCCGGTAGCATCCCCTTTTCCTCCCGGTTTCTGGACGCTGTGGGTTGCATCAAATACAACTGGGCACCCCAGCTTTTTCATTTCCACAAGCCCAGTCATGTCCACTACCAGCGTATTGTACCCAAAGCTTGTCCCCCGTTCACACAGCAACAGGTCCTGGTTCCCTGACTCTTTTACTTTATTCACTACATTCCGCATGTCCCATGGGGCAAGGAACTGCGCTTTCTTCACATTCACTGTTTTCCCAGTTTCCGCAGCTGCTACCAATAAGTCTGTCTGCCTGCATAAAAATGCTGGAATCTGGATAATATCTGCCACTTCTGCTGCTTTCTTTGCCTGCCATGGCTCATGGATGTCTGTGGCGATTTTCAGCCCATATTCTTCCTTCACCCGCTTTAGGATACGTACACCTTCTTCTATGCCCGGCCCCCGGAATGCATTCAGGGAAGTTCTGTTTGCCTTGTCATAAGAAGCTTTAAAATAATAGTTCAATCCCAGGCGCCCTGTAATCTCTTTCATTTTTCCTGCAATATCCATAATCATCTCTTCGGACTCAATCACACAGGGTCCTGCAATCAATGAAAAATATTCTTTACCCATCGTTCCCTTCCTCTCCAAAAAATAGCCTATGCCAGTGTCTTGGACATTTCAACTGCAAAGTCATAATCCTGCTTCGTGTCAATATCCACTGCTTCAATCCCAGAAACTTCCTGAATATAAGGATGGAATCCAATCCTGCGGTTATGTTCTGTAAATATTTCCTTTCTAAACATATAAAAAGCACTGGTTTCTACCCAAATAGGCTCCATATCCTGTGTCCTTGGCACGTCATTCAAATCATAGTTGATAGGCTTCCCCCGATACCACGCAAAGGTCTGTATCTTTTCTGCTGAAAATGCAGAATCATGCTCACCGGACAGAATATGGGATAAAGCATTTGAAATCGTTTCTGTCTTTGTAAATGGGGAGGTTGTATGGGCCAGGACATAGATATCTGCATCTACCGTTTCTATAAATGACCGGTAAATATCAAACCCTTTCACCAAATCCCCATCCAGCCTTTGGTCCCTTTGCAGGAATTTTGCTTGTCCAGGGATATATTCTGTTACCTTTGGGTCGCTGCAATACACATAAACATCGTCAATTGCCTCTGCCTGTACCAAGCTATTTACAATATGGTAACACATAGGTTTCCCCAAAACCGGCAATATGTTTTTGTGCGGCAGCCGCTGGCTGTTTAACTTAATTGGTACCAATGCAACTACTTTCATCTTAATCCTCCGTAATGTTTAACACATCCTCTAGTTTCTTCCTTGGAAATACCTCCAAAGCTCCCCCTCTAGTGGTATTATATATCTTTACGCCCACTTTGTCAGCATACTTTGCAATTTTCTCATAGGCCATAATGGAACGTTCCCGCCGGTATTCCCCTAACTCCGCCAAAGTCAGGTTTGGGTTCCCAATGGTACGCCTTGCCCTTGCAAGGTTTACCTTATCCAAGTCAGATGCCACATATTCTTCCCCGAAATGCCCTGATGTAAAAGAATTTGTGCAGTCTGTCCCAAGCAGGTAAATTTCCTTAAATCCCATAAACATTGCCATTTCAATCATAAATGACATAACCGTTGCCCGTGCGGGGATGTAATACGCCAGCATATTCCCGCGGATCTGGTAATCCTCTTGGGAAAAGGTATTTACATAAGTGATATTGCCCGGTTTTTGCTTCATTGAGTTATATGCAATATTATGGGTAATCATTGGGGATTTTATGTTATTTTTTATCTCCCGGTACAAATTTTTCGTATAAATAATGTCTACAATAAAGTGGTAGGTTGGCCTCCACTTGGTCTTATCAAACATTTTATAGACCATATTACATCCAAAAGTCACTTCATCTGCAATAAGGTCTAAATCCTCTGCCTTTAAGCTGGGGCCATTCCCTATCAGGAAACACCTTTGGCCGGGATACTTGTTTTTTAAAGCCAGAATTTTCCTTGAGTTTTCGTCCTTTATGATGCCGTGTTCCCTCAAAAATCCTTTGAAATTTAGTTTCAGTTTTTTTAACGGCTTTGTAAGGAACAATGTATTGCGCTTGATAAACTTTTTCACCGCTTGGGTGGTAAGGGTTTTATGGGAAACAGTATCCGGCATACATTTGTCAATCACACGCTGCCCAGAATGTCCGTCATCATATTGGTTATATTTCTGGTTAAATTGTTCATATTTCTCGTCATATTCAAACTCCGCAAGCTGCTTTTTGATGGCAGGCGCAAGGTCTTCTTCCTTTTCCACAAAAATGCCCGGCAATTCATCTAAGTCAATATTTACCCCCTGCAGCTTTGTGGTATAAAGCTCCCTGTCAAACATGTAAAAAACCATCGGCCGTTTTAATACGCCAAAATCAAAGATAGTGCCTGAATAATCTGAAATCATCAAATCGCTGATAATGTACAGGTCATTTACATTTTCATATTCCGTGGCATCAATGATAAATTCTCCATATTGGGAAATGTCCATAGCCTCTGCATCCAAATGGTGGGCACGGAACAATATCTGGCAGCCATCCCCCAACTGCTGCTGCAGCTTTTCAAAATCAATGGAGTCACTGACCCTTAACACCACATCCAAATCTTCTTTTTCAATATAATTTGAGAACAATTCCCGCCACGTGGGCGCATACAGAATCACTTTCTTTCCGGGGTCTACGCCAAGCCTCTGCTTAATGCGCATAATATCCCCCGGGGTATAGCGGAACAATTCATCGTTCCTTGGATACCCAGCTTCTACAATGTCCCCATTTTTCCTTAATTTCGGAAAGTTAAATGCCTGCCCCATAATCGGGCTGAAGGCATCTGACGGTGATATTAGCTTGGTAATCCGTTTGCCATTTCTGGTAAAATGCTGGTATGTGTCCTTCAGCCTGCGCCTTGGGTCTGTTTCAAACCGTTTTCCGCAGCCAATGGTCTTAATTGGCTTGCCATGCCATGTCTGGATATAGGTCTGCTCCTTTTTTAATGTAATCTGAGGACGCAGCAATAAATTCAAAACAATATACTTAGCAGAAGCGCAATACTTGTAATACTTCTTAGAAGTAGATTTTACCACAATTGTGCTGAAATTGTCTTCTAGGAACTTATACCTTTCTGGCTCTTTAAAGGCCCATACAAACGTATAATCTAAATAACGCTCGTCCTTCAGCATTGCTTCATATACCCCACGGGGATTGCAACTATAATGTTCCCCATGGTAGGATTCAAACAGCACAATCTTATCATCCACTTCAAATTTATATTTATATTTCAGAGTGTAGGTAACTTTCCGTTTAAACTCCAGCAGCCTCCGGAACATTTCCTTTAAAAACAGGTTATCATCTGTTTCTTCCATAGCCGCCTTTTTCACAGTTTTTAAATATTTTTTCACGCCAGATTTCTTTTTTATGGAAACCGCCCCATCATTGGAAGAAGGCAAAGCTTCATTAAACACATGGATATTCCCATTAATTTCTACATAATAAGGCGGTTCCCCACTATCCACGGTAATCTCACCATGGTTTTCACCCTGCTGCAGCTTCACATGGATGCCCAGTCCCCTTCCATCGTCTTCCGTATGGAGCCATTTTGTTGTATTCCGGTAAACATACAAAATATCTTCCTGAAAAAATGTTTCCAACTGCTGGCTCTTTTGGATTGCCTCTGAAACCGCTGCAAGGTTCCCTGAAACTGCTATGGTAATCCCCTGGCTAATGCTTGTATATTCAGGAATGTCCAATAACTCCGTTCCCAGCCCAAGCGCATATTCTGTTCCTTTTAGAAGATCTGCCAATTCCTTTATAATCCCAACCTGTTCTTCACGGATTTCTGCAAAATAAGCATTTATCCTAACACGGTTGTTCTTCTGGGTGAAATATTGCCAGCACAAAATATCATAATTTTTCCTATCCTCTGCCTTTTCCCAAAAAATCTCCTGAAAATTCTTTGCAAATATCCCTGTTTTGCAAAAGGGCACAGATGCATGTTCCATTATGCTGGATAATTCCTGCTCCTCTTCCTCCGTAAAATAATGGTATTCATACAGCCCATACTGGTAACGCAGCCCACTAAATACACTCTGCAACAAGGAAATATCATGGAACCCTAACAAGCCGCGGATTTCCTCCAGCCGCTTTTCATCTGCCATGCTGCTGCACAAGCCTGCCTCCCGGACATACAAGTACATTTTCTTGGCATCCATTGGGATTACAGAGCATAATTTTTCCACCAATTTATCTGTCCCAGTCGGCGCATATTTTTCCTCTAATTGGCTTAGCAACGCTTTTACCCGGCCCACATAATGCAATCCAGACTCCATCTGATTGACATAATACCCTAAAGTTCCCCACAGCAAATGGCGCTCCTGCCGTATCTCAGCAACCAATCCATCCTCTGGGCAGTCCAGCATATATTCCAAACATCTATGGAAAATCCATGCAGTTTCCAACCTGCGCCCACTGTCTAGGTTCTGTATGCTTAAGCCCAGCATCTTCCCCTGCAATTTAAACTTTTTTCTCTTCAGGCTCTTAAAACGGGAAGAAACTTCATCTGCCATGGCATAATCCGGGTTTGATTCATCCACCTGTTCAAACACTTTCTGATAGATATGCCGTAAATCCTGCTCTGAGAGATGGATTGGAAAATTGCCAAGCCTCTGGACATTTACAGAGGCTACCAATTCCTCTAGATTCCCTCCCAAAACATATTGGTTCATGTTCATCCCCAGCTTGGCTAACAACCCCTGAAACCGCATAATTGCATGTTCCAAGGAATCTGCGCCAAATAAAGCCTGCAAATCACGCATTACGCTATGAAGGTAGTTCTCCCCCCGCTTGTCCGCACATTGCCCCAAATTTGTCAGGAACATTTCCCATACATATGGCAGGCAGACTGCCACTGCATACCCATGTGGAATCCCATACAGGCTAGTCAGTTTATAGCTCATTGCATGGGCTGCAGTCGTCTTTGTAATATCAATTGCCCTCCCTGCCAAATTTGCAGCTTTTAAAATCATTCCATTGGCAGTGGTGTTTTCAGATAAATAAGATGCCATTTTTGACAGGATAATGTCAATTGCCTCTTTTGCATATTCTTTACTCTCCTCTGTAGAGTTTACCGACCAGTAAGATTCGATTGCTTGGCATAATGCATCCATCATGGTACATTTTTTCTGGAATTCCGGCAGGCTGTCTAAATAAGCCGGCTGCAGCAATGCATAATCCGGCAGCAAGCAACCATGGGAAATGGATTTCTTTTCCCCATCTACATAAATCACTGCAAAATGGGTAGACTCACTCCCCGTCCCAGCCGTAGTAGGCACTGCCAAATGCACAGTCCCGCTCTCTGTGATTTCCTGTTCCATATAATCTTTGGAAGGGTCCATGTTAGAAAATGCAAGGATAGCCTTTGCCACATCAATGGCACTGCCTCCCCCAATTGAAACTACTGCATCATACTGCTGTTCCCGGAACAGCCCTACGCCCTTTTTTACATCCTCATAAGCAGGGTTTGACGAAAACTGGCTAAACCATGTAACTTCAATCCCTGAATTCTGGAACAACTGGTTCCCGTAACGCCCCACTGCACTTTCTGAGCATACGCCAAATACTTTTTTTGCATTGATTTTCTGGAATACTTCCTGATAATCCTGTTCTTGTTCCCAGTCTAAAAATATTGTTTCTTTCTTATAAAGTATTGTTTCCATGTGCAATCTCCTCATCCATTAATGCATCAAAATCTACCCGTTCATATACATTTAGCTCTCCGCCTCTGGATGCATTATAAATTTTCACTCCATGTTCCAACGCATAATCCCGAATTTTCTGATACGCCATAATGGAACGTTCCTTCCGGTATTCTCCCAGTTCTTCCAAAGTCATATGGGGGCGGTTCATCGTCCTCCTTGCCCGCTTCAAGTTATATTCATCCAACTCTGTGGGAACATAATTTTCCGTAAAATGGCCTTTTGTAAAAGAGTTTGTGCAGTCCACCCCAATCAGATAGATTTCCCGAAAACCCATAAACATTGCCATTTCCAACATAAATGTCATAACCGTGGCTTGCGCCGGTATATAATAGGCAAGCATATTATTGCTCACTTTATATTTTTTTTGGTTCAGGCAATTTACATAAATTAAATTCTTCGGCCTGTGTTTCATCTCCCGATAAGCATCCCCATTCACAAATAAGGTTGTATCCACGCCGCCAACAATATCCTCTGAAAGCCCTGCGGTGTAAATAACATCTGAAATAAAATGGTAGGTAGGCCTCCAGCTTACTTTATCATATAAACGGTAGATGATATTGCAGGCAAAGCTAATTTCCTGATGCCTGTGGATTTCCTCTAAATCTGCTTCTGAAAGGCTTGGCCCATTCCCAACCAAAAAACATCTTTTTCCCTTATATTGATCCCGGAATGATACCAATGCCTTCCCATTTGCCGTAACTGTTATCCCTAAGCAGCGGAACAGCCCCACAAAATGATACCAGACTTTCAACCCTTGTTTTAAAATGGCTTTTATGCCTTTCTTTATATAAAACAACATGCTCTTTCTCCAACTATGGCTTTCCTGTAACGATAATGCCTTCCATCAATCCACGGGCACGTTCCAAATCCTCCAGATTGTCTACCTCCATGCAAATCCTTGCATTTACGTCAAATGGCTCTAAATTAATCTGGCTGCTGATATCATTCAACGCGTGCTCTGCGTATACGCTCCGTTCCCCTCTTCCACAATAAGCCATAATTTCTTCCAGCCAAAGATTCCATTCCACCTGAAGCATCTTGTAAAGGGGCTGCGCCGCATAGGCATTTTCAAAAAACTCAATCCCAACTTTTGTAATTTTCCCATCTTCTACAACTGCTTTAAAATCCTTTTCCGGCAATGGAAGGGACTTATCTATTGCCATTACGCTAGCCTTGCTTTCCATGATATCATGCAATACGCTTTGTTCGAATACCAAGTCACCGTGCATTAATATAATATCATCTCCCTGCAGTACGTCTTGGGCAAGCGCAATAGAATAGATATAATTGGTCGAATCATAGGATGGGTTGTGCCGGAACGTCACATGGATACCCGGATGCTTCTTCGTTACATGCTCCATCAAAGCATCAGAAAATGGCCCTGTGGTTATCACGGCCTCCTTCATGCCCTCCCTCTGCAGCAATTCCAGCTGCCAGTCAATAATTGTTATACCTTGCGATAATTCCGCCATGCATTTATTCTTTGTTTTGGTGAGTTCCCCCATCCGTTTCCCAATCCCCGAATTCAAAATTAATGCTTTCATTCTGCTATCCTTCTAATTCCTTTCCCAGCCAAATCCATAAAACTTCATTGTCCCCTAACCTGCTATTTTAAGAATCCCATAAATGCCTCTTTATTCTGCACCGGCGTGGTTGTAGGCCTTCCTAAATCCCCACGGGAAACCAAATTCGTCTTAACCTCTGCAAATACGGAACCTTCTGCCGCATATATTTTTTCCAACATTTCCTTTAGTTCTTCTTCTGTTTCTGCTGTAAAAATATTTTCATACCCACACGCCCGTGCAATCTGGGGATAATCCAGAGAAGCGCTCACCGTTGGAAGCCCCCCTACGGTTTCATGGGCGCCATTATTAAACAGCACATGGACAAAATTCTTCAAATGGCCGGTTCCTGCCACAGCAAGGCTTCCCATATGCATAATGGCTGCCCCATCGCCATCTAGGCAGAACACACGCCTTTCTGGCTTCTCCCTTGCAATTCCCATGGCAATCATGGAAGAATGGCCCATGGAACCTACTGTCAGGAAATCTTTTTCATGTCCCTGCCCCCTGTGCTCTCTTGCCTCAAAGAGTTCCCTGGACAACTTTCCGGTCGTAGACACCACAATATCTTTTTCCTGCATATGGTCTACAAAGAAATTCACAACCTCTTCCCTCGACATCGGGTATTCATTTTCATATTTCATTTTCAGCCCTGTTTCCAGCGCGCCTTTACGGACAATTAATGCGCATTGGTGGCCTGCTTGAAATTCTTTTTTCATTTCCTTGAAAAATACAGATAATTCCTCTGGCTCCAAGTCCTTGCTGATGGTGAAATTCTTAACCCCTAGGCAATCCAGCAACTCTTTTGTAATTTCACCCTGATAAACATGCTGGGGTTCATCGTGGACGCCGGGTTCCCCACGCCATCCCACAAGGAACAGCACTGGTATTGCGTATACCTTTTCATTTACCAACGAACAGATAGGGTTCACGGCATTGCCAATCCCACTATTCTGCATATACACCAGGGCAGGGTTCCCCGTTGCCAAATAATGCCCTGCTGCAAGCCCTACTGCCGCACCTTCATTAGCAGCAATCACATGGTGTTCCCCTACGCCATGCTTTTCCATCAGGGTATCCGTAAATGCCTTTAACTGTGAATCTGGCACACCCGTAAAAAAGCTGATTCCAAGTTCCTCAATTTCTTTCCACAAATATTCAATTTTCATTTTTCTTCCCTTAAACCTGCAGCCGGTATGGCGCATGTCCCTTTCTTTCATTTTCTGGTGGTAATTTATTCCAATCCCCATAATTGTCACGGAGATAACTTTCTACCTGTGCCGGGCATTTTACTGTAATCCCTTCAAACACAACTTCATCCGGGGAAAGGACATTGGCTTTCCTCACCTGAATCTTCGGCAAGCCGCCGTACCCAACATATTCTGTATTATTCCCATTATATCTCTGGAGATTCCTGTCCACAAGGCAGAATAAATGCCGTTTTGGTATTGGCTTCAGCAATACATGGAAAAACCCCCGGATTCCCTTATAAACGAAATTTTTCCATCCCGCATAATGTACGCTGGTACCTGTCACGCATTTTGCAATATATAGGTTCAGCAAAACCTTTGCTTTCCTATAATATTTTTTCCTTCCCTGAGGTTGGTCTGGCACATTGTCGTAAGGAAAAATATCTACATAAACGCCGTCATGGATGTCCAAATCCTTACAATACTCTTCTACCAGCTTTGTATTTGCTTTCCGCACTTTCGCAAAATAGAACGGGGAAGCTGGTTCTGTATGGTAAGTCTGCAAAAATAAGTCTTCCCGCAAATGTTTCGGGGCATCCCGTAAAAACCGTTCATATTCCTCCCGCACCATGCCAATATCTAAGTCGTCGTCCCATGGGATAAATCCCCCATGCCGGACTGCCCCCAGCGCAGTCCCTCCCATAATAAAATATTTAATATTGCAAGCTTCACATACCCTAATTATCTCCTGAAAAATATCCAATATATGGTTATGAAGCCCTTCTTTCTCCTGCTGTGTCATAATCACATCCTCATTTAATCCATAAACATTTCATATTCTGGAAGCACTTCTTCTGTTTTTCCCTGCATTTTAATCCTTCCATCATGTATCCACAGGACACTGTCGCAGAGTTTCTTTATGGTTTCGCTGTTATGTGATACAATAATAACTGTCCTCTCCTTATTGGAGATAAGCTGTTTCATTTTCTTGAAACTTTTCTTCTTAAACTTCGCATCCCCAACGCTTAACACCTCATCAATCAGCATGATCTCCGTTTCTAAGATTGCAGTGATGGAAAATGCCAATTTGGAATGCATCCCGCTGGAATATGTTTTTACCGGGCGGTCTATAAAATCACCCAATTCTGAAAATGTAATGATTTCATCCATTTTCCTCCGGACTGCCGCCTCCGAAAATCCTAAGAGCATCCCTGACAGCAGGATATTTTCCCGCCCCGTCAGTTTCTTCTGGAACCCTACCCCTATGGACAGAAGGGAAACAGAATGTCCATGCAGATCAATCGTGCCTTCATCTGCTGCAAATATTCCTGCCAAGGCACGCAAAAGCGTAGATTTCCCACTCCCATTTTTCCCAATAATCCCCATAATCTCCCCTTTGGGAACCTTAAAGGAAATACCTTTTACCGCCTCAAATGTTTCTACCCTGCTTTTCCGCAAAGACAGTAAGCTATCCTTTAAAGAAATCTTATTCAGGCATCGGTACCTTATTTTCAGATCATCAACTTCAATCGCATACTCTTTGGATTCCATGCTAAACCACCTTTACATAGCTGTTCTCATACTTATAGATAATCTTCACGCCTACCATAGACAATATAATACCCACCACAAACCATATCCCTAACAGGCGTAAGTTTGGGGTTGTAGAGTAAATCATGCATTTTCTTAGTTCATTCATAATAAATGCCACAGGGTTCCCCTTTAACAGCAAAGAGGAATATGGTTCTGGTATGTTCTTATTTGCAATATTATAAAATACGCCTGATAAATAAAATAATAATTTCAGCAGAACGTTTACGATATTATACAAATCATCAATAAATACCCCGAAATGCAGCATAATAGTACTGACTCCAAAAGTCATGACTAATAACGTCAAAAACAGCGGGATTACATATAGGATGTTAAAGCTGATTGGGACACGGTATATTACCATAACGCCGACTACAAGCACATAGGAAACTAACATTTTAAAGCCGTTGACGCACATCTGGCTGTATACCAGCACATATTTCGGCAAATAAACCTTCGACACAATCGAACTGTTCTGGCTTACCAGCCGCACGCTCTGGCGCACTGTTTTTGAGAAAAAAGTCCAACTGGAAAGCCCGATAAATACAAATGCTGCAAAATACTTTTCCCCTCTCCCAAACACAATCAGTGCGATAAAAGAGTATACTAACATAAACAGCAGCGGGTCGAGAATCCACCACAGCCAGCTTAAATGGGAATTGGCTACTTCTGATTTCAGGGAAGACTTTGCAGAATATCGGGCAACCTCCCAGTATTTTTTTGAATCATTTATAAACCTTTTCAACGACATTCCCTCCAAAAATCCTTACTTAATCTCCATATTTTAACACACGGATTACCGTTCGTCAATTTCAAGCCGCCCAAAAATAGCGTAAAATCACAGTTATCTGTGCAATTACACATACTTCTTTATCCCATTCCAAGCATACTGGGCAAAATAATAACAGGATTCCAGCCACCCAAATCCCAGATAGCGGTACACCCCATAATGCATTTTTGCCGATTTCAATTTATTTCTGGATTTCCCGCCTTCGCTTAAGCGGCTCTTAAGCAAAGGCTCATCTATGCCATATGCCTTCCCATGCTTCTGCACAATCCTAAGCCACAAAATATAATCTTCATGCAGTTCGTCATGGCACATATAGAACTCCCTCACCACCTGAGTTTTTGCCAATACAGAAGAACAGGGGATACTGTTTGTGCGCAGGAGCATACCATATGTGATTTCCAATGGAATCCCAATTTTTTTATTCCGCCTTGTGCCATCTGGATTCATCAGCTCCCGCCCAGTCCCGCATAGGGCAGCATCTTTTTCTTCCATCAGCGCTAACTGCTTTTGCAGCTTATCTGGGCTCCACCAGTCGTCAGCATCCAAAAAAGCAATATACTTCCCAGCTGCCCGGCGGATCCCAATATTGCGGCTCTCTGCTACCCCTAAATTCCTCGGGTTCTCAATATATAAAAAACGAAACCTAATGGGGCTGTCCTCTGCGCCTGATTCCCCAGCCGCCCCATGCCTGTTTCCAAATTCCTCAACAATTTCTTTTGTGCGGTCTGAGGAAGCATCGTTGATTACAATAAGTTCTACTGAAAAACTGCCTTCCTGTGCAAACACAGACTCCATTGCCTGCCCAATATATTCTTCCGAATTATATGCTGGCATAATCACCGAAACCAGCAGATTACCCTCTTCTTGCATATTCTCTCACTTCCTGCTCCCTGTAAACAAACAGCCTGCCCCAAAATAGTAGCAAAGCCACAAAGGATGCCCAAATGCCACAAATTCCAAATTTCCATAGATGCCAAACATAGTAAACAAAATCCCTACCATGCATATCCATGCATACGCAGCCCCTTCCTTAGCATGCCCCATTTTCCGAAAACAAAATTGCGCCCCCTCTGCCAAAAGGCATATTTGGTACAGCACATACGGCACTAGCAGAAACAGCCCGTATTTATATGATATATACAAATAGCCATTGTTTGGAAGGGCATAACTGCGGAATACTTTCAGCCTGTCCCCACTGTTGCCCAGCAGGTTCCACTTACGGATATAGTTTCTCCATACTGCCTGCTGTTCTGTGTCCCCCTCCAATTTCACTCCGTCCATCATGCCCGGCTCCACGGCATTTAATTCTTCTATCGTTTCATCATCCACACTTGCAATAAGTGTTTCTTTTTTATATTCCACTTCCAATTCCAGAAACAGCGGCAAATTTTTTATGGAAATATGGACGATACAGACCATCAAAAACGCCGCCACGCATCCTTGGACTAAATAAGAAAACAGCCGGTACTGCCCTTTCCGCGCAATTGGAAACAATGTAAATTGCCTTACCGCAAAAATTACTAACAAAATAATTGCCGTCAGGTTGCCTGCCAGATTACCTGCACGGAGCGTAAAAAAGAAAGCAACCGCCCCTCCGCATATATTTATCACACAGCTTTGCCGGACATGTTTCCCATTTATGCCTCTCTTTATAGCTATATCCATCTTAACCAAAAATACACTTAACATAAGAACTGCATAGGCAGAAAATTCCTCTGGCGTACAAAATATCCCATTATAATGGACGGCAGGTTTTTTTACACGGAACAGCATGCAATAGGGAACTGCAACCCAGAAAGTCTTTCCCAATGCATCTATCATATTATATACCATCTGCTCCTTTTTTTCCATATTCCCCCAAATAAACAAGAAAAAGCCGCCCCCTGAAACCATGGCAATCCCAACCATCCCAAATTCTTTTTTTACAAAAAAATCAGAAATTGCCACGCCTATCCACAGGATCAGCCATGCGGCTGCCAAAGGTTTCTTCCAACTGACCATACGTAACGGCCTTTCCCAAGAAACGGCTCCAATAACTGCAAGCAGCAAAAAACATGCATACAAATGATAGCGGTATAAATCCTTATCCCTATCCCAGCCTAATACATTTCCAGCAACCATAAGCACAAACAGGATGCTGAACAAAAATACACGCAGCCTATTTTTACTATTTTTCCTTATCCTGCATGATATATGCTGTGCTGTCCCTTCCATAAATAATTGGTAGATATATTGCAAAAGTTCTGTTAGACATACATAGAGGCTTACAGCCTTCCGCCTTAATGCAAATTTTCCACCTGCCTTATTCCAAAAAACAAGGATACAGGCACAAACGGCAAGATATCCTGCAAATGCTATGCTAAAAAGTTTTGCAAAGCGCCTGCTTGTATAGCCTAAAGCTTTTTCCCGGATCTGCATGGATTGGATGGAAATAAACTGCCCTTTGGCATCTAATATCCGGATACCAATCCTGTACATTGGGAGTTCTTCCGGCAATAGAATGATATTTTCACCCTTATGCAATAAAACTGGCTGTTCCCCAATTTGCTGGTTCATGGCATTGTAGTAGATTACACGCCCCTGTAGTTCAGGCAAACCCATCTCTGAAACAGTAAGATACAGATAACCCCAGCATTGTTCCTTGCCATCCAATAAATACTTTTCCAAGGCATGGTTATTTTGCAGCCAAAAGCCTTTGGTAGTTTCATCGTATAGCCAGCCTTTTGACGTTTTTTTTAAGTCCTTCTGGGAAAAATCATAGACATTGCCTGTGTCAAGAAAACTGTTGATATGGATTCCACCGCCAATATACATCATTGCAGCCATAATGCTTAATAAAATTCCGGCAAATATGGCTGTAAATGCCCTGATAGCTAGAATACTTTTTTTGTTTTGTCCTTTCCCTCTTTTCTCCATCCTGTCTTTTCCTAATAACCTTATCTTTATTAATTATCCCTTTCTGTGCTCTAGAAAGTTTCTTCCGTGGTTAAACATGCTTCATTTCTTAAGGACGTTTCCGGTTTTTCTAAAAGTAAACCAGTACTAAAATACATTGCAAACCATGCTTCATATTGAAATGGATACTCCAAATTATCTAAAAATAAAAATGGGAATATACTTATAATCAATAGCAACGGAAAGCCAGCATATTTGTCCACATCCCTCTTACACTTAAAATAGCGATATCCATAAACCATATAATAAAATAGATAAAACAAATATGGTATTTCACTTAACACCCCATATTGGTAGGCAATGGACAAAAAACCGTTATGTGGGGGATATTTCCTTCCATTAATAACAGCCCGGAACTCATGTCCCCAGAAATTCATCTGCCGCAAATAGGCTTTCCAGTAAACAATCCTTCCTGAAGTAAAATCATCCAATGACCTTGACTGTAACAGTTTTTGTAAAATTTTATCACTTGGGAACTGAACTGCTTTTGCATAAAGAGCGAATAGCCCTCCCTGCTTCTTTTTCATATTTCCATCTGATACATTTTCTACATTATCCTGAACTGGAAAAACATTTAATCCAGCCTGTATCAAAGCCATTCCGACTATAACGAAAAGAAAAAGTACAAGCCCCATAAAAATCTGCTTACTTCTTTTTTTTAATTTTTTTCTGCGTAATACAATATACCCAAATATTAATATAGCCAGGCAGACCCCTCCTAATACCGAGCGGCATTGTGTTTTCCAAACTAAACAAACTGTAATGCCCAGCCCCATAGCTGAAAAGGCTTTTGAAAAAATTTTTTCTTCCTTTTCATTTACAAGCTCTGCGAAAAAAACACAAAAAGGCACTAGCGTATACATTGCAAGTGTATTCGGATTCCGGAAAAATCCTTGATATACATAACCTGAGTTCTCTGGATAAAATAGGCAGAGATTGGTTACACTAAGCCAGAATTCCAACTTTACTGCAAAACATAAATCATGAACCATCTCCTGTGGCTTTTCCATATTTCCCCACACAAAAAAGAGAAAACCAAACACCAAAAGATATATTATCCCAATGTCTGCACGTTTTGGAACCACCAGAAAAGAAATCACCATACAAACAGCCAGCCAAAACCAACTTAATGCAAACGGATGCCCCCAGTCCCTTAATTTTCTCCGCTTTTCTAGCGAAAGCAATGCCACTGCCACTAAAATCACACAGTATATTTTTATATTCCTACTTAAATCCTGCCGACTTACCCCTGACCTTTCCTCATAATTCATAAAACTTATGAAGGAAAAAAGTAACGCTTTCCTACAAAAAGATACTATTTTTTTCGGGAGTATTTTACTTCCCACTTTCTCGGAAACTTGCAAAAAAACTTTTTGTATATTATCTATAAGCACAGTATTAGATAGGCTGATATTCTTTCTTCCAAGTATCCATCTAGCCCAAAACAGAACCACAATACAGCATAAAAAACCCAACAAACTGACAAACCAAAATGTCCTGCTATTCCATTCTGTGATATTTTCCCTATATTGTATCGACTTCACGCCATATGACAGCCCTTGCTTTTGATACATTTTCATATACAAAGTATTGGCAGTTATCCCAGTAACATCAAGGATGTTTTTCCCGTTTACCAGCTTCATTGGAACTTCTCTAACCAATGATTCACCTGAGTAAAACTGGAATAAGACATCTATATCCGGGGAACTGATACTTTCCAATTCAAAAACAAAATAATTATAATCTTTCAAATTGGTTGGCAATATCCAGTATTGGTTTGCTTCCTCTTGTTGTACTTCTACCATCTTAGTTTCATTATTATATACAATCCCTGTCCCCTGTGAAAGCCAAAACGTAAATTCCTCATATACCTTACCCACATCATAAAAGGCATCAACACTCCATGACTTACTCATATACCTTCCTGAGAAAGCCATGCCCAGAATAATCCCTGCCAACAATATAACAATCGTACTTTGTTTCCGTTTTGCTGTACTGCCCATAAGCACTTCCTATCCTAACAATTTCTAGTGTGCTGACCGGATTATATTTAAGTAAAATCACACCGGATATCTGTTCCTCTGCAAGGAGGATTTTCGACGGCGTAGCGGTGGCTACGACTAGAAAATCTAACGTGGCAGATGAGCAGATAGACAGTGAATTTGCCTAAATATAATTCGGCCAGCACACTAGTATCCCATATAATATTAAAATAACAGTTACAACATATTTATCAAAGCGTATGTTCCACAAACAAGCACAATAGAAGGTATGCTGTGTCCCATACCAACCTTTATTTCTTCACCGCCGTCACCTGCCCCTTCTCAATCCCTTCCGTATTCTCCTTCTGGAAGATAATCTTAAAGGTCATCAGCATCAACTTCAAATCCTGCCAAGCCGAATAATTCTCAATATACGTCAAATCCAGCTTCAGCTTATCATACGGCGTCGTATTATATTTCCCATATACTTGGGCATACCCGGTAAGGCCTGCCTTGACTTTCAGCCGGAAACTGAATTCGGGTATGATGGCTTCATACTCTTTGGCAATGCTCTCCCGCTCTGGCCGTGGCCCCACGAAGGACATTTCCCCTTTCAGGATATTGAAAATCTGCGGGAGCTCGTCAAAGTGGGTGCGCCGGATAATCCTCCCCACCGGGGTGATGCGGTCGTCGTCCTTCTTGGCAAGCTGGGCGCCGTCCCGCTCGGAATCTATCCGCATGCTGCGGAACTTAATAATCTGGAAGGGTTCGCCGTCCCGGGTCAGGCGTTCTTGGGTATAGAACACCGGCCCCTTGTCATAAAACTTAATGCAGGCCCCAATCAGAAGCAGGATTGGGGAAGAAACCACAATGGCAAGGAGCGAAAATACAATGTCCATAGCCCGTTTCACAAACCGCTGCTCAATGGTAAGGCCCCGGTTCCGGGACAGCATCAGCGGGGAGTCAAACAAATGGATGTGCTCCGTGCCCATTAAAATAATATCTGAAATCTTCGGCGTAATATATGTCCTTTTATTTTGGTCAAAGCAAAATTTTAAAATGGGATTGCGCATACTGGTGGGCAAGTCGCAGAGCACCACCGCCTCATATTCCAATATCCTTGTATACAGTTCCTCATACCCAAGATACACGCTGGCCGTGGCACAGACATTGTATTTGTCCCGGCGGGAATTGATTTTGCGGATTAATTCATCCGGGGAGCGTTTCCCATAAATGACAATCATCTTTTTCGGCGGGTACAGCCTCGTGTATGCAAACCGCACCAGATAGACCCCCGGCAAGATCACAAGGTATTCTGCCCCTGTCAGCACAACAATGGGGTGGGCTGGCATATAGTCGTTGGCTACGAGACAGACTTGCAGGTATCCAACCACATTGGCGCAGAAAATTGAAAGGATCTGGGACAGGCAGACATCCGTAATCCGCAGGTATCCAATGCGGTAGCCCCCGAAAGTCCTTGTAAAGAAATACATAATCAGCGCGTAAATACCAATGACAGCCCAGTTCCCCCGGTTCCACGGGCGGTTGGCTTTTTCCAACATGGGGTAATATATGATATACCAAGTATAGGCAAACATCGCCGCTTCGATTGCCAGCATCACATAATTTGCCGTCAAATTCAATAAATGCTTATACTGCTCTCTTTTCCTCATACCCTATCCTCTGCTTGGGGGCACAGCCTTTCCTGCTTTCCGCAACTCAGGCTGTACACCTTTTTTCATCCGTTCTTTGGTTCCCTGCCTCCCTATCAGCAGGATTTCTTCTATTATAATCTTTGGGTCCGAATTGTCAAATAAAAAACCAATTTTTTCCATCAGCCGCGGCCAGAGCCATTTGGCGGCTTTCCGCAAACATGGACAAATATTTTATAATCTAGGTTCCCGCTGCCCTCCCCAAAACGGAGGAAAAACAGGGGATTTCCTTTTATGAAAATATAACTCTTCCTATTTTCCTTACTAATTCCGCATTTTGAATAAAAATTATGTTTGCATTTAATTTTTATGCGCAGACGCTTTAGATTCTGGCAAAGCACGTAATGCAGCATGCCATCGGCCAAATTGATATTGTGCCGGCCTTTCTAACAGTGTCCCCATTTCTTCTGTTCCAATTCGGGAAGAACCGTGGTTTTCCCTTTAGGGCAAAGATATTCCATGGAAATATTCTCCTTATCTGGCGCTTCATGGAAATTTTTCTTTGGATGGAGTTCCTTGGAATCCCTACCCATCCGCTGGGCTTCATAGAATTTTTTCTTTGGATGGAGTTCTGTGGAATCCCTATCCATCCGCCGGGCTTCCCCGGGAAATTTTCTTTGGGACGAAATACCGCAGAAAATAAATTTTTCATTGCTATTTGTGCCTAAGCGGAACGGAAGGAATTAATAATTACCATGGAGTGGCTGGCCCTATCTCCCGTAAGTATACCATCTTTCGTAAGAATAAGCAAATTTTACCATATTTATAAAAAATTAGGAATTTCTTAACAATTTCAAGTGAAATATTCCATTGTTTTTTTCCTGCAATTATGATACCTTTATTATTAATTCAAAATAGTTTTGATATTTTTGCTTTTATGTAGAAATATTAATTCTACATTTATTTTTAAGGGAGGTCATAATTTTGAAAAAAGCTATGAAAAAAACAATTTCAACGTTCCTAGCATTTACCATCCTGCTGGCAGGAATCCTTTTCGTCCCGCAGCCGGGGACAGCGGCAGAAGCTGCATCCTCTTATTATCTGCCCAGTTCTTACCGGAACATGACATTTTTTTGCGTGCCGGATGATTTGCCTGCCACCTATGTGACTTTAAAGGTTTACCAGAAAGGCACGTTCAAAAAGCCAAAGGCCTCTTCCATCAAATATTTAGACAGCAGCGACAGGTCTGTTGCAAGGCCCTATATTGACAAAGCCGGCGATATCCGGGTTTACTTTTTTAAGAAAACGGGGACTGCAACCATTTCTTTCCAAATCGGAAAGCAGGCCTTAAAGTCCAAAATTACCATAAAGCCATACAGCAGCCCTTTGAGCAAATTTAAAGTAGGCGGGAAAAACTTTGCGTCCCGGTTTTCCTCTTCCACAGAATGTAATTTCTTCCATGAAAACGAGCTGAGCAACCAAAATGTTTCCATTAAGGCTGCCAAGGGCTGGAGGATTTCTTCCATGAAAATGAAGTATGGTTCCGGCACCTTTGAAATTGGTTCCTGCAAGAAAACCTCCTTTTCCAAAAGGGTGACTTTTGATGGGGATGCAGATTACATTTCCCTCACCATGTACCATGCCAAGTCGAAGGCATATGTCACGCTGACTTGGAATTGCATCAAAGAATAGGCCTGTGAAAAAACAGCAGCAAATTTTCATAGAAAACCAGAACTACAGGATATGGCAAGCCAACTATCACCATATCCTGTAGTTCTTTTTCACTTACGGACCCGCAGTGATTTCACCTTGCTCCATGCACCGTACACCTTGCCCTTCTTAGAATCCAACTTGTAGGCCCTGATTTTTACATAGTATCTCTTGCCCTTTGTGAGCTTTGACAAAGTCTTGCTGGTGGACGTGGTGGTGGTTGTTTTATAGGATTTCATTTTTGAGTTTGCTGCATAGCGGATTTGGTATCCTTTTGCCCCGTCCACTTTCTTAATGGAAACTTTTATCTTTTTCCCGGAAACATTGGTAAGCTTTTTCACGGAGGCTTTGTCTACGCTGACTCTCTTCCACTTTGCATAAAGGGTCATGCTTTTTGTTACTTTATTGTCAAAATTCCATTTGGTTTTCAGGCTTGGGCTTGTATACCAGCCTGCAAATGTGTATTTGCTGCGCTTGGGTGCGGATGGCTCCTTCACTTTCTTATTTGGGAGCACCTGTTTGGAAGATACCTTGCTGCCGCCTCTGGAATCGAATTTTACAGTATATTTTTTCACGGATTCCGTAACGGTTTTGCTGTCCCACATGGTATCGCGGACTGCCATCGCCTTTACCGTGGTATTGTATTCAATTTCAAAAGGCTCTGTATACAGATAGCTTCTGGAGGATGCAGAGGAAGGGTCTACCCCATCCAGTGTAAAGTAAATATCTGCACCCGGCGTAGAAGTCGTAAGGGTAATCCAGACGCTTTCGCTCCCATTGTAACGGGAAACTTTGGGGGTTGCCACCTTTGCGCTAGACGCAGGGGTGAAAATTGTCCCAATGGACTTTGAAGTCGCCCCGGAATCTTGGGTTGCATCCGGCAAAAGTTTCAGGTAAAAGTATTCCGTCTGATGGTAGCCGCTGTTTTTATCCAGTTTTGTCCCCCGGATCATAGCGGTACTGCGGTTAAAATAATCATAAACGGCTGGGCCATATCCCGGCAGTTCCCCGTCGGTGTCGTCCCAAGTACAGTCGATGTTGTACCAAGAGTCATTCAGGGAAACCATGTTCCATGCATGGGCCTCGCTTGTTACGCTTATGGTATCTACCCCCGCCCCGTTCATCAGCATGGTAAATGCCTTGGTGTATCCGGCGCATACGGTGTAATCTTCACAAAACACGCTGTAGGCGCTCTGGTGGTATTTGCTGTATGGGGTTGAATTTTCTATATTATTTAAATCAAAACCGGGATCGTACATGATTTTCTGGCAAATCAGGTCGTGGGCTATCTTGGCTTTCTCCACATCGGTTTTCCCTGCTGCAATCTTGGAGCCCATGGCGTCCATTTGGGCTTTCATTTTGGCAGTGGCCGCTGCCCTGCTGCTGCCGCTGGCAAACTCGTCATATACCATCGGGAGCATCAGCCTCTCCCCCGTCCGGGTGTCTGTGCCCATCAGATAGCCGTTTCCAATAAAATAATATTGGGGGTTGGAATAGCAGAACAGCAAGAATACATTTGCCGCTTCTTCTTGGGATAAATTATACAGGGAATATGACACTTCCCCTGCATAGTAATAACGTTCCAGCCGCCCAAAATCATTCGGCACATCTGCTACCTCTGCATTTTGGCTGCCCGTCAGATAACCCCGGACGCCTGCCTCCAGCGCATCCCAGAAATTCCGCGCCCGCTGGCTTAACCGGTTATAAATATAATTGGACGAATAGACATCCCAAGAGGAATCGTATTTCCGGGAACCCAAAATCTTTGAGTAATAGGAAAGATCGGACTGCGCCTTTTCATCTACCGTCACGCCCAGTTCTGCCAATTGTTCGGAAGAAATCTCCACCGCCTTCGGGCGTACCATCCCGCCCATTGGCAGCTCCCGTCCTTCCTGCGGCTGCTCTTCTATGGCTTCGCCTTCACCGGAAAGCGCTTCTGGCTCCCCAGATTGTACGGCTTCTAAGCTATCGGAATCCGGCTCCCCAGACTGCAGTGATTCTAAGGCATCGGAATCCAGTGCTCCAGATTGCTTGGTTTCTGGCCTATTCGTATCTGGCTGTGCATCTTCTGGCCTATTGCTTTCAGATCCATCGGTATCTGGCTGTGCATCTTCCGGCCTGTTGCTTTCAGGTTCATTGGCATCTGGCTGTGCATCTTCTGGCCCATTGCTTTCGGAGCCTTCCTGCTCTTTACCCTGTTCCTCATCTTGGATTTCCCTTTCCGGCAATTCTTCCAGCAGGCCCTCTGCCTGCGGGCCATTTTCATCCGCCAAGCCATCCTGCAGGCCCTCTGCCTGTGGGCCATCTTCATCCGCCAAGCCATCCTGCAGGCCCTGTGTTCCTAAGGCTTCTGTCTGGGCTGCAGCTGTATTTCCCACATTTCCTGACGCGGCAAATGCCTCTGCCGGAACCATGGAACATGCCATGATCCCTGCTAGGAAAAATGATAATATCCGTTTTCTCATATACTAATCCTACCTTTCTTACTGGCTGGCTGTGGATCTCCGGCATCCTAACATTCCGTAAGGCCCAAAGCCCCCTCCCATGAAACACACAGGTTTTCCTGCTGCTACCCTCTTTCTCCCCTTAACACCACTCCGCGGCCTGTAAGATTATATTTCTTTGTTATCGCACACCTGCATGGAACTAACGTTTCCCTGCCCTCGTTTATTGGCCGGCATTAAGTTTACGTTTCCCTGCCATTGCTTATTAACCGGCATTAAGTTTACGTTTCCCTGCCATCGCTATTTAGCTGGCATTAAGTTTACGTTTCTTTGCTATTGCTTATTTTGCGGAATTCTGCTTCTCTTTCACATACTCCTCAATTCCGCCCCAGGCCTTATCTTTGTCTGACAAGGTTAAATCTTCTTCTGCCATCCCTTCCGGCATGGGCCATGCAATCCCAATCTTTTCGTCCTTCCAGAGCAGGCCGCCTTCGTCATTGGGATGGTAAAAATCTGTCACCTTATAGCAGAACTCTGCCTCGTCTGAAAGCACTACAAACCCATGGGCAAACCCCTTGGGGATGAAGAACTGCTTTTTATTTTCTGCGGAGAGGATGACCCCAAACCATTTCCCAAAGGTTTCTGAGCCTTCCCGCAAATCTACAGCAACGTCAAACACTTCGCCATTTACCACGCGGACCAGCTTATCTTGGGGATAATTAATTTGGAAATGCAGCCCCCGCAGCACCCCTTTCTTAGAGGAGGACTGGTTATCCTGCACGAAGGTGCAGCCAATCCCTGCTTCTGCAAAATCATTGTAATTATAAGTTTCCATAAAATAGCCCCGCTCGTCCCCAAAGATTGCCGGCTCTATGACCTTAAGCCCTGCAATGCCATTGCAGTTGTCTGTCACTTTTATTTTTCCCATTCCTGTATCCATTCCTTTCCTTTACAGCCCTTCTGCAATCTCCATCAGGTACTGCCCATACTCCGTCTTTAACAAAGGCTCTGCCAGACGCTTTAGCTGTTCCACGTCAATGAACCCCCGCTTATAGGCGATTTCCTCAATACAGGAAATGTAGAGCCCTTGGCGTTTCTGGAACGCTGACACGAAATCTGCGGCTGCCAGCAGCATGTCATGGTTCCCGGTATCCAACCAAGCAAACCCGCGGCCTAATGTTTCCACTTTCAGGTTCCCGCGCTTTAGGTACTCGTTGTTCACGCTGGTAATCTCAATTTCTCCGCGGGCAGAGGGTTTGACATTTTTTGCAATTTCCACCACGTCATTGTCGTAGAAATACAGGCCCGGCACAGCATAATTGGACTTGGGGTGTTCTGGCTTTTCCTCAATGGAAATGGCCGTCCCATCCTCGTCAAACTCCACCACGCCGTATTCCCTTGGGTTCCTGACATAATATCCGAAAATCGTAGCTCCCGGCTGGCTTTCGGTTCGCTGTGCTGCTTCTTTCAAGACCCTTGAAAAGCTCTGCCCATAGAAAATATTATCGCCCAGCACCAAAGCCACTGCGTCTTTCCCGATAAAATCTGCCCCTATGATAAATGCGTCTGCAAGCCCCCGGGGCTCCTCCTGCACCGCATACGCAAACTTCATGCCAAGCTGGCTCCCATCCCCCAGCAAATCCTCAAAGACTGGAAGGTCCCTTGGGGTGGAAATAATCAAAATCTCTCGGATTCCTGCCAGCATCAGGGTAGACAGGGGATAGTAAATCATCGGCTTGTCATACACCGGCATAATCTGCTTGGAAATTGCTTTCGTCAATGGGTACAGCCTTGTGCCGGAACCTCCGGCTAAAATAATTCCTTTCATGTGCCTCCTCCAAATACATGTTTTGATAGCTTATTCTACCACCTTTTGGGCTGCGTTGCAAGGAGAGATATCCTGCGCTTTGCCCCTGCCGCAACACTCCTTGCCGGTACATCAAGTTTTCCGGTACATTTTCGTAATCCTTGAGGACTTATACCCCGGCACGGCCTTGCTCCAAGATTTTGCCCCTATCATGGACAGGTACTTTTTCGTATATTTGCTGTGCTTGGAAGAATCAATATATTTGTATACGTTAAAGGCTTCTTTCCCAGAAATGCCCATCCTCAGGCCTTGGGCAATCTCAATGGGATGGTCTGTATAGCTTCTTATAATAAAGGCGTCTACCATCGGGTTGCAGGCTGCTATATAATAGCTGTATGCAAGGGCTGCCGCTTGGTTTGCCTGCCCCCATGTGGAGGAATACCCTTGTTCTGACAGGATAATCCGCACGGAAGAGCCGTAAGTCTTTTTGATATAATTCGTCAGCACATTCAGGTTCTTCATGGTAATGTAGGGCGTATGCACGTTGTTGGTAATCCCATACCCTTCCCAGAAGTTCGTATAAGTCAGCGGCGTGGAATAAGCATGGTAAGCCAAGTTCCATTTCAGCCCCGGCTGGATTTTCTTAAGCTGCTTATGGAAAGCCGCAATGGAGTGTTTGGTGCTAAAACCCCCCGGCTCTGCGGTATTCCAGTAATTGTCCATGCAGATAAACACATGGGCGTTGGAATACTGGCTGCGCACCGCATAATACAGCGCCCGGAATGCATAGGCGTACGTCTTGAAATAAGAAGTTTCCGACATGCTGCCCCTGTAATTCCAGCCTTTTGGGTTATTGATTTCATTTCCCAGCACCCAGTTGGACACGTAACAGCTTTTTTTCCCAAAAACATGGCCCAGATAGGAAAAGATGGCCTCCATTTTTTCCCGCGACTTGTTGCTTGTCACATTCCAGCTATAGAATGGGGCTGCGCCGATAGCCCTTGCCTTGGAGGCAATCAGCTCTGTGTGGCCGGGGGTCCATTCCAGCATGACTTGGGCTGTTACCACAATCCCCCGCCGGTTACACTCCGACACAATCTCCCGGGTGTTTTCCATATTATTAAAGTAATAAGTTTTTCCATTGTATACATAGGGCACTGTCCCATCGTTGCATACCATGGCGGCAGTAAAGTTCACGAAATTCTGCTTTGCGTTGCAGGAAAGGACTTCCTCCATGGAATTGGAAAACTGGATGCCTTTTTTCGTTTTGCCGGGCTTATAGGCGGATTTGTTCCCTGCCGCTTTTTCTGGGTTCTTCACATAAGAAACCGTGCTAAGGAGCTGGTATTTCCCTTTTTTCTTCACGGCAACCCCGAACATGGATGTGGCATAGCCTTGGTTCTCGCTGGTTTTCAGGCTGTAGGTAATGCTTTTTTTCTTGTAAACCTTAGCGGCTGCCTTGTAAATTTTCTTGTTCATGGGGTTCATATACACCAAGTAATAGTAATCATCGGAGCTTGCAATCCTGTTTTTTATTTTCACCTTTACCGACACTTTCCCAGTGCCAGTTGCTTTGCAGCTTGTGATTTTTGCCGCCCCAACTTTCGCTTTTCTGGTGCAGCGCACCCATTTGGCGTACAGGTGCAGGTTCCCGGTGCTCCCTTTTTTTATCTCCCCGGTCCGTTTTGTCAGCTTGGAGGTTTTATACCACCCGTCAAAGTCGTAACCGCTGCGGGAAGGCCTTGGCAGGGTAAATGCACTTGTAATGGTATATGTTTTCTTTGCACTTTTTTCCATTTTCCCACCGTTCGTGTGGTATGTAATGGTGTATTTCACGGCTTTCCACTTGGCATAGAGGGTTACAGTGCCATTTTTTTTGGTCGTAAGCTTTGTCACCTTGCCGCCGTTTTTATAGACGGTCCCTTTCCCGTCCTTGCTGGTTGTCCATCCTGCAAAGGTATAGCCTTTCCGCTTAAACTTGTTATAGTTCAGGCTGCTGGCCGTGCCGTAGATATGGCTGCTGCCTGCCATGCTCCCGCTGGTTGCGCCGTTTCCGTCGTATTTTACCTTGTAAGGGTTGCCCGTCCACATGGCATAGAGTGTTACCGTCGCCCCGTTCTTATCCGTTAAGGATTTCACCTTTGCTTTATTTACATAGGCTGTCCCTTTCCCGTTTTGCTTTGTGTTCCAGCCTGCAAAGGTGTAGCCTGAGCGCTTGAATTTATTGGAGGGGAGCGTCTTTGTCTTCCCATAAGTGGCCGCTGCCGTATTCATGCTCCCTTTTCCGCCATTGGCGTGGAACCGGATGGTATACGTCCCTCTTTTCCACGTTGCCGTAAAAGTAATGGTTTTCCCATCCTGGCTGACTAAATTCAGGATAGACGCTTGGTCCAAACAGGTATACTGTACTCCATTAATCTTATATTTCCAGCCGGTAAACACATAGCCCTTGCGGGTAAATGTGTTTTTCGGCAATTTTTTCTTCTCATCATACCGGAAGGTCTTGGTTGCCATGGAGCCTGTGCCGCCCCCTTTGGCAAATTTAATCTTATAGACAATGGGCGTCCAATTTGCCGTCCACACCATGTCGGACCAGACAGGCAGCGGGTTTGCCGGATTGTATACCTTCCCTGCCCCGTCCTTCCAGCACAGCATTTTGTACCCTGTCTTAGAGGGGCTTGGGAATTTCGCGCGCAAATCTTCCCCTTCCTTCACCGTTACCTGGACCGAAGTCCCGGAGATGCCCGGCACCGTCCCTCCGCCGAAATCAAAGGTTACTGTATATGTTTTTTCCCCATCCCCGGGCGTCACCGTACTGCCGTCCCCAGGTGTTACCGTACTGCCGTCCCCGGGCGTCACCGTACTGCCATCCCCGGGTGTTGCCACGCTGCCGTCCCCGGGCGTCACTGTTTTGCCCAAGCGCCCGATGCTTTTCATGGCAGTGACTGCCGCCCCGCTGTCCCCGGGCGTCACAGCCTGCCCAGCCCCAACATTCTGCGGGGCGCTTTCACCTTCCATTGCATATAAAGTTTCTGCCCCGGTGGAAAACAGCAGGATTACTGCTAAGCACAACGCCATCATTCGCTTTTTCATCATTCATACCTCGTCTTTTCTTGTTCCATTCCGTTTCCCTAACTTTTGCAGGATAGGGAAAATATATTCCATCGTAATCGGCTCCTTTAACAAAAGCAGCAGGATTCCGTAAATTCCAAAAAACAATGCCCCGGTAACTGCCAGTACCAGAAAGCAGCTTTGCTCCAAGGGAAATTTCCCATCTACCATGGGTTTTAGCGCCATCCTTGCAAGCTGGGCAGCTATGGCGGCAGGCAGGAGCCCGGCAATATAATAATGCAGCTTTACGCCCTGCCAAAGCTTCGACAGGAACCCTTCTAAAGCTTTTCCCTGTACCAGCACTACTACAATTTCCGCCACAAGGGTCCCTATAGACGCGCCGGAGGCGCCCAGCCTTGGGATTAGCGCCATATTCAGCGCCATATCCACAGCAGCGCCGGCAACCGTAGATTTCAGCACCTGATTTTCCCGGCCTGTGGGCACCAGCACCTGTACCCCCAAAATATTAGAAATCCCAATAAATACCACAGTGGGCATAATCAGCCGCATCGGCCATTCCGCCAGCAAATAGGCGTCCCCGGACACTAAGCCAAGGCTCTCATAGGCAAACATGGAAAAATATACCGCCAAAGGCAATGACATCAGGAGGACAAACCCCAAAGCCTTAGACGCCATCTGCTTAAATTCTTCCTTCCTGCCCTTTTCAATATAATAGGAAAGCCTTGGCAGCAAAACCGCCCCAAGGCTTGTAACAAGGCTTGCGACTATGATTTTAATTTTCACCGCTGCAGAATAATACCCGGTCTGCACATCCCCGCTGATAAATTTCAGCATAATCGTATCTAAATTTGTATAAATATTAGTAGCTATGTTCATGGCACAAAAAACCCCTATGGGCTTTAAGTGCCTGCGGAACTTATAATTCCCTACAGGCTTTAAGGTAACATACTTGCCAATCCGCAGGAAATTAAATACACAGGAGCCCATATTGGACACTACGGTAATCCCGCCATAGATAATGTAATCCTCTGCGTCATGGACAAACAGGAACATCAGGCATACGGCAATAACCTTAAATATCAGGGAAACTGCCGTAATATATGCATATTCTTCCAAAGCGGAATACAGCCAGTTGACGCCCACCATATGCAGCACAATCGTAACCCCCATTACCAACAGGAGCGCCCTGTCCTCTGCAAACTTTGGTACAAGGTACAAAGAAACGCCAAACACAGCATAGACAATGGCCGTCATCCCCGCATTAATGCATAAAATTTCCTGCACTGTCCTAGAAAGCTGTTCTTTGTCGTCCCGGACTTGGGCACAGGCACGTATGCCATAAGTAGGAATCCCCAGCATGGCAAACATGGAAAAATATGCAATCACCGCGGCAGCCGCATCAATTTTCCCATTCCCTGCCGGGAGCAGCACCCGGGACACATAAGGGAAGGTAATCAGCGAAAAAACAAATGCAGAAGCCGTTAAAATAAAATTCATGATAAAATTAAAAGTTACAGAATGTTCTTTTTTCATCCCTATCCACTTCTCCCTAAAAGCGCAGTTTCCGTTTCATTTCCACTTTTCTGGTATTCCCTTCCATTTCACTGCAATATCCAAACATAATCCCTTCCCCCTGCCCAAATTTTATTGTATAATACTAAATATCCCATCCGGCTTGTAGGTTAGGAATCTGGCTTGCGCCTTGCATCACGCCCATTGCCTATAGATTAAATCTGCCAAAGGGGCCGGGCCGGTTCCATGGCGTCACAAACATTCGCCTTAAGGAGGTTTCTCATGCACCATTCATCAACTGTAAATATTATATTGGCTACTTATAACGGGAGTAAACATATCCGCAAGCAATTAGACAGCCTTTTGGAACAGACTTACCCCAATATCACCATTTATATCCGGGACGATGGGTCAACGGACGATACGGTACGCATTGTGGAAGAATATATTGCCGCGAATACTACTTCCAAAAAAATCGTACTCCTAGGGCAGGAAGGGGGGAACCTTGGCTGCCCGGGATCCTTCTACCGGATATTGGAGGAGTGCGGGGCAGCGGATTACTATGCCTTCTGCGACCAAGATGATATTTGGTATCCGGATAAAATCAAGTGGGCGGTGGCAAGGCTGGACAAGGAGGCCAAGAAGGAAACGCCTTGCGTTTATTTCTCTGCTTACGAGTATTATACAGAGGATGGGAAATTCCTGCGCCATTCGCCGCCCCAGAAAAAGAGGATTGGGCTTACTGACGTGCTGTATTATACCCCGGCTTCCGGGTTTGTCCTTGTCTTTAATGAAGCGGCCCGGCAGGAACTAATCCTTCGTGTCAATCCCGGGAAGGAGCTCCATGACCGCTGGCTGCTGCGGGGGGCGGCCTGCCTTGGCACGGTGGTTTATGACCCTCGGTATACAGCCGCCCATATCCGCCACCCAGATGCAGTAACGGTGGAAGATTCTGGCAATTCCAGCCTGCTTCAAAGTTTCCTAAAAAATGAGATTGGCGGGACTGCCATGACAGACAGCAAAAAATACCTGCGCCATTTCCAGAAAACATTCTGGGGGAAACTTACAAAGTCCCAGCAAAAAACCCTTGCCCTTTTTACTGCCCGGAATACCCTGTCCCGCCAAATCAAAAAATTTTTCTACCCAAAGCGGCTGCGGGCACGGCTTGCGGGGGAAGCTGCCATCCGCATCCTGTTCCTGATTGGGAAGATTTAGAAGGCTGCCTGAATATGGGTGCGGGACAGACAGAGCAAACGTCTAATTTCTGGCCTTTTTGCGGAATGTAAACCTGCCGTCCCCCTCCCAGAGATTCGGGTTATACGCCATGTCCCCCTGTTCCCAGACGCTGCCCCATTGCTCTTTTAAATAGGCAAATTCCTTGGGCTTCATGGCGTAAGCGTTTTGGGAAAATTTCCTGCTGCCTGCTCTTGGCTTTTTGCAAAGCACCTTCTGCTTGCTGTCTGCCACTACTCCATAGCCCTTACTGCGCATCCTTGCAAAGAAGTCCACCTCCCTTGCCGGGAAGGAAAGCCTTTCGGGAATTTTCCCCGCATCTTCCCATGCTTTCCGCGAAAACAATACGAAGCACAAAGGCAGCGTACTGACATTTCCCGGGATAGCCGCCCGGTGGCAGTATCCGCCGAAAATTTCCGGCAGCCCTTCAAAGAGGGGGACGACAGCCTTCCCCTTGGAAGTGACAGCCATGCCGCTCTGGAGGATTTTCCTGCGCTTAGAGAGGATGCACCCGGAAACAGCGCCTACCCGCCCGTCTTGGAAAAAACTTAACAGTTCTTCCAGCCAGCCTGCGCCTTCTGGCTCCATCCCCGCCCCAACCAGCACGATATAGTCCTCTTTTGTCCGGCTGATTTCCTGATTGCTCTGGTTTGGGGCATAATAGTAGGAAACTGCTGTCCATTTTGATACCTTTGTCAAATCTTTTAGGCATTTCTGCTGTTCTTTGGTTTCCGCAAGCACTGCTACAGACATTTTCTTGTTCCTGGCATATTTAATGCGGTAAATGCCTAAATCCTTTGTCAAGCCTACTTTTGCTTCTATGCCCTGCCCTTTCAGGTAATCTTGGATTGCCTTTTTCCCATTTTCATAGGCATATAGCTTGGAACCGGGGTCATATGCCGTGGAGGCGGCATGGATGCGCCAATGGTAGAGCACCTTCGGGATATGGTAAAAACTTGCGCCCCGGCTCTTGCACCGGAGGATAAATTCATGGTCCTGGGCCCCATCGTAAGCGCCGTCCAAGCCGCCTGCCCTTTCAAGGATTTCCCGGGAAAACAGGAGGAAATGGCAGATATAGTTGTTCCTCCGCAATAATTCCTCATTGTAATCCGGCTTGAAGCTGGGATCGCAGTAATTGCTGGAATCCCCTGCCATTTTATCCTCATCGGAATAAATAACGTCCGGCCTTGGGCTTACTTCATTTAATGCTTTTACCATTTCAAAGAGGGCATGTTCCGCCAGCAGGTCGTCATGGTCCAGCAAAGCCAGATATTCCCCGTGGGCCATCCCAAAGCCTTGGTTGGTATTTTCTGAAATCCCTGCATTTTCTGCAAGGCGCAGGTAACAGATCCGGCTGTCCTGATATTCCTTTTGCACTTCTTCCACCACACTGCTCCTGCTGGCATCCGCCAAGCACAATTCCCAGTTCCCATACGTCTGGGCCAACACAGAATCCAAAAGCTGCCGGAGAAATACCTGATTTGTTTCGAAGGCTGGCACTACAATGCTGATTAAGGGCTGGTACGGCCACTTTTTTTCCCGCTGTGCCTGCAATTCCTCCTGCGAAGGGAAATAGCTGCCTTTACATTCCCGGTACCGCCGGTTCCTTGGCTGGGATTGGCACCATTCCCGGAACCTGTAATAAAAATCCCGGATTCCATATTGCTTGAGCAACGCCAGCCCCATGCCAGCCTGTGACTTAAAATCCATGTCTGCCTCCTTTTCCTTTGCTGATCCAATCCTGCATCTTTACTGTTTGGCAATCCCACAGAATACCTATCCTTTATCCGCGGATTGGCTTCTTTTGCTTTATCTGCTGGAAAACCAGTTCCCCGCACTTCAAAATAGAAAGCATTGCCGCAAGGTTAAAAAACGGGTACGCAGAGCTTAAGTACATATAGTTGATTGCTGGGCAATCCTGCAAATGGGTCACTGCTACTCCGGCAAAAAGTACCAGCAGGCTTAAATATATCCCTGTCACCACCAGCCAAGAATTGAGGGTAATGCAGCTATCCCCGCTGTATGTACTGGCATTTCTGCCCTCTTTCCCATGAACCTGCAAAAGAATCTCCCTGCCTTCTGTTTTTTCTGCCATTTCAGCAGTTCCGCCCTTGCCGGCCTCCTGCTGCATCCCAGTTCCCGCACAGGATTCCTGCCCTTGCATGTTTGCTTTGCCTGCCGCGCGCCTTTTCTCTAACCAGCCCCAAAATGCCAGCAAAGTGAACCCAGCATATGCTGCTAACCCAGCCCAGCTTAGGGCGCTCCCAACGGCATGGTAAATCTGGTACACAGCGTTGCACCGGTTTACAGCATGTTCTGCGGTAACGTGGTACTGCTGTATCTGCCCATTGTCAGCAAAGCTGTCTATGGAGCCCAGCACGGCAGTTTCATCTTCTTCCAAAAACCCTTCCTTGGTAAAGCCCGACTTGGCGACCTGCTTTCCCTCTTGGTAAGCTGCAATGAAAAACTGCGGGGATTCTTCTTCTGCCCCTCCATAATCCCAGCCCAGTTCAAAACGGCAGTTCCCTGCACCCTTTATTCCACTGTGCTGCCCCTCCACGTCTTTGCTTTCAAGGAATTCTAGTTCCCCGCACTGGTTCCCTGCACTGTCCTCTACATAAGCCTTCAGGTCTTTTAAGTCGTATTGCGGGAATGTCACCCATCCTGTGCAATAATAATCGGTATCCATGAACCCATGGTAGGATTTCTCATTGGTAAGGGCTTCAAAGCCTTTGCTCCCTTCTAGATCTACTGGGCAGACGTCCGACTGCATCTTTGCATGGCTTGCCACATAACGCCAGATTTCCCCTATGGCAGCCAGAAGCTCTTTCCTGTCCTTCCCAGTGGAAAAGTGGTAGGAATCCAGCATGGAATGTTGCTTTACCTTGATTACGCCTTCCTCAATCCCAGCAGACAGTTCCTGATGCACATTTTTATAAAATTCATTGGCTGTCTGGCAGTCCTTATAGTACCCTGCCTTGTCAATGCCTCCAATCAGCGCCCATCCAAGCCAGCCATCCTCTACATTCCCATCCCCGGGCTTTGTATCATATGCATCATATGCATCCATTTCCGCCTCAATTTCTGCCTGTACCAAAGCAAGGGTAGGGGAAATGCTGCACAGCTTCTGGAATGTTTTTCTGGGAAGGCTGATGTTCTTTTCAGCGCCTTCCTCATCCAAATTGGTGAGGATTGACATGGTAGGCCCATAGTACGCTACTCCCGCAGCCCCATAAACTTTTGTATTCACTATATCTACGAAATGTGATGTAAGTATGATTCCCAAAATGGGAAAAGTTACAAATGCCAGCCGCGGGAGGGGGGCAAGTACTTTCCTGTTTTTCAGGACTAGAAAGGCCGTAGCCAAGAGCACTGCCACAGTAAACGGCAGAAGCCAGATGGTATCGCTTTTGGTTTCCCACAGAACCCCTAGGCTCCCCGCTGCCAGCGCCGCCCAGATAAAGCTTCTGTAAAATGGTTTTTTCCCAATGTCAAAATATAAGTTCAGGACACAGCCAAAGACCCAAACCGCCAGCGCCACCGCAAAGCTATTGCGGTACACCCGCTGCCCTGTCTGGACCGCTGCCATGACCGGGTGGAAAAGCAGCACTGCATAGATTGCGCACAAAGCCCATTTCTGTTTTACAATGTGGCTGATGGCATACAGCAAAACCAGGCATCCCCCAATATACAAAAGGTTTGTCGCCATAATATAAGGGAGCTTCAGGCGGCAGAGGGCTGCAAGGTACGCAGAGAAGCCAATTTCCTTCATAAAAGTATAACAAGAAAATGGGCCTGTCCATGTTCCCTCAAAAAGGTGCAGCGCCCATTTTACCAACAGCGCATCGTCACAGGCTGCGCCCACCAATGGGTTAATCGGCAGCCCATGCAGCATCCACAGCCTTGCCAAGGCCATTACAAGGAGCGCCGGCAAAAACCAGCCCACCTTCCTGATCCCTCGTTTCCCGTCCATTTTTGCTTCCTCCCTATTTATGCCTGATATGCAGGATTCCAATATACCGCTTCCATCCCTACCATAATCCTATTTATGCCTGATATGCAGGATTCCGATGAAAAAACTTCCAAATACCACTTCTATCCCAACTACAATCAGCAGCATGGCAGGAATGGTAATCCGCATCATGCTTTCCGGGGAGAGGCCGCCAAAGCCTGTCCTTCCCCAGATACAGAAGGCTACAATAGTCACTGCAATGCCTGCAAGGAACAGGAAGATGCCAAGGAGCACGCCTTTTTCCGTAGAAGTTTCTTCCAGCCACTTGTCCAGTTTGCTTTCCGTGGGGATAAAGCCAGTCACGCTTGCATAGGAACGGACAAACAGGGAAAACATTACTAGGTTAAACCCTACCATCATAGCGGCCGCTGCATACATCAGGGTATGGACGCCAAGGCCCACAGACCCAATCTGGATATTCCCCAAGCTTAAAACAACCGTCAGGGCCAGCCCCAAGAAAAACAGTATCAGGCCCGGGTACATAAACAGCCAGTTAGGGCTGTGCATCAACAGGAATTTCAGGTGCCGCCAGCCGTCAGACCAGCTCCTTAAGTGGGGTGCATGGGAACGGCCGTCCTTTTTCAAGGTAGTGGGGACTTCTGCAATTTTCAAGTGGTTTAAGGTGGCTTTTACTACCATTTCGCTGGCATATTCCATGCCGGTTGTTACAAGGCCCAGTTTTAAGATGGACTCCCGGTTATAGCCCCTAAGGCCGCAGTGGTAATCCCCGATTTTGCAGGGGAAAAACAGCCGCGCGATAAAAGAGAGCACCGGGTTGCCCAGATACCGGTGGAGGGGCGGCATAGCCCCCGGCTCAATCCCCCCTTTGAAACGGTTGCCCATCACCAAATCATAGCCTTCCCGCAGCTTTTCCACAAAGGGCGCAAGATGCAGGAAATCATAGCTGTCATCTGCGTCCCCCATAATCACATACTTCCCACGGGCTCCGTTGCAGCCGCCGATTAGGGCTGCCCCATAGCCTTTCTCCGGTACATTTACGACCCTTGCCCCGTGTTCCTCGGCAATCTTCTGGGAACCGTCGGTGCTGCCGTTGTCTGCAACCACAATTTCCCCGCGGACGCCGCTTTCCTCTAGGTACGTTTTCGCTTTGTTGATGCAGACGGCTAACGTTTCCGCTTCATTCAGGCAGGGCATCAGTATCGTAAGCTCGTACTGTTCGTTCATTTGTTTTCTCCTTATTGTTCCATGGCGTTAGACTCTTCCCCTTTGATGTAAAACCGCATCAGGAGGGCCACAAACCATTTGGGCCAGAATTTCAGGAACATTTCATAATCTTCCTTGGCCCGGATATTTCCATTGTTGATGGTGGCAGAGGTTTCGGACCCCACATGGATTCTATGGAAAGCCAAGGGGGCTTTTTCATAGACGAATTCCCCCTTTTGTTTCGAAATCATCTCCCACGCCTGCCAGTCAATATTGCTCTTAAAGCCCGGGACAAACAGGGTGGCCGGCAGGTGTCCCTTTATGTAAGTGACAGAGGGGCAGGAAATAGGATTCCCCAAAGAGAGAATCCTCCTGCGCACAAAACGGCTCCCATGGAAGGCCTTGGCCCGCAATGGCAGCAGCATCAGCCGCTTTACCTTCAGCAAGCGGTTCGTGGCAACCTCCCGCCCATCCCGCAGTTCATGGTAATCGGTAAAATAAATCAGGGGGTGCTTGGACTGGCTTACGCTTTTTAACATCCGCTCTACATATTCTGGGCGGTATTTGTCGTCCTGATGGGCCAAAGTCACCAGCTTTGTCTTGCTATGGTGGTATGCAAAGTTCCAGTCATTGGCAATCCCCGCCGGCCCATGGTTGATATACAGGGGTATCCCGTATTCCTCCGCCAGCCCCCGGATGTGCTGGTTCTCCGTGGAAGATGCCATAATAATCTTGGTCTTTATGGTCTGCCCTATCAGAGATTCTATACATTCCCGCAGAAAGGGGCTTTCCCCATAGGCGCAAATTGCAAATGTATGGTCTTTCGCTGAATATTCCATGTCCTTGCCTTCCTGTCCCTCCTGATGCACAGCCGCTTTAGCCTAGTGTACTGCCTGAATATCATGCAGGCAGTACACTATCTGGCGCTGGCTTTCTAAATATACTTTCCAACTGCACAAACATAATATCCCTTGTTACGGTTCCTACTTGTACATTTCCTCGTAATATTTCTGGTAATCTCCGCTGGTTACATTTTTCATCCATTCCTCATGTTCAAAGAACCATGCGATGGTTTTTTTAATGCCTTCCTTGAACATGGTTTCCGGCTCCCAGCCGATTTCCGCCTTGATTTTATCCGGCGCAATGGCATACCTTCTGTCATGGCCTTTCCGGTCCTCCACATAGGTAATCAAATCTTCGCTGACAAGCGCCCGCCTTGGGTCGCCTTCCGGCAGCATTTCCTGCAAGGTTTCCAGAATGATATGGATAATCTCAATATTCTGCTTCTCGTTGTGGCCGCCGATATTGTAGGTTTCCCCTAATTTCCCTTGCTCCTGCACCATATCGATGCCTTTTGCATGGTCGTCCACATACAGCCAGTCGCGGACATTTTTCCCATCCCCGTATACAGGGAGCTTCTTGCCCTGCAATGCATTGTTGATAATCAGGGGGATCAACTTTTCCGGGAACTGGTAGGGGCCGTAATTGTTGGAGCAGTTGGTGATATTTGCTGGGAATTTATAGGTATCAATGTATGCCTTCACCAGAAAATCCGAGCTGGCCTTGCTTGCAGAATAAGGGCTGTGGGGATCGTACGGGGTGGTTTCATAAAAGTACCCGCCGTCCTCTTCCAAGGAGCCGTACACCTCGTCCGTAGATACATGGAGGAACTTCTTCCCTTCCTTGAAGCTGCCGTCCTCCTGCTCCCAAGATTCTTTGGCGCAATTGAGCATAACCGCAGTCCCCAGCACGTTGGTCTGGACAAATACCTCCGGCGCCTTAATGCTCCGGTCCACATGGCTCTCTGCTGCAAAATGCACGACCCGGTCAATGTCATTTTCCTCAAAAATCTTGCGGATGGCGTCCTTATCGCAGATATCTGCTTTTACAAAGGTATAATTCTCCCGCCCCTCCACGTCTTTTAAGTTCTCCAAGTTCCCTGCATAGGTCAGCTTGTCCACATTGATAATCCTGATTTCATCCCCATATTTGCGGAACATGTAGTGGATATAGTTCGAGCCGATAAACCCTGCACCGCCTGTTACCAGATAAGTCCTCATAAATCAATTTCTCCTTTTCAAATTTACATCACATTCAGCTTATATTATATAATTGGATTGTTGCAGCCAGCATATCATAGCTGGCACAAGCTCTGCCTAGCCAGCCAAGGAAACGCCTGCTTACTGCTGCTATATGGTATCCATATACTTCCTTAAAGCGTCATGCCAGTCTGCCATTTTAAAATTGCTGGTTAATTTTATCATATAGTTTTCCAGAATTGAGTATGCTGGGCGTTTTGCTTGGTTGGGGTTGTCCCTGCAGTATTCTTCCGTGGTGACGGGTTCTACAACCGTGGGTTTCCCAGCCATCTTAAAAATCTCCTTGGCAAACTCTGCCCAGCTGCAGCTCCCTTCGCAGGTAGCGTGGAACAGCCCGTAATTTTCCGTAGGCTCCAAGTAATGGATCATTTTTGCCAATTCCTCCGCACTTGTAGGGCTGCCTAGCTGGTCGTTTACCACCCGTACCTTGTCATGGTTTTCTGACAGCCGCAGCATGGTCTTGACAAAATTCTTCCCATCCCCATACAGCCATGCGGTACGCAGGATAAAATAACAGTCCGCAAAATCTTTTACAAAGTGTTCCCCTTCCAGCTTCGTTTTCCCATAAGCGCTGTTGGGGCCTGTGGCGTCAAATTCCGTATAAGGCCTTGTCCCATTCCCGTCGAATACATAGTCCGTGGACACATGGACCAGCTTTGCCTTCACTTCCCGGGATGCAATGGCTAAGTTCCTTGCCCCTATGGCATTAATCTGGTATGCCTTGTCCCACTGCTGCTCGCACAGGTCTACCGCCGTGTGGGCTGCGCAGTTGATAACCACATCCGGCTTTGTTTCCCGTGCCAGCGCCATCACAGCGTCAATGCTTGTGATGTCAAGGGCGGTTACGCCTTCCCCCGCCTGCACGTCCGTGTTGATAAATTCCACTTCTCCTTTCGCGTACTCCTTGTTGATTGCCCTGCCAAGCTGCCCGCCGCAGCCTGTAACTAGTATTTTTTTCATGGTTTCCTCCAAATTTATAGCATATTATTCTTTGTTCCTGCTTAGTAAAAGTTTATCTTCCATTCTGCCAGAAGATGCTCTCCTCCAAATTTACAGCATATTATTCTTTGTCCCTGCTCACTAAAAGCCTATCTTCCTTCTGTTCAGAAGATGTCCTCCTCCAATTTATAGCATTTTTCCAATCAGGAATAATATTCTCATTATAAGTTCATCTAATACGCTCTGCCGGTAGATTTTTCGGTTCCAGACAACCTTAATCCTGCCCGGTATGGTTTCCGCCGCCAAAACCTTTGCCACAAGGGCGTCTTTTTCCCTGTCCCCGTGGTACAGCTTGGAAAAGTCGGCAAGCTGGCCCTTTAGCTTTCCTTTATTATTTTTTAAATAGGCAGCCTTGGACTGGACTGCACCCCAAAAGCCGCCTTTGGCGCCTACTACATTTTTCCCATGCTGGCGGTATAGGATATAGGCGCGCCTGTCGAAGATAACCTTCCCCGTATAGGCAGCCGCCAAATAAGCCCACCAGTCATGGAGGATGGCGTGTTCCGGCACTTTTGCTGCCAGTATTTTTGCCAGTTCCCGGTTCATGACGGCCGTGCACCCTGTGCAGATACATTCCACCACAGCATTCCCAAAACCGGGACGCCGCTGTGCCTTGTCCTGTTTTTTCAGCCGGCGAAGCTGCCGGTCCACCAGAATCTTGTTGCTGCAGTACAGGGCTGGCCCCGTTTCTTTTTTCAGGCGGCGGACCGCAACTTCTATTTTCTTTTCCAGCCAGACGTCGTCTTGGTCGCAAAATGCAACATAATCTGCATCGGACTTTTGCAGCAAGTCAAAAAAACTGTTGGCTACGCCTACGTTTTTGCCTGCATAATATGTGATTTGGCTGTATTTTTGGCTGTAATCTTCCAATATCTGCTGGGTATTGTCCCTAGAACCATCATCCCGGACTAAAATCTCCAGATTTTTCCACGTCTGGCCCAACAGGCTGTCCAACTGTTCTGCCAAGTATTGCTCCCCTTGGTAGGTGGACAGCAATACCTGTACCTTTTCCTGTCCCATTGTTCCCATTTCTTCCTGAAACCTGCTTTTGCCTTTTCCTGCCATTCCCAGCAAATTTTGCCCGAAAGCAGGAGAAACTGCTGCCCATAGCCCAAATAGCTTCTCCCTGCTATTCCCCTAGGCCGTTTTCCACTGCTGTTACCATTTGCCCGGAAGGCTTCCCCCTGCTATTCCCCTAGGCCGTTTTCCACTGCTGTTACCATTGCCCGGAGGGCTTCTTCTTCATCTTCCCCTTCACAGACAAATTCTATGGAATCGCCGGATTTGATGCAGGCGCCCAATACGCTTAAGACGCTCTTGGCATTTGCCGTGCCTCCTTTGAAATTAAAGGTAATCAACGCTTGGTACTTTACCGCTTCTTTGCATAAAATTCCCGCCGGGCGCAGGTGCAGGCCCGTAGGGTTCTTAATTGTTACTTTCTGGCTAACCATCTTCGTTCCTCCAATACCGTTTTTTACTATCAGGGGCCCAAGGCCCCTCCCAGCAAGCCCCCTTGGCAAACTGGGATTCCCCTTCTTGCAGATTATAGCATATTCTTCATAATCAAATCGGCCAGCGCATTGGCATCTTGGCTGATTTCCCCTTGGTCTTTCCCCTCAATCATGACGCGGACTAACGGCTCTGTCCCAGACGGGCGGATAAGCACCCTGCCTTCCCCGGCAAATTTCTGCTCTAAGCTGCGGACTGCCTGTGCAATCTCTGGATAATCCATAAAATGCTCTTTCTTGTGGTTCGGCACCTTGGCATTGACAAGGGCTTGTGGCAGCACTTCCATAATCTGTGCAAGCTGGGAGAGGGGCTCTTTCGTTTCTACCATGACCTGCAGTAAATGCAGCGCGCTTAGCAGCCCATCCCCAGTGGTATTTTCATCTAAGAAAATAATATGCCCGGACTGTTCCCCACCGATATTATACCCATTTTCCCGCATATTTTCTAAAACATAACGGTCCCCTACCTTGGTCTGTTCAATGTGGATGCCCCGTGCCTTCCCCATCAGGGTAAACCCTAAGTTGCTCATGACTGTCCCTACAATGGTGTCTTTTTTCAGGTTCCCATGGTCCTTCATGTAATTCCCGATAATCGCCATCACTTGGTCGCCGTCTACCACGTCGCCTTTCTCGTCCACGGCCAGCATACGGTCTGCATCCCCGTCAAAGGCAATCCCTACGTCCGCTTTCTCATATACTACCCTTGCCCGCAGTTCATCCATATGGGTAGAGCCGCAGTTGGCATTGATATTGGTCCCGTCCGGGCTGGTATGGATGGCTACAAGGTTGGCACCAAGGCCTTTCAAGGTTTCCACTGCAGTATAATGGGCAGCCCCTTCCGCACAGTCTACGACAATCTTCATGCCGCTTAAGTCCACCGGAACCGTTTTTTTCATGAAAAATACATATTCTTCCCTTGCGTCAAACCGGTAGCTGATTTTCCCAATCCCGGAGCCAAGGGGCATGGCAATGTCCTTCATGCCATTCTTAATCAATGCCTCGATTTCATCCTCCAATTCATCGGAAAGCTTATACCCTTCCCCATTGAAAAACTTAATCCCATTAAATTCCATAGGGTTATGGGACGCGGAAATCACAACCCCTGCTTCTACCTTATGCTTTTTCGTCAGGTAAGCAATGGCCGGCGTCGGCATCACGCCCATATAGACCGCGTTTGCCCCTACGGAACAAATCCCTGCCATCAATGCGTTTGCCAGCATCCCTCCTGAAATCCTTGTATCGCATCCTACAATAATGGTAGGCTGGTGCGCCTTTTCCTTTGTCAGCACATAAGCCCCTGCCTGCCCTAATTTCATTGCCAGTTCAATGGTAAGCTCTGTGCCTGCCACTCCCCTTACGCCGTCTGTCCCAAACATTCTTGCCATAATTTTATTTCCTCCTATTTCACTAGTTTACCTTTCTGTGCCCCTAGGGCTTTCCTCATTCTCGTCCTGGCTGGGGCGGTTGGGGTCCGTGGTATTCGCTTGGTTCTCGTCTTGGTTCACTTCCGGGCCCCTGTCCTGCCCATCATCGTCCACATCCCCATCCTCATTCCCCTCTGTGCCTTCCTCTTTGTTTTTATCCTCAATGGTGACTTGGACATTTACATTCCCTGTCATTTCATATTTATCGCTTGGCAGCGTCACAGTCAGCTGCAGGGAATGGATGCCCGGCCCAAGCCCTGACACATCCAATGCCCCTTGGATATCCGTAAGCTGCAGGGTATCCATATCCTCTTTCAGCGCCCGGACGGAAACCGGCACGGAATTCCCATTATAAGACAGTTCATAATTGCTGTCCAGCCCAGTGACATTAATGCGGTCCACCGGCAGGTTATATACCTTTGTTTCTTTCGCCTCAATCATAACGCGGACTGCCACTTGGTTTAAGGATTCATCCACAAGGGAAACCCCAGCCTCTGCCAAATATGGGTTTAAGTCAATCACCACTTCGTCCTCTTCCCTCATGCCGTCGATATTGATGGCATCCTCCGGGATGTTGATGGCGCTGATGCCATTGAGCAAATCCGGCTCCCCTTTCACCAGCACATTTTCCGGGACAAACTCCAAGCCGCGGTATTCATACCCTTCCGCCGGGGTGCCGCTGGCCTTGCAGCGGATTGGGACGCTCTTAGTCCCTAAGATTTTCGCCCGGATGGTGACGGTGGTCTGATTCCGCTCCAAAAGCTCAGAGGAAATGGTTTCCCCATCCTCATCTAAGAGCACCGGCATCACATTGTCCGTTACATCGCCGGAAACACCGTCCACATTGATGGAGGCAGATACCCGGCTAATCCGGGATACTACAGATTCCGGCCCGGATACCGTCAAAAGGTTCGGCACCACTTCCACTGTGCCTATGGCACAGCCGTCCGCCGGCGTCCCTGTATATTCCGGGGTAATGACAAATTTCTGCTGGGACAAATCCTCCAAGGTAATCTGCAGGTTCACTGTCCTCTGCATGACGGTAATATATTTATCATACTTTTTCGGGCTGATTTCTATCGGGACAAGCTTGACATCGCCGTCCCGGCTTAAATCCAGCTGGCTTAAATCTGCTGTCACGCTGAAATCATCGCCGTTCATCTTTTCCACATAGCTCCTAGGCCCCGAAATATAGAATACTGCAATATCGGAGTCCCCAACAATGTCCGGCACCTTGCCCATCTCTGTAATTACATTTTTATTGCGGATTTCCACCGAAACGGAAAAAGTCTTGGTCGCGTCCGGGTCGGCCATTTTCACCACTACCATCCACAGCACAATGGATAAAAGAATGGCCAGAACCTTAAGCCCAAGGTTATTTACCAGATGCTTCATCATTTTCTTGAACATTCTTCATCCTCCTTTTCCAGATTCGGAACCTTGCCACGTCCATGGAGCCTTTCCGGATAAAATTCAGTTTTCCTTTCAGGTATTCTGCATCTACGTTCCGGTACAGTTCCCCGCCGACAGCAATGGAAACATTCCCAGTTTCCTCAGATACCACAACCGTCAGCGCGTCGCAGACCTCGCTGATGCCCACGGCCGCACGGTGCCTGGTCCCAAGCTCCTTGCTCAGCCCCATATTGTCCGAAAGGGGCAGGTAGCAGGTGGCTGACACAATCCGGTCCCCCCGTACAATAATAGCGCCATCATGCAATGGCGTGTTGTGCTCAAAGATATTAATCAGGAGCTGGCTGGATACAAGGGAATCCAGTTCTATCCCCGTCCTTGCATATTCCTTCAGGCCCACATCCTGTTCAATGACAATCAATGCGCCTGTCTTCACCTTCGCCATCTCGTAAGTAGCCTTCACAATTTCGTTGGTTACACGCTCGCTGAACCTCTCTTGGTTTTTCTGGGAATCAAAGGGAAACAGGGAAGTCAGGATATTTTTGCGTCCAAGCACCTCCAAAGCACGCCTAAGTTCTGGCTGGAACACAATAATAACCGCAATTACTGCCACATTGATGGTCTTCCCTGCAATCCACAGAATGGTGTTCATCTGGAAAATTGCGGCAAGCAGCACCACTACCAGCACCACGATAATCCCTTTTAGGAGATTCCATGCCCTTGTCTGCTTGAACCATATCATTACATTATAGATCAGGAATGAAAGAATAATAATCTCCGCTATATCCGTCTTGGTTATGGCATAGCTGTCAATCCAAAACAGGTATTTTGAAGCAAAGGAATTCAATATCGCAAATAAATTCTGTATCATTTTTTCATCCCCTTTCCTAATCCAGCAAATCCTCGTCAATATCTAACTCTTCCGCCAGTTCCCTGCGCCCTGCCGTTACACGTTTTTTCGGGGTAATCCGTTTTACCCTTTTGTCTTTCCTCGACACAAACACCTTGGGGACTGCCTTCACAAAATAGTAATACTCGTCATCCTCAAACTGCACCCGCTCCACCCGGGAATAATCCAGGTTGTAGAGAAAGAACTCAAGCACCAAGGAAACCACAATGGAAACCACAATCCCTATCAGCACCCACAGGGCCTGGTCCGTCATATCCAGCAGGATATAGCCCACCATAAGGATCACCAGTTCCGCCATATTCCCTACAAACAGCGCAATCCGCCATGCATAATTGATAGACTGGCGCCGGATTAAGTAAACAATCATTGAGGTAACAAAAAACGCAGCCAGCACAAGGTACATTTCTTTATTCCCAATAAAAATCTTAAGGGCTGCCGTAAACTTGGCAAGAGCCTCCGTTTCCTCGGTGGAGGTAAAATTCACAAGGTTCTCCTGCACCCCCCGGAGGTAGTAATACGCGGCCCCTCCGCACACTACAGATAAATATGCAGAAGGCCCCTTCAACATTCCGGTTGCCACCGGCATCACTTGGGGCACCCGGAAAAAGCAGAGCACCGCTGTCAATATGACGCTATAACCATTTTGCGGGGCAAACTTCCCATATAAGAATAGCAGCAGCACAAACAGGCCGAGCCCAATGGCGCATGCCTCTAAAGACAAGGCATATAAATGCAGCAAAATCAAGCCGCATGACAGAACAACCATTGCATTGACAGGCAAAAATGCGCACACCAAAGACAGCAGCAATACAACTGCCAGCTGATTTAGCTGTTCCATGTAGCCAGCCTGGCTATTAATCATGGAAAAAACAAGGATGCCCAACATAAATTTTATGCCCGCCGCTGCATATAATTCATATTTCCCATAAAAAATCCGCAGTTTTTCCCTTAGTTCCAACAAACCTGTCATTTCCATTCCTCCGAAGGCTGTAATCTTTCTTCCCTTTCCTGAAGCCGCTCCACCTTTTTCAGGGTAGCATAGTACTTCTTCATGCTTGCGGTGGCTTTCTTATACCGCCTGCTGTAGACAAGGTACGCGATTACCTGATACACACAGATAAATGCGGCATATTTTATCAGTATGGAAACCGCCAGGTCCGGCAATTCCTTCCCTGCTAGGAAATCTGCAAGGCTATCCATGTTGTAAATCACCCAGCATACGAATAAGATGCCAAAGGCTACCGTAGAAGTGACAAAGGTTTTCATCATTTCAAAACTGATATAATCTTTCCGGTAATACTGCTTGATTGGCATGTGCTCCTTGCCCTCCCCTGCTTCGTAGGAGGCCATTTTTGTCATAAGGCGGATTCTCTCTTCATTTAACATACGTATTTTCCTTTTCCTGTTGTTAATCAGCCTTATTATAGCACATTTTAGCATGACAGACAATACCGACAGGATATGTCCCTGAACCATATGCTTGATACATATGCCCATAGCAACATATTCTGCCGGCAGCCTTAATTATCCAAAAACCTCATCCTGTCTTTTTCACTGGTATGCTTCTTGGGGGACAGCGTTGCCGTCGGGCGTTTGATGGCCCCATTCAGCTCATTCTGCAGGCTGGTCCTGCACCTGTCGCAGAACCTTCCGGTCAGTACCTTCCCGCCGCAGCTTTCACATTCCAGCGTAATCTGGGATTCCTCCGTAAAGGTCAGGCGCTCTTCCCTTACCCACTGCTTAATCTGTTTTACGGAAACTTCATTTTCCTCTGCAATCTTGTTGAGGGGCGCTTTGGGGTTCTTCCTTAAGTATTCCTTTACGCTCTGGAACTTTTCCTCCAATTCTGCCATGCATCCGGGGCAAAGCTGCTGCCCATGCAAATAGTTAAATAGCCTTCCGCAGCCTCTGCAATTCCTTACTTCCATATCCTCTTTCCTCCTAATATCCTCTGCCGGGCTCAGTACCCCCTGCCGATACTGACGCTTAAGCAATAGACCTCCTTGGCCCCTGCCCGCTTCAGCTCCTTCGCAGCTTCGTCCATCGTAGACCCGGTCGTATAAATATCATCTATCAGTAAGATATGGTCTAATTGTACCTTATTTGCGCTGGTTTTAAAAGCCCTTTTCAAGTTATTTTTACGTTCTTCCTCATTTAATTCCTTCTGCGCCCTTGTATCGCGGACACGGAGGAGCAAATTCGGGAAAACCGGGAGGCCCATTTCCTCCCCAAGCTTCCTTGCTACCAGCCCTGCTTGGTTAAATCCCCGCTGCCGCAGGCGCTTTCTGGAAAGGGGGATGGGGACAACTGCCGAAATCCCGCACCGCCTAATCCATCCGCCATGCACCCGCGCCAGTTCCCTGCTGTAGTACACGGCATACTCCCGGCGGTTCTGGTACTTAAACCGGTACAGGGAATCCTTTACCGGGCCTTTGTAGGCCCACAGGGCTTTTCCCTGGGCGTATGCCAAATCCTTCCGCCCGCAGTCGTAGCAGTATTCTGCCCGCTCGTCCTGCAAGGGTTTCCCGCATTTGAAGCAGGCGGGTTCCCCTATGTATTCTGGGAGCGTTTGGCATTTCCGGCACGCTAGCGGGGCTTGGGTGGACAGGGAGTGGAATAATACTTTGTCGCAGAAGGGGCATCTGGGCGGGAAGAGTAAATGCAATAAGTTATCTTTTCCTATATTCAATTTTCCTTTTTGCGGAATAGTTCTCTCAGCAATTTTTACTATATCATACTTCGGGTTTTGTTACTATAAAATTTTTCTTAAGAATTCCTAAAAATGTGGGAACTTCTAAGGGAATGGTGGGGGATATTGTGGGGGGATGGGTTGGAAAAAAGGGAGGAGAAGAAGGGGAGGGATTGGCAGCGGACGGTAATCCAGAACCTCCCTTCCTCACGCAAACGAGAAGGGGGGGGGAAGGGATTGGCAGCGGACGGCAATCCAGAACCTCCCTTCCTCACGCAAACTGGGCAACGTTCCGGCGAACTAACTGCTAACTCCGGCTAAGGGATTTCGGGATAGCCCTCATCCCTAAGCCTACGTAAGCAGTGGATTTCGCCTCCACTAAGGGCGCCCATGGACTGTTTGCTTAGAGGAAGGGAGGTTCTGGATTGCCTGTGTATCAAATAATGGGCTGCTTTGCTGCAGGCAGAAATCCTGTAGGCGGATAAAAGCCTGTAAGTATTTAAGAAAGCATCATGCGGTCGTTGGAGAATTCCCCGCCGCTGGCTTCTTCGAATTTCGCCAGCAGGTCGGCTACTTTTAAGCCTTTCTTTTCTTCCCCGGACACGTCATAGATGATGCGGCCTTCGTGCATCATAATCAGGCGGTTGCCGAGGCGGATGGCGTCTTTCATATTGTGGGTTATCATCAGTGTGGTGAGGTGGTCCTTGCCTACGATTTCTTCTGTCAGGTCCAGTACTTTTTTGGCAGTTTTCGGGTCTAAGGCCGCGGTATGCTCATCCAGCAGGAGGAGCTTTGGGCTTTCTAGGGAGGCCATGAGGAGGGTCAGTGCCTGCCTCTGGCCGCCGGAGAGGAGGCCTACCTTAGAAGTCATCCTTGTTTCCAGCCCTAAGTCTAAGGCTTTGAGCTTCTCTTGGTAGGATTCACGCTCTTTCCCGGTAATGCCCCAGCCTAGGAAGCGCCGTTTCCCGCGCCTTGCGGCGATGGCAAGGTTTTCTTCGATATTCATGTCTGCGGCTGTGCCTGTCATGGGGTCTTGGAATACCCTGCCGAGGTATTTTGCCCGTTTATGCTCCGGCAGTTTCGTGACATTGGCCTCGTCAATCAGGATTTGGCCTTGGTCTACGGGGTATACCCCGGCTATCATGTTCAGCATGGTGGATTTCCCTGCGCCGTTGCCGCCGATGACTGTCACAAAATCCCCTTCGTCCAGCACTAAGTTAATGCCGTTCAAGGCTTTTTTCTCATTGATGGTCCCGGGGTTAAAGGTCTTGTACACATTTTGAATCTTAAGCACCTGCACTTCCCCCTTTCCTGCCTGCGGAGGCAAAATACCTGCCTTTTAAATGGGGGATTGCCAAAAACAGGGCGACAATCAGTGCGGAAAACAGCTTCAGGTCGTTGGTGGAAAGCCCTAGCTGCAGCACAATGGCAATGACAATAAAGTAAATGATTGCCCCAATCACGGCTGCCAACATCCGCAGTGCAAAATTATGGAAAATTTTCCCAAATACCACTTCCCCAATAATGACTGCCGCAAGGCCGATTACAATGGCGCCGCGACCCATGTTGACATCCGCGCTGCCTTGGTACTGGGCATAGAGCGCACCGGAAACCCCTACCAGCCCATTGGAAATCACAAGCCCCAGCACTTTCTGGCTGCTGGTGTTGATGCCCTGCGCACGGGCCATGTTCTGGTTGCAGCCTGTGGCGCGGACTGCTGCGCCAAGCTCTGTCCCAAAAAACCAATACAGCACAAAGGTGATGACAAGGCAGCAGATCCCTGCCGTAATGCAAGCCTCCTGAATATACCGGAGGCTTACAATCAGTCCATACTGATCCACGCTGACTGCTTGGTTGGATTTCCCTAAAATCCGCATGTTTACGGAATACAGCCCAAGCTGGGTCAGAATCCCAGATAAGATTGGCGGGATGCCAAATACCGTGTGGAACAGGCCTGTCGCCAGTCCCGCCAGCATCCCTGCGCCAAATGCCATCACCATAGCCAAATAAGGGTTCATGCCGCCTATGATGCACATAACCGCTACTGCCCCGCCAGTGGCAAGGCTCCCGTCCACGGTCAGGTCTGCATAATCCAGCACTTTATATGTAATGTATACGCCGATTGCCAAAATCCCCCAAATTAAGCCCTGGGCTGCAGAGCCGGGGAGGGCATTAATCAGTGATGCCATGGTTTACTCCTCTTTTCCGATTGCTTCCATTTCAGCAGGCATTTCCATCTTTAAAGCCTCTGCCACTTCTGCATTGTATTTTTTTGTCACTTCATCTGCGTATTGGATAGGCATTTCCCCGGGGTTCTTGCCTTCGGTCAGGATTTCATATGCCATAATCCCGGCATTGTACCCAATGTTATAGTAAGAAATGCTTAAGGTTGCAAGGCCGCCGCCTGCGCACATATTTTCCTCGCCGCAGATGATTGGGATCCCTGCAGGGCCGGTTACATTTTTCACGCCTTCCATATTGTTTGCAATGGTATTGTCTGTGGGGATGTAGAGCACGTCGCTGGCTGCCACTGCATTTGTCACTACCTGCTGGATGTCGTTGGAGTCGGATACCGTGAACCTTTCATAGCTAAGGCCTTTCTTTTCCAATGCCTCTTCTGCCTTTTCTGCTTGGAATACGGAATTAGCTTCTGCGGAACAGTACACAATGCCTACCTTTTTTGCATCCGGCACGAGCTCGGTAAGCAGGTCAATCTGCTGGTCGATGGGCGCCAAATCGGAAGTACCTGTCACGTTCCTGCCGGGCTTGTCGTTGCTGTCAACTACGCCTGCTTCTACAAAATCCGTTACGGAAGTCCCTACAATTGGGATGTCTGCGGTAGCTGCTGCACATGCCTGAAGGGCGGTAGTAGCATTTGCCATAATCAGGTCTACATTGCCGTTTACAAATTTCGTTGCAATGGTTGCGCAGTTCGCTTGTTCCCCTTGGGCATTCTGGTAGTCAAACTCTACATTGCCTTCCCCAAATTTTTCAATGAGGGCAGCTTTGAAGCCTTCGGTTGCAGCATCTAATGCCTGATGCTCTAACTGCTGGCAGATACCGATTTTGTAGATTTTGCCATCTGTGTTCCCGGCGCCTTCTGCATTTCCGCCCTCTGCCCCTGCAGCTCCATCTTCCTTGGTATCGCCGGCGTCTGGCTGCTCTGTGCCGCTATCTTCTTTGGTGTCCCCAGTGTCCTTGCTTTCTTCGGACTGTTTTGCGGAGTCGCCGCCTACCGTGCCGCAGCCCCCTAAGACGGTGGCTGCCATTGCCATGGATAATACGAGTGCCAATATTTTTCTTTTCATGAGTCTTTCCTCCCTATTATACTTTAACGCGTAGACGCGTTGATACCCTATAATATAACATTGAATCAGAAAAAAGGCAAGAGCAGATTTGCCCTTGCCTTGCTGGGAAACTTATTCCTTTTCTTTTTCTGTGCTTTTCAGGATTGTCAGGCTGTCTATCTTCCTCAGCGCGTCTTCCTTATCTTTGCTTCCGTCAATAATCATACGGACCATTTCCATAATCGTCCGGAATTCTTCCCTTGTCATCTCTTACAGTCCCTCCCTTCTTTCTCCTCTCTTCTAAGTATATTTGAGAATTATTTTACCCAAAGCATACCTAGTGTGCTGTATCATTCATATCTAGATAAAATCACGCCAGATATCTGTCCATCTGGAAGGCGGATTTTCAACAGCGTAGCAGTAGCCACGTTTTCAAATATTTAATAGCCGTTCTTTCAGGCCAGTGTAGCGTTTCTGCTCACTGACATTTGCAATCATGCCTTGGAAGGTGGCGTCGTTCCCCACTAGGGTGACGCACTTCTTGGCGCGGGTCACTGCGGTGTAAAGGAGGTTCCGGTTCATCAGCATCCGGGGGCCTGTCAGCAGGGGGATTACCACGGCTGGGTACTCGCTGCCTTGGGACTTATGGATGGTGATGGCATAGGCCAGCTCCAATTCGTCTAGCTGCTTAAAGGAATATTCCACAGTCCTGCCTTCGTCAAATTCTACCGCCATGGTTTCCTGATAGGCGCTGATGGACTTGATAATCCCGGTATCGCCGTTAAAGATGCCCATGCCTTTGTCAATTGCCAGCCCATATTTGCTGCGTATCTCCCACTCTAGCTGGTAATTGTTCTTCACCTGCATAACCTTGTCCCCTTCACGGAACACAATATCCCCATGCTCCCGCTCTGCCTTCCCCTGCCCCGGCGGGTTTAAGTATTGCTGGAGAATCCCGTTGAGCCGCTCCACCCCTAAAAGCCCCTTGCGCATAGGCGTCAGCACTTGGATGTCGAAAGGCTCCGCGTCTACGAACTTGGGCAGCTTCTGCTGGATAAGCTGGATGACGATGCTGATAATTACATTGGCGTCAAACCGTTTCAGGAAAAAAAAGTCCATGCTCTTATTGTCTAAGGAAACGGGTTCCCCCCGGTTGATTTTATGGGCATTTACAATAATATCGCTCTGGGCGGCCTGACGGAAAATCTTATTCAGCCGCACCACATGGAACCGCCCGGATTCTATCATGTCCTTGAGGACGCTGCCCGGCCCTACGCTGGGGAGCTGGTTCACGTCCCCCACCAAAATCAGCCGGGTGCCTGCTGCCACGGCTTTCAGCAAAGCATACATTAAGGAAATGTCCACCATGGACATTTCATCTATAATAATTACGTCTGTTTCCAAGGGGTTCTGCTCATTCCGCTCAAACCCTGCGCTGCCCTCTACGCCTCCGTTCAGTTCCAGCATCCGGTGGATGGTGCGGGCTTCAAACCCAGTCGTTTCGCTCATCCGCTTGGCTGCCCGGCCAGTCGGGGCTGCAAGGAAAATATCCATGCCTTCCAGTTCAAAGTAACGGATGATGGTATTGATGGTTGTGGTTTTCCCCGTCCCCGGCCCTCCGGTAATCACCATCAGGCCGTTTGTCACAACCTCTTTTACGGCCTCCGCCTGAAGAGCGTCCAACACCATGCCCGTGTCCTGTTCAATCCTCTGGATACGTGCACGGATTTCCGGTTCCGGCACATCGTAAGAAACATCCAGTTCCTTTAGCATGGACGCAGTATTTAATTCCATATAATAGTAAGGGGCGGCAAAAATAAAACGGCATCCCTCCCCTTCCTTTATCATCACTTTCCCTGCGATGGCAAGGTCCATATAATGTTTTTCCACCGGCTCCGGGGGCACCCCCAAAAGCTCGCTTGCCCGCTGCGTCAGCACTCCTTCCGGCAGGCAGGTATGGCCTTCTAAGGACGCCTGCACTAAAGTATACAAAATTCCGCTGCGGATGCGGAAATCAGAATCGGTGTGGATTCCAATCCGGGATGCAATCTCATCCGCAATCCGAAAACCCACACCTTGAATATCGTCTGCCAGACGGTAGGGATTTTCCTTTAAAATCCCGTACAGTTCTTGGCCGTATGCCTTATATATTTTTGCTGCCAGCGTCTGGGAAATGCCATACTGCTGGAGGAAAATCATTGCTTGGCGCAATTCCCGCTTTCCCTCTGCCTGCTCCCCAATCTCCATTGCTTTCCGCTGGCTGATGCCCTTCACCTCTGCCAGCCGTTCCGGCTCCTCTTCAATAATGCGGATGGTATCTTCCCGGAATTTTTTGACAATCCGGGCTGCAAGGGCTGCGCCAATCCCCTTGATGGCCCCAGAGGCTAAGTACCGCTCCACAGATACCATGTCTTCCGGCGGCTTTACCTGAAAGGATGCGGCCTTAAACTGCCTGCCATAAGAAGGGTGGGTAGTATATTCCCCGGAAAGCTCCAAACATTCCCCTTCGCTGATCCCATGGAAAATCCCCACGCAAGTCATCTCATCTTCCCCGCAGACAAGGTTCAAAACCGTATATCCGTTCTCCTCATTCTGGAACACAATATGTTCCACATATCCCGACAAAGTTTCCACACTCTTACTCCAAACCGTAATTCCGCTTCATCTGCTCGTACAGTACTTGGGCAATCCCAAGGCCTCCGCTCTCGGACGCCTGCTCTGCGTAGCTTTGTGTCATCTGCTCTTTATAGTAGTCCTTGAGCTGCTTTGTGGATGCAGAAACATTTTCTTCCGATTCCGGAACCATTTTCTGCATGGCCTTAAACATCTGCTCAATAAAGTATGCTTCAAAATCCTTGCACACATCCATCAATTCTTCTTCGGTCGCTTGGGACAAATCGGAATTCAGCGTTTCCTCCAGCTTGCCGGCAGAATCCGTTGCTGTGTCTGTTTTATAGTTATTATAAAAAGAACCTGTTGTATTGATGCCAAGACTCATTATGTAACCTTCTTTCCCTGCCGGATCAACCGGATAAAGTTCCATTCCTTCATTTACATACGCAGCACGGCAGGCATCCCGGGCAGCGCCTTGCCCGTTCCCCTTCCATGCCATTTCTACGCAAAGGCCAAAACGTAACGCAAATTACTTCTATCAGCCGCCTGCCGTTACCGCTTCAGTTGGTTCGCCTGCCCTAACATATCATCGGATGCTTGGATGGCCTTGGAGTTCATCTCGTAAGCCCTCTGCGCCACAATCAGGTTAACCATTTCGTCCGCCACTTGGACATTGGAGCCCTCTACATATTTCTGGCGGACTTCGCTCCGTATGATATTGGCTGTATTTGCTTCATTCAAAGGCTGGCCGGAGGCGTCTGTCACAGCTAAAAGGCTGTTGGACAATTTCTCAAGGCCAGCCGGGTTGCTGAACTGGAACAAGCCGATATCCGCCACATTCACAAATTCCCCGTTGCCGTCCACATACCCAAATGCGCCCTCGGTAGAAACCTGGACCTTGCTGCTGCTCACATTCCCCGGCATGGTAATCGGGTTGCCGTCGGAGCTTAGCACTGGATAGCCGTCTGCCGTTACCAGCGTAAGGTCGCCATTGTCCCCTACGCTCAGCTTAAAGTCGCCGTTCCGCGTATAATAAGTGTTGCCGTCCGCACCCCTTACCGCGTAAAATCCGTCCCCGGCAATTGCCATAGCAGTAAAGCTTTCACTGGCAAGCAGCGGCCCTTGGGTAAAATTCGAGGTAATAAATGCGACCCTTGTACCCAAGCCTACCTGTGCCGGGATTGGCTTCTGCTCCCCGTTGGCAGAGGTAGTCCTTGTCTGCAAATTTTGGTATAACAATGTCTTGAATTCTGTCTTTTCGTTCTTGTACCCGGTGGTATTTACATTTGCCAAGTTGTGGGAAATGGTATCCACCGCTGTCTGCTGGGAAATCATGCCGGATGCTGCCGACCACAACGATCTCATCATAACGTTTCCTGCTCCTTCCTAGTTCCTATGCTTTGCCGATATTATTCACAGCCTTCTCTAAGGTTTCGTCGATGGACTGGATAATCTTCTGGTTGGTTTCATATGCCCGGGAGATGGTAATCATTTCCACCATCTCGGAAATGACGTTGACATTGGACATCTCTAAAGTCCCTTGGATGACTTGTGCATCAGAGGCCTGCACCTGCCCGCCCGCAACCACGTCATACAGGTTCTCCCCGTATTTCTGTAAAAAATTATAATCTTCAAAATCTACCACGCCAATCTGGCCCAGCAACACGCCGTTCTGGTACAGGTTGCCGCCCTCATCTACCTGCAGTTCCAAATTGGGGTCTACTTGTATGTATCCGGCCTGCCCCGGGTTCCCCGCCTCGGCTGCCGCTTGGTTCAGTACGTAATCCCCGTCCTTTGTCATCAGGTAGCCATCCCGGTTGACGGTAAACGCACCGTCCCTTGTGTATTTCACGGAGGCCTCCCCGGCCTTATTGGTAAAGGAAATGGCAAAAAAACCATCCCCATTAATAGCAAGGTCATAAGGCTTATCCGTTACCCGGAAATTCCCCTGCCCGAAATCAGTATAACATTCCCCAATCTTAACCCCAAGGCTGACATCCCCAAGCCCTTGGGGAAGGCCCATATGGGAAGTATCTTTAATCTTAATTGCCAGCATCTCGTCGAAGGACTGGGAAGTGGAACCTTCCTTTTTGAATCCGTTCGTCGCAGAATTCGCCAAGTTATTGGTAAGCACATCCAGCCTGTTCTGCTGGTTTATCATCCCTGTATACGCAGTGTATAATCCTTTTACCATATTTCCTGCTCCTTTTCATCCGAAACACCTATGCCCAGCCCCGCCGCTGCCATACAAAAGCAGATGCCTTCTTCTGGAAACACCGAACCTTGCTGCATGTGGGGCAGCATACGCCGGCCTTATTCATTATATATCGGCAAAATCCCCCAAAAGTGAATGGGAGGCATCACTGAAATTCTTTTTCCTGTCCTTGGCGCCCCACGCCCTAGCCCAGCTTACATGTTCCGGCCTAGCTCACCGAAGTTCCATTTAATCCTCAAGTTTCCCAGATTTCCCAGATAAAAACTCCACATACTTGCCGGTCCCGATGGCTACGCAGGTCATGGGTTCTTCCGCTGTCATGGTATTAATCCCTGTCCTGTCTTCAATCAGTTCCTCTAAGCCCCGGAGCAATGCGCCGCCGCCTGTTAAAATAATCCCCCGGTCTGCCACGTCTGCTGCCAGCTCCGGCGGGGTTTTTTCCAATACGCTGTGGACAGCCTCCACAATCTGGAGGGTAGCCTCCCGCAACGCCTCTTCTGTTTCCTCGGAAGATACGGACACCGTTTTCGGAAGGCCTGTGACAAGGTTCCGCCCCCGGACGTCCATCGTGTCGTTCTGTGCCAGCGGGAAACAGGTCCCAATCTTAATCTTAATATCCTCGGCCGTCCGCTCGCCTATTAATAAGTTATGCTTCTTCCTCATATAACGTACGATGGCTTCGTCAAAATCATCCCCCGCAATCTTAATGGAGGTGCTCACCACCGTGCCCCCAAGGGAAATTACTGCGATATCCGCCGTCCCGCCGCCGATATCCACAATCATATTGCCGCAGGGCTTGGAAATATCCACCCCGGCCCCAATGGCCGCTGCAATGGGCTCCTCAATAATGGAAACCTCCCTGGCCCCTGCCTGATAGGTGGCGTCCTCCACGGCTTTTTTCTCTACTTCTGTTACGCCGCTGGGCACGCAGACGCTGATCCTGGGCTTACGGAAACTTTTCTTGCCCATCGCTTTCTGGATAAAATACTTCAGCATTTTCTCCGTTACGGTATAGTCAGAAATAACCCCTTGGCGCAAAGGCCTTACGGCTACAATGTTCCCCGGCGTCCTTCCTAACATCAGGCGGGCTTCTTCCCCAATGGCTTTAATTTTGTTGGTATCTCTGTCAAATGCAACTACAGAGGGTTCTTTCAATACAACGCCCTTTCCTTTTATATATACAAGGATACTTGCTGTTCCCAAGTCGATTCCAATATCTGTTGACATCACTTGTCCCCTTTCATTTCTCTATCTGTTCCTGCTGAATGGCCCAATGGCGGCTATTCTTCGTATTGCCCATCCCTGCACCCGAATGCACAGTGCCGTACGCAGCCTGTACACAAATGGGCAGAGCCAAGAATCCATAAAGCATAATAACTCTATTTTTCCATATACATCTACATTATATACAATCGTGGCGAATTTTCAAAGCATTTTTTTATAAAATATCAAAAAACGTCTATTATTAACCTTTTCCATGGATTTCCTTATCAAAGTTTATGAAATTTTTATACTTTTTCTAAACTTTTCTTGATTTTTTCACATATCCTTCACAATCTATGGATATACTAGTACCTGTACTAGCTGACAAGCTAATATAATTTTTCATAACTCATGCTTCCCGGATTCTTAGAATCCGGGAGGTACTCCCCGAAATTTGGAGCTGCCCGGATGGGCAGCTTTTTCTTTTGCTTATCAAAGGTACTTTTTCATATATTTTCCGGTATAGGATTCTTCCACTTCCGCTACTTCCTCCGGGGTTCCCTTGGCAATGACTTTCCCGCCGCCGTCGCCGCCCTCCGGCCCCATATCAATAATGTAGTCGGCGGTTTTTATGACGTCTAAATTGTGTTCGATTACCACGACGGTGTTCCCGCCTTCGGCTAAGCGCTGCAAAATTTCTGTCAGCTTGTGGACGTCGGCGAAATGGAGGCCGGTGGTTGGCTCGTCCAGAATATAGATGGTTTTCCCTGTGCTGCGCCTGCTTAGTTCCGTTGCCAGCTTAATCCGCTGGGCTTCGCCGCCGGAAAGGGTGGTGGAGGGCTGGCCTAGCTTGATATAGGAAAGGCCAACGTCGTATAAAGTTTCTATTTTCCGCCGGATGGAGGGGACGTTTTCAAAGAAGGCTAAGGCTTCTTCTACGGTCATGTCCAGCACGTCATAGATGCTTTTCCCTTTGTATTTCACTTCTAAGGTTTCACGGTTGTAGCGTTTTCCCCCGCAGACCTCGCAGGGTACGTAGACGTCTGGGAGGAAATGCATTTCTATTTTCAGGATGCCGTCGCCGGAACATGCTTCGCAGCGGCCGCCTTTTACATTGAAGCTAAAGCGGCCTTTGGCATAGCCCTTGGCCTTGGCGTCCGGGGTTGCTGCAAAGAGGTCGCGGATTTGGTCGAAAACCCCTGTATAGGTGGCTGGGTTGGAGCGGGGCGTCCGGCCGATGGGGGACTGGTCGATGTCGATGACTTTATCCAACTGTTCTATGCCCTCAATGGACCTGTGCTTGCCGGGGATGACGCGTGCACGGTTTAAGTCCCTTGCTAACCGTTTGTAGAGGATTTCGTTTGTCAGGGAGGATTTTCCAGAGCCGGACACCCCAGTGACGCAGGTCATTACCCCTAACGGGATTTCCACATTGATGTTTTGGAGGTTATTTTCCTTGGCGCCTTTGATTTTTAAGAAGCCAGTAGGTTTCCTCCTTGTTTTTGGGACAGGGATTTTAATCCTGCCGCTTAAGTATGCGCCGGTGATGGAATTTTCATTTTCCATAATCTCCTTGGCGGTCCCTTGGGCTACCAGATGGCCGCCGTGTTCCCCAGCCCCAGGGCCGATATCTACGATATGGTCTGCTGCAAACATGGTATCCTCGTCATGCTCTACCACAATCAGGGTATTCCCCAAATCCTTTAAGTTCCGAAGGGTGTTCAGCAGCTTGCCGTTGTCCCGCTGGTGCAGGCCGATGCTTGGCTCATCCAGGATGTAGGCCACCCCTACCAAGCCGGACCCTATCTGGGTGGCTAGGCGGATGCGCTGCGCTTCGCCCCCGGACAACGTCCCCGTAGCCCTTGACAGGGTGAGATAGTCAAGCCCCACATCTACCAAAAAGCCCACCCTTGCCCGGATTTCCTTCAGCACTTGGGCGCCAATCAGCTTCTGCTGCTTTGTCAGTTCCAGTTCTTCCAGAAACTTCTTTAGCTTGCGGATGGACATGGAAGTGACTTCGTAAATATTTTTCCCGGAAACCGTCACTGCAAGGGCTTCCCGCTTTAGCCGCTGGCCGCCGCAGGTTTTGCAGGGGGTAACCCGCATAAACTGCTCGTACTCCTGCTTCATGGTGTCGGAGCTTGTTTCCCGGTAACGCCGCTGCACATTCCGCACCAGCCCTTCAAATGCCACGTCATATACGCCTTCCCCCCGCTGCCCCTTGTAGTGGACTTTCACTTCTTTCCCGCCTGTGCCATTAATAAGGATGTTCTGCACTTTCTTGGGAAGCTCTTCGTAGGGCGTGTCCAAGCTGAACTTGTATTCTTCCGCCAATGCCTGCAGGACTGCATTGGTAAAGCTGCCTTTGTCTGTGCTGGACTGCCAGCCCATCACTTGGATTGCCCCTCCGGAAAGGCTTAAGGATTGGTCCGGGATCATCAGGTCCACGTCAAATTCCATCTTATACCCCAGCCCAAAGCAGTCGGGGCAGGCGCCAAAGGGGTTGTTAAAGGAAAAGCTCCTTGGCTCAATCTCCTCAATGCTGACTCCGCAGTCCGGGCAGGAAAAACTTTGGGAAAAATTCACAGGCTCCCCGCCAATTACGTCTACCGTCATCAGGCCTTCCGCTAACTCCAGCACATTTTCTACAGAATCCGTCAGCCGCTTTTCAATCCCCGGCTTTACTACAAGGCGGTCCACCACAATTTCTATATTGTGCTTGATGTTCTTGTCCATGGGAATTTCTTCGGTCAAATCGTAAATATTTCCGTCTACCTGCACCCGCACATAGCCGCTGCGCTTTGCCTGTTCAAATAATTTCTGGTGCGTCCCCTTGCGGCCGCGTACCACAGGGGCTAAGAGCTGGATCTTTGTGCCCTCCTCCATGGACAGGATTTGGTCTACCATCTGGTCTACCGACTGCTTTTTAATCTCTTTTCCGCAGACGGGGCAGTGGGGTATCCCAATCCTTGCATACAGCAAGCGGAAATAATCATAGATTTCCGTTACCGTCCCCACGGTAGACCGGGGGTTGCGGTTGGTGGATTTCTGGTCGATGGAAATGGCTGGGGACAGGCCTTCAATACTCTCCACATCGGGCTTTTCCATCTGCCCCAAAAACTGCCTTGCATAAGAGGAAAGGGATTCCATATACCTGCGCTGCCCCTCGGCATAAATGGTGTCGAAAGCCAAGGAAGATTTCCCGGAGCCGCTTAAGCCCGTCAGGACAATAAATTCATTCCTTGGGATATCCACGTCCAGATTTTTCAGGTTGTGTTCGTTGGCTCCCCTGATTTTGATATATTGCTTTTCTGATTTTGCCATGTTGTAAACTCCTTTTTCTATGCTTCTTCTGCTGCCTGTTCGGTCCGGTATTACTCCACCCAAATACCAAAGAAAAAGATTTCCCTAACAATGCTTTGGGCAATTACATTTCCTGTAAATTCTTTTTCAGCTCTATCATCTTGTCACGCAGCTCTGCCGCCGCTTCGAAGTTCAGCTCGGCCGCTGCCGCCTGCATCTTTTTCTGGATTTCCCCAATCAGCTTTTCCAGTTCCTTCTTGCTCATGGATTCTGGGTCTTTCTGGAACTGGTACTCTTCCTTTGCTACCTTCTTGGAAATGCTGATTAATTCCCGGACGGACTTCTTGATGGTTGCCGGGGTAATCCCATGTTCCTTGTTATATGCCTCCTGTATGCCGCGCCTGCGGTTGGTTTCCTCAATGGCAACCCGCATGGAATCGGTGATGGTGTCCGCATACATAATGACGTGGCCTTCGGAATTCCGGGCTGCCCGGCCAATGGTCTGGATGAGGGAGGTTTCTGAACGTAAGAACCCTTCCTTGTCTGCGTCCAAAATGGCAACCAGCGTAATTTCCGGGATGTCAAGGCCTTCCCGCAGCAAGTTGATGCCCACCAGCACGTCAAATACGTCAAGGCGCAAATCCCGGATGATTTCTGCCCGTTCCAGCGTGTCAATGTCGGAGTGGAGGTATTTTACCCGGATGCCCACCTCCCGCATATAATCGGTCAAATCCTCTGCCATCCGCTTGGTAAGGGTAGTAATCAGCACCTTGTTCTTCTTTGCAATTTCTTTGTTGACTTCCCCAATCAAGTCGTCAATCTGCCCTTCCACCGGGCGCACATCCACCTCTGGGTCTAACAGCCCGGTGGGCCGGATAATCTGCTCCGCACGCAGCAATTCATGCTCCTTCTCATAGACATTCGGGGTGGCAGACACGAACAGCATCTGGTCTATCTTGCCCTCAAATTCTTCAAAATTCAGGGGGCGGTTATCCTTGGCGGAAGGCAGCCGGAACCCATAATCCACCAGCGTATTTTTCCGGGACTGGTCCCCTGCGTACATGCCGCGCACCTGCGGGATGGTAATGTGGGACTCGTCCACAATAATTAAGAATTCCTCTGGAAAATAATCCATCAGCGTATTGGGCGGGACACCTTCCGGCGCGCCTGCCAAATGCCGGGTATAATTTTCAATGCCGCTGCAAAAGCCTGTTTCCCGCAGCATTTCAATGTCAAAATTTGTACGCTCTGCAATCCGCTGGGCCTCTAATAGCTTGTCCTCCCCTTTAAAATAGCGTACCCGCTCTTCCAGCTCTTTTTCTATGGCAACGGCTGCCCGGTTAATCTGCTCTTGGGGCACCACATAGTGGGATGCCGGGAAAATGCTGATATGCTCCAGCCGGTTCTTTACCTCGCCTGTTACCACGTCAATCTCTGTAATCCTGTCAATTTCATCCCCGAAAAATTCTACCCGGACAGCCGTTTCCCCGCGGTCCGCCGGGAAAATCTCCAGCACGTCCCCGCGGACCCGGAAGGTGCCCCGGTGGAAATCCATGTCATTGCGGGTATATTGGGTGTCGATTAATTTGCGGATTACCTCGTCCCTGTCCTTGCTCATCCCCGGGCGCAGGGATACCATCATTTTCTCGAAGTTCTCCGGCTCGCCTAGGCCGTAAATGCAGGATACGCTGGATATGATGATTACGTCCTTGCGCTCAATCAGGGCGGCGGTTGCGGAAAGCCTGAGCTTGTCTATCTCCTCATTGACGGAAGAGTCCTTGGCGATGTAGGTGTCGGAAGAGGGGACGTAGGCTTCGGGCTGGTAGTAGTCGTAGTAGGAGACAAAATACTCCACTGCGTTATCAGGGAACATCTCCTTGAACTCTCCGTACAACTGAGCAGCAAGCGTTTTATTATGTGCTATAACGAGAGTGGGTTTCTGTAATTCCTGAATAACATTCGCCATCGTAAATGTCTTGCCGGAACCTGTAACCCCTAGTAAAGTCTGGAATTGGTTGCCCTCCTTGAAGCCTTTGACCAGCTCGGCAATGGCCTGCGGCTGGTCGCCTGTGGGCTTGTAGGGGGCCTTTAAAACAAATTTATTCATGGCAATACCTCCGTTTTGTGACTTTTGATACGATTATTATCAGCCAACAGCCAATTTTATAATTCGTAATGAAATCCTCAAAATAACTGCCTTTCGGTATGCTTTTACGAATCCCGGAAGGCAAAAGTCACAAATTCGATTTTCTAGGACTAAATATCACTTGGCGGCATGAAACAGGATTCATGCGGTTACCTTGAACATTATAACAAAAAACTTTTCAAATGTATATAGCTTGGAGCAATAAAAAGGTACAAATGTTCGATTTTCCATTTTCTGCATTTGTACTTTATTATTGCCCCAAATCTTTTGCATCATCAGGCTGCTCTTAAATATTCCTTAGCCAGAATTTCTATTTCTTCCATATCAGAATAATCGTAATACTCCCCTTTTCCACTCTTTGGCATGGCAGCTTCGATAAATGGCTCTATTGCATACAGACAATCCTCAATAATTTCCTGAGTGTCGCCATATATATCCGCTGATATGATTTCCTTGGAATGTCCCAACATATGCGATATTCCCTTAATGTTAAAATCATTTTTCAGCAGGATTGTCGTGTATGTATTCCGAAGCTGGTGGAAATGGATGTCGGGCAGCCCCTGCGCCTCTAATAATTCCTTATAATATTTTTGATGGTAGCTTTTGCTTCTCGGATTCCCATAAGTCGAACAGCAGATATAATCCAGATCCCGGAACTCCCGTTTTCTGCGCCTGCGGTTTTTCTCATAAATCCGCCGCTGCTCCAATATGGCTTCAAAAACAAAATCCGGTAATCCTTCTTCTTGCCCTTTTTAGGGAGCATAACCCCCTCTGCACAATTAACCGCTATGATGTTCTTAGCTTTTGCATATTCCATAGCCGTATTCATAACCGTTTTTACGCCTTGCCACATTTTCGGATTGATCTGCGGCCGAATTATACAGTTTTCGGATATATCCCTGATTTAATGTAGACATATACATTTTTCCAATTCCCGGAGAAATATAGTTGTAAACCGAATTTTTATAACTGTTATAAGTATTGTCTGCAATCCGCTTCCTCATGACGTCCTCAAGCCAGTATTCTATGAAATCGGCAACCTTAATCTTCCCATAGACAATATATGTACCATGATGGAGCTGCCCAACCACTTCATCCCTGCCCACATTCGCTTCCTTTTTGGTTTTAAATCCAGCGTGCTGCTGTGTAACAGAAGTATTGTCCGCAAATTTCAAAACCACTCGAAACCCATATCCTTTTTTATCGTCGTAACAGAATATACTTTGTAATCCACATATTTTTTAAAATCAAACTTATTTTCCATACCCCCCTCCATTCCTGCCTTTTCCGGCGCAAATGTATCGTTCATGAAGGCGATAATCTTGTCCTTTTCATCCATAACATCACAATAATATTCATAAGTGGTATGAATGGAACTATGCCCCAACAATCCTGATATCTTAACTAATGGCACTCCGCTTTCAATCAAGATAGCCGCAAACATATGGCGTAACCCATGCACGGTAACTACTGGCAGTCCATTTCGGTTACAAAGCTTTGTTAATGCCTGATTAAAAGAACTTAATGAATGAGGCCTACCATTATCCCGGCAGCAGACATATCCATTGTCCTTGTATTTTTCCCCTGCATATTCTTTATCAAGCTGAATTTTAGCCCTAGAATTTCACCTTTTCTCAATCCACAAAACAACCCTAACTGGATTTCCAGATACCATGCGCTTTTTGCCCCCGCTTCTAACAGCAATTTTATTTTTTCTTTGCTAAGCGCACGGATTTTAGGCTTTTTCACGCTGTTTATCTCTGAAACGGTTTTCATATTCCCAATAGCTTTCTTCTGCTTCTTCTGGCGTCTGAAAACCTCCTTTTTTGCTATATTTCACAGTCATATCATCCGTCAATTCTTTTGTACGGTGATACCATGAATAATTTTCAAAAATCTTTTTCAGCACGACTTCCTCTATGCCCTCCGGCTTTTCTACTGCCCTCACATTCAAAGTTGCTTCCCATACCTCGGACTGCTCGATATGCCTGTCCACCACGTTGAGATACACCAGATCGCTTAATTCAAAGGAATCAAACGTGTCATACAGCACCTTGCTGATTTCAAGTTTATGTAAAACACCTTGTCCATCTATAAACGAAACGTAATATTGGCCGTCTTTCTCGAATATCGTATAAGGATTGTATTTATCCTTCCTTCTTTTTGGGCGGTTACCCTCCATGTCCTTTCCTCCAATCTGAATTTTTTTGTTGAAAATCCAGATTGGCAGGCGGAGAACGACCGCCACGAAACGACAAATATCGCTTTAATAAGACAAGAAAGCTATGGATCGCCATCAGAACCGTATACCACCAATTAGGAAATCCAAGGAATATCGTGTCATACTGCTCCATATTCTCAACATGGCTTACTAATTCCGGACGTGCATTTTCTGCCTTTTCGTCAGCAGCCCGGTCAAGACATTCGTCATAATCGCTGGAATAAGGCTCTTTTACAATAGTTGTGTTTCCTTTCTCTTTACTTTAAATCTCCTGAAAATCTTCCCCAAATAGTGAGCGGCAAAAATACAGGTTCCCATCAATGCTGAATAATCCAGATAAAAGCGTACTTTTGGCTCCTCATAATCCATAAAAACAAATTCATTTTTAAGCAGCATATAAGGTAAAAAATCTCTCTGGCTAAAAACAATTGCCCCATATATTGCAATGGACAGTCCTGCTACGAAACAAAAAAGATTTATGAATCGGAAATGCGCTATTGCGCTGTCTTCCCTTTTTATCAATCCCAATACCATATTCCAATGCAGCCCCAAATGAAGGCTCATCAAAAGAAACCCCCAGTAAGAGCCTAAAATATGTAATTTTCTCGCCAAAGCCATTCCGCCATTGATTGGCAGGAATGCAAAAACATATCTGGATAATACAATTCCGCTATACATCATAGCAGCCATAGATAAAAGTGTCAGCATATCCACAATAACCTGAAATATCCGCATAGGTGTATATTTGCCTTTAAAAAGGCTTCTGTACCAGCGAAAATTCAATATCTGGTGGGCAATGAATAACACAAACATTCCTGCGCCAGCCCACTCATGAAACTGCTCTCCCCAAAACTGATACCCCATTAGAAAAAGCAATGCGGCTGTCATTAGCACATCGACTGTCCTTTTTATAATTCTTTTTGCCTTCATCATGCCCACCCGCTTCCTTATTTCAGACAATTATAAATATCATCATCTACTGCTTCCTGCCATTCATTAGAAGTATCCGTGCCGGGAACCTCAATAGCCAGATGCGAAAACCAACTGTCCTTGGCTGCACCATGCCAGTGTTTCACTCCTGCCGGGATGTTCACCACATCGCCGGGATTCATCTGTTGTGCTTCCTTCCCCCATTCCTGATAATACCCCCGGCCTCCTACACAAATTAAAATCTGACCGCCTCCGGAAGCCGCATGATGCGTATGCCAGTTATTACGGCATCCCGGTTCAAAAGTGACATTAAATATCCCTACCTGTTCACTGGAAACCGGAGCCAGATAGCTTTGACCGATAAAATATTGTGCAAAGCCGTCATTGGGTTTTCCAATCGGAAACAGCATATTCTTCTCATGCATGGCTTTCGCATTTTCTGCATTTTCATCTTCTGCCCAGACCTGTACAGCCATACGAAATGCCGCCCATGCTTTCGGCCAGCCTGCATAAAATGCCGCATGTGTCAAAATCTCCGCAATTTCTTCTTTTGTAATCCCATTATCCTTTGCACTCATTAAATGATACTGGAACGATGAGTCTACTAATCCCTGCGCCATTAAGGATACCACCGTCACAAGGGAACGGTCTCTTAATGAAAGTTTATCCTCCCTGTTCCATACCTCTCCAAATAACACATCATCATTTAACTGTGCAAATTTGGGGGCAAATGCTCCAAGCTGCTCCCTGCCTGCCGTCTGTTTTACCATTGAATTTCCCTCCTTATCATTCAAAATCATCTACCCACTGCTTCAGTTCCGAAGCGGCAATTCTGCCGTTCAGGATTTTTCCCGCTTTTACTGTTGCGGCAGGAATTACTTCCTGCAAGGTTTCTGCCGTTGTCCCAAGCCCGCTTCCGCCGGATGTGGCAAATGGCACAACGATTTTTCCGCTGAAATCATAAGCTTCAAGGAATGTCTTAATAATCGTCGGAACCGTGTACCACCATACCGGAAATCCCACAAAAATCACGTCATGCCCATCTATGTCCGCTTCCATATCCGCAAGTGCCGGACGTGAAGACGGATCATTCATTTCCACGCTGCTACGGCTCTTTTTATTCATCCAGTCTAAATCTTCCCTTGTATATGGAATCTTTGGTTTAATCTCATAAATATCTGCGCCTGCTGCCTCTGCCAACGCTTTCGCCACTTTTGCAGTGATACCGCTTGCACTAAAATAAGCCACTAATTTTCTTTCCATAGATAATTCCTCCTAAAACTTCTGGTTTCCAGTAGACCAGACATGTTTTTCCTTTGCCGCCGAAACCGTATTCTGTGCCATAACCCCCACTAATGAGTGCGGCACATATCCTTCCTCCAAATATTCCATTTCCTCTTCCGACAAAATGAAATCCACTGCTTTTACAGCTCCTTCAATATGATGCAGTTTTGTTGCTCCCACAACCGGAGACGTTACTTTTGCCAAAAGCCATGCCAAAGAAATCTCTGTCATAGACACGCCATGTTTCTCTGCAAGCTCTGCCACACGTTCAATCACAACTCTATCCTGTTTTGCTGTCGCATCGTACTTGAATTTTGCATAACTGTCCTCTTCCAGACGCTTTGACGTCTCACCGGGCTTTTTCGCAAGCCTGCCCCCTGCCAACGCACTGTATGGCGTCATGGCAATGTTATCTTCTGCACACAGCTTTGCCATCTCCCGTTCTTCTTCACGGAAAATCAGATTATAATGCCCCTGCACGGAAACAAACTTTGCAAATCCCTCCTTTTCTGCCAGTGCGTTCGCTTTTGCAAGCTGCCACGCAAAGCAGTTGGATATACCTATATATCTTGCTTTCCCTGCTTGGACAACTTTATCTAAGCCCTCCATGATGTCATAAAGCGGCGTCCCATAATCCCACATATGGTAAATATACAAATCTACATAATCCATCCCAAGATTCGCAAGGCTTTTGTTTATCATACGTTCTATATGCTGCTGTCCCGTAATTCCTGCCGCTATATCTTCTTGTGTACGGGGCAAAAACTTTGTAGCCACTACCACTTCATCCCGCTTTGCAAAATCCCATAATGCTTTGCCCACATACTGCTCGCTTGTCCCGCTCTGGTATCCTATCGCAGTATCAAAAAAATTAACCCCTAATTCCAGTCCCCGTTTTACAATCTCACGGGAGTGTTCCTCATCTACCGTCCATGAATGCTGCCCGTTTGACGCATCGCCAAATCCCATGCATCCCATGCAGATACGGGATACATTCAAATCTGAATTCCCAAGCTTTGTATATTTCATATGCTTCTCCTTCTCTTTCTATTGCCCATCAGCTTCTTTTATCCCGTTGCTTTCCAACCACCCTGCTATATCCTCCGGAAGGCTTTCTCCTCCAGAATAGTGAATAGAAAGACCTTCACCCATTGTGGCATCCGGCGCCAGCTTTGCAATCGCTGTAAGGCTCTGCCCAAATCGTCCCCCGCCATGACTGCAAAATGGAATAATTGTTTTCCCTGTAAAATCATATTCTTCAAGAAATGACGCAATCGGCATAGGGATGGACGCCCACCAATTTGGGTAACCAAGCAGAATCGTGCCATACTGCTCCATATTGTCAATATGCTCTGCAAGCTCAGGACGTGCCTGCTCATTCTGATCCCTCTGTGCTTCATCCAAAACCGTATTATAATCATCCGAATAAGGATTTACCAAAGTAATCTCAAAAATATCCGCCCCTGTCTGCTGCCGAATTTCTTCTGCAATCCCTCTCGTATTGCCTCCCCAAGAAAAATACGCAATCAATACCGTCCCTGCACTTTCCTTATCTTGCTTTGATGAATCATAGCCAGCTATGCTTCCTACGCCGTCAACTGCATTTCTGACAAGCCGGATACCTATATTAAAACTGCCCTTGTCCTGGTCCATCATAGCACGGTAAGCAGAACGCATATTCTTTGCAAAATCATTCCATCCTCCTCCACGATATACACGGCGTGTTCCCAAAGCCGCCCCCACCGGATCAGTCTGTTCCTCATCCGGATATTGGGCATAAATATCCCATGTCCACTCACCGACATTTCCATGCATATCATAAAGGTTAAAAGAATTTGCTGAAAAACTTCCCACTTCAACAGTGGTCTGCCTATACTCACCGGGTTTTATCTCTAAATTCCCCTGTGAAAAATAATTATCTTCAATCATATACGGATAATGGCCATAATAATTGGCTTCTTCCGCACTTGGGGAGTTCTCCATATAAAATGGGGTTGTTGTACCTGCACGGCAGGCATATTCCCACTCCGCTTCTGTTGGCAAACGGTATCCATTTGCACTGCGCTCCCAACTGACATTCTGCCCATCAATGGTATAAACAGGCGTCAGTCCTTCCCTCCCACTTCGGGCATTGCAGTAAGCCACTGCATCCAGCCATGAAACATTTTCCACTGGCAGGTTTTCTCCGGAAAAATTGCTCGGATTGCTATTCATCACCGCCTGATACTCTGCCTGCGTCACTTCATACTGTGACATGTAAAAGTCGCTGACAGTTACCGTGTGCTGCTTTTCATCATCACTTCTCCACGCCTCGCTCTCAGGGCTTCCCATCTGAAAAACACCGCCAGAAATATAAACGAATCCCTCCGGCACTGATTCCTCCGGCATCTGTACGGCAATATTTTCCGTCTCTTCCTCTCCATCTTCCGTATTTTCTATCTGCTCAGCCGATGTGCTGTCCTGTTGTCCTGTTTCCCCTGTCTGTCCACAAGCTGTAAATGAAAGCAATACGCACGTTATCAAAATATAGGTAAACGCTCTTTTCATTCCGTACCCCCATTTACTCAATCCCAAGACTCTTTCTAACATCTTCTCCCGATTCGCTGCCGTCAAATCTCTTTCCCTTCAGCCACGTCCCGTTCCCTGCAAGTGTTTCCAGCGCATCCGCCGAGGAGCCGATTCCACTGCCGCCAGAAGTACAGAACGGTATGATTGTTTTTCCAGAAAAATCGTAGCTTTCCACAAAAGTTGATACAATTCTCGGAGCCTCTCCCCACCAGATTGGGTAACCTAAAATAATTCTGTCGTACTGCTCCATATTTTCCACACTGCCGGAAATAGCCGGCCTGCTTGATGGATCGTCCATTTCCTTTGTGCTGCGGCTGTTGTCATCGTGATAATCCAAATCCTCTGATGTATAAGGTTCTTCCGGCACAATTTCATACAAATCGGCATTCAGTTCTTCTGCGACAGCCTCTGCCAGCCCTTTTGTTGTTCCCGTACAAGAAAAATACACAACCAAAGTGCCTGACTGGTTAGATGCGGTTTCCTCTGTAACTTGTTCTTCCGCAGCCTGTTCCTCTTCCTCTGTTTGTTCAGAAGATGATTCCGTATCTTCTGCTCCTGTTTCCGTATCCTGTCTATTTACCTCCGCCTCATTATTTACAGAACGGTTTTCCTGCTGTCTGCTATTTTCTGTTCCATTGCTTCCGCATGCTGTTAATCCAAAGCATATAAGAGCTGCCAACAACATCATACGTATTATTTTTTTCATGTAAATCCTCCATTCATATACTTTTTCCAAGGTTATAGGCTGCTTGTAAAAACTTAGATTTTTTTGTCATTGACGGCGTTTTGCACCCAACTCCAAGCACCATACCCTGATCCTTGAAATTTAGTACCTTACCAATGTTTTATAATGTACTTTCAGGGCTTCCATTGTCCAGCCATCATCATTCCACGCCGCTTTTGCCGCATCTTCCACATGATGGACTTTCGTTACCCCAACAATAGGCAGTGTATTTTTTGTAATTGCCCATGCAATTGCCGTCTGCGGCGTTTCATCTTCAATCTGAGGCGTGAATTTTGTGGAAAGTACCAATTCCTCTCTTGGCGTATCCTTTGTCAGCTCTCCAAGAATATTCTCTGAGGTTCCCATTCCATAGACAACTGCGGTATCCCATAAATTCAAACCATTTTTCATTGCTGCCCCATATACTGCTTTTGAATCTGCCGCAGTATAATTACTTCCAAAGGTGCCGTCATTTCCCCATGCCCACGCACCCATTGCAATATTTGGTGAATGATTCATTTTAAACCATCCTTTCTTAATCATATTTTCGCACAAAACATATCAGCTTATCATGCTATCCGTTGTATATGCTCTTTGCTGTTATCATGCGCCTAATAGCTTTTTCACTTCGGCACAGGTAATCTCATAAATGGACATATACACATAATTTACCTTCGCCTGCGCCATTGCCTCTTTTTGCTTTTCCGTTACAACAGTATATGGATAAATGCCAAACATGAACGGGAAAAAGGAGAAAATAAAGTCCTGCTTATCCTGAACTGTCATATCTGAAAAAAACTTATCCAGACAGTCCCTGACTTCTGCCAACGACTGCCCATACACTACTTTAAATTCAATCAAACGCTCTATACGGCTGTTATCTTCCATATCATAGTGGTTCATAGACATGATTTTCAGCAGATTGTGCCGCTCCTCCAGAGAACGAGCCAGCGCATCGGCAAATTCCATTTTTGTCATCTTTTCATGTTCCGTCTGAATCTGTTTCAGCCCGTCAATCCATAATTCATATTCTCTTTGCAATAATGCAAGAAAAATTTCTTCCTTTGTTTGGAAATAGTTATAAATGGACGTCCGGGTAAAAGATGTGGCATTCCCTATTTCCTTAATTGTAATCTCTTTAAAACTCATTGTCTTATATAATTCAGCACAGGCGGTAATGATTTCTTCTCTTCTTGCGGCTGTTAATTCTTCTGATCCCTTCGGCATATCATACCTCCCTATATTTTTTCATTATTTTTGAAAGAAAGGCATTTGCCGATCACTTCACCTGTTCTTAAATATTCGTAGGTGGGGAATTCAAACAGAACAGGCTTTCGTACACGGTAATCAACTTCCCCCTCCTCGTTAAGGCATCCTTCCTCCACATATGTGCTATCAATCGTACATATAAAACTCTCAAAATTTGGAGTATGATATACATCATCCACCGCACACTCCATCACAAGAGGCGATTTCTTTATCATCGGTGTTCCTGCGTTCCCAACCTCATAATCAAACAATTCACTCTTATCCTCTTTGGCACCACTGGCTGAACCAGAATAATCAGCCTGTGGAAGAATACCTTCATCTACAATATTGATGGAAAGTTTCTGATTTCTCTTAATTACACCGTTGATATAATGAGGGGCTGCAAGGCTTACAAGAACACGGCCATGCCCAATAATTCCAACGTGGGCAACAAGCGTCCATGTAGGCTTTTCTTCATTCATGGCACCGATAACGGTAACCGGCGTAGGATATAATGCTAACTGAGATTCAATATTTTTCTTCATGTTCCACTCTCCTTTTTATTCTGACATAGTGTCAGTGTAGATATTATAGCAGTTCGCTGACACCGTGTCAATATGATTCTAAAAAAAATTTTTTGTGCTATTCAATATCCTCCCAACCCCATAACTAATTCCCAAAAATACGATTCCACTGCTATGAAAAGCCTTTTAACTCTCCCAATTTCTTCTCCTACTCTATTTTGAACACAGAATGAGGGCATTCCATCCAAAATAGAGATAGAATACCCTCACGGCCATTTCATTATTTATCTTATTTTTATATGGCATCATCACCAATCTTCATAAATCTACACAGGTTGCTTTCCGTACTGCTCTAAATAAGCGGCTGCCTGTTCGAAAGACAAACCTATCCATTCCTGCATTCTTTTCAAAATCGTTTCATCGTCAAGTCCTTCTTTTTGCCCCATTTCAATAAGCAACTGCGCTTTTCCCTGATTGATACCCTGACTTATTCCCTGATTTATTCCTTCACGGCGCAACCTCTCTGATTCAGTCTCAATTACGGTTCCTCCCATAACATTCACCAACCTTTCTTCATTTTTATTGGTTGCCCTCCTTGAAGCCTTTGGCCAGCTCGGCAATGGCCTGGGGCTGGTCGCCTGTGGGCTGGTAGGGGGGTGCAATTTGAAAACATGCCCGCCTTTTGGGCTGCTTTCATGAGCAAGTAGCTGGCCTTTGTCAGCGGATTGCGAATTTCCTCTCTTATTCACTGATTTACTCTATATAATTATCTTCTGAAAAATCTGTACCGCTTTCACTCTCTTCCTCCGGGATTACTTCATCAATAAACAGCTGGAGATCATCTAAACAGCCCTCAATAATTTCCTCAATATTGCCGAATGGCATATGGGTATCCTTTCGGGTTTCAGCGGTATCCCCGTAAACATCTTCACAATATTGGAATGGCCGTTTGACTCATTGCCCACGGAAATCAAATTCCATATTATCCTGTCCCTTCCCTGCCTTCTGGAATAAAATCAAGCAGAAAATGCCGGATTCTTCACTTGGGCATTTTGATGGAACTGAAACTAAAGTTGATAAAAAACTTCGGTGGCTCCATAATGCCTCAAACTGTGAATACACCCATCTGGACATCAGCCCCAAACGGGGTCCTAAGGGAATGGAACAGTGCGTGTTCTTGCTAAATTCAACGGCATTGCCATGCATGGCTGCAGCGGTATCCAAACCTAAGCAGAAGCAGTTTGTGAATTGAAATCTCCCATGTTTTTGTGTATAATTGAAAAAAGAAATTAAACTGAGAAATCGGGATTTGCAGATGAATTTCATGGACTTTCCTTATTTTTCAAGGCTTTTCAAGCCTCATACAGTGAATTGCTATGTATTTTCCCTTGTTTTTGCCCTTATGGGCAATTTACAAGGGAAAGTTTTTCTGAATGTACCTAATCGTTGCCCGCCACTTTATCCAAGAGCCTAGCGGAAGTCCGCTTTGCTTCTCTTGTGGCATGGGCATACACATTCATGGTGGTACTTACGTCAGAGTGTCCCAAGAGTTCCTGTACGTCCTTCGGCGCTGCACCGTTTGACAGCACATTGCTTGTATAAGTATGGCGGAGCTGGTGGAAGTGAAAGCCCTCAAATCCGTCCAGTTTCTTTGCCAGTGTCCGGCAAACGATACTCAATGTACTCGGTGTTTCAAGACAGCCGTCCGGTCTTAAACATACAAATGAGATTTCGTTGTAATCCGCCGGAATGTCCTGCGTGTTCTCCAAGCTGTAATACTCATAGTAAACCCTGTTTTTGTCCTGCACTTCCTTGTAGTAGTTGCGGTGGTACAGTTCCCCGTACTGCATCTGATTTTTAAGCTGTTCTTTCCTTGCTTTTTTCAGTATGGCGGTAAGCGTGTCCCCAAAATCAACCGTCCGCACTTTCTTACGTTTGGTCGGTCCGATAATCGTTTTGTGCTTTGCGCCGTCATAGCGGACACTCCGTTTTACCGTAAGATACTGTTCCTCAAGGTTGATGTCCTGCCAAGTCAGCCCGCATACCTCGCCGATCCTAAGACCTGCATAGTAGGCTATCTGTATCGGAAGAACCGCAGAGGGATTTTTCTTTTCAAGATAAGCGATAAGTTTCTCATAGTCATCATGGGAAATAGGCTGCGTGCCTGACTGTCCCATATCTTCCTCTGAAAACAAATCCACTTCCTCTGCCTTTCGTTTCAGCTTGATGTACTGCATTGGATTGAACGTAATCAGTTGCTTTGGGAATACCGCAAAACGGAACGACTGCTGTAAAACCGCCGAGAAAGAGTGGATATAGTCTTTGCTCAATCCTTTTTTGACTTTTCCGTCGGGATAAGTCCCTCCGAAAGTAAGCAGGTCAAGGAATGTCTGCAAATGCTCCGCTGTTACGGTTTTTAACCTGCGGTCAGCAACAGGGTGTTTCTTAATGCACCGTATCGCACCGAGATAATTTTCCACCGTACCGTTGCTAAGAGTGCCGACTTTCAATTCTTCCTCCGCCCAAATATCGAGCAGTTCCCCAAGCGTGATGTTGTCAGCCTTTGCAATGAATTTCTTTTCCTCGTAATCCTCCATTGCCTGCCGTAACAGCTTTTCCGTCTCGCTCTTGCTTTCCGTACCCGTAAACTCTTTCTGTACCAAGTTGCCGCTTGCGTCCTCCACATAGAAGCGGTAGTACCATTTCTTACCTTTCTTCCGTACTGATCCTTTTGCCATAATCGTTTCTCCTTTCAATGAACGCATTTCTGCGTATGTAATCATTGAACAGATATGGCAGTCAGAACGGATGGAATGTTTTCTGAAAATAAGGATAGCATAAAATCTGCCGTCCCGTTATACCGAATCGGAATCTTCTTCTGATAAAAGACTGGAAAGCCTTTCAGCGGCGGCATCAGGGTTTTTGGAGTAGAGCCTCACTATGTTGCCCATATCATTAAGGGCATTTACTGTGTGGGTAATCTCCCGCAGGAACATGATTTCATTATATTCCTTTCCCGATTCAAATCCCATTGTCTCTGCAAGTCTGGCACTTTCTTCACTTCCTTTAAACTTTCTGCACGCAAGGCGAAAAGAGTCTACAAACAATTCATATTCCTTCAGCATCAGCAACAGTAGGTCTTTTGAAAAGTCTGATTCGGATGTTTCCATGTCATAGGGCAGCTTTGAAAGAATGGAGGACATGGCATCACGAATTAACATTTCCTTTTTATCCGTAATGTCAGATTCATATTTCTCCGTTTCGCCTTTCAGCCATTCTACGGAAACATGGAGTGCGTCTGCCAGACCGTCAAGGACAAGTTTTTTGGTATTGTCAATCGTTCCCGCCTCGTACCTCTGAATGGTGGATGCAGTGACACCCATTTTTTCAGCAACATAAGGCTGGTTGACGCCTAATTCCAGTCTCCGCTGTTTTGCCCTGACGCCGATTACCCTGCGCAGTTCTTTGTCTTTCATGTTGGTTTTCCTCCTTATCGGTATGGTAAGAGTATACCATACCAAAACTGTTATTGCAATATGCAAGTTAAAAATAATTTTTGAAATCACATAACGCTTGACAAGCAAATATAAATGATGTATAGTAAGCATACCATAAAAATTGTATATTGCAATTCAAGAGGAGGAGAATGAATAGCAGAAATGAAGATTGCCCTTTCCATTGAGGAGGCGGCAGACTACACAGGCATCGGTCGGAACACACTGAGAAAGCTGGTGGAATGGGATAAACTCCCTGTATTGAAAGTGGGGAGAAAGGTACTTATCAAAAAGGACATTCTGGAACTGTTTATGACTGTCAATGAGGGGAGGGATTTGAGGGACAGGGGCAATGTCAAAACCGTCACAAGAAAGACGGCGGTATAAAAGTCGGGCGCACTGTTGCAGTGAACTTAAAAAATGCAATCATTTTGAAGAAAATCAGTTGACCGCCGGAAACAGAAGAAATGCAATTCAGCATAATCCGTATATTGGGTACAGATAAGGATAACAGGGACGGGCAGAAATAAAAGGATTGCTAATAAAATAAGCATTGAACAGCCGGAAAACTGTTTCCAATATGCTGAAAGCACATTTCACTGGATACCCTCGGAGAGCCCCCGCAGTATTGGCAAGCCAATACTGCTAAGGGGTTATCATCTATGGCAGAGCCAAGATGATAACCGCACTGCTTCAATGTGAAATCAGGGAGGAAACATGGGAGAGATTTCTTTCAGCAACCACATCAGCAATAAGAAAAGCGCAATCAACAACAAGACAAAACTCGCCGGAGTTGCAAAACACAATCTGAGGAAATACCATTCGCAAGATTACAGCAGGGATAACATCACTCTTCTTTATGGAACAACCAATCTCATGCAGGACGTGAAAAATGTATACCGCAAAGAATTTGATGCCGCCCTGCAAAAATACAATGCAAAGCAGACAAGACCGGAAAGACGGATTGGCGATTATTTTGAACATGTATCCGAAACGGAACAGGACATGGCGGTGGAAGTCATCATACAATGTGGGGATAAAAAATTTTGGGAGCAGAACAGCGGTGACAAAATATTTATGAAACAGGTCTATAAACAGCTCCTTTTGAAATTGCAGGAGTATCTGCCGGATTTTAAGATTGCAAATGCAGTAGTCCATTTTGATGAGGCAAGTCCGCATATGCACATTGTAGGCGTTCCAGTGGGGAGAGGATTTAAGCGTGGCTTGTCAACAAAAGTGTCAAAGCGATCCGTATTCACGCCCCAAGTCTTGTCGGAAGTTTTGCAGGATAAAATGCGGGCAGACGCCAACCACTATATGAAAGCCATCTTCCAGCAGGAAGTAAGGGAAAAGAAAAAAGGTAAAAACCATGACCTGACGGTTGCGGAATACAAAGTTGCAAAAGAGGAAGAAAAGATTGAAAAACTATCAACGGATAAAATAGGACTAGAGGCTGACATTCTCGTCCTGAACCATAGAAAGTCCACTACGCAGAGGAAATTGGACGAATTGGACGGGGAAATTGAAAGTTCCAATATCTTCCTAAAAGCACTCCGGCAGATAAAACAGTTTATACAGTCATATCTTCCCTTTGCGCCGCTGATTGAGGAATTTGCGAACCATGTGGAGCGTGGGGCGGATATCGAGGCAGGAAACAGCTTTCGCGGTTTGTTGACCGCACTTGGGGAACTGCTAAATTCATTCAAAGAGGTTATAAAAGACGGGTTATGCTGGTTTCCCCGCCTTATGCGGTGGCAGACTTCAAAGGGCGAAGTTTCCCCTGTATTTGAAGATTACAGGAATGAAGGCTATTATTACCGGCTGAAAACCTATATGGATATCCATACAAGGCAGGAATACCCAAAGAAACTGATACAGCCGGAAATCAAGCCGGAAAACCGCACAGGCACAATAGAGCAGTTGGCGCAGAATGTGGAGGCTGTCGAAAAGCAGGTACAGTTTATGGGCGTAAAAATGGGCCGGAATCAGATATATTAAACTGGGTAGTTATAACGCTGCAGATAAAAACTTAAAATCTTATATTATGCAAAAGGACACTTTCATTCTGTGAA
>CAJTWA010000013.1 GCA_910580195.1 uncultured Lachnospiraceae bacterium
ATGTTTCTGCGGTTCTGCCGATACAGATAGCCTACTATGCAGGTCTTAGGATTGGGGAGATATGTGGGCTGACTTGGCAGGACATCAATCTTGAAGAACAGTATTTAACGGTAAAACGGAGTGTCCGCTATGACGGTGCAAAGCACAAAACGATTATCGGACCGACAAAGCGTAAGAAAGTACGGACGGTTGATTTTGGAGACACGCTTACCGCCATACTGAAAAAAGCAAGGAAAGAACAGCTTAAAAATCAGATGCAGTACGGGGAACTGTACCACCGCAACTACTACAAGGAAGTGCAGGACAAAAACAGGGTTTACTATGAGTATTACAGCTTGGAGAACACGCAGGAAATTCCGGCGGATTACAACGAGATCTCATTTGTATGTTTAAGACTGGACGGCTGCCTTGAAACGCCGAGTACATTGAGTATCGTCTGCCGGACGCTCGCAAAGAAACTGGACGGATTTGAAGGCTTTCACTTCCACCAGCTCCGCCATACTTATACAAGCAATCTGCTGTCAAACGGCGCAGCGCCGAAGGACGTGCAGGAACTCTTAGGACACTCTGACGTGAGTACCACCATGAATGTGTATGCCCATGCCACAAGGGAAGCAAAACGGACTTCCGCTAGGCTCTTGGATAAAGTGGCGGGCAACGATTAGATACATTCAGAAAAAACTTTCCCTTGTAAACTGCCCATAAGGGCAAAAGCAAGGGAAAATACATAGCAATTCACTGTATGAGGCTTGAAAAGCCTTGAAAAATAAGGAAAGTTCAAGAAATTCATCTACAAATCCCGATTTGTACTGCTAATAGAATACCACAATCACACTCATATTTCTATCAAATTTTCTTAAATTCCTCCCTCCGTTTCGTTTTGTCCTGTTTCCTATTACGCTGTCGGCTCTCGTCCTGAAGCCCGCTATCAAGGTTCTTTCTGTTGTAGCTGATAACTTCCGCATACACTAATTCTGTGGCGGTCTTAGCCTGTTCCTTGCCGATACTGTCAATGAGCATTTCTTTTGCCTGTTCCGCCCAATCAGCACACATACCTTTATCAACAAAATTCCTCTGCACCTAATCCCTTACGGCTTCCTCGGCAAATCCATAACTCCATTCGTTAGGGAGTGACGCTTTTAACATTCTCGCAAGCTGTGATTTCTGCCCTTTTTCTGGCAGTTCAACAGCGTTCCATAAAGTGGCTCGGCCTGTATACTCTTTGGGCGCATTGGGTGGGAGAGTGATTTCACTATGCACGAAATCCTCATGGTATTTCGGGCGGTAGGCCTGCCCGTCATATTCATTCTGTTCCCAACAAACAAAAGGTTTGCACCAATATCAATTATCCATATCCAGATTAAATCCTATGATATTATCCGTTTTCCGATTAGCAAAAATCTCTCCGTAACCAGTTGTAAGATTATACAGAACACTCCATTGTAGTTTGTCTATATTTCCATCAAAAACACCGATATCAGCCAATAATTGAACTGCCTGGCCTGCCTCAAGTACACCGTTATTTGCCTCTATCGCATTTTGCACTTTATCATAGCGTTCAAATTCAGTAAATCCTTCTCCAATATTCAATCCGTCATAGGCAATAAAATTAGAAGCAATTTGATATCCGTCCTCCGCTTCAACAACACAAAGCTCTTGGTTTACATATTCCACAATGACAGAATGCCCACTTGCATCAGCAATTAAATAATGGCACTCGATACCTCCAGAAAAATATATATTATATTGTTTTAACAATTCAATGGCTTCTTCCACTGTAGCCGCTTTATCAAGTACAAGCCGGATTGCTGTGGTTGTATTTAATGTTATTTTGCCGGGATTATATGGGACTTCCGCTTCTGGCACTGCAAGCAAAGCAATCGCAAGCCCTTTCTCATTCATTCCGTCAAAAGGAAGAAATGGTGCGGCTAACGTCAGGAAATCATCAAAAAGTGAACCACTTGGTAAATTGTCCTCGGAATATCCTGCAAAAGAAAGATTGACGGTGGAAACCGAAGCATATCCATGATTAGGTGCAGTGTAAAGTTGTAAAGACGGGGCATATAAATAATCAAAATTTCTTCCAAACAAAATATCGCCATTCTCATTTTTTACGACAAAAGCTGTGCAGCCGTTTCCTGTAACACCCAAATTTATTGGCAGTCCTTTCAACAACCTTTTTGTTACAAATGCTTCAATGTCCGCATCATTTTCAGCACCAATTTCCAGAAAATCATCAAATCCATAATCGCCATAATAGGTCATTTGATACATTCCATAACCATCAACCTTTTTCAATGACATAAGGGATCGCAATTCATTTCTAAACAATACAAGTGCTGCGATTATAATAATCAACAAAGCTATTCCTATACCTACTATAACCGGAAGGACAATTTTCTTCTTTTTTTGTTTCATATTTACCTCACTCCATAATTTCAATTTGTTTAATTATCCAACGCTGTTATTTTACCATAAGCACATACACAATTCCATTAAATCTTGCTTCATCTCCCTTTGTCTTATTATTAGCAATCATCATCTGCCTTGCCCGTTCCCTCTGCTCGGTACTGACTGTCCTCGGTTTGCGGTAACTGGCGTATGATTACGGAAGGGAATATATTTTAGATACTTTGTCTTGCTCTGTCAATCTGTATATGTCGGGATAATCAGCAACAAAGGTGTCAAGTTTGCGCATCACTGCCTTATCTCTTGTGCAGAGGGTGGCGGCCTGTTCTCCTGCATTGTAGCTGACAATGGTTTCCTGCTCGTATGGTGAAAGTTTCATAATGCCATATCCCCCTTTCCCTTGCTGTGGGTTCTGTGCTGTTTTCCCTCGGCAACTGTCGGCTTTTTTGCCTGTTCCTTTGCTTTGGCTAACCTTGTCTTTATGGAGTGGCCACGCTCGGCCAGTTTCCGTCTTTTGGTGGTGGCGGTCAGCTCCGCACACGTTTCTTCGGACAGAGAATTTAACTTCTTCAAAGTATCGCTTACTATCTGCTTTGTATTGCTGTCCTTTATCTGCATGTCAATCTTGTTCTGAAAGAATATTTAAAAGAGAAAAAACAAGCATAAATTTCCCCATCAAAAAACACCCTTCAAAATGAAAGGTGTTTTTGACATTTCTTTTGTGATTACGAGCGTGTTCTCTAAATATTTGGTCGTAAATCGGTCGTAAATTTTACCCTTGCAATCCCCTGACCCTTGATTTTACTGGGCTTATTTGTCCAAATTTTTGAGTGTCGGGAACAATAAAACATCCCGGATTGCCTGAGAATTTGTCATCATCATCACCATCCGGTCAATCCCGAACCCAATGCCTCCCGTTGGCGGCATCCCAATGCGCAATGCATTGAGGAAATCCTCGTCTGTATGGTTTGCTTCTTCATCCCCGGCGGAAAGCAGGGCTTCCTGCGCTGCAAAGCGTTCCTGCTGGTCGACGGGGTCGTTTAATTCGGAGTAGGCGTTTGCCATTTCCCAGCCGTTCATGAAGAACTCAAAGCGTTCCACATATTCCGGGTTGTCTGGCTTTTTCTTTGTCAGCGGGGAAATCTCAATGGGATGGTCCATGACAAAGGTGGGCTGGATTAAGTGCTCCTCTGCGTACTGCTCAAAGAACATGCTTAAAATATCGCCCTTTTTATGCCTTTCTTCATATTCAATGTGGTGCTCGTCTGCCAGCTTCTTTGCTTCTTCGGTGGTATGGATTTCATTGAAATCTATATTGGCATATTTCTTTACGGCGTCTACCATGGTGATGCGCTCGAACGGTTTTGACAAATCCATTTCATGTTCGCCGTAGGTAAGGATTTCGGAGCCGGTTACTTCTTTTGCTACATAGCGGTAGAGGTTCTCGGTCAAATCCATCATGCCGTGGTAGTCTGTGTATGCTTGGTACAGTTCCATCAAGGTAAATTCTGGGTTATGCCTTGTGTCCAAGCCTTCATTGCGGAACACACGGCCAATTTCATACACCCGTTCCATGCCGCCTACAATCAGCCGCTTTAAATAAAGCTCTAGGGAAATCCGAAGCTTTAAGTCTTCGTCTAAGGCGTTAAAGTGGGTTTCGAAGGGCCTTGCGGCTGCGCCGCCGGCATTGCTTACCAGCATAGGGGTTTCTACCTCCATGAACCCTTGCCCATCCAGGTATCTGCGGATGCTGCTGATTACCCTAGAGCGTTTGATGAAGGTATCTTTTACCTCGTTATTCATAATCAAGTCTACATACCGTTGGCGGTAGCGGATATCTGTGTCTGTCAGGCCGTGGAATTTTTCGGGCAGGATCTGGAGGCTTTTGGAGAGGAGCGCCACCTCATGGGCATGGACAGAAATTTCCCCTGTTTTTGTTTTGAAAACCTCGCCTTTGATCCCCAAAATGTCGCCTACATCGTATTTTTTGAAATCCTTATAGCTTTCCTCGCCGATGCTGTCCCTTGCCACATATGCTTGGATATTTCCCTGCAAGTCCTGCACGTTGCAGAAGGATGCTTTTCCCATGACACGCTTAAACATCATCCTGCCTGCTACGGTTACTTCTTTGCCTTCCATGGAACTGTAATTATCTTTGATTTCTTGGCTGTGGCTTGTGACGTCGTATTTGGTAATCTGAAAGGGGTCTTTCCCATGTTCCTGCAAGTCCTTCAGCTTATCATGGCGGACTTTTAATAACTGGTTCAAATCCTGTTCTGCTGCCTGATTGTTCTGCGCCATTTCCTTTTCCTCCATTCCAGTATTTCGCTTTTTTGCCTTCGGCCTGATGCACCCGCACCATGCCCTGCCTTTCTATTGGCCCTTGGGAGCCTTATCCTTAATTTAGGCGCTGGATCCCTGCGCTTTTTATCCTAAATCCTGCTATGTTCCTTGGCACGCCCATCCTTAATTCAGGCGCTGGATCCCTGCGCTTTTTATCCTAGGGTTCCTGCCTACGGGTCCGGAACCCTTATCCTTAATTCGAACGCTGGATTTCCAGCACTTTATATTCCAAGACGCCTGCCTGCGTTTCAATGCTGACGGTATCCCCGACTTTTGCCCCGATTAAGGCTTTCCCCACCGGGGATTCATTGGAAATTTTCCCTTGCAGGCTGCTGGCTTCTGTAGAGCCCACAATCTTGTATTCCAATTCTTCTTCAAATTCACAGTCGAAAATCTTTACGCAGCAGCCTACGCTGATCTTGTCCAAATCCACTTCGTCTTCTACTACGACTTCTGCATTTTTTAGGATTTTCTCAATTTCTTCGATTCTGGCTTCAATATCACGCTGCTCGTCCTTTGCTGCATCATATTCTGCATTTTCAGAAAGGTCCCCTTGCTCCCTTGCCTCTTTGATTTTCTGGGAAACCTCTTTGCGCTTTACGACTTTCAAGTCGTGCAGCTCTGTTTCCAATTTCTGCAATCCCTCATAAGTCAGTAAATTTTTCTTTTCCATAACAATACACCTTCCTATTACTATATATTTATCATGATGTCCGTCTAGCCTAGTTTAACAATCACAGTATTATACCCGATAGGTACGGAAATGTCAAGATTCCCTGACGTTTTCACTGGGCTCCACGGCCTTTTATAAATTGGGAGATAGAGGATGCCTTCCTGCATGTAACGGTAGTGGCAGTCCCCCTTTTTTTCCATGTCCAAAATCACGTTAATGCCCTCAAAGGAAATTTCTTCCCTGCCTTCCATTTGGACCACCAGCCCTGTGTCCTCATACATTCTTTCAATATATGGGCGAAAATATGCAGGGCGGTCCGTCACAATTTTCAGGAAATTCAAATCCTTAGAAATCTGCCCGAGCACCTCCTCCACGTCGTCTTCTTCCAGCATGGATTCCGGAAGGGTGTCCGTATCCAGCAATAAAGGGGAAAATGTCCGGTAATCCCTGCCGTACTGCGCTAAAATATCCTCCAAAATCCCCCGCAGCTTGGGGAGGAATGGGTTTCCTTCTGGAACGGTTTCTTCTGGTCCTGGCTCTGGGGCTTGTACCTTAAAGTAGCTTTTTATCTTGGAGAAAAGATTTTTTAGCCCAATAATTTTATTTTTCCTCCTACCTTTTCATACTTAAAATTACTGTTCCCTTCCATGGATTTTTTCTATCTATTCCATACTGAAAATTACTGTTCCCTTCCATGGATTTTTTCTATCTATTCCATACTGAAAATTACTGTTCTCTTCCATGGATTTTTTCTATCTATTCCATACTAAAAAATGCTGCTCCCTTCCATGGCTTTTTTCTATCTATATGAATGGCGCTGCGGACATATTCCTTGGAAAGCAATTTCCCCGAACAGCCCTTCCAGTTCCCCATAGGTTTCTACTTCATTGATTGCCCGCCGCAGTTTTGCTGAGTTCTGGTAGCCGCTGGTGTACCATGCCGCGTGCTTGCGCATTTCCCGGATTCCCACGGTTTCCCCCTTAAATGCAATTTGTTCCCGGGCGTGGCGCAAAAGCATCTGTGCAACCTCTGCAAAGCTTGGCTTTTGCAGCTCTTCTCCTGTTTCCAGAAAATGCAGGATTTGGCGGAAAATCCATGGGTTCCCCTGCGCGCCCCTGCCTACCATAAACCCGTCGCACCCGGTCTGTTCTTTCATGCGCAGCACGTCCTGCCCGGCCAGGATATCCCCGTTTCCAATGACGGGGATGGAAACGGCTTCTTTGACTTGGCGGATGATATCCCAGTCGGCTTTGCCGGAATAATACTGCTCCCGGGTACGGCCGTGGACGGCGACTGCCGCAGCCCCGGCGGCTTCAATGGCTTTTGCAATTTCAGGGGCATTGGCGTGGGCTCCGTCGAAGCCTTTGCGGATTTTTACGGTGACAGGCTTTTGGATGGCTTTTACAGTTTTTGCGACAATTTCATATACCAGCTTGGGGTTTTTCATCAGTGCGGAGCCTTCCCCGTTATTTACCACCTTGGGCACAGGGCAGCCCATGTTCAGGTCTAAGATGTCAAAGGGGCGCTCCTCGATTTTTTTTGCCATTTCACTGATGATTTTGGGATCTGCGCCAAAGAACTGGAGGGATACGGGCCGTTCTGCTTCGGTGGTGGACAGCAGGATTTCGGTATTTTTATTGTTGTATAAAATGCCTTTTGCACTTACCATTTCCATGCAGAGGAGGCCTGCCCCTTGTTCTTTGCACAGCACGCGAAATGGCAGGTCGCATACCCCTGCCATTGGCGCTAAAATCAAATTATTTTCTAACGTTACATTTCCAATTTTTAATTTTTCCATTTGCCTTTCTTTATTCCCTATAGCCTTCTTTTATTTTGGGCTGCTTCCTCTCCTAACAGGATTTTATTTGGGCGGTTTTCGTATAAGGCCAACCGTTTTTCTTCTCTGGGATCATATTTTATTTCCCGCGGTTCTGCTTATTGTAGATGAGCCGGAGCCCTTGCAAAGTCAGCGTGGGGTCATAAATGTCGATTTCATCGGTTTCCTTTGCAATAATTTTCCCTAGGCCGCCGGTGGCTACTACTTTCAGGTCTTTGTAGCCGGTTTCTTTCTTGGTCTGGCGGATGATGTATTCGGTCTGCCCAATCTGCCCGTAAATCAGGCCTGCCTGCATACTGCTGATGGTTTCTTTGGCAAGGATGCTGTTTGGCTTTCGGATTTCAATTTCCGGGAGCTTGGCTGCGTCTTCCCACAGGGCTTTTGCGGATGTGCGGATGCCCGGGGCGGTAACGCCTGAAATAAAGGCTCCTGTTTCATCCACCAGATCATACGTTGTCCCTGTCCCAAAGTCAATGACAAAGATGGGGCCGCCATACCGCTCATAAGCTGCGGCTGCGTCCACAATCCGGTCTGCCCCAAGCTGCCGCGGGTTTTCCGTGGCAATGCGGATGCCTGTCTTAATCCCGGGTTCTACCACAACCGGCTTAATGTCGAAATACTTGATAAAAGAGCTTAACAGGGAATGCATGACATTGGGCACTACGGACGCAATAATCACATCCCGGATTTCTTCTGGGTTTAATTTGTTGTGGGACACCAAATCCCGGATGCAGATGCCGTATTCATCAGAAGTGCGCTGCAGTTTGGTAGTCATGCGGAAGGTCGCCTCAAGCTGTTCCCCGTCAAATATCCCAAATGTAATGTTGGTGTTCCCCACATCCACGACTAATAACATTTTTTCATCCCTTTCTTTTTCCCCGGCGCAAAGCGCCCGGAATTGAGCCTTGGAGGTACTTTTTCCCCGGCGCAAAGCGTCAGGAATTGAGCCTTGCTGATACTTCTTTTTCTTCATAAATCTTCTGGAAATTCTTCCCCAAGGAAAAATACTTTAAAATACAGTTCCAAGGCTTCCAGCAATTCCTGTTTCGTCCGCTGGAGCTGCTTTACCTTCAGCACGCTCCCGATATCGTCGTAGAGCAAATCCCCTTCGTCCGCCCCGGTCTGGAACTGGAGTGTGCCTTCTTCATCGAAAAACAAAGTGAGGGTGCCCCCGATATCCTCGGTGTAGAGGACGCACATAATTTTCAGTTCATCTTTAATGCTTTCCGGCAGCGCCTCAAATGCTTCGTTCAGGTAATATTTCTTTGTATAGGCGCTGGAACCGCAAAGGACAATTTCTTCTTGGTACATGGCCTCCTCCTTTCACGCACCCGGTTTCCGGGCAGAAACCTGCTTTCCTGAAGCAGGTTGGGATGATGCCCCTTACACATACCCGTAAATCCCCCGGACGGAAACTTCCCCGGAAGATACCTTCACAATGCCGCCTTCCCGCTCTACAAGAAGTTCCCCCCTGCTGTCAATCCCGATGGCCTGCCCTTCGTATTCCCCTTTTGGGTCTAAGACGCGGACTTTGCGGCCGCAGTTGGCAAGCAGGGAATTGTACTCTTCTGCCAAGGCAGATAAATCTTGGGTTTTGAGGAAAATCCCATAGTATTCCTCAAATTGCCCCAGCACTGCGGCTAGCAGCTTTGCCCTTTGGATTTCTATATCCCTGCCTTCCTGGCGCAGTTCCAAATCCAATGAGGTAGCTGTCTTTGCAATTTCCTCTGGAAATTCTTCCTGATGGACATTAATGCCTGTCCCTACCACAATGTGGTTAATATAGTCAATCTGCGCGCTCAGCTCCGTTAGGATGCCTACTACTTTTTTGCCATTTACTACAATGTCATTCGGCCACTTTATCATGGCGTCCAAGCCTGTCAGTTCCCGGATGCCCCTTGCAACGGCAAGGGCTTTTACCAAGGTGAGCATGGGCGCATTGGAAATTTCAATATCTGGTTTTAAGAGGATGGTAAAAAAAATCCCTGTCCCATGGGGGGAGCTCCAATTCCTGCCGCGCCTGCCGCGCCCGGAGGTCTGCTTGCCTGCCACCACCACCGTGCCATGGCTTTCGCTGCCTGTTTCCTCTGCAATCCGCTTTGCCTGCGTGTTGGTGGAGTCCACTTCATCCAAATAACAGATGGGGCGCCCTAGCCATTGGGTGTGCAGCCAGCTTTCAATTTCACTTCCTGACAAGATATCCGGCACTGAATTCAGCCGGTAGCCCCGGTTCTGCACAGCCTCGATTCCATATCCCTGTGCCCTTAGCTGGCTGATGGCTTTCCAAACGGCTGTCCGGGAAACCCCTAGCTGCCGGCACAGCTCCTGCCCGGAAACGTAACTGCCGTCCCCGGTTTCCCGCAGCATCTGCAAAATCTCTGTTTTCATAACCATACCGTTCCTTCCGCTTTTTCCTAGCATCTTTCCCATGGAAATGGGAAAGGTAACATATCTAGCGCATTGAAATGTTACTTTAATGTTGCGTACAGAATCGCCTTAATGCTGTGCATACGGTTTTCCGCCTCATCAAAAACTACCGACTGGCTGCTTTCGAAAACCTCGTCTGTCACTTCCATTTCCGTCAGGCCAAATTTTTCATGGATCTGCTTGCCTATCGTAGTTTCCAAGTCATGGAAGGCGGGCAGGCAGTGCATGAAAATGGCGGTGGGCTTGGCATATCCCATGACTTTTGCATTGACCTGATAAGGCATGAGGTCCCGGATGCGGCTTTCCCAGGCTTCCTCCGGCTCGCCCATGGATACCCACACGTCCGTGTAAATAACATCTGCGCCCTTCGTCCCTTCCTCCACGTTTTCCGTCAGGGTAACAGAACCGCCGGATTTTGCTGCTTCTTCCTTGCAGTAATCTACCAACGCTTGGCTGGGGAAATACTGTCTGCTGGTGCAGGCTGCAAAATCCATGCCCAGCTTTGCGCATGTTACCATCAGGGAATTTCCCATATTGTAGCGGGCGTCCCCAAGGTATACCAGCTTAATGCCTTTGAGGCGGCCGAATTTCTCCCGGACAGTCATCATGTCGGCAATCATCTGGGTGGGGTGGAATTCATTTGTCAGGCCGTTCCATACGGGGACGCCTGCATATTCTGCCAATTCCTCTACAATTTCCTGCCCAAAGCCCCGGTATTCAATGCCGTCATACATCCGTCCAAGGACCCTTGCCGTGTCCTTGATGCTTTCTTTTTTCCCAATTTGGGAACCGGAAGGGTCTAGGTATGTTACGTGCATGCCTAAATCGTGGGCTGCTACCTCGAAGGAGCAGCGGGTCCTGGTGCTTGTCTTTTCGAAAATCAGGGCGATGTTTTTGCCTTTTAATTCATCTTGGGGGATGGCTGCTTTCTTTTTCTGTTTTAGTTCTTGGCCTAATTCTACGAGGTATGTAATTTCTTCCGGGGTAAAATCTTTTAGTTTTAGAAAATTGCGTCCTTTTAAATTCATTGTGGTATTCCTCCTATATGAAAATAAGTGGGAACGGACTGCCCGATCCGCTGTGGCAGCCCGTTCCTGAAATTTACCGTTAGTTTGTTTTCCCAATTTCTGCAAGGGATTTTGTAAGCCCTGCCAAGCCTTGGATTTCTGAGGGGATAATAATTTTGGTGGCTTTGCCGTCAGCTGCTTTTTCGAAGGCTTCTAGGCTTTTTAGCTGGAGCACTGCGCTGTCCGGGGCGGCTTCCCTTAAGAAACGGAGGCCGTCGGCATTTGCTTTTTGGATCCTTAAGATTGCCTCGGCTTCCCCTTCTGCCTCCCGCATGGTGGCTTCTTTCTTCGCTTCTGCCCGAAGGATTGCGGCTTGTTTTTCTGCTTCTGCGTCCAAAATGGCGGATTCTTTCTTCCCTTCTGCCACAAGGACGGTTGCTGTTTTTTCCCCTTCCGCCTGTGTGACGGCTGCCCGGCGTTCCCGCTCTGCCTTGGCCTGTTTTTCCATAGCGTCCTGAATCTGCTGGGGCGGGATGATGTTTTTGAGCTCCACCCGGTTTACCTTGATGCCCCAAGGGTCGGTTGCTACGTCTAGGGAGGCGCGCATTTTGGTGTTGATTAATTCCCTTGAAGTCAGGGTTTCGTCTAATTCCAAATCACCGATAATGTTACGGAGCGTGGTTGCCGTCAGGTTTTCAATTGCCATAATTGGGTTTTCCACGCCGTAGGCAAAGAGCTTGGGGTCGGTAATCTGAAAATATACCACGGTGTCAATCCGCATGGTTACGTTATCTTTTGTGATTACCGGCTGGGGCGCAAAGTCCACGACTTGCTCTTTTAACAGTACCCGTTTTGCTATCCGGTCGATAAAGGGGACTTTGAAATGCAGCCCTACGCCCCATGTACCCTGATACCCGCCTAAACGCTCAATGACGAGCGCGTGTGCCTGCGGGACGATTTTCACGCAGGATGACACTAGGATCAATCCGAAAATAATTAATACAAATAAAATGATATATCCTATCATAAGATTCCCTCCATATTATGCTTCTTTTCTTCGTACCAGCAGCTTCACGCCGCTGATTTCTACAATTTCGACTTGGGTTTCCGCCGGGATCCCGTCTTCCTCCGAAGCCCGTGCGGACCACTCCTGCCCGTTGACGCTTACCAGCCCCTTGGCATTTAAGTTGTCAATTTCCTGTAAGACTACCGCTGTTTTCCCAATCAGGCTCTCGGCATTCGTCTTTGTCCTGTCCTTATTGAGAAATTCCACAGCCAGCGGCCTTGTCACGGCCAGCAGCACTACCGACACCACTACAAACAGGATGCTCTGTACCAGCAGGCTGGCTCCCACTAGGCTTGCCAGAAATGCAACCAGCGCGCCTCCTGCAAACCAGATGGTGGTAAGGCCCAAAGTGATGATTTCAATGGCTGCCATTGCTACAATTACAATTAACCAGAAAATACCATCCATAAAATCCCTCCTTTCAGGGTATGGCTTCTAGTTTATCTTACTATATTTTTTCACATATTACAATATTTAATCAATGTCTGTGTATTGTAACTTTTCTATTGGGTTTGGCTGGGCAGAATCTGCCATAGATATTTTTATCAAACAAGATTTTTTTGGGGGATATTATAACTTTACTGCCTTACACAGCTTGGAGCCCTGCAAGCTGCCCTGCTTCTTCCACACGCTGTCCTGGATACTCTGCAATTTCCTCCCATCCAAAAAATCACTGGCCCCCTGCACAGGATAGCCAGTGATTTTTATGGTATAAGATGCTATTTTAGAAGAACACATGGTTCCCAATTACGATTCCAGACGCCCCAGAAGCGGCATTGCGGAAACTTGTTGCCCCGCCTACGTTGCTGGCTCCGCCGATTGCTTCCTGCGCTGCTTGGATGCAGCTTCCAGATACGCCGCTTGCCAGTACCCTTGCCAATGCCCCGCTGGATGCCGGGGTAAACTGCCCGCTTTGGTAAATTACCCCTGAAATGCTGCCTGCATAGCCTGCACGGAGGCGGTTCATTACGACTGCGCCTACTGCCAGTTTCCCTTCATAGGGCTCGCTGCCTGCTTCACACTGGATCAGCGCCCCAAGCAATGTCACGTCGTCATAGGATGCTGCAACTGCCCCTCTCTGGGAAGTGCCGCCAGATGCCGCCTGCGCTTCTTTTGCCTTCCTTGCTTTTTCTGCTTCTGCCGCTGCAATGGCTGCCTGTTCCTCTTCAATAGAAATGGCCTTTCCTAATTTCAGCTCCACATCCACATATTCGGCGCTGACATAGCCTACGCCTTCTGCCATTTTTACGGCAACCCAGCCTTCCGGCGCTTCTGCTTCGGTATCTACCTTAGCTTTGCCGCCTTCCTCCAATACGTCCATAACCGTGGTATCTTCGGAGGTCGACGCCTGCTCCCGGATCCTTACGCCGCCTGTCACTGCGGTTGCATATACGGTGCCTACTTGGTTTGCAAGTTCTTCTGCTGCAAGGCCGGTTACGCAGAATTCATTTTTCACATAGCCTTCTACGCTCCCAGAACTGATTTTCGTCCATTCTTCCCCTTGCTCCAAAATATCTGCGGACGCCCCTTTATGGAGTTTCCCGGCAAGCTCCGCTTCATCGGAAGGCTCGGTACGGATATTTAAGTAATCTTCTACATTTGGCAGGAGTTTCGCTGCCCATGGGGAAACCTCTTGGCTGCCGACTTCTACCAGCCCGTCCCTTGCCGGCTCCCCAGCCTCTTCTGCTTCATCGCTTTCTGCCTGCCCGGATTCCCCTTCTGCCGCTTCAGCAGGAGTTTCCTCCGTTCCTTCCTGGCTCTCTTCCCCGCTATCTTCTGGCTTCTGCTCTTCTTCTGCTTTAGAAGCCTCTTTTGGCTTCCCGCCTGCCTCGTCAGAAGTTTTTTCTTCCTCTTCTGGCTTCTTGCTTGCCTCGTCAGAAGTTTTTTCTTCCTCTTCTGGCTTCTTGCTTGCCTCGTCAGAAGTTTTTTCTTCCTCTTCTGGCTTCTTGCTTACCTCTTCAGCGGTTTTCTCTTCCTCTTCAGAAGTTTTTTCTTCCTCTTCGTTTCCTTCTTCTTTCCCAGAAGCCTTCTCTGCTTTTTCTTCTGTTTCTTCTATATCAGAAGCCTCATCTGTTTTTTCAGATGCTTCTGCTTGGCCGGATTCCTCTGTTTTTGCTTCCTTACTTTCCTCTGGCTGCCCCTCTGCCTCGGAGGGTTTTTCCACTTTGCCTTCTGCCACTTCCAATTCAGATGCTTCTGTTGCTTCTTGTGCCGGAGCATGTTCCTTGCTTTCCGTCCCAGAAGTTTCCTCTTTCAGCGCTTCGGCTAAAATCCCTACGCTTGCGCTGGGAACCCCAGATGCATTTCCTTCTGTATCCTCCTGTGGGCTTTCCTGTTCTTTTGCTTTCTGTTCAGGCTCATTTTCTGTGACGGATGCTGCCACAACCTCGCGGATTGTCCTCACCTTTGCTGCAGCTTCTGCCTTGTCACTTACTTCTGCCGGTTCTGCTGATAATTCTACCGTCTGGTCGTCTGGAGCCTGAGTTGCTGCATTTGCCCCGTATACGGATGATACGGAAAGCATAAGTGAAAAAGCTGCAACAATTCCACTTTCCACAAGCCTCTTATCGAATTTCATATTAACCTCCTGAATTCCTGCTAAAATAACATCTTCTAAATTTTAAAATTTTGTATGTTATTTTATTCAAATTTGTTACAAATGTTACGAACTTGTTACACTATAGCAAAGGAATTGTAAATTGTCAAGGGTTCTGCCATAATTTTATTTGCCCATTGGGAAATAGAGCCTTACTTTTTGCTGTTTTCCTGCCCTATTTCCTCTACATTTTGGCTGATTTTTGTGCAATTATTACTATTTATTTCCTTTTTCTTGCAATGAAACCGACAAACCGCTATAATGGTAAGAAAAAAAGGAGGATACTCTTGTGAAAGAAACAAACTTTCCATCCCCGGACATAAAAGCTGCGCCATCTGGCAGCAGGAGGCTTTCCTCCATTCGGGCTAAAGTAGTAGGCGTTCTTCTCGCTTCTATCAATTTAACCATTATTCTCAGTATTTGCGTTATTATCCCCAATGTCAGGGAAAATCTCATCAATACGACGAAGAGTTATATGTATGACCTTACGAATTCCTATGGAAAGATACTGAACCAGAATGTTAATATATCTGTTTTGTACCTCCGCACGGACCGGCTGGAAAACCTTGTAGGGGATACCGGCCTGCAAAACGTCAGCTCCAGCCATTTCTATGTTACAGATGAAAAAGGGATGATTTTATACCATCCAGACAACACCCGGATTGGCTCTACGGTAGAAGATGCGCCGATTTTGGACCTGGCAGGCTCTATAGCCAACGGCGACATCCCAGAACCAGATGTGCTCCATTATGAGCAAAATGGGAAAAAGGTTTATGCTTCTTATTATATAGTAGGCGGAGGGAAGGCCATCCTTGTCCTTGCCGCCGACGAAAAAGACATTTTCAAGCCTATTACTGACATTACCCAGCGCGCCGTTATTTTTTGCGTAATCCTGTCGTTTGTCCTTGGCCTGTCTGGTTTCCTGATGATTGACCGCTTAACAAAGCCAATTATTACGATTTCCCAGATTGTAGGAAAATTTGCCAAGCTAGACCTTACCCAAGACCCGCGCTTAGATAAAATCACCAAGCGGAAAGATGAAACTGGGATTACCGGGGTTGCGCTGCTTTCCCTGCGGGACGCGCTGGCGGGGATTATCTCTGGCATCCAGCAGCAGAGCGCACTGCTCTACCGTACCGCGGAATCCTTAAACAGCAATGCCGCCGCAACCTCCGGCACTGTGCAGAACGTGGAACGGGCTGTCAGCGACATTGCCTCCAATGCCACCAGCCAAGCGGAAGAAACCCAGAAAGCAACCGACGATATCCTCCTGATTGGTACTATGGTAGAAAACACTTCCTCGGAAGTGTCCTCCCTGCGCACCATTGCACAGTCCATCAAGAGTTCCAGCGACCATGCCAACCATACGCTCCGGGAGCTGGATTCCGTGAACCAGCGCGCCATAGAATCGATTAATACCATCTACGAGCAGACCCATACCACCAACGAGTCCGCATTGAAAATCAAAGAGGCGGCCAGCCTGATTTCTTCCATTGCCGATGAAACCAGCCTGCTGTCCCTCAATGCCTCCATTGAAGCAGCCCGGGCAGGGGACGCCGGGCGGGGGTTTGCCGTAGTTGCCTCCCAAATCCAGAAACTGGCCGAGCAGTCCAACCAATCTGCCAGCCAGATTGACGCAATTATACATACCCTGCTGGAGGATTCCCAAAATGCGGTGGAAACCATGGAATCTGTCAGGGATATCATGGTACAGCAAAATGAAAATGTGACAAAGACTGGCTCTACGTTCTCCCAAGTCCAAGGGGGGATTACAGAATCCGTTACTAACGTAGATTCCATTGCCAGCCGCACGGACCAGTTAAATACTGCCCGTGTCAATATTGTAGATGTGGTACAGAATTTGGCATCCATTGCCGAACAGAATGCATCCAATACGCAGGAAACCTCTGCGGCAGTCCTAGAAGTGGCCCATGTGATGCAGGAGATTTCTGAACATGCTTCTAACCTTCAGGAAATCGCCTTGGCTTTGGAAACAAATGTAAATGAATTCCAATTGTAAGTATCGTTATCCTTCGTTGTCTATAGAGTAAAGCAGCCACGCCCCCGGTTCCTCCCGGGGGCGTGGCTGCTTTTTCATCCTAGCAGGAAAAGCCATGCCGCTGTGAAGCGCGAAAGCCCATGGGCTTCTGATAAGAGAAAACCCTTAGCATAACCGCTTTTCTGATTGGTGCAAAGGCCTGTCCATCCAGATTAGCGCCTGCTTCAAATGCAAAGGCAATCCTTACAGCCTCTTTAATAATTCTTCCCGTTCTGCTTCATACCCGGGCTTGCCAAGGAGTGCAAACATATTGCGCTTGTAGCTTTCCACGCCCGGCTGGTTAAATGGGTTCACCCCTAACAGGTACCCGCTTAGGCCGCAGGCAAATTCATAGAAATAGAACAGCTCGCCCAGATAATATTCATTCTGCTCTGGGATGCTTACCATCAGGTTCGGCACATTCCCGTCGGTGTGGGCAAGGATTGTCCCATTCATAGCATTTTTATTGACAAAATCCATGTCCTTCCCTGCAAGGTAATTCAGGCCGTCCAAATCTACGGGCTCTTCATTGATTTTCACCGTATGGCGTGATTTTTCCACGCTCATTACCGTTTCAAACATAATCCTTGCGCCGTCTTGGATAAACTGCCCCATGGAATGTAAGTCTGTCGTCAAATCCACTGCTGCCGGGAAAATGCCCTTCTGGTCTTTCCCTTCGCTTTCCCCATAAAGCTGTTTCCACCATTCAGAAACATAGTGGAGGGAAGGCTCATAATTTGCCAGCACTTCCACAGATTTCCCTTTCCTTAGAAGGATGTTGCGCACTGCTGCATACTTCATTGCATCATTTTCAGAAAACGGCTGGTTCAGCGCCAAGTCACGCCCTGCTGCCGCGCCTTCCATCAGCTTGCTGATATCTGCCCCGCTGACTGCAATTGGCAGAAGCCCTACTGCGGTCAGTACGGAGAAACGCCCGCCAACGTCATCCGGCACTACGAAGGTTTCATACCCTTCCTCAGTTGCAAGGCCTTTCAGCGCCCCGCGCGCCTTGTCAGTGGTAGCATAAATCCTTTTTGCTGCGCCGTCTTTCCCATATTTTTTCTCCAGCATTTCCTTAAATACACGGAAAGCAATTGCCGGTTCTGTCGTAGTCCCAGATTTGGAAATTACATTCACAGAAAAATCACGGTCGCCGATTACTTCTATCAGTTCTGCAAGGTAGGAGCTGCTGATGCTGTTCCCAGCAAAATAAATCTCCGGCGTCTTACGGATTTCCTTTGGCACCACATTGTAAAACCCATGCCTTAAGAACTCAATGGCTGCCCGCGCGCCCAAGTAAGAACCGCCAATCCCAATTACGACCAGCACTTCCGAATCGCCTTTAATCTTCTCTGCAGCCTTCTGGATCCTGCCAAACTCTTCCTTGTCATAGTCCACCGGCAAATCCAGCCAGCCCAGAAAATCGTTGCCTGCCCCTGACTTAGAAACTAACACTTCCTTGGCATCCTCCACCAATTTCGCCATATAGCCGACTTCTTCTTGGCTGATAAATGCTGATGCTTTTCCATAATCAAACGTTACTTTTTCCATGATTCCACTCCTTTATCTTAAATTTGCTTACCAAAAGAATCCCGATGTGGCATTTCGCCCCACTTATGGAATATTGTAACAAATCTATCCCGCTTCGTCAAACAAAAATGCCCCGTCAGGAAAAGTATTCTTGCAGTACCGCATTGAAGATTTCTTCTTTTTCTTCTTTATCGAAATCCTGTTTTGCGTCCGCCTCCTGCCCTCCTTCCTGTGCAGTATGTACTGGCGCTTGCAAGGGCTCTGGCTCCTGTTCCTTTTCCTGCCCTTTTTCTTCCTCTTCTTCCATCAGGATTACGTCGAAGTAAGCCTGAATGTTTTCTGTAATATTCCCAAGGCTTTTATTCAGCCTTTTTATCTGCCTTAACACCCTTGCCAAAAGCCAGATTGCAATAAGCCCCATAAGGACCACTGCCGCCCTTGCCAAGATTGCGTTGTATCTTTCTAGAAAAAACATCCATTCCTCCATATAGCATGTCCCTCCTTTCCATAAATACACAGGCCCATGCCCCTGCCATGGATTTTGGCCCCATCCATGCAAAAGGCCTGCCTGTTATTTTTATTATAAAGATTCTTGCCCCATCTGTGAAGTATCTGGGGAGGTTTTTTCACCGCAGATTCCTCCATTTTTCGATACCTCCCCACGATGCGCACGTTGCCATCCCCAGCCCGCGTTTTTCCCTGCAGAATTATAAAACCAGATTGCCTTTCTTGTGCTAGAGCTATGCAGATGCCTTGCCCCCATTCCCATCTTTCCTATATAGAAGCTATGCAGATGCCTTGTACTCCCTTGACTTTTTGCGAGAACAGTATAAGATAAGAATAGGGCAATACCAAAATTCTTAGGAGGTCACTATGAAAAAAATTGTTTTGACAGGCGGAGGCACTGCCGGGCATGTTACCCCGAATATCGCCCTGCTCCCCAGATTAAAAGAACTTGGCTATGAAATACACTACATCGGCTCTTACGATGGAATTGAAAAAAAATTAATCGAACAATGCAACATCCCTTATTACGGCATTTCCTCGGGAAAGCTGCGCCGCTATTTTGACTGGAAAAATTTTTCCGATCCTTTTAAAGTCATCAAAGGCTACGGGCAGGCCCGCGCTTTATTAAGGAAACTAAAGCCAGACGTCGTATTTTCCAAAGGGGGCTTCGTGTCTGTGCCAGTAGTCTTGGCCGCCAAGCACCGAAAAATCCCGGCCGTCATACATGAATCCGACATTACCCCCGGCCTTGCCAATAAGCTTGCAATCCCTAACGCCTGCAAGGTCTGCTGCAATTTCCCCGAAACCTTAAAATACCTTCCTGCCGACAAGGCCGTGCTGACGGGTTCCCCCATCCGGCAGGAGCTTTTGTCTGGCAGCCGCACCAATGGGCTTTCCTACTGTAAGTTCCAATCTGGGAAACCTGTCATTATGGTAATCGGCGGCAGCAGCGGCTCCCAGTTTATTAATGAGGTTGTCCGCAGCCTGCTCCCAGAGCTGTTAAAGGACTATCAAGTCCTCCATCTCTGCGGCAGGGGCAATTTAGACCCTTCCTTGGACAATACAAACGGGTATGCACAATTTGAATATGCCAACAAAGAATTGGCCGATATGTTCGCCCTAGCGGACCTTGTGGTTTCCCGGGCAGGCGCCAATGCCATCTGCGAGCTTCTGGCGCTGCGCAAGCCCAATATCCTAATTCCCCTATCCGCCCATGCCAGCCGCGGGGACCAGATCCTAAACGCACGCTCCTTTGAACGCCAAGGGTTCAGCATGGTAATCGAGGAAGAGCAGCTTAGCAATGTGGTTCTTTTGGATGCCATAAAAAAACTGTTCCAAGACCGCAGGAACTATATGGCCGCTATGGAAAAAAGCAAGCAGTTTAACTCTGTGGAAACGGTGGTGCAGTTATTGGATGGGCTGTGCAAGTGAAACAGCAACAGCAGCTCGACTCTGCGGAAACGGTGGCGCAGTTATTGGATGGGCTGTGTAAGCAAAACAGCAACAGCAGCGCAGCCATTCTATGATAAAACAAACCCGGCAAACGCAGGGAATCCCCTCCCCCGCAGGACGGAACAATGGAAAAAATACACGCAGAAGAAACTAATATAAAAAATATTTTCATTGCTACTTGTGCCTAAGTGAAGCAAAAGGAATGAGTGATTAGCATGGCAAGTATCAGGGAAGTGGCGCAAGAAGCAGGAGTCGGGGTTGGGACAGTGTCCCGTGCACTGAACGGCTCCGGCTATGTGTCACCCGAAACAAGGAAAAAAATCGAGAAGGCAGCAAAAAAACTGAACTATACGCCAAATGAACTGGCAAGGAACCTATACCATAATAAGACAGGGATTATCGGCATCATTGTGCCCGATTTGGAGCACCCCTTTTTTTCCTCCTTAGTGAAGTATATCGAAATGGAATTATATGAGCAAGGCTACAAAACCATGATATGCAATACCGTCGGGATCAGCAGGCGGGAACAAGAATACTTAGATATGCTGGAACGGAATATGGCAGACGGAATTATCACGGCCTCCCATGGCCTTGAGGTATCAGCATACATGAAACAGGCAAAGCCCATTGTTTCCATTGACAGGGACCTAGGGCCACGGATTCCCCTGATTGGATGCGACCATGGAAAAGGCGGGGAACTGGCGGCAGGGCTCATGCTTAGGGCAAACCGGAAAAATGTCTGCCTTATCTCAAGCGTTTCGCCCAATGTCATGGCGAACGACCGATGCCACACCTTCCAGAAAAAGCTGGAAGAACATGGCGTCACCGTATTGCAGGAAATCATGGAATGGAACATCTTCCACTGGGATGCCCATTATAAGATAGCAGAAGGGGTTTTTCAAAAATACCCAGGGATTGACGGCATATTCGGCGGGGATTTGGCCGCAATCGCCTGCCTGAACGTGGCTCAAAAAAAGGGGATGCATGTCCCAAAAGACATTTCCATTATCGGCTTTGATGCAACAACGCCTACAAACATGGTGTATCCGCCCTTAACAGCAATCCGTCAAAATGTAGAATTATTGGCAGAGATTTCCGTAAATACCCTTCTTGACATGGTGGAACAGCGGAAAAATGTGCCCCACCGCCTGATTCTTGATGTTGATATCCAACAGGGCGGAACCGCATAAAGGAATTGCTTTGGTAAAATTATAAAAAAGCCGGAACTAAAATTTAGTGAAAATAGATAAGAAAATAGCGGGAAAAGAAGGTTTTGTATAAATTGCACAATACAGAACCTTCTTTTTTGTACAGTACTAGAAAAATTCCCATGCAGCGATTGACAAAACCCATCTGTTATACTACAATCATTTTATGGAACGCGTTCCATAAAATGATTCATAATTATCGCATATATTCCTTAAAATATTCGTGTAATTATGGATATTTTGCAAATGGAAACGGTTCTATAAAATGAGGAAGGAGGAATCAAATGAATACGGGAAATTATACAAAGCTGGAACTATTTGCGAAAGGCCTGCACGCAGGCAGCAGCATCCGCCTAGTTCCCAACCATGGGAAACCACAGGAATTTCCAATCCGGGATACCTGTTACCAATGGCTCAAAATACCTGTAGAAAAAAATACAGGCTATGAGCTGTTATGTGAAGGCTGCCATATTTCCCTATGCTATCTAAGCGGCTGTGAAAATATTTTAGAAGAGGGCGTCCGTTATCTGGAAAAACATCCAGAAACCGGCAGGTTTGCCATTGCCGATGAAGCAGTGCAGTATCATTCCCCTATCCGGGAAACATACCATTTTGCCCCATGGAAAAACTGGCTCAACGACCCCAATGGGCTCTGCTGGTTTCAGGGCTATTACCATATGTTCTACCAGATGAACCCCCATAGCCAGCAGTGGTCCCATATGTACTGGGGACATGCGGCAAGCAAAGACCTTATCCACTGGGTGCACCTTCCGGTGGTACTGGAACCGCAGGAAGAGATTCTTGCAAACCCCGACGAACGTTCCGGAGGGGCATTTTCCGGTTCTGCCATTGTCCAAGGGAAGGAGGCCATATTTTTCCTAACCCGCAGCAACGGCCCCTTGGCGGACGGGGTGCATACCGTACAGCAGCAATGGATGATGAAAAGCCGTGACATGCTGCATTTCACAAAAGAAAAGCTATTGATCCGAAAACCCCCAGAGGGAGCGTCCTTTGACTTTCGGGATCCCAAAGTGATACAGGCAGGCGGGGCATGGTATATGGTGCTCGGAAGCGCCCTAAACGGGAAAGCCGCCATCCTTTTGTACCAGTCAGATGATTTGGAACAGTGGGAATATAAAGGCCCCTTGCTGGTGGAGCAGGAAAGCGGCATCCGCTGCATAGAATGTCCCGATATCATGCCGCTGGATGGGAAATACGCAGTGACCGGCGCGCTTATGCAGCATTACGATCCCTATGGCAGGTACCAAATGTGCAGGTATTATATCGGGGACTTTAAAGACGGCAAATTTACAGAAGACAGCCGGGGCTGGCTTGACTTTGGCGGCAGCTGCTATGCCATGCAAAGTTTCTGCCATGATGGGCACAGAATTTGCATTGGCTGGGTAGCCGATTTCTACGGCGAACACTTGGAATTTCCAAACGGGGCCTGCGGGAGCATGACTCTCCCTAGGGAACTGCATATAAAGGAAGGGAAACTGTACCAAGCCCCAGTACAGGAAACAGAATCCTTAAAAAGAGAAGCCTTGTACCAAGGGCATGGAGAACCTGTCTGTTTGAGGGGCATAACCCCGAATGTATACAAAGCGGAATTGGAATTTTATAAAGATATCCCTTTTAGCATCCAATTAGCTGAGCAGGGCAGCCGCAGGATGCTGCTCATCCACGACGGAAATGGGCTCCGCTTAGAAATGCAGGGAGTAAAAAGCGAATCCGTTTCCTTCCCGGCGAACGTAGGGCAGGTAAGGAAACTGGAAATATTCACAGACCGCCGTACAACGGAAATTTATGTGAATGGCGGCGAAGCAGTAGGGACAAAACTGTTTTATGATACATCAGACAGCGGATGTTTCCTATTACATACGGGCTCGCCAGAATGTATCAAGCGGGCAGAAGTATTCCGCATGGAATCCATCTGGGCAAAATAAGGCCCTTCTAGACAGATTGGAAAGACGGGCAAAAGTATTCCGCATGGAATCCATCTGGGCAAAATAAGGCTCTTCCAGATAAAAATGGGAAAGGAGAGGGAAGATGAGGAAAAAAATAATTGCAGCTTTGCTTGCGGCTGTGATGGTATCAGGCACTTTCACAGGCTGCGGAAAACCAAAGGAACGTGTCAATGAGGATGGGGAATCTGTCATAACCATATGGAGCCCCAGCGACGAACCAGCCATCGAAGAATGGTGGGTGGAAAAAATCAATGAATTCAACCAAGCCCACGAGGGGGAAATCGAACTGCGCCGGGAAGCCATCGTACGTGCAGATTCTTATGCCTATGAGGATAAAGTCAACGCAGCGATAACTTCCAATGACTTGCCGGATATCCTGTATGTAGACGGCCCAAACGTGTCTATCTATGCAGCAAATGAGGTAACGCTCCCACTGGACGATTTCTTTACACATGAGGAATGGGCGGACTTTTTCGATTCCTCGAAGCAGCAGAATACTTATAGGGGAAACATCTATGCAGTAGGCGCCACCGAAAGCTCTGTAGCTTTGTATTACAACAAAGACATGCTGGATGCGGCCGGCATTTCCGTACCAAAGAAAAAAGAAGACGCTTGGACTTGGAGCGAATACTACGACGCGGCGCAAAAGCTTACAAAAGACGGCGTAGTAGGGACAAATATCATTATGGACAAAGGGGAAGGGCTTTCCTATGTGCTGGAGCAGTTCTGGATTTCAAACGGGACAGATTTTGTCAATGAAGACGGAAGCTCAGCCGAAGGCTATTTGAACAGCCCGGAAGGCGTAGAAGCTGCCCAGTTCTTAAACAGCCTCATCCAAGGGGGCTATGCTAACATTGACCCCATCCAGAAAGAATTCCACAACGGCAGGGCAGCAACCATGCTGGGCGGTTCTTGGGAAGTAGCAACGCTGGAAAAAGATTACCCGGATTTAAACTGGGGCGTAACATATTTCCCTGTGGCAGACAAGGATGGCATCCTGACTTCCCCCACTGGCGACTGGGCAGCCTCTGTCACAAAAAATGCCCAAGACATGGACGCCGTTAAGGAAGTGATGCGTTTCCTGTTTTCCAAAGACAATGTCACCACTTATGCGCAGGCAATTTCCAAGCCGCCTACAAGGGTTTCCAGTTACGAGGTACTAACGGAATACAACGAGTATCCCCGCTCTATTTTCAAGGAGCAATTAATGGAAACAGGGCATCCAAGGCCTAGGACGCCATCCTATAGCGTACTGACTGCCGAATATGCAGAAGCCATGCTGAACATCTTCACCGGGGTGGATCCGCAGGAAGCATTGGACGCAGCCGCAGCGGCCATGGACAAAGATTATAACAAATATTATGCAGACAATTAACAAAAGGGGGATTGGCTATGAAAAAATCAATTAATAAAGTAAGCGAGAGAAGAGCTGCTTACATTTTCATCATCCCGGCAGTTGCATTGCTGGCAGCATTTCTGATATACCCATCTTTGCAGACGATCCGGTATGCATTTACCGATTACAACATCATGCGCCCAGACCGGATTGTGTTCTGCGGGTTCAACAATTTTGCAGAATTATTCCAAGATGAAGATTTTTGGATTGCTGTTAAAAATACGCTTTACTTCACCGTCTTGGTAGTACCGCTCCAGACGGTGCTGGCACTGGCCTTGGCCCTATTAATCTCTTCCCGCAGGAAAGGCGTATCCATTTTCCGCGCTGCTTACTTCAGCCCACAGGTAACTTCTATGGTAGTTGTTGCCATCCTCTGGACTGTTATGTATAACTCAAGCCCTGACAGCGGCCTTTTAAATGCACTGCTTGTCAAGCTGGGCTTAGAACCATGCGGGTTCCTGAACGACCCAAAGACAGCAATGAACTCTATTATATTTATGTCTGCATGGCAAGGGGCAGGGTACCAGATGATGATTTTCCTTGCCGGGCTTCAGGGTATCTCCCGGGAGCAATACGAAGCTGCTTCTATTGACGGGGCAGGAAAAATCCAGAGTTTTTTCTATGTAACCCTTCCGGGCCTTAAAAGCGTCATCCAGTACGTTGTGATGATTACCGTCATCCAAGCAATGAAGCTCTTCACCCAGCCTTATGTCATGACAAAGGGCGGACCCCAGAACTCCACCCGGACACTGGTATATTACATCTATGAACAAGGTTTCCAAAAGAGGAATTTTGGGTATGCCTGTGCAGTGGCAGCTATTTTCTTTGTAATTGTCATTAGCCTGTCACTGGGCATGAAGAAAATTATCAAAGCAGACTAGGCTTAAAAGGCGCAGCTTTTGCCCCACCCTAAAGCTGCCCAGAGCCTGCCCCAGCACCTAAATGGAACGAAAGGAATGATGATTATGGCAAAGAAAAGAACATTTGGGAAAATTGCCTTTTATGTTGGCAATACCTTAATTGCATTGATATTTGTATCCCCGTTATTATGGATGATTGCATCCTCCCTAAAGCCAGAAGCAGAGATCTTTAAAGGGCTGAACTCATTGTCCACCTTTTTCCCCACCGGAGCTTCACTGAATAACTACATCGAAGTATTCCAAAGGATCAATATGTGGAAATTCATTGGCAACAGCCTATTCTATGTCTTAGTAATCATTGTGCTGGACCTTCTGGTGAATTCAATCTGCGGTTATGCCTTGGCGAAATTTGAATTTAAGGGAAAGAACCTTCTTCTAACCCTTGTCATCAGCCTGATGGTATTTCCAGCAGAAGCTATCATGCTGCCCATGTACCGGGAAATGGCTGATTTAGGCTGGATTAATTCATGGGCATCCCTGATTGTGCCATTTGTTGCAAAATGCTTCAGCATCTACATGTTCCGCCAGTTCTTCCTCGGCATCCCTGACGAACTGCTAGAAGCTGCATCCATTGACGGATGCGGGCCAATCCGGACATTTTTTAAAGTGGTTATGCCAATTTCAGGGACTGTATACGCGACTATTTTTATCCTAGATTTTGTGGCCCACTGGAATGACTTTATGTGGCCTTTGCTGGTAGTAACTGGAGAAGAAAAACGCACCATCCAATTGGCAATCCAGACGTTCTTCGGCTCTAAGCCGATTAATTATGGCCCAATTATGGCATCTTTGGCTATTTCTGCAATCCCTATGCTGATTATGTTTATCTTCCTGCAAAAATATTATGTGGAGGGAATTGCATCTACCGGGATTAAAGGATAGGCAGACAAGATGTTGGTTCCATATCAGGGCAGAGGGTTCCTGATATGGAACATGCATCTTAAGGAAATGGAAGGGCAGCTATGGATCTTTAAAAAAGAAAAAACATGCCATAGAAGAAGTTACTGCCGCAGCTTTTGGCAAATCCCTTCTAATTCCTCTTCTGATAACTCCAGATGGTTCCAGCATATCTTATCTTGATTGCCGTCATCCCCATACCTTGGTATTAAATGCATATGGAAATGGAACACCGTCTGCCCTGCTGTTTCCCCATTGTTCTGGATGATATTGAAGCCATCGCATTTTAATATTTCTGACATATGCAACGCCAGCTTTTTGGCAAGCACCATTGCGGCAGCAGCCATATCTTCCGGCAATTCATAAATATTCGCATAATGCGCCTTCGGAATAATCAGGGCATGTCCCCTTGTAGCTGGGCTGATATCCAGAATTACCCGGAATGTCCCATCCTCATAAATTGTCTTAGAGGGAATCTCCCCTGCTGCAATTTTACAGAATATACAATTCGTATCTTTCATTTGAACCACCCATCCCTTTCTAATTAAAAATAAAAATCTGGTCCAGCATTTTCAGTGTCTTAAAGTTCCCCTTGGCCGTCATTTCCCCTGTCATAAAGGCCCTCTGGAAACTCATCCTCCCTTGGATGATATTATCCATTACGCTTGGGCTCAGCTTCGTATAGACATCAATTTTCTCTGCCTGCCCGTAATGCACCCGCAAATCGTCATTATGTACCTCAATGGTTAACGGCTTTTTCTTCCCATCTATCATAAACAGGTAGGTAGCTGCAAAACCCTCCTGCGGGACAAAATGGGCTTGCAGTTCCATCACATAAGCCATTTCCTCATCTTCCTCGCTTTGCCCAAGCATATCCTTGAACATGCTGCTCAATTCCTCAATGTCTTCTTTCTGTTTCTTAACATAGACATCATCTGATACATATTTCGACAGCTGTTCGCTCTCCTGCGGCGTCAGTTCCAACTGTTGGGGGCGCAGGATTGATTGTTTTACCGCTTGGTTGCTGTTCGGCAGGCTCTTTAGCCTTTGGGAAATGGTGCGGTATAGGTTTTCCGCTTTTTTCTCAATAATTACCGTATAATCCCGGTTCATCTCAAAGGATATCAAGTCTTCCACATAGCCGCACAAACCGCTGCACGGAAGACCGCCAAGGATCTCCCAAGCGCTTGCAAGGGCAATCTCCCCCTCCCGTTCCCCATAGGTAGTGGACATTACCACGGGCTGCATATAAGTAGCGGCAATTTTTTCTTTATCCCCATACAGCCAGCAGGAATCCAGAAACTGCTGCATATAGCCGCCAATCCCCAGCCATTCTACGGTAGTTGCCAAAATAATCCCATCTGCATCCTTGATTGTCTGAGGTAAAGTCGAAATACTGTTCTTATGCTCGTAAATATTATAACGCTCCACCGTCACCCGAAGTTCTACCAGTACTTCCTGCATTTTATCAATTACGTACAGGGTGGGGTCGTCCAGCAATCCCCGTCCTCCATAATAAATATTAACTTTCATACTAAAGCCTCCAAATTTTTCAATGTCTTTAGTATATAAAGTTTTATCCGCAAAGTCAACCTCTCACCACCCTCAGGAAAACAAGAATTCTTCCGCTCCAAATCGAATTTTGTCACCTCTATGTAACTTCTTTTTCTGATGATATTCTACAGGGTTCCCATTGAGGTATGTGCCGTTCGTCGAATTTAAGTCCTCTAAATAATATTCCCCCTCCTGCCTGCTGATTTTGGCATGAAGCCTGCTGACCCCTTCTGCCTCTATAATCCCCTCGGCCTGCTGCCGGTTTTTCCCCAACAGAAATACTTCTCCAGATACCAGAATATCTTCACAGCCGTGAATCCCTTGGTACACCAGTTTTCCGGCTGGTTCCTGCGTACGTGCCCCAAGAATTTCTGTAGGATGTTCCGGTTCCTGCACATCTGATGGATGGCAGTAATTGCTGCTGCCTATCTGATATCTTTGTGCCTTTTGTACCCGTTGCGGCTCTTCCTCCCTTTGTGCCTTTTGCAGGCTTTGCAGCTCTTCCTCCCTTTGTGCTTCTTGCCTATTATTAGCGTCAATCTCCCTTTTCTTTTTCCATTTCCGATGGAAACCTTCTTTGCTATAGCTTTCCCCATATGTTTTTGCCGGGCATTTTACAGGAATTGATTTTCTTTGGGACATACAGGGAAAATACCTGCTCCAGAACCCGCTTTCTTTTTGTCCTTGTTCCCCTGCAGCTGTTTCTTGGGATTTTTTCCCTTTCTGCGGTTCTTCCTTCCAGCTTTCCAGAAAGCTGCTTAACCATGGCGCTTTTCCTGCCAAAGCGCTATTTCTGCCAAATAGGTTTCCGGGAATCCTTTTCTGCTGAATCGGATTTTCTGCCTTTTCTATATTGGGCAGCAGTTTCCCTAAAATTCTTTTTTGGCGGGGCGGATTTTCTGTAGTTTCCACATCCGGTTCCCCATATTCATAATTTCTGTTTCCCTGCGGTGTTTCCTGCTGTAATTCTGGGCTTGGCATATGTTGCCCTTTTTTCAGGAGGCTTTCAAAAATCCCCTGCATATTGGCATTTTCCATCATGCACATTTGGTATACTTGGTAGCCCAGTTCCGTTGCCATCCTATCTTGATGGTCAATTTTACGGAGCGTCTGTTCCATATAACGCTCAAATGCTTCTGGCAAGTTCCCATTTCCAAAAGGAAGGTATGCAAAATACAGGTTCCTATCCTCCAGATTCACGTAAATATATTCCGGCTCAAGGCAGATTCCCCCTTCCCGCAGCAAATATTCCGGCAGCACAGCGCACAGCCCCCGTATCGAACACAGCACACTCCACAGAATACCATAGTCCATCTTCTTTCCCAATAAATAATCTTCCAATTGCTGTTTGCCGCTGATATCATACAAATACTGCCTTTGCCCATCTGCCAGCACTGTTTCCATTGCCAGTAAGTATGGGATATCCCTTCCCTCCAGCATACACAGCTCATATTCCTCTGCCGGTTCCTCCCCGGCATGTATGCACATATAACTTTTATGTAAATTTTTCCGGTATGTTACTTCCATTTTTTGTCCATTCCTTCCCTTTGGCCAAGGCACAAAACGCTATAAAAACTTATCTCTTAGCTTTGCCCTATCCCATTCCCCTGCAATGTATTCCCAGTGCCGCCTTATGGATGGCGTATTGGGGCTTAACCATGCCAAATATGCTTTTTTCCTATCCCCCAGCTATTTCCCCCAGTAATTCCAACCTGCGAAATTTATCTGCTGGATTAAATTCTTCCCACATTTCCTGCCTTTGGGCTGTCTTTACCAGTTCCCCATACAGATCCAGCCCCTGATTCAGAAACAGCAGGATACAAAACAGCACAATGGGGACAACCAACGCTGCCTCTACGGTCAGGCTCCCTCTAGCCTTTAACCCCTTCATATTTGCCACCGAAGCAGCATGGTAAGATAAGTGTTTCCGAATCAAACCACACGGCTTTCTTCTCATATTTGCCACCGAAACAGCATGGTAAGATAAGATGCCAGCAGGAAGGGAACAAAGGCAATCTGGTCTTTTCCCCTTTTCTTTTTCAGCACAACCAGCCCCAGCGACCAGCAAGCTGACAGCAAAAGCCCTATGGAAAGCAGTTCCAAATTTCCAGTACCGCCTAGGTACACCCCGGTCACTGCCAAAAGGATGCCGTCCCCCATCCCAACCATCCCTCCTGTCGCCACGCTTGCCAGCATCATGGCTAGCCCTAGCAATATACCGCCTAAAATACTGTAAATGGAGCAAATAGGAGAAAAGAGATGCAGCATCATGCCGCAAATGCCAAACAGCAATATGTAAACAACTGTCAGCCTTTTTCTTTTCATGTCTTCCCAGCTGCATAAGCCCAGTAACCCTAATACAAGATATTTTTGCATATAAATTTCCCATCCCTTTCGTTCTATTGAGAATCCAATTTTTCAGCTACCATACCTGGAGCAGAATCTTTTGTTCCTCCGTTCTATTGAGAATCCAATTTTTCAGTCCCCATATCTGGAGCAGAACCTTTTTTCCTTCGTTTTATTCAGAATCCAATTTTTTAGCCTCCGCATCTGGAGCAGGCTCTTTTGTTTCCAACATCTTTCTTCAAAACCATATAAATTGTCCTTTTTAGGCCGCTGCAATTTACGGCGTAATGGTAGCAGTCCCCTTCACTTGTAATATAAATGGAAGTGCCTGCTGATTTCCCATCGGCACAATGGCTGCAAGAGGCATACTGCTTCCACGCTGGGTTTTTTATGGATACTGCTTTTATGGAAAGTTTTAGGTGGGTGCATGCCCGGCTGGCATGGTATACCTGCTGGGATGGGGTGACATAAACCCACTCCCCGCCTCCCTCTGCCCCTGCCCCATTTTCCGCATTTCCTGTCCAGCGGTGCATCCGGCATCCATCGGACAATCCCATGGACTTTTTCCCAAAGAACCGCAGGGGAAATGGCAAACGGTACGATAGGGAGGCGTCAATATACCCTGCATCTACTTTCGTGCCCTTCCATGAAAATCCTGCTATCCCATGCTCTATCTTGGAAACAGGGCATCCCTGCGCCGCCAATTCCTTATAGAAAGCCGCTTTCACCAAATTTTCCGCTTCTTTCTCGGAAAGCCTGCCCATCAGGGAAATTTCCGCCACTGCTGCATCCAAAGAATTTCCTACGATATACTGCACCTGCATAATGCAAAATAGGTACAAGACTGTAACCATCAAGAATAAGAATATGGGCAGAGCCAACGCCGCTTCCACCGTCAGGCTCCCCGGAAGGAAAGCATGGGAAAGCGCCTTGGGCGGGTATAATGCCCTATTACTTTTTTCTTTGCAAAATGGATGCCTGAGAGAGATCTTTCCGTTTTCCTTTCTTGTAATCCAAGGCACTTTTCCATGCCCTCCTTCCGCCAAAACATACCTGTGCTGCTGCATTTTTTCCTTTCATCAATGCCAGTAAAAGTTTCCATGCCCTCTTCCTGCCGCCAAAAAATACGCCGTATTGTACCCCTTCAGCAATATCAATAAAAGAGCTGTTTCCTGCTGCTGAAATGGTACATGCCGCCCTTTGCACCGGTGGCAAACCCAAGGAACAGCGTATGCGCCCCATACAAAGCCTCTGCATCCACGCCGCCTATCATGTGGTCCATGCAAAACTGCCCTTCGCCCGGAACCATCCTGATGTTCCTCTCAATGATGTCCATGGCGCGGGACGTAAGCGCCGTTTCATTGACTGTAAGCAACAGGACTTGTAAATATTCCCGGTAATCCAAGCCTGCTTCATGTTCCTGCCCCGAAGGCTTTTGCTCCAATGTTTTCTGGCCCGATGATATATCACTTTTCCATTCAGACACCTTTTTTACCAAAGGTACTTTTCCTCCGGACAGCAAGCAGCGCACATCTAAAATACTTTCCACATAACTCCATGCCAAGAGGATTCCAACCTGTACTGCATGTACCAAAGGGGCAATCCCGGTAAACCCTGCCACTGCAGCAGCCATTTCCAATGCCAATGACTGTTTCTGGCTGTCCTGCATGATGGTTGCAAAATTCCCTGCCTCCCGGAGCAATAACAGCTCTTTTACTGTCCGCTCGAGATTTTCCTTGTCGGTTGCCTTCCCGCCAATGCAGTATTCCAGTTCATAATCTAAAGCATGGGTTTTGCAGCCGCCTTCCCCTTCCCCATTCTGGCAGGAAAAATAATAATCCAAATATTGCAGGAGCCAAATCTTCTCCAGCTTTTCTTTTGTTGGGGCTGCCAGATTCCCAGATTCTATCCTGCGGCTCCCCAAGGTATCTTGCAGGGAAATTGCTTTTCCAGAAAGCTCGGAAGGGTTTTCCACTACCATGGCAAGAATGGGGGAACTTTTCCACATTTTCACCAGTTCTATCGGGTTTTCCGGTAATTCCTGCCCAGATTGTGCAGAACCTGGCTCTTTGCCATTTGTATCTGTGCCTTTCTCCCCTTCTTCCTGCCCTCCATCTGGCTGGCCTGCTGCACTGCCTGTATTTTTGTCCCCTGCTTCTTCCTCCTGTGCTTTCCAATCCTTTGCCTGTTCCTCTGCCTCCCCAGCCTGTTCCCACTTCTTCTGCAGCTCTTCCCTGTCCTCTGCCAGTTCTTTCCCCTGCTCCATCTGCCCTTTCAAAGAATCAGCCGCAGCCTCTGCAAGCTGTTCCCGGGCGGCCTTGCAGGCCTGCGCACGGAAGAGTTTGCCTTTTTCATCGGTAGCTAACGCATAGCCGGTGATTTCTATGCCCTTTAATGCAAGGTGGTAGAAACTGGCGCCCCGTTGCTTCCTCCCATCCTCTTCCATCATAATCCCCTCCAGCCCTGACAGGGAAAACTGCCCTTGGCTGCCGTTTCCATCCAAAAACAGCAAATGGTAATTTTGCCAGAGGGGGATATGGTACATCCCGAAGGTGGACTGCAGGCTCAGCTGCAAGCTGCGCTGGGCAAGGATTGCAAGGCCCTGGACCCTTCCCGCTTCTAACAGGGAAAAGCAAAGGGACAATACTAATGCCAAAACCAATGCAAGAAAAACGGTAATGCTCCCTGCCTGCTTATTTTCTTTGAGCTTGAATTTCCTCTGTAATGCCTGATGCTGTACGGTGATGCTGCTCCATGCCTTCTGGCTTTCTTTGTACCTGAATATTCTCTGCAATGCCTGATGCTGTTTTCTGCCAGAACTTACTTCTTCTTGTATTCCATGGCTGCTGCTATCCTTTTTCACCTCAAATCTTCTTAGCATTTTCTGTTATCTTTTTCAGTGCAGCGTTTATCACCGCTGTGATTTGTGACTTGAAGATAGCGACTAAACTAATGAGCACCACAACAATCAAGATCACTTCTACAACACCCATTCCGTCCTCTTCCTGTAAAAACCTTTTCCATTCTTTCATATCAATTCCTCCTGAATTTCTCTTATTTTTATACTTTTAAGTGTTTTTTGTTCCGTTTAGGCACAAAATGTTGTGGAATGTGCCTTTTTTGCTATTTTAATTCTCGTTCCTTGGTTTCTTATCGAATTGGCACCATAACCTTATAGGTTCAGGGTAAGCCCTGCCGGGACCACCAATACCGCCAATACTACTGCCAGCATCATGCCCATGGGCAGAAGGAGCTTTGTGCCCGCCTCTTCCCCGGCTTTTCTGGCCCGTGCCTTCCGCTCCTCAAAGGCCTCCCGTTCCTCTTCATCCAAAAGCCGCTGCATCCCTTTCGCACCTTTGCGTATGTTCTGCACAATCAGGGAAGATAATTTCCGGTAAGGGGCAAGCTGGCACCGTTCCCCAAAGTTCTCAAAGGCCTTAAGTTCCCCTACTCCCTCTTGGATTTCATGGAGTGCCGCCAGCATTTCTTCATAGGCCCAGCGTTCCCTCTTTCCCTGAAGTTCCCGCTGCTTCTGGTATCCATATGCTATTTTTTCCCATGCATACGTAATGGACATCCCAGCCCCCAGCAATAATGACAATTTACTGACGATTTCCGGGTAATCGGAAAGCATCTGCTGCCGCCGTTCCAGCTCCTTGCGCTTCTTTTCCTCTTTTTCTGCGAAAATCAGCCCTGCTGCACCTGCGGCTCCCAGAAGAAGGCCTAGAAAGCTGCGGTTTTCTGCTTGCTCTTTCCACTTAACTGCCTTCCCCTCCAATTCTGTTGGGAGTTCCAGATAATCTTTATCCTTCTGCTGGTTTTCCAAAGCTAACATCTGCCCTAATTGTTCTGCAAGCAGTTCCTGCTTGGACTTATCCCTTGGCACTGCCCGGGCAAAAAAGGTGTACAGGCAGGTTTCTCCCTGACAGGTTAATTCTGCCGTCACTTCCACCAATACGGGCTCTTCAAGGCCTTCCAAAAGTGTCCCTTCTGCATCAAATACCTCATAATCGGAAAAACTGTAAGTTACCGCAACCGCCCCTTCTTGCAGCGTTTCTGGCAGATATAAAGATTCCTGTACCTTGTCAAGGGATTCATTTCCCCCTAGGATTGCTTGGTCCAATTCCAATTTGGCCTGCCTGAAACATTCCTGCCGCTGCTTCTTGGTAAATAGTTTTTCTTCCACAGGGACTTTGATGGGATACTGTTCCAGCAGCCCTTCTGCATCTACCAGATAATCCTTTTCTTCAAGGCCCAGGCCCGGAGGATTCCTAGCAACCTGGCACTGCCCCTTTTTTCCCTCGTCCATCTGCCAAAGCACTGCTGCCAGCAAGAAACCGATTGCCATCACAAACACAGCTTCATATACATTTTTCCGGACTCCCCTCCGCTTCATACGCCAAGCGATCCCTACACAGATTCCCATGCCAATGATATACCAAAACACAGCCTGCCTCCTCACATCCTAATCTCCACAATTTCCCCTGCTATTCCCATAGCACAGCCAACAGTTTGCCTCCTCACACCTCAATCTCTACGATTTTTCCTGCTAGCTTCACAGCGCAGCCATATACCACAAGGCAAACTGTCATAACCGAAGCCCCCAGCCAGTTCCCATACAGGGGTTCCAAGAATTCCGGGGAAGTAACTCCCACATAGAGCAGAATCCCAAACGGCACTAGGCTCATAATGCCCATTTCCATCTGCTTTGCTGCAATTACCACTTCAATTTCCCGCTTCACCTCTGCTTTCTGTGCGATTTTATCCACGGTATTCTGAAAAATTTTCAAGAAATCCCCGCCGCTTCGCTTTGCAAAGCCAAACACTTGGGAAAAGCTGCTGATTTCCTCAATCCCGCTCCGCTTTGCCAAATCCTCCAGCAAGGATTCTAAGGTAACGTTTAACCGCACCTGATGGTTTATGTAAGCAAATTCCCTTGCCATAAGGGCATGTTCCCCATAGAGCCTTGCAAACTCCTCCCTTGCCTGTACAAAGGCATTTTCCATGGCGTACCCGGCTTTTAGGGCTGTGGCTGCCATTTGGAGGATTTCTTTAAATTGGTACAGCAGTTCCCCCTGCCGCTTTTTCTGGAAATGCTCCATTGCGGCTTTTTTTACTGGGAAATAGAGGGCCGCAGCCCCTGCCATTACAAAAATGTCCCGGTAAAACAGCCATGCTATTACGCCTGCAAGGCCAAGTGCAATTCCCATGCAGAGCAGTTTTTCCTTTCCGCTTAACCGATAAATTTTATAAGACCTGTTTTCCTCTCCGCCCAATACACGCACCTCTTAAAACTTCATACATTGCAGACTTTGTCTTTTCCCACGTTACGGCATATCGTTTCATTCCGCAAACCCTCCCTCCATTCCTGCCCGGTATAGTTTCCCTTGGTGGATAAGCTCCCCCTTTTTCACCCAGCTCCCTACAATCCTTCCATTCCGTTCCCCCATTTCGTTAAATTCGTAGAGGGGGTTCAGCTTAATTTCCCCTTGCTCCACCCCAGCCATTTCCATAATGGACAGCATCCGCCTGCTTCTATCCCGGAGCCTCCCCAAGTGTACCAGAACGTCCACCCCGGCCGCTATCTGTGCGCGGATTGCCGCCAAGGGCAGCTCCATCCCCATCAATACCATGGTTTCCATCCTGCTTACCATGTCTTGGCAGCTGTTGGCATGTCCCGTGCTGAGGGAGCCGTCGTGTCCTGTATTCATGGCCTGAAGCATGTCCAGACATTCCGCCCCGCGGATTTCCCCTACGATAATCCTGTCAGGGCGCATACGGAGGGCTGTGCGGATTAAATCCCGGATGGAAATGGCTAACCCGCCTTCCGCCCCTTCATTCCTTGTTTCCAAGCGGACTAAATTTGCAATCCCCTGAAGCTGCAATTCTGCGGAATCTTCAATTGTTATGACACGTTCTGTTTTCGGGATAAATTCAGAAAGGGCATTTAGAAATGTCGTTTTCCCTGACCCGGTCCCGCCGGAAATAAAGATATTATAGCCAGCCTTTACCAGCAGATCCAAAAACTCTGCACACTCCCTGCTGATAGAGCCCTGCGCAACCATCTGCTCCATTAAAATGGGATGCTTGGGAAATTTACGGATAGATACCACAGGGCCGTCCAAGGCCACCGGCGGCAGCACCACATTGACGCGGGAGCCATCTTCCAGCCTCGTGTCTGCAATGGGCTTTGCCTCGTTTATCATCCGGTTGTGGTTTCCCACAATCTGCTGGATGATATCCTCTAGCTTCTCCCGGGAGGAAAAGCTTTTTTCCCATTTTACCACCTCCCCTGCTTTTTCGTAGAAAATATGGTCTTCCCCGTTTACCATAATTTCCGTAATCTCATCTTCATTCAGCAGTTCCTGCAGCACGTCCAGTTTCCGCAGGGAATGGAACACCTGCATCCTAAGTTCCTTCCGCCAATTTAAGGGAATCGTCCGCTCCCTTGCCTCTTTGCAGATTTCCTCGTCAATGACTGCAAGGATTTCTTCATCCTCATGTTCCCTGCTCATGTCTAGCTGCCCTAATACGCGTTTCCTAATCTGTTCCAATTTGTACCCCCAATAATCCTCTCACATAGTCCCCAAGTTCTCCCCAAACCCACTGCTGCATCTGGTCCCCTTGGCAGTTTACCGCTATTTTCGGAAGGGTGAGGTAACATAATTTTTCCTCCAGCTTCTGGCTCCCCTCCTGCCTGCCCATCATCTGCCGGAAATGCTCCAAGGCATGTTTTTTAAGCCCCATCTGCCCGCCCAGCACATATACCTTGCTGCACAGGCCCAGCAGTTCCAGAAATCCCGGCACCATCATGCCAAAATCCAGAATAATGCTGCCATACCCGCTCTTTTCTGCCAAAAGCCGGACAAAGCGGACATAGTCCTGCCCAGAAACCTGCCCCAAGCAAAGGCTGTCCTCCGAAGGCGGGATATAGTCCACCCCTTCCAGCACATACACGGCGCTCCTAATGCAGTCTGGGACATTCTCCTCATCCCCAGTTAGGCACAGGTACATCACATCCATCAAATCACGCTGGTAGCTCTCCTTAAGCCAGCTGGAAAACCCTGCACATTCCTTGAAATTCACATAAAGCACCCGTTCTTCCCTGCCCAATTCCTGTGCAAATGTCAGCGCAAAGGGCGTCTGCCAAGGATCCTGCCCCGGCGAATAAATGCCAACCAGCTCCGGCCCTGGCCCGGCTGGTTCCTGCTCCCCTTCCCGATATTTCTGGCAATAAGAAAAAATTTCCCTTACAATCCCAGAAGCAGGCTGGTATTTTTCTACTACAGGGAGCATCTGCAGGGATTCTGGTATTTTATCTGCCCCGCCAGAACCATACAGGCATAGCCATAACGTTTCCCCATGGCCTTTCTTGGCCTCCTCTGCCATTGCCCCGGCTGCCTGCCCGGCAATCTGGGCATCCTCCCAAAAACCCTGCCCTAAAAGGGCTACGTCCGGCGCCTTTGTTTTCTGGAATTCCAGAAACTGCCCCGGGGAAGAAAAGCTGCACCCGGCCAAATCCCCTCCTTTCCCTAGGGTAATCCATTCCCCCAATTTCCTGCCATACGCTGCGTCTGAATCACAGACAGCAATTAAAACCTTACTCAATCGGCCACCTCCAAAGCTACTAAAAACCCTATTAATATTGCGGTTGAAAAATGAATGATATGTTGTTTCCCCTGAGAATCTTTTGGATATTCAGGCAGTTGAAACGTTACGATTACCTGATGTAGATATTTCCTAAAAATGCATAGACGTGAAATCAGATTGCGGTAATACAGCATTTTCCACAAGGACATCCCTGCCGCTACCAGAAAAGATACTATGATTGTCAGCTTAAGTACATGCAAATCCCAAATACCACCAATTACGGAAAATAATTTGATGTCGCCTGCCCCAAGGGCATGCATAAGAAATAACAGATAACATAAGATTACCGGTATAGAAACGTTCCTAAGAAAAACGCCTGCCCCTTCCCATCCTGCCTCCGCAATCTGGAGAAGAAGCCCTTCTGCTAACCCTGCCAAAACCAGCCGGTTCCTGATTTTGCCTTCTTTTAAGTCCATTGCCGCCGCCAAGCTTAACAGCAACAGGGTGGACACAGTCTTTACCTCCCCAATTCATCACCTCTCCCTGTGCCTGTATTCATCCACCTGCATCTGCAAGTGATTGTTTAAGATTATAATGCAAGTCCTGCATCCTGTAAAGTAGGTAACGGCAATTTTTTCATTTTTGTGACAATGTTACAATAAATGGTAGATGAGAATTGCGTAAATCAGCGCAAACCCGCTGATACCAAGGCTTCCGACTGTCAAAACAGTGACTGGGTTGACGCCGGGAAGTACCGAAAAGCCTTGGCCCCTTAAGATTTCATTTACTGCGTAAATGCCCACAGCCCCCGCAAATGCCCGGAGCACGAAGGTTGTCAAGGCTTCTGCTTTCTGCTTCATGGCCCCGATAAACAGGATCAGCACACAAATCACGGCAATCATTGCCGCCCCATAATATTTTTCCATAAAAATCACCCTTCCCTTTCGGTTTGTTTCACGCAAATAGTAATAAAAAACTATCTTTCACACGAATCCCCCTTTCGGTTTACTTAAACACAAATAGTAATGAAAAACTTACCTTTCACACGGATCCCCCTTTCGGTTTACTTAAGCATAGATAGTAATGAAAAAATTATTTTCCACAGTAAGCCCTTTCCCCACATTTCAGCACAGTTGGCAGTAAAATATTTTTTTCCCGCACTGCCTTTCAACTGAAACCTTACGCCAGTCCCTGTGTTTTTATAAATATATACTTTTTTGGAAAAATTTATGACTTTTTCGTATAGAGCTGGAATTTTTTGCTTATACTTAAAGTAAGAAAGCGGCAGCCCCTGCACGGGCTTCACCCTTGTACAAATAACCTGCGCCGGTATCTGCACTGCCAGCGCAGGCCTCCTGTACAGCCCGTTAATCTTGCAGGGAACCCGTTGGAAAAAAGAAAGGGATGCATATGTTTCAGATTACAAAAAAACGATTAGCAAACAGGACTGCTTACGCCTTACTTTTAGATGACCTTGAACAAGCCAAATACGACTTGGCCCTTGCCTACAGCAACTTTGAAAATGCTATGGAACCGGATTTGATTGACTGCTGCATCTATCAAGTGAACGCACTGCAGATGCGTTATAAATTCTTGCTGACAAAAGCCAAACAGTTTGACGGGGACCCTTACGCGAAGAATCCCCTTGAGCTTTCAGAACCTTGAAGCGTTTCCGTCAGGCTGCCCTTCTGGTATGTCATGCCTGCCACAACCTGCTGGGCATGCTGCATCAGGGGGGCTGAGGAATCCTGTTTGGCTGCTTCTGCAAAGCCATCATACAGGTTCTTTAAGACCCTCTTTGCATCATGGAGGTTCTCTGCCGTATTCTTACATACTGCAAGGGACAGGAGCTTGCTTACAAACTGGTAGGCGGGGTAGAGTTCACTGGCGATGGGGTAGGCAAAATCCAAGTCCTCCATCAGCCTGTGGACTACCTGCCCTGCCTTCCCCACTGCGTCCCGGAACTCCTCATATGTTCCCTGCCCTTTGGCCTCTATGGCATCGTCCAGATAGGAAAATAAGATATCATACATAATTACAATCATTTCCCCCCGGTTGCAGCAGCTCAGCCGGCGGGTAAATTCCTGTTTTTTTTCTTGGGTCATCGTTTAACCCCCTATTGCAGCAACTGCAATACCTGCTGGGGAAGGTCGTTGGCCTGTGCAAGTACGGAAGTCGCTGCCTGTGTCAGCACATTATATTTAGTGTATTCTGTCATTTCCTCTGCCATGTCCACATCCTCAATCCGGGACAAGGCCTGCGTCATGTTCAGTTCTGTCCCGTCCAAGCTGCTGACTGCATAGTCTAAGCGGTTCTGGTATGCCCCAATACTGGAACGTACCTCGCTTACCTTGGCAATTGCGCCGTCAAAGCTCTCAATGGCACGGTCAGCCCCCGTTACGGTGCAGACGTCCACTTTATCAATATATAAGGTGCGGGAGGAAACCTCTGGAATCCGCACATCTACGGTCTGGTTCTCATTTGCGCCAATCTGGAGGGTCATGGTGCCGATATCGGTAACATCCAGATGGATGGGCTGGGTATCGGCAGCCGTCCCCGGCGTTACCTCAAACTTCATTTCAAACCCATTCCGGTCGGAAATCGTTACATAATTGCCGTCTGTCAGGATAGTGGCCTGTGAACCGAACCCTACATCTGTATTGTCAATCGCAATATCCACGTCCTTCCCAGTATTTGTAATATCCTGCGGAATCCCCAAAAACGCTGCAAGGTCTGCATTGTCACATTTTATGGTCATCTCGGTAGAATCCCCGTATTCATCCGATACAAACACCAAAAACCCGCCGTTTGCCACATCAGTCGGCACATAGCCGCCATTTTCAGGCTCCCCGCCAGTGGCAGCCTTATTGGCAACTACCATGAGGTTGGTTTCTCCACGCTCTGCGCCTTCCCGCAGGCTTTCATATACTTCTTCAAAGGTCTGGCCTTCTTTTATTGGAACCTCCACGCCATTGATGACAACTACCCCTTCCGCCCCGGCAGGGACAGTGGCATTGGCCGCAATGGACTGTGTCCCCTCTAATTTTGCAAGGGCAGCGTCCTGATTCACCCTAACCGTATACTCATTGGCAGTCACAGCATCGGAAATCGCAATCCTTGTAATCCCACGGTTATCTGGGTATACCCGCTGGTCTAAGGTCCCGTCCAGCAAATGCTTGGTATTAAACTCCGTATCTTTGGAAATCCGGTCAATCTCATCCCGCAGGGAAGAAATTTCCGCTTGGATTGCCTCCAAATCGTCTGTGGTATTCGTTTCATTTGCTGCCTGTACGGAAAGCTCCCGCATCCTCTGGAGCATGGCATGGACTTCCGTAAGGGCACCGTCTGCCGTATCCAATACGGAAACCCCGTCTGAAGCATTCCTTGATGCCTGCGACAAGCCCTTAATCTGTGCTTTCATTTTCGTGGAAATTGCCATCCCGGCTGCATCGTCGGAGGCCCGGTTAATGCGGAACCCCGTAGAAAGCCGTTCAATGGAATTTGATAGGCTTTTATCTGACGCTAATAATCTCTTGTTGGCAACAAGCGCTGACATATTGTGGTTAATCTTCATATTTTACACCTCTCCTGAATTTTCTTGTTCCTGCCCTGCCCGTTTGATTTCTTCTAAAAATGCTTTTGCAGCGCCGTACAGCGCCTTGGTCTGGACTGGGCTTGGCCCTTCTTCCGGTTTTGGCTGCCCTGCCTCTTTTTCCCCAAAGGAAAAACGGGCTAAATCCAAATTACCGCTGCAAATCATATCTACGTTCCATGCATCCCCATGTTCTGGGCTGATGCGTTCCTGCAATTGCATTTCCCGTTCTTTCAATGCTTCAATTGTGCCCGGGGAATCGGAAATGATGTACCCTTTTACGGATTCTGGCTGTATCTGGAAGCTGGCTGCAACCTTCCCAAGCGCAGGGGAATCAAACATGATATCCACCCTGCCCCGCTCTTCCTTGCCCCGGACAATCTTAAGCTGGACATTTGTCAGTTCATCCGCTACCAGCACTGGGATTGCGTAATTTTCCTCTTTTGCCATCCGGGTGCCTAGGGCAATCTGCTGCTTTAAGATTTTCATGTCCCGGATGTCAAGGCTCCTTACGTCCTCAGAAGTAATCATGGTCTTCATGACATTCTCGGCCACTTCTGCTAGCTTTTTCTGGGCTTTGGCCATCTCCTCAGGGGTTTTCACCGCCTCGCCGAATTCCTCTAGGATCCCGGCCTTAACTTCTTCAAAATCAACTTCTTCCCCGAAATTTTTAGGGTCAAACAATGACTTGAACACGTTCCGCTGTTCCATCATCTGTTTTGCCGCCAAAATATTGTAGGCCGTCACAGGCATGTCGTGGCCCGCCAGCATCTGGAGCACTTGGGCTTCTGCCTCTTTTGCCCCTGCAAATTCCTGCATCCGTTCCTGATAATATGCATCTTCCGTTTCTGTATCTTCCGGCGCCTGTTTCATCTGCCATAACAATTCTTCCGGGGTCAGTTCCGTCCAAGGCTTCCCTGCGCCGTTTGCCATATTCTGCTGTGCATGCTGCGCTGTCTTGCCTTGCTGGGCGTCTGCCGCCTGCCCTTCTATATTTCCTGCGCCGTTTGCCATGGCTTGCTGCAAACCTTCCGGCGTCACCATTGCAAAAGCTTCTTTCGCGCAATCAGCCTGATATGCGGACTCTATCTGCTGGGAAATGCTCAATTCCTCTGTAGGTACGGCCTCCGTCCCGCCGAAATTCCCATCCACCGATACATTGATGCCCGAATTCCGGTTGGTACGCACTGCAGCCAGGAGGTTTTTCATGGTAAGCTCTGCGCCTTGGTTCACCAAAGCCCCTACCACTGCCCCGTCTGTCTTGTCTATCTGGTTCAGCAAGCGGTAAATGCCAATATAGCTGTCCCGTTCCTCTGGGGTGATTTCCTGATGCTGCTCTAATTTCCACAGGAATTTGCTGAATTTCTCTTCCTCTGCGCCGTCCATGCTGTTTTTGATTTCTGCAGCCTTGCTGTTTAGCTGCTCCACAGTCATTTCCAGAGGGTTTACGCCCTCCCGTATCATTTCCAGCACTACGGATGGGGAAAGGTTCTGGAACATGTTCTGGACCTTCTGGTCGGCTGCCTTCATCCCAGCAATGGATTCCGGGTTAATTTCCATCCGGTTATAGGCTAAAATCCGCACTGCCCGGCGGTTCATCTCTGTCGCTTCAAGTCCCAAATCCTCTAGGATACCGTCTACATTCCGGAATGCTTTCTTTATGGAATCCCCTAAATCTGCCCGGGGGGCTGTCCGGAGGGCTTCATATGCCTCCCCTGCCCGCTCCAAATCCGCTTTCTGGGACATCCCAGCCTTGTGCATATCATTGACGGTATCCACGGCTGTCTGGGTGTTCCCCAATAAGTAAGCCGGTGCGCCAGCCAATTCATGGGTTTTGCCCATTGTTTCTGCAAAAACAGCCGCCTGTTCTGCTGTGGCTTCTATTCCGTTCTGTGACAGCAGGCCCTTATAGTATTGCTCTTCCAAAGCCTTTAGCTGCTCCACAACTTCTTCTAAAGGCTTTGTTTCAATGGCAAACCCTTGCTTGAGCAATGCATAATTGGCCTGTGACGTCATCATCAGCCTTGTTTCCTCCAGCTGCCGTTTTGCCGTGAGGAACGCAAGGTCCTCTTGGGCAAAATCCGGCGCTTGCTGTGGGTTGGCAGCAGCTCCCTGCTGGCCTTGGGATTCTCCTTGCTGCCCTTCCTGCTTGGCTGCCTGTAAATTTGCTATGGTAAAGGGAAGGCCTTTTTCCAACACATGCCAGATATCCGCATCCGTGGCTTGGGCAACGGTTTCTGCCGCCTCTTTTGCCCGGCCGGCAAAACTGTAGCCATCCATAAGGATAGCATCGGACGGACGGTTCCCTTCTGCAATTGCCCCTAACATAGCCCCTAGGAGCTTCCCGGCATCTGGGGGCAGCTGCATCTCCTTTAAGTCCATGGCGTACCTTATGTTTTCCTCTGTTAAAGGAATCTGCTGGCCCATCATCCATTGAGCCATCGCCATAGTATCTTCATTTACAGCAAGCCCTACGCGGGCAATAATCTGTTCCACTTGCGATTTCAAGTTGCCGTCCATGGCAGATCCTGCGGCATTTTGCCCGGCTTGCTGTGGGGCTGAGCCGCCGTAATAGCCGTTTGCTGCCTGTGCTGAGCCGCCATTCCCATTTGCTGCCTGTGGGGCTCCATTGCCATAATAGCCGTTTGCTGCCTGTGCGGGGCCGCCATTCCCATTTGCATGCCCTGCCGGATAAGCGCTAGAACTGCTGTGCTGCGCTTTGTAAAGGTTCTCTATTGTTGGGGGAAGTTCCTGCCCCAGCAGATACCGGATGGCCTCCTCGGAACAGCCGGTTAGGCTTGCTGCCTGCCGTAAGGCCTCCTCGCAATCTGAAATATTTTCCGCCGTGGGAGGAAGGTCTGCTTCTTTCATGGCCGACTCTAACTGCTTGGCAAGGCCGGTGCTCCCGACCAGCTTTTCTAGCTGTTCCCCGCTTAATTCATCCCCGAATACGGTAATGTCAACCCCTGCTTTTGCCAGTTCTGCCTTAATCTTATCCACCACTGTGACAATGGTTTCCACATCGGTGCCCGTTACGGAAAACCCTTCCTCTTCCATTTGCTGGCAGTCTTTCCCGGACATCATATTGGCTGCCATTTCCATCTGCTGCTGGAAATGCTGGGCTTGGGCGTTTTCTGCATCCTGCTGTATTTTCCCAATCTGGGAGTCCCCTGCCCGATGGGGGGCGTCCACCATAGTCTGCTGCACGCCTTGCACCCTTCCTGCGGCCTGCTCTGCCTGCGCAGCCTGTTCCTTCTGGGCTTGGGCTGTGGCAGCCCCCTTGGTTTCTGCCCGGTTTGCCTTGGTAATTTCCGGCAAATTGCTGTTCTCTACTCTTATATTCATATTCTATGCCCCTTTTGAAAGCCGTCAGGAGAATAACTATAGCGTGCGCCAAAGCCGCAAAACATAAGGTTTTCTCCCTTCCTGCCCTTTGATTCCTGCCTTCCTAAATTTTAACAATAGTTATTTCGGTTAAAAAACAAAGAAACTTTAGCAAATTCCACTTGTAATCATTGTCCATTTGTATTAAAATAAGGTTCAAAGCTACCGTTAGGGAGCTGAGATGAATATTCATTTTATAAGGAGGAAGACGAAAATGGCATATGTAATTAATGATTCTTGCGTAAGCTGCGGAACTTGTGAAGGGGAATGTCCAGTAGGCGCTATCTCTGCTGGCGATGGCAAATATGAAATCAACGCAGATACCTGCATCGACTGCGGGACATGCGCAGGCTCCTGCCCAACAGGCGCTATTGAACAGGGCTAATCCCTACATAAGCCCAAAAAGAATCCTGCTGTACGCAGGATTCTTTTTTTAAACGGTTAAGTTCGGGTTTAAGTTCTTCTCCTTCCCTACCAGCTTTGCTGGGTCTTTTTCCTTCTTGGCCTTTTTCTCCTTGCGGAACCTCTTGGCCTTGCGGGTCGTGCGGATTGCTTCATCCAGCTTGCGGAACCGCTCTTCCTCCGCTTCGTCCTGTTCCCGCATCAGGTAATTCATTTCCTTCAGCACCTTATCGCCCACCTGCGTGCCCACTTCCTTGCCCAAGGCTTGGTTGTTCTCTTCTACCGCCTGTTTTACAATGGTGAGCATCATGGACTGGAACTGTTCTAGCTTTACCGTGTTGGAAACATGGCTCTGCCGTTCTGCTATCTGCCTCCCTTCCGCCCCTTTCAGAGCCATTTCCATATATTCCCTGTTCATCTGGATCACGTTATTCCCTCCCGGCTGATTATTCACAAACCCTCCTGCCTCCATGGCCGGATGTACTGCATACTGTGCCTGCCCGTTTGGATATCCCCCTGCCTCTGCCTTGGGGCGGCCTGCATATTGCCGCTGCCCATGTTCCGGCTGGCTGTTTACGTAATTTTCATGCTCCGCCGCTGGATGGACATAGCCTCCTTCCGGCTGGCTTTTTACATAACTTCCTGTTTCTTGGGCTGGGCGGCTATGGCTTCCTGCTTCTTGGGCTGGGCGGCTATGGCTTCCTGTTTCTTGGGCTGGGCGGGCATAACCTTCTGGCTGGCTCCCGGCATAATTTCCGGGCTCCGCTGCTGGGCGGGCATAACCCCCCTCTGGCTGGCCTTTGCTATAACCTCCTGCCTCTGCTACTGGGCGGGCATAGCCTCCCTCTGGCTGGTCTCCGCCATAGCCCCCTGCCTCTGCCGCTGGATGGACGTAGCTGCCTCCCTCTGGCTGGCTCCCGGCATAGACCCCTGCTTCTTGGGCTGGGCAGCCATGGGCGCCGGGCTCTGGCTGGTTCTGGGTACTATGTATCATCATCCGAATGGCTTTTAACTGGTAACCCTGCTCTTTCCATTCTTTTATCTTTTGGAACTGCGCTATATTTTCTTCTGTGTAATAGCGGTGCCCCATTTCATTGCGGGGAATCATAAGCTCAAGCTCTTCTTCCCAATAACGCAATACGTGGGACTCAACATTTACAATGTTTGCCGCGTCCGAAATCATATAGCGTACGTTTTCCACATTTTAACCTCCTTCTTGGGATTTGCCCTCCGGTGTGGGGGCCTGGCTGCATGGGCTGCAGCTTGTCCCTTTTTACTAATTCTATTTTAACGATTTCCCCCTTTCGTTACAATCTTTTTTCATCGTGAAATAATGACAGGAAAGCACAGATAGTTGCTTTTTGCGGAAAATATCTGGGAAATGTTACAGGAAATGATAAAAAATGCTTCGGGCATGGCTAAAATCCAGCCCTGCAAAGGATGGCGGCAGAACTCACTTCCCAAGCAAACTTAAGGCTGAATTTCCGAAGTAAGGCGAAAACGTTCCACAACATAACTGGAAAGCTGTTTTTTGACATCATCTTTGCCTAAGTTTTTCTGCTATAGGAAAAATCCCTTCTTCCCACGCTGTCCGAAGCAATTTTTTATAAAAATCTTTTTGCACGGGGGAAATAACAGAAAGCCCCCATGCTTTTTCAGGTATTGATTCAACGACGCCTAAAATTTTATCCATATCCACCCGCCCTGCAAACCGCAGCACAGCTTCGTTGCAATCTTTGTTTTCCATAGATTCCATAAAACGGAATGGGTGGATATGATGGCCGTTAGAATCAAGGAAAAAAGAAACTCCGGTAAAAACATCCTGCTTCACAAGGGCGGCATCTTCCCTGCGTCGTCCCGCCATGGATACGGTCCTTTTATTAAATAAGGCATTGCCATTATCAAAGACTGGGGCAAGCCCTACTGTATAACGCCCAAGCAGCAGCCCCCAATTGCCGTTGTTGCGGTCATTGTTTAAAATAAAAGCATCGGTGACAAACATATCCCAAAAACGTTCCCGCACTTTGTCCCGCATGCCGCTAAATGCTTCCGCACATTCCATAACTTTCAAAACATCACATAAACGCTCGCCTTGCGCAGAAGAACCATAACTGCCGGATATAAGTTCTTCGTCCACCGTGTTCTTTATCTGGCTAAATTCCAATAATTCTCCATTGACGGTAAAATCCTTGCATCCAACTACAATCTTCCCTTGGCAGCGGCCGATTACCGTACTGTGGACCGGAATCCCCAATGCTCCATAGATTTGCGATCCAATGTATTCGCTCAGCGGGCTGGAGGTGTAAGAAGGAAGATGGTTCCCTGCCAAATCCCTTGTGCTTTGGGGGAACTTTACCATCCACAATTCATCATTGTAAAGATATGCCTGTTTCCGGCCAGCATTTCCACGGTATCCCCGGGTACCAATACGTTCGCCATTGTCAAAATCAATCAATTCCATGATAATCACCCATTCCTTTCACTTTGCTCAGGCTTTTCCCAAAACGCCTTGGGCGGGCGAAGAGGTTTACTTGCTCTTTTAAATCCAGCAGTTCCTTAGCCTACCGCTTCTCCATATTGGCAAATTTCGTGTACTGCGGCAGCCAGACAAGGTTGATTGTCCCAATGGGGCCGTTCCTCTGCTTGGCTATGATAATCTCTGCAATGTTTTTATCTGGCGTATCTTTATTGTAATAATCGTCCCTGTAAATAAACATTACCACGTCCGCATCCTGCTCAATGGCTCCGGATTCCCTTAAATCTGAAAGCATGGGCCTGTGGTCCGGCCGCTGCTCCACCTGCCGGCTCAGCTGGGAAAGGGCTACCACTGGGACGTTCAGTTCCCGGGCAAGGCTTTTCAAGGAACGGGAAATATCTGAGATTTCCTGCTGCCGGGAATCTGACTTGGAACGGCCGGAGCCGGACATTAACTGGAGATAGTCAATAATAATCAGTTTCAGGCCATGCTCCAGCTTATATTTCCTGCATTTGGAACGGAGTTCTGAAATGGAAATTCCGGGGGTATCGTCTATAATCAGGCTGGAACGGCCAATGGTGCCTGCCCCTTCGATCAGCTTTTCCCAGTCAGAATCCGCTAGGCTGCCGGAGCGCAGAAGCTGGGCGTCCACGCGGGATTCCAAGGAAAACAGGCGGTTCACCAACTGCTCCTTGGACATTTCCAAGCTGAAAATTGCTGTGCAGAGGTTGCTGTGGAAAGCCACATACTGGGCAATGTTCAGCACAAAGGCCGTTTTCCCCATAGAAGGCCTTGCAGCCACCAGCACAAGGTCTGATGGCTGCAAGCCGGATGTCCGGTAATCCAAGTCCATGAAGCCTGTGGCAATTCCAGTCACATTCCCTTTGGTCTTGGAGGCCTGTTCAATTCTTTCCAGCGCATTGATGACAATTTGCTTAATCGGGACAAAGTCCGTATGCCCCTGGTTCTGGAGCAAATCAAAAATCTTTTTTTCCGTATCTGCCAATATATCCTCCAAGCTGTCCCTGCCCAGATAACATTGGTTGGCAATGTCCTCATTGACGCGGATGAGCCTGCGGAGCATGGATTTTTCCTTTACAATATTGGCATAATGCTTGATGTTGGCGGAGGTGGGCACGGATGTCACCATCTCCCCCACAAAGCTAATGTCCTTTAGCTGCTCCGGGACGTCTTTTTCCCGGAGGCGGTTCTGTAACGTCACCACGTCAATGGGCTCTTCCTCATTGTAAAGTTCCAGCATGGATTCAAAAAGGATCCCGCAGTCCTGATAATAGAAATCTTCCCGCACAAGGATTTCCGAAGCCATAATCACGGCCTCCCTGTCCATAATCATGGAACCGATGACGGACTGCTCCGCCTCCTTGCTGCTTGGCATATTCCGTTTTAATACAGCTTCTTCCATACCGCCCTCCTGCGTGTTGTCCTGTTCCTGATGTTTCTGGCTTTAAACTTCTTATGTGCTGCTGCACTTTTTGCTTTTACCTAAAAAACCCCTGTTTTCTTGGACATATGTCCTATGTGCCCCTGCGCGCCGTTACGCTTCTGTTACTTTCACCTTCAGCGTCCCAGTAACTTGGGGATGCAGCTTCATCCCTACTTCATATGCCCCAAGGGCTTTTAAGCCGCCTTCCGGAAGGACCATTTTCTTCTTGTCCAATTCCATGCCAAGCTGCTCCTTTGCTGCCGCCGCAATTTCCTTTGTGGATACCGAGCCGAAGGTCTTGCCCCCTTCCCCGGTCTTAATGGCAACGGTGACTTCTTTTGTGCCGATTTCTTCTGCCAGCGCTTTTGCAGCTTCTAAATTCTCCTTCGCCACTTTCTCGGCGTGCCTATTTTTCAGCTTTAAGTCGTTTAAGTTCTTATTGTTAGCCTCTATCCCTAATTTCTTGGGGAGCAGCAGGTTCCTTGCATAGCCGTCGCTGACATTTACAACGTCCCCTTTTTTCCCTAAAGATTTTACGTCCTCTAATAAAATCACTTTCATACCTCGATATCTCCTTCCTTTAGCATTTGGTCTAATGTTATCTGGATGCGCTTTTTGGCTTCTGCTATGGTGCAGCCTGCCATCTGGGCCCCTGCCACATTCAGGTGGCCGCCCCCTCCTAGGCGCTCCATAATAAGCTGTACGTTAATTTCATCAATGGAGCGGGAACTGATATAGATTTTCCCGTTGTATTCGGTAAGCACAAAAGATGCCTTGATTCCTACGATATTGAGCAGCTCGTTGGCTGCCTGCGCCCCTGCGATGGTAGGGCTTTCCACTTCCGGGTCTGCCGGGCAGATGGAAATGGCAAACGCCCCCCGGAACACTTCTGCATGGCGGACAGCTTCTGCCCTTGCCTTATAGGCCGCCATGTCGTCCCTAAGGAGCTTCCTTACCCTTGTGACTTCTGCGCCGCAGCGGCGCAGGTAAGCTGCCGCTTCAAAGGTCCGGACCCCGGTCTTTGTCATAAAATTATTGGTATCAATCAAAATGCCTGCATAAATGCTGTCTGCCTCATTAGGCTTCAAATGTATGTTTTCATTAAAATACTGCAGAACCTCCGCTACCATCTCGCAGGTGGAGGACGCATATGTTTCGATGTAGGAGAGCACTGCATTTTCAATCACTTCGCTGCTCTGCCTGTGGTGGTCAAATACCACAATGGTCTTAGATTTGCCCAAAAGGCCCGGGCACTCTGTGTAATTGGGGCGGTTGGTGTCCACGACTACCACTACGCTCCGGTTGTCTGCCATTTCCATGGCCTGCTCCCCATGGAGAAACATGTCCGCCGGGTAGCCCTTTTCCTCTGTAAAACATTCCTTCATCGGCCGCAGGGAGGAAGTGACTTCGTCCAAGACAATATGCGCCTTCTTCCCAAGGACCTGTGCCGCGCAGTAAATGCCTACGGCCGCCCCAAAGGCATCCATGTCGCTGATGCTGTGGCCCATGATGAACACTTCTTCCCGGCTTTCAATAATTTCCCGCAGCGCATGGGCTTTTACCCTTGCCTTGACGCGGGTCATTTTCTCTACCTGATGTGATTTTCCGCCGAAATAGGAAATTTTTTCCCCTTCCTTTACCACGACCTGGTCCCCGCCACGGCCTAGGGCAAGGTCTATGGCCATCCGGGAATATTCGTATTTCTGGGTGTAGCTGTTCTTGCTGACGCCCACCCCGATGCTTAAGGTGACGGCCATCTCATTGCCCACCTTCACGGTCTTGACGTCCTCAAGGATACTGAATTTATCCTCAATCAGGTCATCCAAGTACTTCTGCTTGAAGGCAACAAAATACTTGTCTTTTTCAATTTTCTTAATAATGCTGTCCCGCTCGGAAAAATATTTGCTCACCTTGCGGTCTACCAGCGCAACCAGAAGGGAACGCTTGACTTCCTCCACGCTGTCCAATGCCTCTTCGTAATTGTCAATGTAAATCAGCATGGATACCATCTGCTGGTCCTTGATTTCCTGTATGCTTTGGTGGAGGTCTGTTTCATCAAACAGGTACAGGGCCGTCAGGTACTGGCTGCCGCCTTCCTGCCCTTCCTCTTCCTTGCCTTTGTCCCCATCCTCAAAATAAATCCTGCCCACGCTGACACGGTATACCCGGTCTTTCCATGTGACATGGATGTGGTCGTTGTGCTCCTCCTTGTCGAGAAGTTCCCGGGTAATGGATGGGAAAATTGTGACAATGGACTTGTGGTAATCCTTGTCCTTTTCCGTGACGCTGGAAAAAGATTCGTTCATCCACAAAATCTTGCTGTTATAATCCAGCAGCGCATAGGGTATCTCAAATTCATTCAGTAATTTTTTCTGGACTGTCCCATACTGGGTGGCAAAGCTGATGACTTCATTGCGCACTGCCGTTTTGTTTGCCATGAAAATGCCGAGCATAATCACAAAATACACCGCCGCAAACACGGATACGCAGATTCCTGCCTTTTTGTCAAAATAATATAAAGGCACGTTCATCAACACAATCAAGATTGTCAGCATCAACGGCCAGAACATGTGGTTCTTCCATTGGCCTCCAGGGTGATTTTTCTTTTTCATTTACTTTCCTGCCTTTGCTGTGCTATCTTTTGCCTTATGGATTGCCGCTCTGCTGCCCTGTGCTGGGGCATGCCTATCATTAGTTCCGAAAAATAAAGGAACACATCCCGCGGAAAGCATATCCCAAGCATGTCCTAGGGCAATTGGCTGCGGCCTGCCCGTCCGGCATCATAGTCGCCTCTTGCTACGGTATGGATATTCCTGCGCTGGCTTGCGCACAACATCCTTCCACATTATAACACAGGTAGGGGGATACTTACAACATGGAATTCCGGCGGGAATCTTTCCAAATGGACCATCCTGCTGCAAGAGGGCAGGAGAACAGGGCTATGGAAGGGGAAGAAAAGTGGGCAAGCGCAGCTTTTGTTCCGCGCGCGAAGCTGCGCAGGGCCTGCCCCAGCGAAGCGAGGGTATCATTGCCCGAAGGGCTAGAAAAACCTGCCAAGAAATCTATCTTGACAGGTAATCCTGCAGGATATAATACGACTGCTTCAGCCTTTCCCGGTATCCCGGCGCCTCCCAGCCTTCCCAAGAATAAGAGCCGGACGCCCCATCTAAGGAGAATTTGATTTCCTCAATGGGCTCATACGTAATCTCCTCATGCTGGTACAAGTCTGCAATCCTCATTTTCATATTCGGCTTTGGGATATTCAGCAGCAGCCACGGCAGGCGCAGCTCCGTAACATCCCCCTTGATGCAAAAATCCGCCAGGGAATCGTAATCCGGCGATTCCGGATTCCCCGTCCCATGGCGCAATTTCCCGGTTTCCACCTGCTCGGTATCCACCAATGTGCCGTCTGTAAGCCGGATGGGGCGGTTCAGCATCAAGTAAATTGGCGCAAATGTGCTGCTCCCTGCATCCGCATAGCCTTCCCGTTCCTCAATCACATGGGCAGACGCATACAGCCCCTTGGTATACAGCCAGTAATTCACGTCATAGTAGGGATGGACCAAGAGCCTGCTTTTCTTTTCCCCATCCAGCTCCAAGGAAAAATCCGCCCCGCCCAATGCTACGTTCCCCTGCCCTTCTATGGTATCTATGGCAATGCGCAGGCCGTCATTTTTCCCGCGGATCAGAAGGTATACATAGGCTTCATCGCTTTTTGCATAAACCTGCGTGCTGCCGCTGTCTAAGACGGGCTCTGCCCCTTCCCATTCCCCGTCTTCCCCATCTACGGTGCAGGCCGCTTCTTCCCCGGGGTCAAAGGCAAGCAGCCCAAAAAACTGCTCGCTGGTCTGGACGTCGCACCAGAGGGGACGGATTTCATTGTCTGTAAAATCCATGGTATTCCACGTCCGCTTAAACCACTCGTCCTGCCAGATGAACACACATGCCCCGGCACACCCTGCACCTAAAATATCATCCAGCATGGATACAAGGGCTTTCCCCTGTTCCTCTTCCGTAAGCCCTCCTTGCCAGAAGCCCGGCCGCTTGGACAGATGGGTAATCCCCCGGGAGGTTGGAACCCCAAACTCTGAAACCATCACGGGCATGGTATGGTAAGCCGTTAAGCTGTCCAGATACCGCCGGTAGGGATTCGGCGGGTCATCCTCCAAAAGCTCCGGGGCATACCGCATCAGCTCCGGGTAGTAGGGGTACACATGGTAGGACGCGAACAGGCCGGCTTTAAATTCCGGCTTTGCTTTCACATGCTCCGCGTCTACCGGGACTGCATCCTCCACCTCTGGGTTAGGCTCCCCGGGATGGGAAAGTGGGTCTGTCGTCACCCAATTGGCAAATGCCGCTGGGTGCTGCATGCCGTACTCCTTCATCTCATGGGAAATGCAGGCGTCCAAGCCAGACGCAAGGAACACCTCAAAGGGGGACGCCCCGACCGTATACAGGTAATCCCCGTCCAAAGACGTATGCCCCTGATTCCCCTCATTTGTCCCGATGACAAAATCAGCCTCCCATTCAATCCCAAGGATCCATCCCAGCAGGTACGGGGAAACGTCCGCCGTATACGAGCCGCTGGCATTGCCCGGTTCTGGCGGGATTTCTGCATTTCCATGGACCACGTCCACAATATCCCTGCACATGGAAACCCAGTCTTTTGCAATTTTCCCATGTTCCCCATATGCATTCCCAATGGCGCTGATATCTTCCTCATTGTTGTACACCCCCTGCAAAAAATAAAGGGGCGTTTCCGCAGCCCTATTATAATCATACAGGGCATTGTAAAAATCCGGCGTCAAAATGGTATACACGCGGATGACATTTGCATGCATTTCGCTAATCTGCCCAAACCACCTTAAGTAATCCTCCCGGGTAATTGCAAATTCCCCCGGAAATGCCCCGGGCTTCCCTGCGCCGATATTGACGCCGATGGGCTGGATGTCCTGCCAGCTCCCATCTGCCTGAAACTGCTGGAACTTCTTCCCTTCCGTGCGGAACGAATAACTGGCCCCATCCTCGGTGCACAAGGGCACAACCTGCCCCTTATCTGCCCCGCTCCCGTTCCCTGCCGCGGATTCTTTCTCTAAATCCGTTGTAATCTCAAGTTTCCGCTCCCCGCACCCAGAACACAGGCTGACAGCCAATGATAGTGCAGCCAGGATATTTGCCGCCTTCCTGATGTTTCCTTTTCCTAATTTCCTTTCCTTCTGGCTGACGTTTCCTTTTCCAAAATTCCTTTCCTTCTGGCTAATGTTTCCTTTTCCAAAATCCTTTTCTTTCTGACTGACGTTTCCTTTTTCCAAATCCCTTTCCTTTCCAGTTTTCCCCTTCGGAAAACCTTTGGCCGTGTGCATATCCCATTCCCGGCATCCCCTGCCCATTGTCCCTGCCCAGTTTCCTGCAAAATATAAAAATATTGGGGCTGCCCCTTATTCCCAGCCTTCTTCCCCTACAATTTTCCCAACCACATATTGGATCAGATTGGAAGCCTGCGCCGCCTCCCTGCGACTCACCCATTCCGTAAACTCCGGCTCATTCCGATGGCTGACAATATACCCCCTTGTAGGCGTTTCGCTGCCCTCGATGGAAACCAGCTCCCCGCCGTGCCCCTGAAGCAGCGCCTTAAGCTCCCCGTCAAAATAATCCGTCACATTTTCAATGGTAGGCACCACCGTGTCAAAAGGCTCCATGGTATTCAATATTTTGTTCTGGTATTTTTCCAAATATTCCTCAATCAATGCTTCAAACGTGCCAAATTCCACAAACCCTTCCCCATCCACAACCATTGTCACCACAAATTCCCATGTGTGTGGATGGGTCTGCCCCTGTTTTCCATTAATGGTAATAAAATGGTTCATATTCAGGTATGATTTCAGCCGGTATTCCCGGTATGCCTTTGCGTTTCCCATGTTCCTGCCGCCTCCCAAAAACGGTAAAACTGTTCCTTGTAGCTTTCTTCCCTGCCCCCGCAGTATAAATCCGCCGCTTTATGCACTTCCCCGCTTTCCAGCTCCCCAACCAGCCGTTCACTGGCGGCTTTTTGGTATCCTGCAAAAACCAGCAGCACCTTTTGCCCCTCCATGGCAAACCGCAGCACATTATTATCAAGCATTTCCTGCATTTTCCCAAAAAACGTTTCCCGCGCCTCCTTGGAATCTGCCAAAAACACCGCAAAATGCAGAGGATGCGCCCCTTTTTCATAAAGGGCATCTAAAAAACCATCCAGCATACACTGGCGGAACACATGGCGGCTTGCGCTAAAGGCATACTCCTGCTTTAGCTGCATATCCAATTGTTCCAACTGCTGGTTCTGCCAGATTTCCCGGGATTCCTGCCGGCCAATCTGGTACTGCTGCTTAGAAATTTTCCGGGACATGGCCATGCTTAAGATAATGAGGAGGGCAAGCACCAGCGAAAGGACAATAATAATGGAATTCCGGCACTCCAGCAACATATTATCCTCCAAAACCGCCTTGTCATACGTCAGCAAGCAGATGCGGTAGTCCTCCCCTTTCCAGCCGAACACAGTCCCCGACGCGACAAAACGGTCCCCATCCAAGGAAATCACCTGATGCCCTACCTGATTCCGCTTCAGGCCGTCCAAAAAGGCCGACGCTGTTTCCCCCGCATAATAAGTGCCGTCGGCAAAGCCTTGGTAACGCCCAGTTTCCATCACGCTTTTTACAAACAGGAGGGAATTGCCCTTGCTCAGGGTCCAATACCTGCTGGCTGTGGCATCCAAGGAGGCAATAATCTCCGTCACGCTTTCCTCGGTCCCTGTGCCCCCAAGGCGGTTCACTTGCTCTAACACAACTTTCACATACCCGTCCTGCTGGGCACCATAAATTTCCAAAAACCTTGTTTCGTAATTATTTAGCTGATAAACTGCAAAAATATCCGCAGCAATGGCAAAAATTACCGCCAATCCTGTAACCAGAAAAAAATTTAATTTCCGCTTCATGTGTCCCATCCCTCATTTTCCGCCTGTTGCCCCGTTCCAGCAGCCCGAAAAATCCCGCGCGCCATGGCATCCCACTCCTCATTTGCTGCCTTTTGCGCCTGTCCCAGCAGCCGAAAAGATTCCTTCATTCCCGCTGCATCCACCTTATTCCTCATTGACCGCTTTCCGGGCTTTTTCCAATAGCCGCAAAGGCTTCTCAAGCTCCTCTTTGAGCGTCGCCCAAAAATCCTTCCCTTCATCCGTCAGCGTCCGCGTTTTCCACGCACTGTCCGTATTGATGCTGTTAATTACCCCGGCAAACCGGATGAAAAATATCAGGAAATTGAAAAAAGGCAGCAGCGGCACCACATACCACTGGCGCATGTAGTATGCCCTAAGCTCCGGGAATTCCCCCAAAAAGCCCACGGTGGAAAAATAGTATAAAAACCCGCTTATGATATACAAAAGGAAAATCATCCCTGTAGACACGAAAATCACCTTGGCCGAATAATTCATGCACATCAGGCAGAGCAAGGCAAGATACCAAATCAGCCGCGGGAATGCAAAAGTGTGGTCATATAACAGCGTCCTTACCATCACATTCGTAAACATTTTGTGCACCTTGAGTTCCTGCCCCGAAAACTGGTGGGACACCTCAAGGCTGCCCCTCTGCCACCGCTGCCGCTGGGTATAAAGTTTGTCCACCCCCTCAATGGGATCGACGCAGAAAATGGCATTTTCACAGATTTCCACCCGGATTTTCTGCAGGAAACGCATTTGGAACGTAATATGTGTGTCCTCGCAAATCGTATCTGTATTGTAAAGCTGGGATTTCAGCACGGCTGATTTCCGGAATGCAGAAAATGCACCGGAAAGGGTATAGATGGAATTGGTTTCCGAAGCATAATTCCGCCCTGCCAAAAATGCTTGGGCATACTCCATAAATTCCATTTTCCGCAAAAGCCTTGCAAACACGCCCCGGTATCCCTCCACCAGTTGCGGCATGGTTAAAATTGCCCCTGTCATGCAGTCCACTTCCGGGCAGGCCTCGAATTTGCGCACCATGTTGCGGATGGCATGGGGCTCAAACTGCCCGTCGCTGTCCACATGGATAATGTATTTCCCGTCCGCATTGAACAGCGCAAGGTTCAGGGCGCGGGATTTCCCCTGCTTGGCGTTAAGCCACTGCATCAGCAAATCCGGGTACTGCTCTTGGCATTTGGCATACACTTGGAAGGAATTGTCCTTTCCTTGGTTGTTTACCAGAAAAATGCGCATTTTCCCATTGGGGTAATCGCTGGCGTCAATGGAACGGATACATTCCTCCAAAGAGCTTTCCGAATTGTACACCGGGATAATCAGCGTCACCTCCGGCCAGAACAGCGGGTCTTGGTATTCCTTGGCAAACAGTTTTTTCTTCCCTAAAATCAGTATGCTTCCCACCGACGGGATAATTTCCATAATCAGCGGAATAATGATCCACGCCGCCCAAAACAAAATTGAATCCAAAAAATTACTTATCATCGCCATACCGGAAACTTCCCACCTTCTGCTTGATAATCTGGGGCTTTGTAAACACATAGAAATAAATCAGGACGGACAGCCCGTAAAAGACAAACCGGCCGATAAACGTATGCGCCACATAGTATATGCCAATCCCGCCAAAATAAATCAGCAGGCAAATCACTGTAATCCGCAGCGCATTTGCAAGCACAATGGCAATCACCCCTAAAATGCCCACGTATACCCTTTCATACACGGTATACACCCGGTAGAACATCAGGAGGGACAAGTACGCGATAATCTCAATAATCCCTGAGCACTCAAAATCAATTTTCAGGGAAATGGCTGTACCCCCAGACTCTACAAAAATGACCCCGTATTTGTAATGGGCGCTGTAAATATCACCGATTTTTCCGGGAATACTGGCTAACAGCGCGACAATCCGCGCTAGGGGCTGGGTGAGGGCAGGCTCTAAAAATACCAGCATAAGAAGGAAGGCGCCAACGCTCCCAGCAAGGAACCGCCAGAAATTCAGGCCGCTTTTCTTTAGGATATGCAGGAGGAAGAGCCAGAGGAGAAAACCTGCCAAGCCGGCAATGTATTTGATTGGGATATTTGCGCCCCAAGGAAGAGCCAGAAGGGCAGGCCCGGCTGGGGCAAATGTATCGTTCGCCATGTAAAGTATCTTTTCCTTTCCGTTTATCCGGGTAAAAACAAAGATGTAAAAACCTTTTTACATTCCTAGTTTTCATTGCTGCCCGCGTTTTATGCGCCATGTAAATAGGAATAGGAGGAGGGCTGCTGCAGCGGTGAGGAGGAGGCCCTGCCCAAAATATGGATGCCCAAATTTTAATTCTGTCCGGCCTGAATTTACATAGGTTAAATGGTTTTTGGCGTAAACTTCCTGCTTGGACTGGAAACTGTCGTGGTAAGCAAGGCCTGTGTTCAGATGGTCCCGGCCTGTTTCAATCGTAATTTTGTTTTTTTCATATTTGGCTTGGTAGGGGACAATTTCCCGCTGGGGGAGTTCATCTGCCTTTAAGTCCATTGCATGGTCCAGCAGTTTTCCAATGCCTTCGTCCAGTGTCAGGCCGTAGTAATATGTTAAATTTAACCCGATGGCTATGATATTTTCATTTTTTACAGTGCCGTAAAATGGGAGTTCCCAGTCCAAATCCTTGACGGTGCCCCAGACCTCATCTAGGCCGTCCAGATACACGGTGCTCCAATCCCGGTGGCCGTCCGGGAACAAATCTGTTTCCAGCACGCCTTCTATGGTATCTAAATCAGGGTATCCTTGGGAAAATGTTACCTCATTGCAGACAACCCCAAGGAAGCTCTGGTCTTGGCTGCCCATATCATCTGGAATCCCGTCCGCTGCAATTACAACACGTACGCCCGCTTTCGCTAATTCCTCCACGAGCTGTTCTGCGGCTGCTTTATCATCGTACGTAAACCCATCCAAATACACCACTTCATAATTTTTCAGCTCATCAAACGTGAAATCATTCAGGTTTGTGCCTGCCACTTCCTCCATGGCTGGAAATTGCCGGGAGATGGCCGGGGCGGCAGAACCAATCCCTATGGCACGGTACTTTGTGATTGTCCCCCATTGTTTTGGTTCTGGCTGCCCTGCCCCTGATACATTTGCATTATTTAAGCCTGCCTGTGTTGTATCTAATTTATAAAATCGGTAATCCCCGTTGCTCTCAACCATCTGATAACCTACTTGGACCGCCGCTTGGTCCAATTCCTCCAATTGCATATCCCCAAAGCCATCCCCAGCATCCGTCCGGATGACAACCGTATCATTCCCAAGCTCCATGCAGCGGTCAAATACATACCGGTAATGCCCGTCCTTCAAAGCCCTGTCCACCTGCTGGATATTTGCCGCTGTAACCGCGGATTCCGCTGCCGCCCCATAGGAAGTTGCCACCGGCCCGCCAAATCCTGTCACCAGATAGGAACTCATGGCCCCAAGGCTGCTTTCATCCAGCAGGGCCAGACGCTGCCCCGTCATCTCTTTTGCCTTCCCCACCAAAGTTTTCTCTGCATAGTAGGCAAAGCGTTCTTCCGGTTCCCACCCAGACTGGGTCCCCAGCAACAGCGGGAGGGAAGGCAGGGCGTCCAAAACCAGCAAGCCCGCAAACAGCAGGACCCACCCCTTTTTCAGCGTGTCCCAAATCAGGAAACTAAACAGCGCCAGACCAAGCCCCACAGACACCATCCTAAGCATCTGCAAATATTCCCTGCCCGGCAAAACGTCCGCCAACAGGAAAGCTGTGTTAGAACTTCCTATTAATAATAAAATCCCTGCCCAAAACCCCGGCATGGATTTCCGTTTGCTCATCAGAATCCCAAACACTGCCAGCAACGCCACAGACAGGCCAAAATAGAAATCCTCATTCCCATCCCGCATCCGTGCAAAAGGGTTTACTGACAAAAACATGCTCTGGAAAAAATCCCCCAGCGATTCCGGATGTTCCCCCGTCACAACCCCGCCCGTCAAGGAAGGAAGCAGCCAAAACCCAGACAGAAAACAGCCCAGCGCCATTGCAAATAATACCTCCAAGATTTTCCGCCTGCCGCCGCAAATCACTGCCCGAAGCAGGAGATATGCCGAAAACACCATGAAAACCATCCCGCCATACCCCGGATGGCACAGGAAAAACAGCAGGAAACAAGCAGAAATCCTCGGCAGCACATGCCAAGAGCCTTTCTGCAGATAATCGTATCCCCAAAAAAGCAACAGAGGCAATCCCGCAATGCAGACAGCCCGCGGCAAATTACCTTCATAAAACAGCGTAAACAGGTTATTGGGCATAAAAAACCATAAAACACCCAAAAAAGCCCCAAAATATGGGCGTTTCACCTGAATCCCCACATACAGCCACGAAACTGCCCCCAGCAAAAACAGCGCCATGAGGAACACGAGGTACCCGCCCATAGAATTCCCCCCGGCCAACCCTTGGCAGAAAGCCAGAAGGTATACTGGGACTGGCGCCCAATACCGCATCATTTCCGCCCCATTGTACCAATTGGAGCCATACATCGGCCAAAAATCCCCTTCCTTGGCAGCCTGATATAAGGCATCCCCCCGGTACAGATAACCCAAAGTATCCTGCCCGCTTGGGTAAACCCCGCTGCGTGACGCCAAGATTGCAACCCCAAATGCCAGCAACAGAAAAAGAACAGGCATTGCCAAAACCAGAAAATGCGATTCCTTACTGTCCTTCAATGCCCATTCCTCCTGCCTAAACTATATTTTTCTTTCCTTGGAAAATCTACTATGGTTACTACATTTCTTTTCTAATAAATTTATTTTGCTTGCTATTTTTTCCCTTTGCAGTACACCAGAGCATTTTCAGACACACCTGAATACCACAGCAAACTTTTTTCATTCCAATAAACAGGCAGTTCAGGCTAGCCCTTCCCCAAAGCAAACACTTCATGGGCGTCCTTAGTGGAGGCGAAATCCACTGCTTACGAAGGCTTAGGGATGAGGGCGCTCCCGAAATCCCTTAGCCGTAGTTAGCAGTTAGTTCGCCGGAACGTTGCCCAGTTTGCGTGGGGAAGGGCTAGCCTGGACTGCCGTCCGGCTCCAAAGACTTCTACGATTAACATTGCCCGCTATCGTACGGACACCGCTAGAAATTCAAGAAAATTCCGCGAAGTACCCAGCCAGCTGCAGCCCCTTTTTCTTCCGCTGGAACCACAAGCCTACCCCAACTGCAACCATACAAACCGCAACCCCCGCCACTGCCCCAGTCGACGTGCCAGCCGTGTAAATCCACTGCTGCCCAATCCGCCCAAATTGCACCGAGATTTCCCTCAAGGCTGTTTCATCCACCCCAAGTTTCTTGGCAACCATAGGCAAATCCAGATAAAACTCCATTTCATCCTTCCCATCCCTGCCAACCGTCACCATCATCTTGCCATACATCTGGTCCATTTCATTCAAATTCCCGATATTGGCAGAAGTATGCCATGCATCCGCAGAAGCGATAAAAAATTCATATGTACCCTCGGAAAGCCCGCTAAGCTGTGGATCCCAATTGATGTCCCCGTCGGCATCCACTGTAACAAATCTTGGGTAAAATGCCATTTTCTGGTCGTAAGAGCCATTTGCCAAACTTTCCGGGCTTTGGTTAAATGCAACCGTAACTGCAGCCGTAAATTCACCGCCTGCCTCCTGCAGATGCTGGGGCATCGTTGTCACCACATGGCCGTACATTCTGCCGCCGTCTGAATAAAGCGCTCCTTTGGCGTCTACCTGCGCCTCCTGCGATCCCGCTGTAGCATACTGGATGGTGCTGTGCCCGTAATCCTCCCAGTCTTCATACTGCCCATCGTAAATAATCCCTGCAAAAAGGTTCTCTAGGTTATTCCCACTGTCTGGCTGCAAATTCACAATGCCAGTGAGGAAAGGTTCCCCAAGATAAAGCCCAAAAGACAGGCTCTCCCTGTATTTGGGGAGCTGGCCTTTGGGGATTGCAACTTCCCATTGGCTGCCTATATAGGCCACTTTCGCCCCATCAACCCCATTAATTGCCGGTGCGGTGGAAAATTGGATGTCTGTTTCATAACCTAAGTCGGAAGTAATGGCAAATTTACCATTGGAATGTGTCCCCGCACCGGATGCATTGCTGCCTTTCCCATCTTTCACATATAGATAAAACCAGTCCCCGTCAAACACTGCCGCCACGCTGGACAAGCATCCGGGATGCTCGCTGTTCGGGCAGGAAACATCCGTCTTTGCCACCGCCTCCCAGTCCGAAAAATCCCCGTCAACGGAAATGCCCGCATAAACTGCTGGCCCGTCTGCTGCCGCCGGGTTCCCGTCCACCTGCTCGATTTCCGAAAATGCTACGGATGTGCCGCCAAACGTAACCGCAGCGTCCATGCTGTGGAAAAAACTGGAAGGAACGGCAAACTCAACCATATAAGGCCCCGGGTTATTCCCATGGGCTTCATTGGTTACCGCAGCTTCTGCGCCGGGAATATTTCCCCAATAGCCATCTTTTACCTCTGCCCCGTCTTTCCACGCATTGACAGAAATTCCATTGTCCGCGCCTGCCGCACCATCCGCATATGCAAACTGGAAACTATAGCTGCTGCCTGCAAAGCTATAATCCCATTCCGTAGAAGCAGTCCCGCTATAACAGAAATACACGGTATTCCCGTTCGGGGAAATTGCCGCTTTCCAAACATCTACGCCAGCGCCGGGACGTGACGCCACACCAGCCCAGTCAGATAAACTGCCATCAATGGAAATACTTCCGCTGGCAGCCGGATGCTTGGAGAATAAAGCCGGTCCATTTTCAATCATTTCCGCCCCGCCTACCTCTTCTATAAGCTCCGTGTGGCTCTCCATGCTGTCTGCCCCTTCTATGCTTTCCGCATCTTTTATGCCATTATCATTTTCTTTCGCGGAATCTTCTGCTTGGTTGCCCCCTTGTGTCCCGCCCTTATTTTCATTATTATCGGTACTTCCATCTCCGCTTTGTTCCCCGTTTCCAATTTCCCCAGCAGACTGCACCTCAATGCCGCCCCCGGCTTCTTCCCCTGCGCCAAAGCCAGCCTGTTCTTTCGTTTCCAGAATCCCCTCCTGCTGTACCCTGCCAGATTCCGATGGAATCCCTAATTCTTGCTGCATCCCAGTATCCAATTCTGCCGCGGCAACAGGCGTCCCCGAAACCATTAGGGATGCTGCCACCAAGCCAGCCAATGCCCCTCTAAAAATTCTTTTCGCTTTCATAAAATGCCCTCCCTTGATGCCATTCATTTCCCGTGCCATTTCCAGAGCTGCTTTTGGGATATCCCGGAATACTGCGCCATGGCCTTCAGAATATTTCTTCCGAAACCGCATAGACCCGCAAAGGCGTTTCGCTAATCTCAAAACGTGCAAATTTCCAATGCTGTTCCTCCAAAGACGCCTTTACCTTCCGGTAAAACACTTCGCCTAAATGCTCCATGCTGGTATCCCCGCCAAATTCCGGGAACTCGTTCAGGTATTGGTGCTGGTACGGCCCAAACACTTCTTCCAGGACCGTATCCATGCTGGCAAATTCCAGAAAATCCCCGGCCGTCTGCCTTGCCACAATTTCAATTTCAATCATGTGATGGTGCTTGTGTTCCACGCTGCCATCAAAGCTATGCTGCATACATAAACGGTATTTCATGCGGTGGTATTTCATTTGGCTCCCTGCCCATCCGGATTTATTATGTGACAGATTATAGCATACCCATTTCTTGGCTTTCAATGCCAATACTCCACAATTCCCTTCCATTTTCCCACATACAAAAAATTGTATCTATTTTCGCTTTTGGCATCAATAGGGAGTTACTGTAAAAAATTTTATTTTATAGGAAACTGCGCCCTATGGAATAAAAGCCCTTCAGGCAACGATGCGAAACCCCGCACAGAGCAAAAGCTGCGCTTGCCAGACAGGTTGGACACGGGCGTGTGCAAAGCGTACTTTTATTCTGGCACTTGAAAAAAACATCCCAATATGGGAAAATAGAGTGACAAAGAAGGACAGAAACAGAAAGGGGCGCAGCCATGGGAACATTTTTAAACAGCCGGATTCCATTTGATTCATACAAAGCAGCCGTATCAGGCACCTATTTTGTGGACAAATCTGCACTGCTCACCGAACTTTTACCCGCCCTTGGGACAAGCCAGCGTTTTTTTTGTATCACACGTCCCCGGCGGTTTGGGAAAAGTGTTATGGCAAATATGGTTGGCGCCTTTTTTTCAAAACAGGCAGATGCCGCCGGGATATTCAGCCAGCTTCAGATTGCATCGCCCCAAGCCGCCCAAAAACTGGAAAAGTCTGGGTGCAGCGCCTACCAAGCATATTTAAACCAATCTGATATCCTCTACATTGATTTCAGCGAAATGCCTGAAAATTGCGTTTCCTATGCCGCCTATATCACCAGAATTTTGCAGGGCCTGAAAAAAGACCTTTCGGACACATTCCCAGAATCCAACATCAATCCGGATGATTCTGTCTGGGACATCCTGACATCCCTTTATGAAAAAACAGGGCAGCGCTTTGTCTTTGTCATGGATGAATGGGACGCTGTTTTCCATATGGGGTTTATCACAGATTCCGACAAAAAAGCTTACTTGCTTTTTTTAAAATCACTGCTGAAAGACAAAATTTATGTGCAGCTTGCCTATATGACCGGAATCCTGCCTATTGCAAAATATTCCGACGGTTCTGAACTGAATATGTTTGTAGAATACAATATGGCCTCGTCAGAACGTTTCAGCCAATATTTTGGGTTTTCCAATTCGGAAGTCAGCCATCTTTTTGAAATCTACCAGAATACCACCGACTGCTGCAAGATTACCCGGGATGATTTGCGTATTTGGTACGACGGGTACTGCACGGCTGGCGGGGAGCACCTATATAACCCCCACTCGATTGTCTGCGCCCTGACAAATAACCAACTAAGGAATTATTGGACCAGTTCCGGGACATATAGCCCCATATTTTCTTATATCAAAGATAATGTAGCTGATATACAAGACGACCTGCCGCTCCTTTTTGCAGGGGAATCCATCCCTTCAGATATTGACGAATATGCCGCAACATCCATGCACCTTGAAACAAAAGATGAAATCTATTCTGCTATGGTTGTATATGGGCTGCTGACTTACGAAAGCGGGTTGGTTTCTATCCCAAACAAGGAACTGATGGACAGCTTTGCTTTCATGATGAAAAAAGAAAAATCATTGGGATATCTTTACCATCTAGCAAATATCTCAAAAAAAATGCTGTCTGCCACCCTTACTGGAAAAACGAAGGAAATGTCGGAAATCCTGAAGTTTGCCCATGATACGGAATCACCGATTTTTTCTTATAACAGTGAAATTGAACTTTCTGCCGTCGTCAATCTGGTATATCTTTCTGCACGGGACTGTTACCGCGTAGAACGGGAGGATAAAGCTGGGGAAGGGTATGTAGATTTTATTTTTTACCCAGAACGCAAAAACGCAGATGCAATTATTTTGGAATTGAAAATAGATAGCACCCCAGATGATGCCATCCAGCAAATCAAAGAGAAAAACTATGCCCTCCGTTTCAAAGGGAAACTTGGGGAGCCGCCAAAATATACGGGAAGGATTCTGGCTGTTGGGATCAGCTATTACCGAAAAACAAAAGAGCACTTCTGTAAAATAGAAGTCCTCCCATAATCTTTCCTAGAAAAAAAGAGCGTTTCGCACACGCCCGCGTCCAACCTCTCTGGCAAGCGCAGCTTTTGTTCCGCGCGAAGAACTGCGCATCATTGCCCGAAGGGCTTTCACTTCATAGGATGCACTTTCCTATAAAATATAAAAGGCCAACCACCCGAAGATGGTTGGCCTTCCATTGCTTTTAACTGAAAATTATGCCAAAGTACCGTTTGAAACTCCCAGAAACAATCCATTCCTGAACGCTTAATCTGTAACATACGGCATCAGGGAGATATGCCTTGCACGCTTAATTGCAACGGTAAGCGCCCTCTGGTGCTTTGCACAGTTGCCGGTAATCCTTCTGGGAAGGATTTTGCCCCGTTCAGAGATATATCTCTTCAGCTTGTTGGTGTCTTTATAATCAATCACATTGTCCTTGCCGCAGAATACGCAGACTTTTTTCCTTCTGCGCATGCCGCCTCTCCTCTTCATTGGAGAATCGCCTCTGTCTGTTTTATTATAAGCCATGTCTGTTACCTCCTATCCTAATTAAAGGGTAATTCCTCATCAATCCCGTCTGGGATGTTCATAAACCCATCCCCTACTGCTGCGCTGGGCGTCGGCCTTCCAGCAGGCTGGTATCCACCGGGCTGGAACCCGCCGGAATTTGCATCGCTCACTGCTTTGCTTTCGGCAAATTCCTGATCCTCCACAACGACTTCTGTGGTGTAGACCTTCTGGCCTTCTTGGTTCGTATAGCTCCCAGTCTGGATCCTTCCAGTAACGGCAATCTTGATTCCTTTGTGGAAATACTTTTCCGCAAATTCACCTGACCTGCCAAATGCCACGCAGCTGATAAAATCAGCAGTCTGCTGGTCGTTGTCCCGCTTGAACCTTCTGTCTACCGCCAAGGTATACCTTGCAACTGCCGTTGCGTTTTCCCCTTGGGAATAACGCACTTCGGGATCTCTGGTTAACCTTCCCATCAATATAACTTTATTCATCGAATCTCCTTTTATTTTGCCTCATCTTGCCTAACGCATAAGAAACGCAGCACATTGTCCATAATCCGGACACGTTTTTCAAGTTCTGCCGGAACGTCTGCATTCGCATCAAACTGGATAAAGTAATAAAAACCTTCGCGCATTTTCTGGATTTCGTAAGCTAAGCGTTTCTTGCCCCAGTCATCCACGTTGGTAATGGTTCCGCCAAACCGGGTAATATACTCTTTCGCTTTCTCTACCACAGCGGCTCTTTCTTCATCCTCGATTTTTGCATTAACAACAAGTGCTAATTCATATTTGTTCATGCTCATCGTACCTCCTTCTGGTCTCTGGCCCCCAGACCTTTGCTGAGAGCAAGGATAAATTATTACATCACAGAGTACTAGTCTACCACAATTATTTGGGACTTTCAAGGGTTTTATCCAAAAAATCCCGGATTGTCCCAAAATAAGTTTCTGGGTCTTTCTCCTGCGCCTGTCCATGCCCTGCCCCTTTTACAATCAAAAGCTCCTTTTCGCAGCTTGCAGCTTCGTACAGTTCCTTCGACATCTGGACAGATATCATGGCGTCGGAATCCCCATGGATAAAAAGGGTTGGCGTCCTGCTTTTTTGCACAGCCTCTAAGGCGGAGGCATCTTTTAAGTCATACCCGCCCCTAAGCCGCAATGCCAGGCAGGCCGAATCCACCAATGGAAATGCAGGGAGATGGAACCATTCTTTGATTTTCTCCCCAAACATCTGGTAGGCATCGGTATAAGAGCAGTCAGAAACTACTGCCTGAACATTCCAAGGAAGCTCTCGCCCTGACATCATCAAGGCAGTTGCCGCCCCCATGGACTGCCCGTGCAAAACAATCTGGGCGTCCTCATCTTGGGAAAGGATATAATTAATCCAGAGTATACAGTCATTGCTGTCTGTCCACCCCATGCCGATAAAATCCCCTCCGCTTTCCCCTTGGCAGCGCAAATCCGGCACAAGGGCATGGTATCCCTGTTCATGGTACCAATAGGCAAAGGGGTACATTTCCTCCTTCCAGCCTGTATAGCCATGGAGGATTAAGGCCCATTTATGGTTCTTCTCCCCAGTACTGGAAGAATCTTGGCTCACTGGTATCTCTTCTGCCCCACCCCCAGCACCGGAGGAATCTTCGCTTGCTGGTATCTTTTCTGCCCCACCCCCAGCACCGGAGGAATCTTGGCTTGTTGCTATCTTTTCCGCCTTACCCCCAGCACCGGAGGAATCTTGCCCCGCTGGTATCTTTTCTGCCTCATCTGCTGGGAATTCTTGTGCAACCAGCGTATATCCGTCCGCAGTTTCAACCGAAAGTTTTTTATGCTCCGCTGCCTTTAGCCATTCATTAGTTTCATCTAAAGCCGCCTGCCGGTTCCCCTTAATGTCAGAGGTCTGCACTTGGGCCGCATAGCTTTCCTCTGTAATCCGTTCAAATGATTCCAGCTTTTCCATAAAAGAGGGAACTAATGCGGCGCTTACCAGAAAATTCACCAGAAGGATGTAAAGCAGCAGCAAAACGCAGAAAAAAAGGATACATGCCGTTTTCCATCTGGCACGCTTTTCAGTTGCAGCTTTTCGGTCCCTTGCCATGTTATTATGCCCTTCCTTTTGTAGTATTTTTTCCTGATGCCCTTATGTGCTTTATGTAAATTTTTATACTTTGATTTATCTTATTGCTCTGGCGGTTAAATATCGACGTTTTACTTGCCTAATACTTTTAGGAACCTCATGCTTTGCTGCTTTTATCTTTTATCTTTTTCATTTTCTATCTCTTAAATCTCTTCCTTTTTCCGGATCCCTTTTGTATTTTTTTCCACCATTTTCCGCGCCATCATTACCTGATGGCCGCAGCCTAGGCATTTTAACCTAAAATCCGCCCCTACCCTAAGCACCTCCCACTCGTGGCTGCCGCACGGGTGCTGCTTTTTCAGGCGGACGATATCCCCTATTTCAAATGGCATTGGCATACATGTTCCCTCCTTGCCGGATTCCACCATCCCCCATATTCAGGGCTCAATTTTCCCAAACAGCTCCCCAATGCTTTCCTGCAGAACCAAATCCGCTTGGCTGTCCCTTGGGGTTGGGGTCTTGTTAATCAGTACCAGCTTATTTCCCCTATAATAATCCACAAGCCCTGCCGCCGGGTAAACTGCTAGGGATGTGCCGCCGATAATCAGCATATCTGCTTGGCTGATATAGTACACAGCCTCCTGTATGGTCTGGTTATCCAGCCCCTCCTCATAGAGCACCACATCCGGCTTAATGTCCCCGCCGCATGCATCGCAGTGCGGTATGCCCTCGCTGTCCAGCATGTATGCTGCATCAAAGAGCTTATGGCAGGACTCGCAGTAATTCCGGTGGACGCTCCCATGGAGCTCCAGCACCTTCCTGCTGCCTGCAAGCTGGTGCAGCCCGTCTATATTCTGGGTCACTACCGCCCGTACCTTCCCTGCTTTTTCCAGTTCCGCCAGCTTCTTGTGTGCCATATTTGGCTTTGCATCTAAGCAAAGCATTTTGTTCCGGTAAAAACGGTAAAACTCCGCCGGGTTCCTACGGTAAAATGTATGGCTTAAAATCGTTTCCGGCGGATAGTCGTACTGCTGGTTATACAGCCCGTCCACGCTGCGGAAATCTGGAATCCCGCTCTCTGTGGATACCCCTGCCCCGCCAAAAAACACAATATTGTCCGACTTCTTTACCATGTCTAAAAATTTACTGATGTTGCCTTCCCTGTCTTGGTTTGCCATGCTGCTGCCTCCCTTTCTGCTGAATCTTTTTATGGATTTCTTATTGTAACATATTGTAACATACTTACCCGCCATTTCAAACCTATTTCCCGGAAAATTACGGGCTGCAGATTTTGGCAATTGCAGCTATCATGGCATCCGTCAATTCCGCCGCAGCGCCTCAATCGGGCTTAGCTTTGCAGCCTTCCGCGCCGGGTAAATCCCAAAGAACAGACCAATGCCGCAGGAAAAAAGCGTTGCGCCAAGTATCGTCCCGGCCTGAATCCCGGGGCGGATAGTGCTGCCCATAGATGCGCTCATCAGGCTGCAGGCCCCTGCTGCGCCCAGAAGCCCCAGAATAATCCCGATTACCCCGCCTACTACCGTTAAGATTGCAGCCTCCGCTAAAAACTGCATCAAAATCGAGGAGGTCTTAGCCCCCAATGATTTGCGGATGCCGATTTCCCTTGTACGCTCCGTGACGGATACCAGCATAATGTTCATTACGCCAATCCCGCCTACCACCAAGGAAATGGCAGCTACACAGGAAATAAAAGTTGTCACGATTGCCAACATTCCGTTTAACTCCGCAACCATATCTTGGAAACTCTGTATTTGGTAATAATCCTCCCCAGCGCATTGGTGCCTTGTTTCCAACAGATGCACCAGCTCCCTTGCCACTTCCTGCCCGCTGGCTGTGTCGCTGGCAAATACCGTGGCAGAATAAAAAGAATTGCTTTCCCAGCCAAAGCTTTCAAAGGAAGTGTAAGGCACATCCAGCGTTACCGGCATCCCCTCATAGGTATAGCTGACAAAGCCGCTGTTTTCCTTTTGCTGCATGACCCCCACAATCCGGTAACTGCCTAAAATATTGTTGATGGTAAGTTCAATCTCCATGCCTACCACGTCGTCTGAACCAAACAGCCGCTTTGCGTCATTGTCCGTAAGGACACAGACACGGTTCCCTTCCTCCACATCTGCCGAGGTAAAATAAGAGCCGCGTTTCATAATATAATTCATGGATCTCTGCAGGTCTTGCGTACCGCCGTTCAGCTGCACTGCAAATTCCCCTTTTCCAGTCACCGTACTCCCAGAAGCGCCGTCATTGGGCGTTACCCCGTCCGCCCCCTTCAGGCGTTCCCGGATTGCCGCTAGGTCCTCCGGCGTAATCCACGCATCTTCCTCTATGGCGCTGTCACTGCAGTAGACATTAATCTGCCCCGTACCAAGGCCTGCAACTTCCGAATTCATGGCATTGGCAGTCCCGTCCCCCACAGACATTACCATAATGACAGAAGCAATCCCTATGATTATGCCCAGCATAGTCAGGAAGGAACGCCCTTTGTTGGCGGTGATATTTTTCAATGCCATTTTCACGTATTCCACCATATTTCCCACTTGCACTACCTATCCCTTTCACACGATTTTCTAGGAAATTGTCCCCTTTCTTTTATCCCAGCTTATTTCCCGCTTGCACTATGCGCCCTTTTCACACGATTTCCAGAGATTCCTTATTCTTTATCTGTGCCGCCGTCCCCGGAGCCAGATCCCGCTTCTTTGATACGGATACTGTCCCCTTCCTCATGGCTGCCCGGATCTGGGATGACCTGCTCCCCTGCTGCAAGGCCTTCGGTAATTTCTATGCAGCTATCCGAAGCAATCCCTGTGGAAATGCTGCGCTTTGCCAATACCCCGTCTTCACACACCCAGCAGAACGTGCCGTCTTTCCCAATATTGACTGCTTCTGTGGGGAGGATTACCACATCTTTGGCTTCTGCCGCCAGTATTTTCACCTTTGCATCTACGCCTAAGAATATATTGTCATCCGGGCTGTCCAAATGCACCGTGGCCCTAATCCCCGCCGCAGCCGTAGCCGCTTGGTTTGTCCCTGCCGCCCCGTCTGTGGCAATCCGGCTAATCCGGCTGACGGTGCCCTGATAAACCTGCCCGGCAAAAGTAATTTCCGCCTTCTGCCCTTCTTTCACTTTTTCGTACACATTTTTAGAAAGGGTAACTTCCACATTTACATTGTCAATGCTCTGCAAGGTGAAAAGCTGCATCCCTTGGGATACCGTAGCCCCTTCCACCACCTGCTTATCGGAAACCACCCCATTAAACTCCGCAGAAATTCCCTGCTGCCCCTGCAAAATCAGCTCTTCCAGCGACTTGCTTTCCAATTCCGCTAAGTTATTATTGGTCTGCATCTGCGCCCTTGCCGCGCTGCTCAATGTCCCGGCGTCTGCCTCGGCAATGGATTTCTGGGTTTCCAGCCTTGCCTTTAGATCTGCTAATTCAGCTTGGGCAGCCGTAAGCCTTTGCTGCAGTTCCCCATTCCCTTCTGCTGCCAACATTTCTTCCGGCGGCTGCAAAGCTGCAATCTGGGCGCGGATCTCTTCTGCCTTGGCCTGTTTTGCCTCAAGCTCCCCTTTGGCTCCCGCCAGTTTTTCATTGGCTTCATTTAAGTCCTGACGGGCGATTTCTAGCTCCTCTTCCTCCCCGGCTGCTGCTGCCGCATCAAAGTTCACCTGTGCCTCCTGCTGCTCCCCTGCGGCTTTTTCATAGGCATCCTTGGCCTTCCCCAATAATTCTTCCGCCTTTGCCAACTCCTGTTCCAGAGTGCCCCGCTGGGCGTCCAGTTCCGACTGCTGCTGCCTTGCCGCCTCCTCCTGTGCCTGTGCCTCCCCGGAAATGGCTGCTGCCAAATCTGCAATTTCCTGCTCTTTTGCATCCACCTGCCCCTGCAGGGAAGAAGCCTCCGCCTGGGCCTGCGCCTGTTTAGCCGCCGCTTCATTAGACTTGCTGACAGAGTCCTGATAGCCTAACTGGCTTGCCTTAACATTCAATTCCGCCTTTTGGTTCTGGGACTCAAGTTCCTTTAAGTTAAACGTCACCAGCTTCTGCCCTTCCTTCACCAAATCCCCCGTCTGGAACCCTGCCGTTTCCACTTGGGCATTGACAGGGGAAAAAATAGTTTTCTGTTCCCCACTGATTACTGTCCCATTGGTATCTACCGTTTCCGAAACATTGCCTGTTTCTGCCGTAACCGCTTCTACTTCCATGGCCTTAGCGGACGCCTCCCCTGCCTGCTTGGCGTTATTGGCGGATAAAATCCCTACAGCCACAGCAAAAATCCCTACAGGGACAATCACTTTCCACTTTTTCTTAATTTTTTTCATAACAGCCCGTTCCTTTCATTATAGTAATCCTCTACAATTTTCCCGTCCAAAATCCGTACCACCCGTTTCGCCTGTTCCGCAATCTCATTGTCATGGGTAATCAAAATGACGCTCCTGCCCGCCCCATGCAGCCCCTTTAAAATCTCCATAATTTCCTGCGTAGAAGCTGAATCTAGGTTTCCGGTAGGTTCATCCGCCAAAATAACCGGCGGCTCTGCCGCAATGGCCCTTGCAATGGCTACCCGCTGCTGCTGGCCGCCGGACATTTCCGAGGGCTTGTGCCCCATGCGCTTTTCCAATCCCACTTTCGTCAATGCCGCCTTTGCCAGCCTGCGGCGTTCCCCTTTCCCAATCCCCCGGTAAATTAGGGGAAGCTCCACATTTTCCAAAGCGTCCAGATTTGCAATCAGGTTAAACCCTTGGAAAATAAACCCAATTTCCTGATTCCGTATTTCAGATAGCTGATTGTCCTTCAAGGCGGACACATCCTTCCCATTCAGGAAATAAGCGCCGGACGTGGGCACATCCAAGCAGCCCAGCATATTCATCAGCGTAGATTTCCCCGAACCGGAATGTCCGATAATTGCCACAAACTCCCCCTGATTGATCTCCAAGTTTACATGGTCCAGCGCGCGGACTTCATTTTCCCCGGGGTTGTAAATTTTGCACATGTCCTGAACCTTAATCAATTGTCCCAACTTATCCCATCCCTTTCCCTGTTTCCCGTTTTTTCCATTTTAGCAAATTTTTCTTAACTGTAATATAAAGTTATCTTACAGTTTCCTTACAGTTTCTTAAGATATCCCCTCTGGGCATCCCATTATGCCTATCCGCCTGTTCCTTAACGCTGTCCCTCTGTTATGCCTATCCGCCTGTTTCTTAACGCTGACCCTCTGGGGCATCCCATTTTGCCTATCCGCCTGTTCCTTAACGCTGGCTCTCTGTTATGCCTATCCGCCTGTTTCTTAACGCTGACCCTCTGGGGCATCCCATTTTGCCTATCCGCCTGTTCCTAACGCTGGCTCTCTGGGGCATCCCATTTTGCCCATCCGGTTATTGGTAGGGCATGGCTACAGAATTTATAGCCTATCCCTATTATAATAACGGGAAACAAGGCAATATTACGTCAACTCTATGGAAAAAATTACTAGGAAACCATCCGCTTTCATAGTATACTATAAAAAAGGAGGCGCAAAATTATAATGATTATAGATATGCACTGCGATACCATTTCCCGCATGTATGCAGAAAAGAAACGCGGGAAACACGTAAGGCTTCGAAGCAACCAGTTCCAGCTGGATTTGGAAAAAATGAAATCTTCCGGGTATCTGCTCCAGAACTTTGCCATGTTCCTAGATATCCGGGATACCGCCTCCCCCTATCAGGACTGCAAAGCCCAAATCCGCTTGTTTCAGGAGGAGATGGAACAAAACAAAGACATGATAGGGACTGTGTCCGCCTATCCGGAAATCCTAGACAACCAGAAGCAAGGGAAAATGTCCGCCCTGATGACATTGGAAGAAGGGGACGCCTGTGAAGGGAGCATAGAAAAGCTGCGGGAATTCCGCCGCCTTGGCATACGGATGATGACATTTACTTGGAATTACCCCAACCGCTTGGGGTTCCCCGGCGAGCCAGCCGCCAGCCGCCTGTCCCAGTCTAAGGGCTTAACGCCCCTTGGCCGGGAATTTTTAGAGGAAATGGAGCGGATTGGCATTATCCCGGATGTTTCCCATTTGTCCGACGCGGGGATCCGGGATGTGTGCCGGCTTGCAAAGAAGCCTGTCTGCGCCAGCCATTCCAATGCCCGCTCCCTCTGCCACCGGGGACGGAACCTGCCGGACGGGCTTATCCGCAGCATCGCAGAAAAAGGCGGCGTGATTGGCGCCAATTATTATGGGCCGTTCCTCTCGAATACCCCGAATGTGCTAGGCTGCTATTACAGCTATGTCAGCGACATTGCGCTGCACATCAGGCATATTGCAAATGTGGGCGGCATAGGCTGTATTGGGCTAGGGTCTGATTTTGACGGAATTGACAACAATTTGGAACTGAAAAACTGCGGGTGCTTGGGGCTTTTGGAACGGGAGCTGAAGCGGGCAGGGTTCCATGAAGGGGAAATTGATAAAATATTTTACCAGAATGTATTGGCATTTTATAAGGAAATGCTGTAGGCCTGCACAGGATATCTGTTCATCTGCCGCGTTTTCCGCGTTGGATTTTTGGCGGCCCAGGGGTGGGGTGGCTGCAGCTTAATCTTTTACTTTACATAGGAAAATTTTATTCTACGCAATCTGCTGTGGTATTTCACTGCTGGGGTAATATATATCTGAGCAGTATGCCAGACAGCGAAGAATGAAGTGCAGAAATTTTTGGGGCCGGACGGCAGTTCAGGGCAGCCCTTCCCCACGCAAACTGGGCAACGTTCCGGCGAACTAACTGCTAACTCCGACTAAGGGATTTCAGGAAAGCCTTCATCCCTAAGTCTGCGTAAGCAGTGGATTTCGCCTCCACTAAAAACGCCCATGAAGTGTTTGCTTAGGGGAAGGGCGACCCTGAACTGCCTGTGTATTGAAAAAAGTTTGCTGTAGTACTAGAGCGTGTTTAAAAAATACCCTAGTTTCCTCTATTGATTATCTTTATTTTAATTGAAAGGAATTAGTGATTTTTATGGAGATAGGGATTGTCTGTGCAAGATCTGCTTTTCTTTATGGGGATACGCAATGCAGCAGCGTTACCGACGAGGTTTTATCGGGATGGCCGGTAAGGATACATAGGAAGTGCGGTGGGTTATTGGAAATTGTAACCCATTATGGATATGGGGGATGGGTAAATGGTTCTGCCATCCGCAGGGTTTTGCCGGAAGAATATGGTTTCTGGGGATTTTGGGGCAGCGGGAATGTGGTTCCAAGGACTAGTTTTTTCCAGTGCCGGGAATGTCTGGAGCCTGCCATACTCTGCAAAGGGATTACGGATATTTTAAGCGGGCCAAAAGTGCAGGCCCATATCCTGTCTACCCTTTTTATGGGGAGTACGGTACTGGCTGTTGGAGAACCGCAGGATGGATGGCAACAAGTAAAGGCAGCAGGGGAAATCTGCGGGTTTGTGCCTTCCTGCTCCCTCCTGCGGTACAGCCATATGGAAAAAATACATATTTCCAAGGAAACCGATGGGTTTATCCCTTCCTGTTCCCTGATGCGCGGCGGGAAGAATGTTATCCCGCAAAAGGAACCGGGGGAAATTACGCCAGAAACAGAGCGGCTGCTCCGTTCTTCTATCTTAAGATACGCAGAATCTTATCTGGGCACACAATACCGCTGGGGCGGGAAAAGCCATGCTGGGATTGACTGTTCCGGGCTGGCATTTATGGCATATTATATGTGCGGTATCCTCATTTACCGGGATGCTGCCATTGCAGATGGATACCCCGTCCATGAGATTCCCAGTTCCCAGATGAAGCCTGCAGACCTTTTGTATTTTCCGGGGCATGTAGCGCTTTATCTGGGGGATGGGAGATTTATCCATGCAACCGGGAACTTAAAAACCTTTGGGTGCACCATTAACAGCTTAAATGCTGGAGATCCGGATTACAGGGGGGATTTAGCGGAAAGCCTAATTGCTGTAGGGAGCATATTCCCCTGACGCCCGCAGCAAGCCCAATTGCCCCAGCTTGCCACAAGCCATTCTGCCGCCTTGATTCCTATCCCAGCCCATAAACCACCATACGGCCTGCGGGGCTTTTCCCCTACGCAAAGCCCATAAACTACTCTACAGCCTGTTTTTTCCTAAGCCAAGCCCTTAAACCATTCTACGGCCCACGGGGCTTTTTCCTAAACCAAGCCCATAAACCATTCTACGGTCTGTGGGTCATAATGGGAGAAAAACAGGCTGTTCCCTGTGTCCAGTTGTTCGATTTTCTTCATCTCTTCTTCCGAAAGGGTAAAATCAAACACGTTGAAATTTTCTTCCATCCTGTTTTTATGGACAGATTTCGGGATAACTGCCACATCATTTTGGAGCAGGAAGCGCAATGCCACCTGAGCTGCTGATTTTCCATGCTGTTCCCCAATTTCCTTCAGGACTGGGTTCTGGAAATAATTATTTTTCCCCTCGGCAAACGGCCCCCATGACATCGTTTTGGTACCATACTTTTCCATATAGCCCCGGGCTATCTTTTGCTGGTGGATGAGCAGCAGGTCAATGTAATCTGTCTGTAATTTCCCCAAAGATGCTTGTATGGACTCTTTTGCTTTTTCATAACCGGCATTGCTAATCCAGATTTTCGTTGTAATAAATAATTCTTCCCTTGGCAGGCCGCAGCCTTGGCAAGCCCGGCCTACCCCTTCCTCAAAGAAAGATTGTCAAGTGTATTTGTAAACTCAATATAGAAAATGAATAAAAAATGTTACACTGGCAAAATCAAAAAGGCGTATCTACCATATCCGCAATCAAAAAGCAACGGATAAGGACAGATATCTGCGCCAGCACGAAACTCAGTTTATACTTCATAACAATACGGAAAATATACTGAACCGCCTTGTCATTGACATCAAAAACCCTGATGTCAAAAAACTCCTCAGCGACTACAATACCATTTATTCATAAAAGCAAACTTTACAGAAAACCTATACATCTGCCAAGAGAAAAATTGCTGACCTTAATCGAAAGCTAGACAATCTTAACCAATATCTTAACCACAAACAAGGGTAACAAGCCACTGGCCAAAATACACAATCCCTCCAAATCTGTAATAAAAAAGAGTGTATCCTAACGAGAATTTTATTTTCTTCCGTGATACACCCTCCGTAATATGCATTATTATCCGACATAAAACACATCAATATATTAAGAAAAGCCCTTAGAATCTGCAAAGAAACTACTGGCTTTCCTTACTGTTCATCATATCTCTTAAACCTGATATATGCCCCTTCAGATTACTCTTGCAGCTTACTTTCTTCTGGAAATTCCATAAGAGCGAAATATGTTGTGGTATCTTCCTCATCACCTGTATACTCCCTACAATCAGGATACTTTCATACAAATAAACAATAAAATGGTTTCTATGATTTTCTAACACCACATAAAAAGGATACAACAAGACATAAAGACCAATTTGTTCTGATAACTTTCATATTTAAAGTCCGAAATAATTACACCATATTACTTTACAAAATAAAGATTCGATTCCGATTCAATAAGCAATTTTCCGTCACACCATATTTGCAGTCCACATTTCCCATATTTTTCACCCGTTTTATCCATGCAGATCACAAACGCACGTCCTTGACAAATCAGATTGCCCAGCTTGCAGTATTCCCAATTTTCCGGGATCATCGGACGGATTTTTATCGTTCCGTTGTCCTGCGGTTCCACGCCGAATATTTTACTAATCAAAATATCGGCATAGGCAGAGTGGTTATAATCTTTCCCACGCTCATACCCTCCTTTTTCTTTTTTCCACTTCCAGCTTTCCAAAATTTTTCTGGAAAGCCATTCTCCCGTAAAAGGGTCAAGATTTTCATCCAGCCAGTTGATTCTCTCTCCATTTTCATCTATCCGATAATGAGAATGTGTATAGTGGGAAAACAGTGTAAAAAAATCCTGTTTGGTTACATAATCCTGTTGATAATCTTTCAGTACATTTGCCATGGCGCCCAGTGTCTGTGTTGTAGCAAACGGCCAGGACGGACCATTCCACAGACACTCATGTTCAGAGTGCTCCTGCATAAAATTTTTGTGCCTCCGCTCGGCAGTTACTGGTCCAAAGGGTGCTTCAAAGCCCTGCTCATCCCTCAGATACTTCCATGCCCTTTCATACCCGGCATCCGGCAGTTCAAAAAGCCAGGGAATAAAGCCAATCTCCTCGCATACATTCCTTTCAGCATCTACACTGGAAAAATTCCAATCCATGATATCCATTTCCTTGGATTCCAACGGATATACCTTAAAAAAACCAATTTCTTTATCCCACAGCTTTTCCTGAATCAATTGCTTTAATTCAGCTGCCTTGTGAGAAAATTCCGCCTCGTGTTTCAGATCGCCGCATTTCCCTGCGATTTTTGCAATCGCTCTTGCATCTGCATATAAATAAGAATTAAGCGTAGGGCGCAGTCCATTTCCGCTGATGGAATATTCCATGGCATCCCGGTCGTCAATCGACCAAAAAAGTCCGCTTTTGTGTTGATGGCTACATTCCCACTGTTCGTAATTCCGAATCAGATCCGGCAGTAATTCCATGGCAATTTGAAAATTTCCGCAAGCCAGGCAATACTGGTACAGGGCATCTGCAATCCATGTACTGTATGACCTGACATTTCCGTTTCCACGCAGCCAGAAACGCAGATAATCCTCCATGTATGCTTTTCCGCCGCGCAGCCACCTTCCCTCATTGATATGATGTCCTGCCGCACAGTTAATGGAATTATATGCCCCTGCCCACGGCACATTCGGAAGAAATTCCGTAATAATAAATCCATCTGCCGTCTTTTTTATGTGCTTCCTGTAAACCCACCATCTGAAATACCAAGTTTCTTCCACCTCCGGATCCGAACATTCAAAGTATGGAACCTGCTCTTTCATCCATGCATAAACATCTTCATTGCCAATATACTGCCTGACAGTTTCTTCATCGTTCTTATTGAATTTATTCACATAACCTGCTAATTTATCCTTATCCATGCCACTTCCTTATCCTTTCACAGCGCCTGCTATGATACCCGAGATAATATATTTCTGCATAAACAGGAAGAAAATAATCATCGGAAGAATGGATAGCGAAAGCGAAGTCAATGCATAATCCCACCGCATGGAGTATGCGCTGAAAAAGGAATATACAGTTGTAGTAATCGTTTTCTTTGACTCGCTTTGCAGCATAATCAGCGGAAGGGTAAAATCATTCCACATCTGCAAGGTAAACAGCACTACAATACTGCTGGTTGCCGGTTTCAGCAGCGGAAAGATGATCCTAAAAAAGGTAGCCACCTTTCCGCAGCCATCCATCTCGGCTGCCTCTTCAATTTCCTTTGGAATTGATTTAATAAAGCCCTGAAAAATAAATACTGCCATCGGACAATACAGAGGCACCAGCACCAGAATAATTCCTGCAAGGCTGTCTGTCAAACCAAGGCTTTTACAAATCTTCGCAAAAGGAAGCATAATGCTCTGGAACGGGACTGTCATGGATGCCATCAAAACCAACAAAATCACATTGCTTATTTTATTATTCCACCGTGATAATCGGTATGCGCACATGGCGCTCAAAAGAATAGTAATGCTGATTGCAAATACACAGATCAGTACCGTATTCAAGAAAACCCTGGCATAATTCATGTTTTCCAGCACATATCCAAAATTCCCGAGGTAAAAGCTTTTCGGAAGCCCAAACGTATTTGTCAGAATTTCCCCTAATGGTTTGAAGGAATTTGTGAGTACAATCCATGCCGGCGAAACAAACAGTACCGCAACAAGAATCATGGCAATTTCAATTAAAATCTTTTTTATATTTACCGCTTTTCCCATCACGCTTCAACCTCCTTTGACCTTGTTAAACGTAACTGCAATATTGCAATCCCAATTACAATTAAAAATAATATAACAGCCTTTGCTTCTGCATACCCCATTCGGTTATTTTGATAACCCTCTGTATAGATATCCAACGCAAGGCTTGTCGTCTGCCTTCCGGGGCCGCCTTCTGTCAATGAAAGGTTCAAATCAAACTGCCTGAAAGACTGCGATACAACCATAAACAGGTTTACACCGATTGTTGGAACCATTAACGGCAGCGTGACCTTAAAGAATTGCTGAACCTTATTTGCGCCATCAATCGCAGCCGCTTCCAAAAGGCTTGTATCCACCAGCTGAAGCCCGGATAAATAGAGAATCATGATATAGCCAACTCCTTGCCACATGGCTACAATCACTGTCGCAACAATAGAAGCATTTCCCCCGCCAAGCCAGCTGATATTAAAAAAGCTCCAGCCAGTCGCTTTATAAATTGCCGAAAATCCCTGATTAAATATAAAACGCCAAATATATCCGACAATCAACATACTGATTACATTTGGAATGAAGAAACAGGTCCTTAAAAATTTTGTACATTTCAGTTTTGAATTTACAACAAGCGCCAAAAGAAATGCCAAAACATTTGTACATATCACATTCAATACCACATATTTTAATGTAAATCCCAATGATATAAAATAATCTGGATCGTTGGTAAACAATTTTATGTAATTTTTAAACCCAATAAAATTTTTTGTTTTGCTGATTCCGTCCCAATCAAAAAGCGAATAATAAACACCTTCCACTAACGGCAATATAAAGAAAACAAAATATAAGGCCATCAACGGAAGCACGAAAATCACGGTTTCCTGCACCAAAGACTTCTTTTTATTTTTCATAAGCCACTTCTCCTTCTTTTAATAAAGGCAATGCATGGACGCATTGCCTTTATACGCAGCACTAGTCGTTACTCTGATTTTAAGTTCGTCCACAAATCATCCAATGCATTCAATGTTGCCCCTTGGTCTCCTGCCCCTTTGGATATATAATCCTGCAGTTTTTTCCCGGACTCATTATAATAGCCATCCGGCCACAAAGGCCATGACCAAAGGATGGTATTGCCATCTTCAATATATTTGGAAACATCCTTGGAAAGCGGATTGCTACCTTGGAAATCCATCCCTTTCATTGCAGGGATTATCTGGCACTGCTTTAGCAGGAAATCCTGTCCCGCCTCACTGGAAACCATCCAGTTCAGAATGTCTTTTGCAATCTCCGGATGCGCAGAAGTATTGGATACGTGCCATACGCCGTTCACATCCGCCGCAATCTTGGTATCTGCCGCATTATCCGTTGTAGGAAGTGCAAACAGCCCTACTTCCATATCCGGAGCAATCTCTGCAATGGTATCATATGCCCATATTCCTTCAAAAATCATTGCCTGCTCGCCCAGTGCAAATGTTGCCGCGGCTTCGTTCCAGCCTGCATCCAACGGCTTATCCTGGCCATATTCCAACATCAAATCCAAAACATCCATGATGTCCTTCATCTTTTGGGTGTCCGCTATTTTGGCAGTTCCACTGTTCAGCCCGTCAATAAAGCCGACTGCGCCGTCACCGCCTGCAAAACCATAATTAATAAACTGCCCAAGGAGCCAGTCATCCTTGAACTGGTTTGCAAAAGGCGTAATCCCGTTCGCCTGCAATGTTTTGCACACCTGCTCCAGTTCACTGATTGTTGTCGGAACCTCTAAATTGTTTTCCGCAAAAATTTTCTTATTATATACAATCCCGTTTCCGGACATCTGCACCGGCAGGCCGACAACCGTGCCGTCCAAAGATACACACGCTGTCGCTCCGTCCGCAATATTATCTACAAACGGCTGATCTGACAAATCGGTGACATAATCTTTATAGGTCACAATCTCATTATATCCCGCTGTCATAAATACATCCGGCATATCCCCTGACGAAGCCTTTGTTTTTAAGACATCATAATAATCATCACCAATCACTTCCACCTCGATTGTCACATTCGGGTGCTCCTCGTGATATGCTTTCGCCATCTGTTTTACCTGATTCGTATATTCTACCTGAAACTGCATCCATCGGATTGTCACGTCCTCATCCGCTGATGCACCTCCTGAAGCTGTCGAATTTCCCGAAGCTTCTGAATCCTGAACCGAATTTTCCTTTTCCGATACGCTCCCTGCATCTGAGCCTGTCTGATTGTTTCCTGCTCCACAGCCGGCCAGCATGCCCAACGATAAAAGCGCCGACATCAGTAATGCCATTTTTCTTTTCATTTCCAAACCCTCCTGATTTTATAAATTTCATAACCTGGCAGTAAATTTCCTGCTTTATGTATGTATTTTATCTGATTTTCCCCTTTTTGTATCCGTAGTTCCTTAACCTGTACAGGTAATTTATTGATATGATGCGGATGCAGATTATCATTTTGTGCCATTGCTATATTTTATGATAAACGTTATAATCAAACTAAAATATAACAAAATAAAAAAAGGAATTAAAAAAGATGAAATCGTGGTTATCTGCTTCTTTTTCAAGAAAAATAATGGCAGTCTTTTTAATATGCTCAGCAATCATCATTTTTCTTTCGAGTATTATATACTATTTGGGCGCGATCCACTTGCTTCAAAAACAATATATTGATTCTACAGGGCAGCTTTTGGCAGAAGTAAACCAATCCATTGAACGGTATTATAACCAATTAAACGATGTCACCCTCTCGCTATACATTAAAACATCCTTTATTGATAACCTCCGTCTTCATCGGGACGATTACATTTCACAGTCCGAGAACGAACAGACGATTAAAAATATCCTTTATTCCGATGATTCCATTTTATATATTTACTTTTATGATCCCTATACAAGCAATCTCTACTCCTATTCGCGGGAAAATATGAGTTACATGGAATTTCCGGAAATAGAAAAAGAAACGTGGTATCAGGACACATTGAACAGTCCCAAATATTTTACGATATCACCTCTGCATCCTTTCATCAATTATGCAAATTTTGGTTCTTTAAAAGATGACGCCGTTTTTTCTGTTAACCGGGCATTGCGGTATTATGCCAACAGCAGTTATATAGGCATGATTTCCATTGTATATAGTACAGACGCCATTGAACACATTTGCAGCAGCCTTGAAGGCGAAAACGTCTGGCTTGCTGTTTTGGATCAGTATCTGTCTTCCAGGCTGAATACTTATCCGAATCAGGCCTTGCCGCCGGAAGCAGTAAATGCAATATCAGATGCCATTGGAATTTCCGGTTATACCGTTTATCATGCCGGCCATGAAAAACGTATCCTTTTGTGGAACCATTCCAATGAGATTTATTTGCTGAAAGACATTCCCTTCCGTGAACTGACGCAGGACATTATTCAGAGCGTCATTCAAATTATACTGATTATGACCGCGGTTTTCCTTCTTTTGGCTATGGGAATTGCATTTTGTTTTTCACGCACCATTACGAAAAAACTAAATGCATTGTCTGCAAAAGTAGTCGCGTTCGGCGAAGGGGAGCTTTCTATTAACGCGGATGATTATGGGAAAGACGAAATAGGAACGCTGGCCTCCGCCTTCAACGAAATGACGCAAAAAATAAACGAATTGATTAATTTAGAATATAAGGCAAAATTATTACAAAAAAACGCGGAGTTTCAAATGCTCCAAGCCCAAATCAAGCCGCATTTTATCAATAACACTTTACAAGCCATGGGAACACTGGGTTTAAAAAAAGGGGCAAAGGACGTATATCTCATGGCAAATGCGCTCGCACGGACTCTGCGCTACATCCTCAGGCCTACCGCAAAACTGATTTCCCTTTCCAGCGAACTGGAAAACATGAACGACTATCTGTATATCCAAAAAATATTATGGGGAGAGCAGCTTCATACCATCATCCAAGTAGAAGACGGCTTAAATGGCTGGCCGGTTCCTGTTCTCATTTTACAGCCTCTGGTGGAAAACGCAATCAAACATGGACTTGACAACAGTCCCGAAGGAAGTATTCATGTTTCGATTCGCAAAGCCAACAATAAGCTGGCAATTACCGTTTCCGATGACGGACGCGGCATTCCGCCTGCCACCTTAAAAATGCTGCAGGAATGGCTGCTGATAAAAGAAAATGAAAACCCTACGCAGGAACATATGGGGATTAAAAATATCGTAAACCGAATCCAGCTCATTTACGGTGAAGAAGCATCCCTGACGATAGACAGTAAATTAAATAGGGGTACAACCATAGACATCATACTTCCCCGAAAGGAGATTTCAAATGTATAAGGTACTGATTATGGATGATATTGCACTGGTCCGTGATGCTGTCAGGATATTGGGGCAATGGGATGTTTTTGATATTTCTGAAATATATGAAGCGGAAAACGCGCGGGAAGGGCTCTCTATGATTCAGGCACATCATCCGGATATTATCATTACTGATATAAAAATGCCTGTTATGGACGGTATCGCCTTCATGCAATATATGGAAACCGAACATGTTCACGGAAAAATTATCGTAATCAGCGGCTTCAGTGACTTTTCCTATATGAGGGCTGCCATACAATCCGGTGTTGTGGATTACATTCTCAAACCCATTGATTCACAGGACTTGAATAATGCGATTTCCGCTGCCATTGCGCAATTAGAGCAGGCGGCTTTGTACAAGCAGGAAAAAAGTTCCCCTGCCATGGAACATTCTTCAAATTCTGTTGTGCAGGACATAAAACTATTTATTGATAAAAATTATAAAAAAGATATCTCCTTATCCGACCTTGCCGACACTTTTTATGTAAGCAAAGAGCACCTTTCCAGACTGTTTAAAAAGGAAACCGGGCAGAATCTTTTTTCTTACATCATGGATTTGAAGCTCAACGAGGCGAAACGGTTATTGGTTGAAACCAACCGCACATTGGATGACATTGCGTTTTCGCTCGGTTTCAGCAATGGGAATTATTTCAGCAAGGTCTTTAAAAAAAATATTGGCGTTTCTCCCAGCAGTTACAGAGTAAAAGAATGAAAAAATATCGTAACTCTTCTCAGCCTTTACGTGTTCTCACGGACTTTGCAGTAAGTGCAAAGTCCTGGACTGAACTGTTACTCTTTTTTGGTATGTTCTATGTTGTAACAAATATATACCCTGACCTTGAAAAGCGTCCCACCAACCCTGCAGTAAAAAAACAGCCGCAGAAGGACTGGACTTTGCCGTATCATTATTCAATTTTACTGCCTCTATTATGCAATCCTTTCTTGCGCTTCATACACATTTCCCTTATAATTGTTCGTGGAACCATTAAGTTCCCGACTTCCGTACTTAGTAACTGAATTCTTTTTTTATCCGTACTTCATAAGCTGCCCCTCCTTATTTGTAATTGTTTTTAGTTAAAAAGAATTACTCTTTCACTAATAGGAGAAAAACGGCTATAAAAACGGAAGTGTTTTTGAAAAAACAGCTACAAAATTTTATTTTTTTGCAAAGGACTGACTATAAATGCCAAAATACGCTGAAATCCCAGCATTCAGGGAGCAGAATTTCATAACGGAAGCAGACGGGGATATGCTCCACCGTGAAGCACGCGCCCTTGCGATCCAGCGTATTGAGGAAAGTGCAAGGACAGAAGCCGACTTTGAAAATGTGCTGTACTGGTGGGATAAACTGGACACAAACAGGGAACGGAAAGAAAGAGGCCATGAAACAGGGCGCTCCGCTGTTCCTTTGGAATGGGGCGCATACGAATTGTACCTTTCCGACAGCCCTTCCTATGGCATGGTTTTAAGAAGGCTCATGCTTGCAGGCGATTTCCTCGATATTATATTTGACCATCCCGTAACAATACATGAGCTTGTCACGGATGCGAATTTATCGGAAATATTGAAGGAACTAAAGCCGCATCTCAAAAATATGCTCTATTCTCTGTTCCTGCGTGGCTATTCCACAACAGAGTATACAGAGAGCATCTGTCACACAAAGTCTAATAAAACATAGGGAACGTCAACTTATATTTTACTAAACATAGAAAAATAAGCAGTGGAGATGATATATATGGAGTTTACTTTGGAAGAACTTTATACAAAAAAGGAAGGACAGACTTATGACCGTAAGAGCGCAAGAAAAGA
>CAJTWA010000014.1 GCA_910580195.1 uncultured Lachnospiraceae bacterium
TTAGCAATTTGAAGTAACTTTGGTAAAATTTCAAATTTGCTCATTTATAGAAATATAAATAAAACATGGAGGAAAAACATTGAACAGAAAATTAGAGAAGTTAGAAGGTACATACTGGAAAATTGGTAAAGTCATAGGAGTACTGTTTACAATTATTAATTATCAGATGTGGACAAGTCCATTTAATATTGCAATAGCAATAATGATGATTATTGGTGTATCAGTTGGTGCTTTTGTAGCGATCAATTTGATTGATTTATGCGTTGGTATGGTAATAGGTATCGTAAAGCACATTGACCGAAAAATCAAAGACAGAAGATTATTAAAGGGATTTTGTCAGACTGGAACTATTGAAGAAAACGAATAACAGGGAGGAAGAAAGTATGGTAGATGTTAGAGATTATCGGGATTTATTAGAAATGGAAGAAATGGTTGGTGTCAATCAAGAAAAGATTGTTGAAGCATTAGAAACAAAGGCAGTACAGCTTGAATACAATGAAGCGTACAGATGGGCAAGAGTAGGTGGAAGACCTGATTGTAAGTATACATTACTGTTTCATAAAGATTGCGCTATTCCATTAAGAGAATATTTCGATAAGCAGAAACAGAATGATGCAACTGAATAAAGAAGAAATAATTAAAGATGGCGAAAATCTATTTTCAGTATTTTGTGTATTGGGTAGTGTTGTATATGTCAAGCGAGTGCTTGATGTAAACAATAGCCCCTCTTATGAATTGAAAGATGTGTTGAAATACTATCGTAAGATAGAAGTCATGGAAAAGTAAATATTTGTAGAGTAACTTGTTAATTAGTCGAGGTAAGGACATGGTTACTGATCGTGTCCTTCCTATATTGTGTGATGAAATTTTAAAAGTGAATATTATGGTGCTGAAATGATATAGCACATTCTTTATATTGTAGAATATTTAGACGAAACGGAGGAATCGGTTATAAGTACAGAGAACAGATTACAACTTCCTTGGTGGCAGAAATACACGCTTAGTCTTACAGAATCAGCGGAATATTTCGGAATTGGATATAAGAAACTTGCAAAATTTGTAGATGAACATAAAGACGAGAAATTTATTTTATGGAATGGAACAAGAGCGCAGATTAAGCGTGTCATGTTTGAACAATATGTTAATGAGCATATGGACGCTATTTAATATTTAGATAGATGAAAATAGAAGAATGAGTAATGGATTTTGAGCCGGATGTGTGGTATTATGGGAAGTATCATACAGATGGCTCTTGTTATATGAAAGGAGCGAAAGAACATTGTCAGACGTTATTAGACGGGATAGTAAAGGTCGAAAACTATGGACAGGAGAGAGCCAGGAAAAAGATGGGAGATATAAATACAGATACCTTGATGCTTCTGGTGAAAGAAAATCTGTATACAGTTGGAAGTTGACTGAATCAGATGCAGTACCGAAAGGCAAACGTAAAGATATTTCCCTGAGAGAAAAAGAAAAGCAGATTCAAAAGGCTTTAGATGATTACATTATGCCGAATGGTGGAAATACAACGGTACTTGAATTGGTAGAAAAGTATGTTTCACAGCAGCATGGTGTAAAGCACAATACGAAAGCCAATTATAATTTTGTAATCAACATAATAAAGAAAGAGGATTTCGGCAAGAAACGGATTGATACTGTCAGAATATCGGATGCGAAAGAATGGCTGATTAAACTGCAAGATAAGGATGGTAGGGGGTATAGTTCTATCCATTCCATCAGGGGAGTAGTCAGACCGGCATTTCAGATGGCAGTAGAGGATGATTTGATCCGCAAGAATCCGTTTGAGTTCCAGCTTGCTACAGTAGTGGTGAATGATTCTGTTACAAGGGAAGCAATTACTAGAGAACAGGAAAGGGCATTTTTGAACTTTGTCAAAGCTGATAAGCATTTTTCCAAATACTATGAAGGAATCTTTATCTTATTCAAAACAGGACTTCGTATCTCTGAATTTTGTGGACTGACAAAAGATGATATTGATTTTGTGGATAATAAAATCAGAGTTGACCATCAGTTACAGCGAAAAAGGGATATGGAATATGTCATAGAAACGCCTAAAACAGAAAAGGGCGTGAGATATGTGCCTATGTCCGATGAAGTGAGGGAATGTTTTAAACGTATCTTGGAGAACCGCAAGAAACCGAAGATTGAACCTATGATTGATGGCAAGTGCGGGTTTCTGTATCTGGACAAAAATAATATGCCAATGGTTGCTTTACATTGGGAGAAATACTTTCAGCATATCCGTGAGAAGTATAACAAGATTTATAAGAAAGAGCTTCCAGTAATTACCCCTCATGTAGCAAGGCATACATTTTGTAGCAATATGGCAAAGTCCGGTGTTAATCCTAAAAAGTTGCAGTACATAATGGGACATTCGGATATTGGTGTAACGCTCAATACATATACCCATTTGCAGTTTGAAGATTTGGATGAAGAGATGGAAAAGGTATGTGAAGGATAGCGTGGTCTACAAATATTGAATTTAGACCAATTTATAGACCAAACGATTGACAATCTATGCCGAGTTATACCCAATTATACCGAAATAAGGAAAAATGTCTTTGCCACAAGCAAAACGTAGACATAACTGAAACCCTTGAAAATACAGCAAAATCAAGCATTTACGGAGGTTTTAGCAATATGATAAAGATACTATTCGTCTGCCACGGCAACATCTGCCGCTCCCCCATGGCAGAATTCGTCATGAAAGACATGGTAGAAAAACAAGGCCTCGCCAGCGAATTCTACATCGCCAGCGCCGCCACCAGCATGGAGGAAATCGGCAACCCCGTCCACTATGGCACAAGGAACCGCTTAGCCCAAGAAGGCATTTCCGTAGCAGGAAAATACGCCGTCCGCATGGAGCGCAGCGACTACCAAAAATACGATTACCTCATCGGGATGGACAGATGGAACTATAAAAACATGCTCCGCATCGTAGGCAAAGACAAAGCAAACAAAATCAGCCTGCTCTTAGACTACACCGACCACCCAAGGGACGTAGCCGACCCATGGTACACAGGTGATTTTGAAAAAACCTACCAAGACGTGGTAGCAGGCTGCCAAGGCCTGCTGGAAAAAATAAAACGTGAGCGTTTGTAAGCCTGTGAGCCAAATGGTTTGCTAACAGATACCCGCATTTTTAAGGTATGCAGCAAATCATTTGGCAAATAAGTATGCCCGCGAATGTAACTGCCCACTTTGCCATCCCAAACGGATAGGCAGGCTACAAGCCCGCCTATCCGTTTGGCTCTGCCTTAGCATAAGCAGCAGCCTCCTCAATATAGTAGGCCGCATTTTTCCTCATATGTTCCTTTTCCTCTTCCGTCACAGCCCGCACCACTTTTCCGGGGTTGCCAAGCACGAGGGAATTATCCGGGATTACCATGCCCTGCGTCACCAAAGCCCCAGCGCCAATGATGCAGTTTTCCCCCACCACCGCATGGTTCATAATAATTGCGCCCATGCCAATCAGGGAATTGCTGCGGATGGTGCAGCCATGGATAATTGCCCCATGCCCAATGGTGACGCGGCTCCCAATCTGGACGTCTGCCCCATGGTCCACATGGATGACACAGTTATCCTGAATATTCGTGCCCTCCCCAATCACCGCAGAGCCAGCCTCCGCCCGGACCACCGCATGGAACCAGATGCTGGCATTGTCCCCAATGGCAACATCCCCCCGGACAATTGCCCCCTCCGCAAGAAAAACATTTTTCCCCAATTTGGGAGTCTTGATTGTATGCATATGAATCACCTATTCCTTTCCTTCCATTTAGGAAAAAGTACCATGGAAATACCTTGATTTTCCACCCAGCTCCTACCATTTAGTCAAAAATATCATGGAAATATCCTGATTTTCCATCCAGCTCCTACCATTTAGGCAAAATAGCATGAAATTATCCTATTTTTTATCCAAAACCGCCCATTTTCCTACAGTGGACGTTTCCCTTGTCAATACACAGGCAGTTTGGGACAGCCCTTCCCCTAAGCAAACACTTCATGGGCGTCCTTAGTGGAGGTGAAATCCACTGCTTACGAAGGCTTAGTGATGAAGGTTTTCCTGAATCACTTAGCCGTAGTTAGCAGTTAGTTCACCGGAACGTTGCCCAGTTTGCGTGGGGAAGGGCTGTCCCAAACTGCCGTCCGGTTCCAAAGATTTCCCTCCTCCCCCAAAAAGATTCCCCCAAAAGATTCCCGCATAGGTTCCCCCCACTGCAATGCCCACCTCATTGCTAGAGCGCGTTTGAAAATTCATCCCCGCAATCTGCCGCCCCACTTCACACCAGCTTTCATGCTGGATTCCGTCAATGCGGCCCACTACACCTCTGAAATCCAGCATAAAATCTGATGCAAATTGGGACAACATCTTGCAGAAAGCAATTTTCAAACACGCTCTAGTATATAATATTTCCCCAAAAATGTAAATTACTATGAACCAGAGGAAAAGTTATTACAATGTATCAATGAAGGGCATAAAAAAGGCCTTAGAAAGACGTCTGAAAGGTTGAGTAACATGAATGACACCCAGCTATTGCAATGCATTGAAGAACATGGGAAAAATGTTTATTCCTTCTGCTGCCAGCTGACCCAGAGCAAGCAGGAAGCGGAAGAACTTTATCAGGATACCTTCCTAAAAGCAGTAGAGCTGAAGGGCAGGATGGATTGGGAAAAAAATCCCGGCAGCTACCTGATTTCCATTGCGTTGCGCATCTGGAAAAATAAAAAAAGGAAATACGCATGGCGCAGCCGGATTGCCGGCATGGAGGAATTGGACGAGGGAACTGCAAGCAGGGAGAGCGCTGGGCAGGAAGGAGGCTCCCCGGAAGAAATTTTCCTAAAGCAGGAGCTGCACCGGCAGGTACAGGCCGCAGTGGCAGGGCTGGAAGAAAAATACCGCATCCCAGTCTACCTTTACTATGCCCAGCAATTTTCCACGGCACAGATTGGGAAAATGTTAAAGCTGCCCCAAGGCACCGTGAAAAGCAGGCTGCACAAGGCAAGGGAACTGTTAAAAAAAGAATTGGAGGTTGTGCTCAATGAAAGATGACAAAAATCTGGAGCAATTGCTGCAACAAGCCCTTTCTCCAAACGAAGAGCCAAGGGATTGGCTGAACCAAAATATTGTAAAGAGGGCAAAGGAGAGAGAACGCATGGGTAAAATAGACAAAAAAAGGATACCAGCGGCCGCATTGATGGCAGCCGCAGTGATTTCAGTAGGTTCCCTGACTGCTGCGGCGGCATGGAAATATTTAACGCCGGACCAAGTAGCAAAAGAAGCAGAAGACATCGGGCTTGCAGCGGCATTTCAAGGGGAAGGCGCCATTTCCATCAACGAAACCCAAACATACGGCCCATACAAAATCACGCTTTTGGGCGTGGTGTCCGGGGAAAATTTGAGTAAGTATGCCGCTTCTGGCAGTACAGGGGAAATCCGCAGCGACCGCACTTATGTGGTGACGGCAATTGAAAATGCAGACGGCACCCCAAGGCCGGCCACCAGCGAGGACAGTTACGGCCAAGACCCATTTTTTGTATCCCCCTTGATAAAAGGGCAGGATCCCAGCATTTTTAACGCCGTCACAATGGGAGGCGCCTACACGGAATTTGTGCAGGACGGCATCCAGTACCGCATTACGGAAACAGACAACGTACAGGCATTTGCAGACCGGACCTTGTACCTTGCCGTAAGCAGCGGCACATTTTATGATAATGGGGCGTACCAGTTTGACGGGGCCACAGGGGAAATTACCAGAAATGAAGGTTATGAAGGGGTGAACGCCCTGTTCCTCCTGCCGCTTGATGGAAGCAAGGCAGACAAAGAAAAAGCGGACGCTTACATCAGGCAGATGGAAGAAGAAATGAATGGCACAGAGGAGCCGCCGGCAGATGGGGAAAATCCTGCTGGCACAGAAGGATCCGAAGACGCCTTGGACCCTGCGCTGGAAAGTGAAGCCACGGAAACTTATACCCATACAGGCGAAGCCGCAGACGGCACAGATTCTGCGTTAGGGGGCGGAACCTCCCACAGCTTTGCCGATACAGGGGAAACCAGCGGGTTTGCATCAGAAATTGCAGGCTGGGACGAAACAGATTTTGAAAAACATGCAGAATTGCTGGAAAATTTGACACAGACGCTGCAGGTAGGCCCAGACGGATCTATCAGCTATTCTTACCAAACAGAAGATGGCATGGGTTCTTCCAATACCATGCTGGCAGAGAGCCTTTTTAAAGAAAACCAGTTTGGCATGTCAGAGGTAAAGGAGATAATCACTGGGGAATCAGATGGGGAAAAGAGCACATATATCGAAACATTTACACGGAACCAAGACGGCACAATTACCCTGAAGGTTTACAAATACAAGGCCAATGGATGATACGGAAACCCACGAACAAAGCCAATGGATGATACAGGAACCCGCGAAATACCTATTGGAAATACCTAGCAATGGGGATAGGGCCAAATTTCACAGGGCTGCTGCATTTAGGGAAACCAGATGCAGCAGCCCTATTGCCATTGCCCGAAGAAAAGCATATAATGGTGGAATGAAAATTTTTACGAGGTGCAGGAGATGGAAAACATGGCAGGAAACCAACCAAAAGAAGACAAGATAGGGCAAAGCAAAGCCAAAGAAATTGAAAAGGGCATCCAGAAAAAATTCCACAAGGAACTGTTTTCCCGTTTTGCCAAAGCAGTCCGGGACTACAAATTGGTGCAGGAAGGGGATAACATTGCCGTCTGCATTTCCGGCGGGAAGGACTCCATGCTGATGGCAAAGCTGTTCCAAGAACTGCAGAAGCATAGGAAAGTGCACTTCGGGCTGGAATTCCTTGTGATGGATCCGGGATACCTTAAGGAAAACCGGGAAAAAATTGAAAGCAACGCAGCCAGTATGGGAATCCCCATCACCATATTTGAAACGGATATTTTTGAAGCCGTATACGATATAGAAAAATCCCCCTGCTACCTCTGCGCCCGGATGCGCCGGGGGCATCTCTACCATCAGGCCAGAAAGCTGGGCTGCAATAAAATCGCCCTAGGGCACCATTACGATGATGTGATTGAAACCATCCTGATGGGCATGCTCTACGGCGGGCAGGTGCAGACCATGATGCCCAAGCTGCACAGCACGAATTTTCCCGGCATGGAACTCATCCGCCCCATGTATTACATCCGTGAATCCGACATCCGGCATTGGCGGGACTACCATGGGCTTCATTTCCTCCAATGCGCCTGCCGCTTCACCGAAAGCTGCGCCGCCCAAAGGCCGGACCACGAAACAGCGTCTAAGCGCTTAGAAACCAAGCGGCTCATTGCAGAGCTGAAAAAAACCAACCCTTTTGTGGAGGCAAATATTTTCCGCAGCGTAGAAAACGTGAACTTAAGTACCGTTATTGCCTATAAAGAACAGGGGAAAAAGCGCCATTTTTTGGACAATTATGATGATAGCCCGCCAGCCCGCGGAATATAAAAAGAAAATTCCTATTGACTTACTGGGAAAAATAGGGTATAGTATACACCAACAAATAACCTAGTAAACAGATAGGATAATAGGAAAAAGGAGAACGCCATGAGCAAAAAACCATACGCAGACAGAAATTTAAAATTTGAAACTTTGCAGCTCCACGTAGGCCAAGAGCAGCCTGACCCAGCCACAGACGCAAGGGCAGTGCCCATCTATGCCACATCCTCTTACGTATTCCGTAATTCTGACCATGCAGCAGCACGGTTTGGCCTGCAGGATGCAGGGAACATTTATGGAAGGCTCACCAACCCCACCCAAGATGTTTTTGAACGGCGGATTGCAGCGTTGGAAGGGGGCGTGGCGGCTCTTGCAGTGTCTTCCGGCGCGGCGGCAGTTACCTACACCATCCAGAATTTGGCAAAATGCGGGGAGCATATTGTAGCGGCAAACAATATTTATGGAGGCAGCTACAACCTGCTGGAGCACACCCTGCCGGAATACGGCATTTCCACATCTTTTGTAGATCCATCCGATGCAGGGAATTTTGCAGGGGCAATCCAAGAAAACACAAAGGCTATTTTCATTGAAACACTGGGGAACCCCCGTTCCGAAGTCAGCGATATCGAGGCCATTGCAGCGGTTGCCCATGCCCACAATATTCCTTTGGTGGTGGACAATACTTTTGCAACCCCCTATCTGGTGCGCCCGATTGAGTATGGGGCAGATCTTGTGGTACATTCCGCTACTAAATTTATCGGCGGCCACGGGACTGCCATTGGGGGCGTGATCGTGGACAGCGGGAAATTTGATTGGGAGGCCTCCGGGAAGTTCCCGTCCCTGACGGAGCCAAATGACAGCTATCATGGGGTAAGTTTTACCAAAGCGGCAGGGCCTGCGGCATTTGTCACCAAAATCCGTGCTATCCTCCTGCGTGACACTGGGGCAACCCTTTCCCCATTCCATGCATTTTTGTTTTTGCAGGGGCTGGAAACCCTTTCCCTGCGGGTAGAACGCCATGTGGAAAATGCGTTGAAGGTAGCGGAATATTTAAACAGCCACCCTAAGGTGGAACAGGTGCACCACCCTTCCGTCACTGCGGATCCCAAGCAGCAGGAATTGTACCGGAAATATTTTCCCAAGGGCGGCGGCACAATTTTTACTTTTGAAATTAAAGGGGACGACAGGACAGCCAAAGATTTCATTGACAATCTGGAAATATTTTCCCTGCTGGCAAATGTGGCGGACGTGAAATCCCTAGCCATCCACCCAGCCTCCACCACCCATTCCCAGCTGAACGAGGCGGAATTAAAAGAGCAGGGGATTTGCAAAAATACCATCCGCCTGTCCATCGGGACGGAGCATATCGACGACATTATTGAAGATTTGGAAGAAGCCTTCCGGGCGGTGGGATAAGGTAAGCAGTTGCCGCTAAAATTTGGGAACGCCAATTTTTTGGCAGGGCATTGGGGAATGGCTTTGCGTCAGGATGGCTCTTTTGGCTGTGGGATAAGGGATGGCATTGCCAGCCAATGCAGGGAAGATACCAAATAATTATGCAGGGCGTACGCGGGCACTTCCGTATTGCCAGCCAATGCAGGGAAGATACCAAATAATTATATGGGGCGTACGCGGGCACTTCGGTATTGCCTACCAATGCAGAAAAATGCCAAATAATTATGCAGGGCGTACGCGGACACTTCGGTATTGCCTGCCAATGCAGAAAAACTATCCAGCCATAGGGCAAATGGAAAATATCAAAATTAGGAGGAGAAATATGCCAAACATTTATCAGGGAACATTAGGCTTAATCGGGAATACCCCGCTTGTAGAAGCGGTGAATATAGAAAAGAAGCATGCCTTAAAAGCAAAAATTTTAGTAAAATTAGAATATTTCAATCCCGCCGGCAGCGTGAAAGACCGCATTGCGAAAGCCATGGTGGAAGATGCAGAAGAAAAGGGGCTGTTAAAGGAAGGCTCCACCATTATAGAGCCTACTTCCGGCAACACAGGCATTGGCCTTGCTGCCATTGCAGCAGCCAAGGGCTATCAGGTTATCCTCACCATGCCGGAAACCATGAGCGTAGAGCGCAGGAATATCCTGAAGGCTTATGGGGCCAAGCTGGTGCTGACAGAAGGGGCAGGGGGCATGAAAGGGGCAATTGCCAAAGCAGAAGAATTAGCGCAGGAAATCCCAGACAGCTTCCTTGCCGGGCAGTTTGAGAACCCAGCCAACCCGGAAATCCACAGAAAAACCACAGGGCCGGAAATCTGGGCAGATACCGATGGGAACGTAGATATTTTTGTGGCAGGGGTAGGGACAGGGGGAACAATCACCGGGACAGGGGAGTACCTGAAATCCCAAAACCCCAAGGTGAAAATTGTAGCAGTGGAGCCGTCCGCATCCCCTGTTCTGTCTGAAGGGAAAAGCGGCCCCCACAAGATACAGGGAATCGGCGCAGGGTTTGTGCCAGCTACTTTAAACACGGAGGTTTATGATGAAATTTTCCCTGTAGGGAATGAGGAGGCATTTGCAGCGGCAAAGGAATTGGCAAAGGCAGAAGGCATCCTTGTAGGGATTTCCTCCGGCGCGGCGCTGTTTGCCGCATTGGAACTGGCAAAGCGGCCGGAACATGAAGGGAAAACCATTGTGGCCTTGCTGCCGGACAGCGGGGACAGGTATTATTCTACGCCGTTGTTTGCAGAATGACAAAAAGGTTGCCCTGTCAGGATAATTATGGTAATATCAAAGAAAACTGGAAGGGGGATTTGCGTGTGAAACGATATGTAATGACTGCATAGCACTGGCTATTGCAATGAAAAATAGAATTGTTATAGCCAATGCTATTCCTAAATACCCGCCCCGGCAGTACATTATGTGCCGGGTGGGCGGCTACGTCCGGTAAAATATAGGTTTAGGAGGCAGACATGGGCTATAGGAGAGCAGAAGAAATTCTGCCCGTTGAATTAATAGAGCTGATACAGCAGTATGTTGACGGAACCAATCTCTATATCCCCAGAAAGCAGGGGAACAGGCAGGAATGGGGAGCTAAGACGTCAGCTAGGTTTGAACTGCAGCATAGGAATGATTCCATTTATAAAGACTACCAATCTGGCATGGCAGTTTACGAATTAGCAGAAAGGTATTATTTATCCGAAAAAAGCATACAGCGGATTATCAGGCAAAAAAAGACGATGGAATGTGGGCTGGCTTAGGCTGACCCATATTTTTTTCGAAAAAAGCTTGAGGTAGGAATATTTCCGGATGTTTGGTAAACTACAGATAGTTAGCGGAGGGGAAACCTGGAACAGAAAGGAGAGATATTTGGTATGGCTACACCCGTTTTTTTGCATAGCGCGGCTATTGCATACAATAGAATATTCGCTTTGCAAATGTTTTGCATACAATAGAATATTCGCTTTGCAAATGTTTTGCATAAAATAGAAAATGGAATCGTAATGTAATAGCCTGCGCATCGGACTATGGATGATAGGAGATGCAAATGAGCTATTTTAGGGAATTAAGGTATGAAATTGCCCTGAACGGGTCCTTTTTGGCGCTGCATGGATGTTCTGGATGCGGCAGGCACACACATTTCAAAAATACAGAAAAATTCCGGGTCAATGCCAATGGCAATAAACTGGATATCTGGCTGATTTACCAATGCGTGGAATGTAAACATACCCTCAACCTTGCAATTTATGAAAGGAAAAAGGTTTCTTCCATACCTGAAAAGGAATATAAGGGATTTTTGGGCAATGACAGGCAGCTTGCGGAAATGTATGGCAAGAATATGCAGCTATTTAAGAAAAACAAAGTGAAAATTGATTTTGGAATGATAAATTATAGCTTCCGCCGTCTGGATGGGGCGGCGGAGGAAGGCAGCAGCTTTGCTGGACAGGCAGAATGGGACATACAGGGGTATCCAGAAGAAACGATATTGAAAATCCAGAACCCATACCAACTGAAAATCAGGCCAGAAAAACAAATTTCTGAAGTTTTGGGATTGTCCAGGAACCAAGCAAAAAAAATGCTGCAGCAAGGGGAACTTAGGCTGGAAACTGTTTCACCGCAATTTATTTGCGCCTCTGTAAGCAGATGCGCTTTAGACGGGATATCCTTGGCATAGTGCTGGCAATTGCCCGTTATTATTTGGCTGACCTAGCGTACTGCATGTTTGGTTTTGGAGAGATAGGGTATTGGAATTTCCACAAAAGATGAAAAACTGCTTGCCATGCTCTGCAGGTTCTATGTTATAATTATTTAGGAATAACGGTAATTTTATAGAACATTAAGTTGGTATATTAGAGATGGTTTAGGAGGCAGGATAGGATATGGAAAAAATGATAATCACTGGGGCAACAGGCTTTTTAGGCAGCCGGGCCGTGGATTTTTACACAGGAAAATATAAGGTATATGCGCCAACCCACAGGGAACTGGACATCACAGACCCGCAGGCCGCAGCCCATGTAATAGGCCGCTGCCAGCCCGATATTGTCATCCACTGCGCCGCCATCTCAGACGTAGGCCAATGTGAAAAGGAACCGGAAAAATCATGGGCCATCAACGTAACAGGCAGCATCAACATTGCGAAAGCATCTAAGGAGGCCAATGCATCCTGTATCCTCTGCAGCTCAGACCAAGTATATTTTGGGGATTGTTCCCCTGCCCGGACGGAACAAGTTAGCCTGCAAGGCAGCTTGAGGGAGCATCATACGCCAACCAGCCATCTTGCCCGGACGGAACAAATTAGCCTGCAAGGCAGCATGCAGGAAAAGCCAGAAGAATTGCAAAGCAGCGCACAGGGAGGAAATTCCAACGGTTTTTACAAAAGCCACAATGAGGAAGAAAGCCTCTGCCCTGTGAACGTCTATGGGCAGCAAAAATTAGAAGCAGAACAGGGCTGCCTGAAAGCCAACCCAGACTGTGTAATCCTGCGCCTATCTTGGATGTACGATGCAAACAGAAGGAAAGCGGGGCAGCATGGGGACTTGTTTTGTACCCTGCTGCCCCAAATCAGGGGCACGGGCAAGATACCATTCCCCATCTATGACAGGCGGGGCATTACGGATATTTCAGAGGTTGTGCAGAACTTAGAAAAAACATTCCGCTTAAAAGGCGGTGTTTATAATTTTGGTTCTCCTAATGGAACAGACACCTACAGCACATTCCAAGAAGCCTTTTCCAATGCAGGACTTGACACCGGACGGTTAGAGGAAAATAAAGAAGCCTTCCGCAACAGCCCAAGGAACCTTACGATGTGCCAAGAGAAAATAAACCAGTGCGGCATCTTTTTTACCCCCACCATAGAAAGCCTCTCCAAAAACCTTGCCAGCGCCTTGGAAAATGGCATTTTCTAATATATACTTGGAGCCTGCAATCTCGTTTTTGCCTAATTATTGTGGTATAATTGGCACGGATGTGCTGTTTCAAGGTTACTGGAAATTTTGGAAATCCCTCATTGAAAGTACCACTATAATTGTAAGGGAAGAACAATAGGGTATCCATGTGGCAAGAACAAAAAATAAAATTTCCACTTGCCAAACGAAATAATCTGTGCTAAGATAACCCATAGCAAAATTACAGCAATATAGTAAAGCGATGAAGGAGAGTCTGGTTTCCAGAGGCCGACAGAAATATGGCGTCACCGGCTGAGAGCGCCATTGGGAAGAGGGAACACAGGGAACACTCTGGAGCAGACTGGCTGAACAGCCATAGGCAGAAGGTTTTGCATATGCGAGTAGGCCAGTACGTGGTGCGCGTTAAGCACAAGGGACTGCTGGGACAATACACCCCAAAAGCCCCTATAAGCGGAGAGCCATGAATTCCTGCTTGGAGCAGGAAGGTTCTCAAAGCGGGTGGTACCGCGGATTCTGTATGGAAAGATTCGCCCCGGAATACATGTTAATCTTGTATTCCGGGGCTTTTTTCTTTCATAGGAAAGTGCGTCATATGAAAGAAAAGCCCTTCGGGCAATGATGCGCAGCTTCGCGCGCGGAACAAAAGCTGCGCTTGCCAGAGAAGTTGGACGCGGGAGTGTGCGGAGCGCACCTTTGTTCTGCACAGGGAAAGGAGTGGGAATTATGAGCAACAGGTACAGGGATGTTACATTAAAGCAAATCGGTGAAGCAGACATTGGCAGGACCATCCGGGCAGCCGGGTGGGTAGAAAATATCCGGGATCATGGCGGCGTATCTTTTCTGGATTTGCGGGATATGTATGCCGTCATGCAGGTAGTCGTCCGGGATGGGAAGCTTCTGGAGGGTATACGCAAGGAACAGGCCGTATCCATAAAAGGCCTCATTGAAAAGCGGGACGAGGACACCTACAACCCGAAAATCCCAACCGGGACCATAGAGCTTGCCGCCGGGGAAATTCAGGTTTTGGGGGACGTCTATGCTCCGATCCCCTTTGAAATTATGGCAAGCAGGCAGGTGCGGGAGGACGTCCGGCTGAAATACCGTTATCTGGATTTGCGGAACCAGAAAGTCAGGGACAACATTATTTTCCGCTCCAAAGTTATTTCATTCCTGCGGGAAAAGATGGCGGAACTGGGATTTTTAGAAATCCAGACCCCAATCCTTAGCGCATCTTCCCCGGAGGGGGCAAGGGATTACATTGTTCCGTCCAGAAAATACAAAGGGAAATTTTACGCATTGCCCCAAGCCCCCCAGCAGTACAAACAGCTTTTGATGGTGTCCGGGTTTGACAGATATTTCCAGATTGCCCCCTGTTTCCGGGATGAGGATGCAAGGGCAGACCGGTCCCCGGGGGAATTTTACCAGCTTGATTTTGAAATGGGATTTGCCACGCAGGAGGATGTGTTCCAAGTGGGGGAGGAAGTGCTTTCCGCTGTATTTGAAGCCTTTGCGCCAGAGGGCAGCAGCGTCACGCAGGCTCCCTACCCAGTGTTCAGCTACAAGGAGGCAATGCTTCAGTTTGGCACTGACAAGCCGGATTTGCGCAACCCCTTAAGGATTCTGGATTTGACTAATTTTTTCCAGAAATGTACCTTCCAGCCTTTCCTTGGGAAGACGGTGCGGGCCATCCGCGTCCATGAAAAAATGTCTAAAAGTTTCCATGGGAAACTGCTGAAATTTGCCACCGGGATTGGCATGGGCGGCTTGGGCTATCTGGAAGTGATGGAGGACGGCAGCTACAAAGGGCCAATTGACAAATTTATCCCAGAAGGCTTGAAAGAGGAATTCCAAAGCCTTGCAGGATTGCAGGAGGGCGATACCATTTTCTTTATGGCAGACCGGGAAGAGCGGGCAGCTTATTTTGCAGGGATGATACGCACCGAGTTAGGGGAAAAATTGGATTTGCTGGAAAAAAATGCGTTCCGGTTCTGTTACGTCAACGATTTCCCCATGTTTGAGCGGGATGCCCAGACAAAGGAAATCGGGTTTACCCATAACCCATTTTCCATGCCGCAGGGCGGCCTTCAGGCGCTTGAAACAAAAGACCCGCTGGAAATTTTGGCTTACCAATATGACATTGTGTGCAACGGCGTGGAGCTCTCCTCTGGCGCTGTCCGCAACCACGATTTGCAGGTAATGGTAAAAGCATTTGAAATTGCAGGATATGACGAGGAAACCTTGAAACAGAAATTCGGCGCCCTCTACCAAGCCTTCCAGTTCGGCGCGCCGCCCCACGCAGGCATGGCGCCGGGGATTGACCGGATGCTGATGCTGCTGCGGGGGGAGGAAAACATCCGGGAAGTCATCGCCTACCCCATGAACGGCAACGCACAGGACCTTATGTGCGGCGCGCCGGGCAGGGTAACAGAGCAGCAGCTTCGGGAAGCCCATATCAAAGTCAGGGATTAGGAGGGAAAAATGGAAGGATTCGAGAAAAAAGGACAAGGGAAAGGCAAAAATAAGATTTCCGATGAAACCATGGAATACGTGGGGATTTTAGCAAAGCTGGAACTGTCCCCGGAAGAAAAGGAACGCGCAAAAAAAGACATGGAAGAAATGCTTGATTACATCGACAAGCTCAATGAACTGGATACCACAGGGACAGAACCCATGTCCCATGTTTTCCCAGTCCATAACGTGTTCCGGGAAGACGTAATCACCAATGGGGACGACCATGAAAATATGCTGAAAAATGCCCCAGAGGCTAAGGACGGCAGCTACTTAGTCCCCAAGACCGTAGCTTAAAATTTTGCAATACGGCCAAAATCCGGCATCAAAAGAAAGGACACACCCATGCCAATGAAAGAAATCCGAAACCTAACCGCATTACAGCTTGCGGCCAAAATAAAGCAAAAAGAAATCAGCGTAACCGAAGCCGCCAAAGCTGCGCTGGAACAAATCCGCGAAACTGAGCCAGCATTAGGCAGCTTCGTAACCGTAGATGAAGCCGGCGCGCTCAAGCAGGCGGAAACCGTCCAGAAAAAAATAAGCAGCGGGGAACTCGCAAGCCCCCTAGCCGGCGTACCAACAGCCATTAAGGATAACCTCTGCACAGAAGGCTTGCGCACCACATGCGGCTCTAAAATCCTTGGGAACTTTGTCCCCACCTATACGGCCGAAGCCGTCCGGAACCTGCAGGAGGCAGGTGCAGTCATCCTCGGCAAAACAAATATGGATGAATTTGCCATGGGCAGCACCACGGAAACATCTGCCTTTGGCGCCACCAAAAACCCATGGAATTTATCCCATGTGCCCGGCGGCTCTTCCGGAGGGAGCTGCGCAGCAGTAGCGGCACAGGAATGTTTTTATGCATTAGGCTCCGATACCGGCGGTTCCATCCGCCAGCCCAGCGCCTTCTGCGGCGTGACAGGGCTAAAGCCTACTTATGGCACAGTGTCCCGGTACGGGCTGGTTGCCTATGGGTCTTCCTTAGACCAAATCGGGCCGGTGGCAAAAGACGTGGCAGACTGCGCCGCTATTTTAGAAACCATTGCTTCTTATGATAAAAAAGATTCCACCTCCCTGAACCGGGCGGATACGGATTTTACGAAAGCCTTAACCGCCGGTGTAACAGGCATGAAAATCGGGATTCCCAAAGATTACCTCGGGGAAGGGCTAGACGGGGACGTGAAAGCGGCCGTCCTTGCAGCAGCAAAAAAACTGGAAGAACTGGGAGCAATTGTCGAGGAATTTGACTTAAGCCTTGTGGAGTACGCCATCCCAGCTTATTATGTGGTTGCCTGCGCAGAAGCAAGCTCCAACCTCGCCCGGTTTGACGGGGTAAAATACGGATACCGTGCAGGGGGCTGTGAAGGGCTCCACCAGATGTATAAGAAATCCCGTTCCGAGGGCTTTGGCCCGGAAGTAAAACGGCGGATTATGCTGGGATCTTTCGTGTTAAGCTCCGGCTACTATGACGCCTATTACTTAAAAGCGCTGCGCACCAAAGCATTGATTAAGAAGGCCTTTGACCAAGCCTTTGCAGCATACGATGTAATTTTAGGCCCCGCCGCCCCCACCACCGCGCCGGAACTGGGGAAAAGCCTAAGCGACCCATTGAAAATGTATTTGGGGGACATCTACACCGTTGCCGTAAACCTTGCAGGCTTGCCCGCCATGACGCTGCCCTGCGGGCTGGATAAGAAAGGCCTGCCCATTGGCTTGCAGCTCATTGGGGACTGTTTTCAGGAAAAAAAGATTTTGCAGGCGGCCTATGCCTATGAACAGGCAAGGGAGTGGGGCTTAAGCCCCGTAGCAGAGCATGGGGCAGAAGGAATTCATCAAGGAAAAGGCCTGCTGGGCAGGGCAGGATTTTCTAAGCAGATAGAGGAGCAGGAAAAGAAAGAGATGGAAAGTTTGCAGAAGGAACGGGAGGTAAACGCATGAGCAAAGAATATGAAACCGTCATAGGGCTGGAAGTCCATGTGGAGTTGGCGACAAAAACAAAGATTTTCTGCGGCTGCCCCACCGCTTTCGGGGGCGCGCCCAACACCCACACCTGCCCAGTGTGTACCGGGATGCCCGGTTCCCTCCCGGTGCTCAACAAGCAGGTGGTGGAATATGCCATGGCGGTAGGCCTTGCCACAAACTGTACCATTACCCAGTACTGCAAATTTGACCGGAAAAATTATTTTTACCCGGATAACCCCCAGAACTACCAGATTTCCCAGCTATACCTGCCCATTTGCAGGGACGGGGGCGTGGAAATCGAAACGCCTGCCGGGAAAAAGACCATAGGCATCCATGAAATCCATATGGAGGAGGACGCCGGGAAATTAATCCATGACGAATGGGGGGACTGTTCCCTTGTGGATTACAACCGTTCCGGCGTGCCCCTGATAGAGATTGTGTCCGAGCCGGATATGCGCTCCGTCGAGGAAGTCATTTCCTATTTAGAAAAGCTTCGTATGATAATCCAGTACCTTGGGGCTTCCGATTGCAAATTGAACGAAGGCTCCATGCGGGCAGACGTGAACCTTTCCGTGCGGGAGGCTGGCGCAGTGCAGTTCGGCACCCGGACGGAAATGAAAAACCTAAACTCCTTTAAGGCCATTGCAAGGGCAATTGAGCATGAGAAAAACCGCCAGGTTGATTTGCTTATGGAAGGAAAAAAGGTGGTTCAGGAAACCAGAAGGTGGGACGACGCCAAGGAATATTCCTATGCCATGCGCAGCAAGGAAGACGCCCAAGACTACCGTTATTTCCCAGAGCCGGATTTAGTCCCCCTTGTGATCAGCGACGCGTGGATTGCCGAAGTAAAAGCCCGCCAGCCGGAACTGCGCACCGAGAAAATGGCAAGGTACAAGCAGGAATACGGATTGCCGGATTACGATACAGAAATTATCACAGGCTCGAAGCATTTGGCGGATCTGTTTGAAGCAGCCGCAAGGCTTTGCGGGAAACCAAAGAAGGTAAGCAACTGGCTGATGGGGGAAACCATGCGGCTGTTAAAAGAAGAGGAGATGGAGCCGGAAGAACTTAAATTTTCCCCGGAACACTTGGCGAAGCTGGTGGACCTTACCGAAGCAGGGAGCATTAACAGCACGGTAGCAAAAGAGGTATTTGAAAAAATGTTCCATGAGGATATTGACCCAGATGCTTATGTGGAGGAACATGGCCTAAAAACTGTCAATGACGAAGGGGCGCTGCGGGCTGCCATCGCACAGGTGATAGAGGAAAATCCGCAGTCCGTGGCGGATTACCGGAATGGGAAGGAAAAAGCCATTGGGTTTTTGGTAGGGCAGACGATGAAAGCCATGAAAGGGAAAGCAAATCCCGGGCTGGTGAACCAGATTTTGAAGGAATTGCTGTAGCAATGCAGTGAATCAAGTAGAGGGGCTTTGGGAGCGGACGGCAATTTGAGCCAGCCCGGTTCCTACGCAGATTGGGCAGCGTTCTGGCGAAGGGCTGGCTCAAATTGCCTGTGTACAGAAAATAAAAATTTGCAGTGGTAACATTACGGATTGCCGTTGGTTTATCAATGTAAAAGTTTGGTTAATTGGGAAAAGTTAATTTGTAAATCCCCGAAAAGATTCGCTGTTACAGTATCTTGGAAGGAGTATGCTTTCGGTTTGAAATTTTCCTGCGCAAGATAGTAGACAAATATTGTTTCGCTTCGGGGGTCTACAATCCAGTATTCTTTTACCCCAGCGTCTGCATAAAGGTATAGCTTGCGGATATAGTCGTTGCTGGGATTGCCAGGGGAAACAATTTCAATGATCCAGTCTGGCGCGCCGGTGCATCCTTGGTCGGTGAGTTTGCTATGGTTACAGATTACGGTGATGTCCGGTTCAACGATAGTGTGCTTATCAGGATGCAATTTGACGGCGAATGGGGCAGGATAGATCCGGCAGTCCCCGCCTTTGGAACGTACGTAGATGTTTAGTTCCGTGTTTAGGAAATTCAGGATTTCCTGATGGGCGCGGCTGGGTGCAGCCTGATAATAGAGCTGTCCTTCTATCAGTTCTGCCCGGGTATTTTCAGGCAGGCTGTAATAATCGTATTCTGTATAGGTCCTGGCTTGGGGCAATGCCATGGCAACACTTCCTTTCTTGGCAGTTTCCAGATGCATTTTTCTGGGGATAAGCGGATTGTTTCTGTTATTATATCACGTTTTTGGCAATGATACAAACTTAACGCCCCACTGCCTTCCGGTAAATCAAGAGGGAGCATCCCGCCGTTACAAATTCCGAAAAGCAGAACGCGCCCCACACCCCGTTTGCCCCCGCAAACCTGCTGAAGCAGAAAGCTGCCGGAATAATCACCACCACATACCGGAGCAGTGAAACCATAAGGGCCGGCGTCCCCTTCCCAAGCCCTTCCAACGCTCCGGAGCTGGTAACGGAAACAGCAGACACAAGGAACCCAAGGCTGATAATATGCAGCGCAGAAACCCCGATTTCTATGGTTTCCGGGTTGGAAGTAAACAGGCTAAACAGCTGCCCCGGGATTGCCCAAGAGAGCAAGGTGCCCACCAGCATGACGCCTGCAATCAAGCCAAGGGAGGTACGGTAAATTTCCCGGACGCGCCCCGTTTCCCCGGCTCCGTAATTGTAGCCCATCAAAGGCCGGATGCCTTGGATAATCCCATTGGCAGTCAGGTATATGAAAGTCTGCAGCTTATAGTAGACCCCAAGCACCAGCACATAAGCCCCGGAAAATGCAGAGAGGATGCCGTTTAACACGGAAATCAGCAGGGACGGCAGCGCCATGGTAAAGGTAGCGGAAATCCCGATGGAATACATCCGTGCAATGACTTCTTTGTTGGGTTTGCAGGCATCCCGGCTGATTTTTACCGGGATGGGGCGGAAAAAGTAAAACAAAAGGTATACCGCCAATGAAAAGCACTGCCCAATCCCGGTAGCATAAGCCGCGCCTGCAATCCCCATGGCAGGGAACGGCCCGATGCCGAAAATCATCAGCGGGTCTAAAATAATATTGGCGACAAACCCGCACATCATGCAGAACATAGAAACCTGCATCCTGCCCACGGATTGGAAAATTTTCTCAAAGGAAAGCCCCAGCGTGATGAAAACGGCAAAAAGGAAAGCCCTGTTTGCGTAAGACAGCGCAAGGTTTACCACGGTTTCATCTGAAGAAAACATCTTTAAAAATGCAGGCATCCCTGCAATGGATAAAACGGTCAGGGCAATGCCGTGGAGAAAATTGAGGAGCGTCCCTTGGGTAGCTGCTTCATTTGCCTGCTGCTGTTTCCCTGCGCCGAGGTAAAAAGCGGCGCAGGCATTGATGCCGATCGCAAAGCCGATGGCGATTGCATTGATGAGGTTCTGTACCGGGTACACAAGGGACAGCGCCGTCATGGCGTCTTCGCTCAGCTTTGCCACAAAGTAGCTGTCCACAATGTTGTACAAGGAATTTACCGCCATGGAAATTACCATGGGGAGCGACATGGACAGCACCAGCGGAAGTATTTTTCGTTCTTTCATAAATGTCTGGTCCATAAAAATCCTCCTTTTGTAAAATAGAATGGTACTATGATTTTCAATAAAATATGCTTGCCATAGGAAAATGGGAGTACATTTATCATGGCCCGCTGCAGTACAATAAAACGCCGGCAGGACTGATGGCAAAACAGCAAGCCATTTGGGCTGTGGGAATTTTATTGGCCTTTTGGCGCCCCATTTTTCCTACGGCACAAAAAAAGCCACACAACTACGGCTGTAATTGTGTGGCGAAAAAAGATTGCTCTTGAAAAATCCACGCCCAAAAGGGTTTTATGGTGATAGTATGGCATATTTTGGGGGAATTGTCAAATAAAAAATGCAGGGAATTAAAAAAATTTCAGGTACGCCCTAGGATTCTGTCTGTATCTCATACCCATATTCATAAAACCTGCATGTTTCGTCAATCACTTCTTCATAAATCCCTTCCGCCAGCCGGAACCCGCATTTTGCATACAAATGGGCGGCAGGGACATTGATGTCTACCACAAACAGGCGCAGATAGCCCGCGCCCAATGCTTTTGCCATTTCCTTTGCCTTCCCAAGCATTGCGCGCCCAATCCCTGCTCCGGCATAGCGGGGGTGCACGCCGAGCCGGTCAAGGTACAGGGCCTTCCCACAGGGATCTTCCCATGCCACATGGCTTTCCCCGGGATGGGAAGGGCACAGGGCAAATGCAGAGATGATTTCGCCCTGATCCTCCATTAAATAGAGCCGGCGCTGTTCGATGTCTGCTTTGAAAAATTCACAGGGGTAAATATCGTCCCAGATTGGGAGCTGGTTTTCGTACATATTCTGGATGATTTCCCGGTAAGTATCTTGGATTCTTGTTAAATCCTCCATGGCAGCTAAGCGGAATTCCATGTGCTGTCCTCCTGTAAAAATGTTGTTATTTCTTTGCTGGGTGTCCCAGCTATTATTCTGCCATAATCACTCCGTGATAAACTATGGCATGGCAATCCATGCGCACTTCGGCGCGTACCATAGATGGATGGGGAGCGCAATCCTAGAGCGTGTTTGAAAAATTATTCCCGCCATCTGCATCCCCCACTTTGCGCGATATTTGCACCTCATTCAGTCAACGTAGCCCGCTACGCCTCCCTCATTCGGCGCAAATCCCCACAGGGCGCCTTTGGTGTCCCACAAAGTGAGGAATACATCTGTCAGAAAGCATTTTTCAAACACGCTCTAGGGAGCCTTCCAAATATTATCAGGCGGTATTCTGCTACATTTGGCCCGAAGCCTTGTATTTTTGGCGGCGTGGGCATATTTGCCTTGCAATGGCATGTATCCGAAGCTATAATAGGGATAGCAAAAATCCAAATATCAAAGGGATAGCAAAATTGCAGGAAAGACGTGGCGGAAATTTTGGCATGGAACAGGAGCGTGGGAAAATGAATGGAATATTAGAAGCATTGCATAAGAGGAAATCTGTCCGGGTATTTACGGAAGAGGAAATCTCCCCAGAGGACCGGGAATCTATTTTACAGGCGGCTCTGCAGGCGCCTTCCGCGGGCTGCCAGCTATTGTATACCATCCTCGACATAACGGATCAGGGGAAAAAGGCAAAGCTGGCGGAGCTCTGCGACCACCAGCCCTTCATAGCAAAGGCAAAGCTGGTGCTTGTATTTTTGGCAGACTGCCGGAAATGGCTTTCCTTTTACCGGGAGGCAGGGCTTAACCCAAGGGAGCCCGGCCCGGGGGACTTGCTGCTTGCGGTGGAGGATGCGGTAATCGCGGCGCAGAATTCCGTGACGGCGGCAGAAAGCCTTGGGATTGGCTCCTGTTATATCGGGGACGTCATGGAACATGCCGAGGAGATGAGGGAACTGCTGTCCCTGCCGGCCTACGTGTACCCTGCCTGCATGTTAGTGTTCGGGCATCCCACGAAGCAGCAGGAGGAGCGCAAGAAGCCGGAGCGGTTTGCCCTTTCCGACATGGTCTGCGAAAACGCTTATCAGGACAAAACCAGCAGCGGGATACGCGCCATGTTTGATGGGAAAACAGGTGCGGGGAGCTACGAAGCATGGATGGAAGCATTTTGGAAAAGGAAGTATGAATCGGAATTTTCCAATGAGATGAACCGTTCCATGGAAATATACCTGAAAGATTTCCGGAAAGAATGAAAAAAGGGACGGTTGGAAAATGTTTGGCAGTTCTTGGAAGGAGCCAGAGATTTCCCAGAAAGGGTGAAGAAGAAAAGATGGCAGGGGCAGCGGGCAGCCAATGGATGCAGGTAAGGAGAAACGCCAAATGAAAAAATTTATTACAGGCTTATTGGTAATTGCATGGATGGCATCAATTTTTGCATTTTCAGCGCAGGATGCAACAGAATCTTCCCAGACGAGCCAGTCAGTGTCCTACCGGATTGCCAAATGGCAGGACCGCCTGTTTGGGCAGGGGAAAACGGAAGAAGAGCTTTTGCATCAGGCGGAAGGGATGCAGCTTTTTGTCCGGAAAGGCGCCCATATGGGCGAGTATGCCATGCTTGCAATGCTTTTGGCTGTCCATCTGGGATGCTATCCCATTCCCAAAAAGAGGGCGCTTCTGCTGGCCCTGCTGCTTGCTGCCTGCTATGCGGCCACGGATGAGTTCCACCAAGTTTTTGTGCCGGGCAGGGCAGGACGGGCAGCAGATGTCTGCATTGACAGCATTGGGGGCTTGGCTGGCATATTTGCAGTATTTTTATTTTGGAAAAAGAAAAGGGAGATTTGAACAGGGAGGAAAATGAGTCAATGAACCAGGAAAAGAAAGAGTACAACAGGGAGAAATCGGCGAACCAATTTGTCCTTATCATTATGACCATAATCGACACTTTTTTATTTACAGGTTATATCAAGGATTACCAGCAGGGGAATATCGGCTTTGGGTTTATGCTGTCCGTAATTCTTGCAGTGCTCGTTTCCCTCGGGGTTTCTTATGCAGTATTTTTCAGGAAAAAGGATACGGAAAAGTTCAAGTATGTGTCCGTGGCCGGGTATATGGCAGTGTATGCCCTTGCAGTGTTCGGCGCACAGAATGATTTGGTATTTGTCATGGTGTTCCCGCTGACCGTGATTTTCATTTTATACTATAATTATAGGGTGATTTTGGGGATTTCCGTAGTATTTGGAGCCATCAATGCGGCTGATTTGGTGTATGCAGTTGCCATCCTAAAGCACATGCATTCCGGGAAGGCATGGGATTTGGCCTCTATTCTGCTGCAGTGCGCCTCTGTGACGGTGTACCTTGCCGTGCTTTGCGGGACAACGAAGCTGTCCAATAAAAATAATGACCTGCGGATTGCAAGCCTGAATGAAGAAAAGGAAAAAAGCGCAGGGCTCCTTAGGGATGTGCTGGAGGTGGTTTCCGTTGTCCGCCAGAATTCTGCGGAGGCGGAGGGATATATCCAGGTTTTAGGGCAGAACATTGCGTCAGCCTCGTCAGCCTTGGGGGATATTTCCGTAGGGAACAGCAACAATACGGAAAATATTGGGAAACAGACCCTAATGACCGGGAATATCCAAAATATGATTATGGAAACCAAGGAAAAGTCAGATGAAATGTTAGAGCTGTCCAAACAGTCGGCAAAAGCAGTCAGGGAAGGGCAGAGCTTTGCAGAAAGCCTGCAGGACCAGTCAGAAAAGACAAGGGAGGCCAATGGGCAGGTAGCGGATTCCGTTGCCAGCCTGATTAAAAATGCGAAAGCCGTGGAAGAGATTACGGGGCAGATTTTCTCCATTTCCAGCCAGACAAACCTGCTGGCCTTGAACGCATCCATAGAAAGCGCCCGGGCAGGGGAGGCAGGCAGGGGCTTTGCCGTGGTAGCTGATGAAATCCGGGCATTGGCTGATGAAACCCGCAAGCTCACGGAAATGATACAGAGCATCGTAACGGAATTAGGGCAGAATGCAGGGACGGCTAAGGCCACTGTGGACAATGTGCTGGAGGTTGCCCATGAGGAGCGCAAGCTGATCCGCAGCACGATGCAGCAGTTTTCCAGCATTGGGGAGAAAATGGACGCGCTGAATGGGGATGTGCAGGAAATTTATGGGAAGATTGAGGAAATCCTTACATCCAACCAGGCCATTGTGGACAGCATCAACCAGATTTCTGCTGTCAGCCAGGAAGTATTTGCAAGCACCCAGCAGGCGGTGGAGCTTGGGGAGGATACAGACCGGCAGGCACAGCAGGTGCGGGAATGTATGGAAGAGCTAAAGCGGACGGTGGATTCCGTGGACAAGTATGCGGCAGGGTAAGGGATTGCCATGTGAAGCAGGAAAAATTGCGGAGGGAAACAGGAAGGTTTTGGAAAAGGGCTGGCCCTCTGCCAGAGGCAAGGCGGAAAAGTTTTCAATTTTACATTTTCCTTACATTTCCCTGCATATTTTTCCAGGCATTTCTGGTACAATAGCAACAGCTATGATACGCGCCGGAGTGCGCATAGATTGCCATACCATAGTTTATCATGGAGTGGTTATGGTATCATAGCGAAAGGTTTAACATTCCCGAAAACATACGGACAGCACGCAATGACAGAAGAAAAGGACAACAGGCCATGATAAGGATATTAATCGTAGAAGACGACGCCAACATAGCGAAACTGGTAGAGGCCACCGTAGCCATCGGCGGCTACGAAGGGATTGTCTGCAGCAACGGCGCCGAAGCCTTTGAAAAAATAGAACATGAGAATTTTGATTTAATTTTATTAGATGTGATGCTGCCTGACATGAGCGGCTTTGAAATTATGCAGAAACGCACCAACACGGAATCCCCAGTTATTTTCATCACCGCCAAGCAGGAACTGACGGACAAGGTCCGGGGCCTGAGGCTTGGGGCGGAAGACTATATTGTAAAGCCTTTCGAGGCCATGGAACTGCTGGCACGGATTGAAGTCATCCTGCGCCGGGTGAAGCGGACAGAGAATAAATATTCCTACGGGAACATTTCCGTCAACGTGGAAGAGCACACCTGCAAATGCAACGGGGAGGAAGTCTACCTGACCCCCAAGGAGTTTGAGGTGCTTGTCTTTTTCATCCAGCACAAGGACGTGGCAATTTCCCGGGACCGGCTGCTGGCGGCAGTCTGGGGCTTTGAGTACGAAGGGGAAACGAGGACCATTGACATCCACATCCAGCAGCTTAGGAAGAAGCTGAACCTAAAGGAAAAGTTAGTGACAATCCCCAAGCTAGGCTACCGGCTGGAAAGCGCAAAAGAATAAGCAGCTTATTTTTATCTTATAGGAAATACCGTGTCACTGTAAAGTGATGAAGTTCATAAATTTCCTATAAGATAAAACCCGGAGGATGCGCACTCGCACGAAGGGTATTATGTCGCCAAGGCGACCGTGCTCGGCGCGCAAAGTGGACAAGCCCCGGGGGATTGAGGGGGTTCGGGGAGTTGAAGTGGGCTTGCCCACTTTGTTCTGCGGGACAGAAGGGATGGACCATTTCTATGAAATTATGGCAGAAAATTTTCCTGTATACTTTAATACTGGTGATGCTTGCAGTGAGCATGACCAGTATTTTGCTGTTAAAAAACAGTTTTTCCTTCGCATTGAACCAGAAAAAGCAGAGCGTATACAGCGAGCACGAATTCCTTGTGACAAGCTTTAAGAGCATGATGGTAACGGAGCGGCTAAAGGAAAATGCCATTGTGCTGGAAGAAAAAGCACTGAAAAAATTTATGGAGGAAACCTTTGGGAAAAATACGGAAGGCAACGGAATCCTCTTTTGCAATGCAAAAAATGAGCAGGTCTACAGCAACCGGGAAATCTTTGTGCCCACGGGGCTTTTAGAGGCGGTAAAGGAAACAGGGAAAAGCTATATGCAGGTGGACGGCCACCAGCTTTACACTGCCTCGGCAGAAAGCCTGGAGGGCAAGACCTACTATGTGGTAACGGAAAATGACATTTCCGACGTGATGGAAATCCATGAAAATATGCTGTGGCAGATTCAGGCCATCAGCATGGCATGTGCCGTGGTAATTGCGCTGATTCTGCTGGTGGTGGTGAAAATGCTGCTGCATCCCCTGAAAAAAATCAACGAGGGGACAAGGAGCATTGCCCAAGGGAATTATCAGGAACGCATCCCAGAACGCGGGCATGACGAGCTGACGGAACTGGCCCGGAACATGAACCGGATGGCGGAATCGGTGGAAACCAATGTGCGGGCCTTAGAGCATGTGGCAGAGGACCGGAAACACTTTATTGACAACCTTTCCCATGAAATGAAAACCCCCCTGACGTCTATTTTGGGATTTTCGGATTTACTGCAGATTAAAAAGGACATTACCGAGGAAAGCAGGATTGAATATGCAGGGATTATCAAGTCCGAAGCTACCCGCATGAGGACCCTTTCCGGGAAACTGATGGAACTGATTACCGTAGGGGAAACAAACCTTGACTGGAAAGAGGAAGATATGCAGGGGCTGTTTGGGGAAATCGGGACCTCCTTGAAAGTCGTTACGGACAAGAAGGGCATAGAGCTGTCCTGTGAATCTGAGCCGGGAAGCCTGTGGGCAGACCGGGAGCTAATCAAATCCCTCCTGTATAACCTTGTGGACAACGCCATAAAGGCATCCGGGGCAGGCAGCAAGATCCGGGTAACAGGCCGTTTTGCGGATGGGCAGTTTTTGGTAGAGGTATCTGACGAAGGGGTGGGCATCCCCGGGGAGGAAATTGAGAAAATTACCCAGGCATTTTATATGGTAGATAAGGCAAGGAGCCGTGCCAACGGGGGCGCAGGCCTTGGGCTTGCCTTGTGCAAGGAGATTGTGTCCCTCCACCAAGGGACGATGGAATTTGAAAGCCGCCAAGGGGAAGGGACCCGGGTACTGATTTCCATGAAAGGGGGCTGCAAGGATGCAGAAGACGTATAAGAAAAAAACGATGGAACCCCATAGGCTAACATCCATGCTCCTAACCTTAGCGTGCGCAATCGTGATATTGGGCATTGGGTATCTTGTGATTGTAGAGAGCGGGAAAAAAGTGTTAGAAAAAGAGCGGACGCTGGAAGAATCCAATTACGAAAATACCAGTTCCAATATTTTCTATGGGAAAATTGACGAGGACATTGAACTGTTCCCGTGGAATTATTACCCAGAAGGGCAGCCGGCAGGAAATATGAAAGAGTTTCCCCGGTTCTTAAGCCAGATGGAATGGTATTGGGATTTTGATGAGGAAATGAAACGGGCGCAGGACTGGTATTTGTATAGCCTGATTGGCTGGGCGGGCGGCGTCCATGAGGAGGATGTCTGGGAATGGTATAGCCAGCGGCAGAAAAATATTATGGACAGCATGGTGATGGCGGAGGATTCCCCGGTGGGCCCCCTCTTTTTTTATCAGGACAGCTTGGATTTCGGGGAGAAACAGTACGAAGTAAGGGTTGCCTGCAGTTATTGGAATATTGTCAGCTTTACCTGCATGGAGGACAGGAACGGGCAGGAACGGGACCGGAAGGCATGGGAGGAAGGCAAGGACAGGCTGGTGGAGGTATTGGAAACCTCTGAAGAAGAGCTGGCGGAATATTTTTCCTATATGATGCGCCTGCGCAACGAAGAAGCAGTTTCTATTTTTGATACAGAACGTGGGGAATATGTCAAAACCTACCTGACGGCCCTGCGCTGGCTGGAAGGGATCCTGCAAGGGAAAAGCCATGTGTTTTACTATGTCCCAGAAGATGACAAGGAGGCCGTGCTGCGCTGGCTGGACGCCATGGAGGAGGAAGAAGCAAATGCAGCGGTGTTTGAGGGGAAGAAAGCCGCAGGCGCAGACGAAATTAGCGAGGAATACAGCGTGCTGCAAAAAGGGGCTGGGCAGCCAAGCTATTCCTACCAGATTGTGGATTTGAAAGACGTAATCCTGCTGCTGATGCAGGGGGAACAGACCCTTGGGCTCTATTATGACCCCATCAGCCAAAGTTTTTGCGGCTACAATTTCTTTTATGAATATTAAATTTTTCGAAAGCATTGGGAAAAACGGTTGTGCTATTGGGTGCGCTGGCTTATAATAGAGTTACTCCGGCAGCGAAATGCCGTGGCATCTAATAAAAGGAGAGTTCAACATGGACAACACAGAAAAGCTTGAAAATAAAGACGAAAAGAACAAGGAAAGCGAATACGAAGATATCTGCTACATCTGCCACCGGCCAGAGAGCAAGGCCGGCAAGATGATTAAGATACCTAACGAAATCTGTATCTGCCAAGACTGTATGCAGAAAACCTTTGACAGCATGAACCATATGGGGTTCCCCATCGGGGACATGAGCAGCTTCGGGAACATGCCTAATATCAGCATGATTAACCTGTCAGACCTGCAGAACATGGGCATGAACATGATGCCAAAGAGCCAGAAGCTGAAAAAGAAAAAGGCCAAGGAGGAAAAGAAGGAAAAGCCCGTGCTGGATGTAAAGGCCATCCCAGCCCCCCACCAGATTAAGGCCAGCCTGGACGAGTATGTGGTAGGGCAGGAACACGCCAAGAAAGTCATGTCCGTGGCGGTTTACAACCACTATAAGCGGGTAAGCTGCGACATAGAGGACGGGGTGGAGATTGAGAAATCCAATATGCTGATGGTAGGCCCTACGGGGAGCGGCAAGACCTATATGGTAAAGACCCTTGCAAAGCTGCTGGATGTGCCCCTTGCCATTGCGGACGCCACCTCCCTAACAGAAGCCGGGTACATAGGGGACGACATTGAGAGCGTCGTTTCCAAACTTTTGGCGGCGGCAGACAATGATGTGGAAAAGGCGGAGCACGGGATTATTTTTATTGATGAAATAGATAAGATTGCCAAAAAGAAAAATACCCACCAGCGGGACGTCAGCGGCGAAAGCGTCCAGCAGGGGATGCTGAAATTATTAGAAGGGGCGGAAATTGAAGTCCCGGTAGGCGCCAACAGCAAAAATGCCATGGTGCCCCTTGCCACGGTAAATACAAGGAACATCCTCTTTATCTGCGGCGGCGCATTCCCCGATTTGGCAGACATTATCAAGGAACGCCTGAATAAGAAATCTTCGATGGGGTTCCATGCAGATTTAAAAGATAAATATGACAAGGAAGAAAACCTCTTACGCCGGGTGGAAGTGGAAGATATCCGCAAATACGGCATGATACCGGAATTCTTAGGCCGCCTCCCGGTGATTTTTGCCTTGGACTCCTTATCAGAAGACATGCTGGTCCGTATCCTGACAGAGCCGAAAAATGCTATTATTAAGCAGTACCAGAAGCTCCTTGCCATGGACGAGGTGAAACTCCATCTGGAAGAAGGGGCATTGCGCGCCATTGCAAGGAAGGCCAAGAAGAAGGATGTGGGCGCACGGGCGCTGCGCGCCATTATCGAAGAATTCATGCTGGACATTATGTACGAGATTCCCAAGGACGACAACATCGGCATGGTTACAATTACCGAAGATTATATCGAAAATAAGGGCGGCCCTGTGATTAGCATGAGGGGATGCCTTGCACTGGAGGAAAAAGCAGGCGTGGCAGGGGCATAGAAGTCTTTTGCTGTGGCTGAATATTTTTCCCCGTATCTGCATAATATGGCAGTAAGGAAAATACAGCCAATGGAGCAGAACTGCCTATGGAATGTGAAGAAGCCGTATACTCAAACGATTACCTTGATATTATCATGGAATACACCCTGCGGGAGCGGGGGAACCTCGTCAATAAATGTGTCCAGAGGGTAAGCGATATCTTTGATATTGCCTACCTGCCCAGAGTAGAGAACCTGGCACTGAATATCCAGAATTATGAATACACTTCGATTCCGAAATGTTATACCCTGATGGATGAGAGCGCGTTGGAGGCAAGCGGGATTTTGAAGATTCAGAACCAGCCAGCCCTGTCCTTGAAGGGACAGGGCGTTTTAATTGGCTTTTTAGATACGGGCATTGACTATGAGAACCCGGTGTTTAAAAACAGCGATGGCAGTACCCGGATTACGGCAGTCTGGGACCAGACGGACAGGACTGGGACGCCGCCGGAAGGGTTTATTTATGGGAGCGAATATCAGGACGCCCAGATTAACGAAGCCTTGCAGTCCATGAACCCCAAGGGGGTAGTACCCATTACCGACCCGGAAGGCCATGGGACTTTTATGGCAAGCGTGGCGGCAGGGAGCCGCATCCCAGAGCAGGAATTTACCGGCGCAGCCCCGTACTGCAAGATTGCCATGGTAAAATTAAAGCCGGCAAAGCCTTACCTGCGGGACTTCTTCTTTATCCCGGAGGATGCAGAAGCCTATCAGGAAAATGACATTATGGCTGGGCTGGCTTATTTGGAACAGCTTGCTGCAAGGCGGCACATGCCATTGGTGATTTGCTTTGGGCTGGGCTCCAATATGGGGAGCCATACGGGGGTCAGCCACTTAAGCACCATGCTCAACAACATGACGCTGCGCAATGGCCGGGTGGCCGTCGTTGCCAGTGGGAATGAGGGGAATGAGCGCCACCACTATTATGGGCGGATGGAAGAAGGGCAGGCTTACCAGAATGTGGAAATCAGTGTTGGGGAGGGGGTAGCAGGCTTTTCGGCAGAGCTATGGGCCCGTGCGCCCCAGCGGTTTGTGGTGGAAATCATTTCCCCGACCGGGGAGCGGATGCCCAGCGAGTATATCCTCTCTGGGGGCCGGGAATACCGGTTTTTGTTTGAGGACACCAAGGTGACGGTGGACTACCGGATTACCGGGATTTTAAATGGGGCGCAGGTGATTTACATGCGTTTTGAGAAGCCCTCCCAAGGGCTGTGGAATGTCCGGGTATTCCCAGAAGCGGACATGGCCAGCATTTTCGATATGTGGCTGCCCACGGAGGAGCTTTCCAGCGGGGAAGTGTTCTTTGTCCGCTCCAACCCGGACACTACCCTTACGGTCCCCTCCACGGCGATTGTCCCAATCAGCGTGGGTGCGTATGATGTGAGGGACAACAGCATTTACCTCCATTCCGGCCGTGGGTTTACTTCCAACGGATGGGTGAAACCGGATTTGGTGGCGCCCGGGGTGGGCGTGTTCGGCGCAGGGCTAAGGAACCAGTTCACAACCCGGGACGGGACCAGCGTGGCTGCGGCCGTCACTGCAGGGGCAGTGGCCCTGATGCTGGAGTGGGGGATTGTCCGGGGCAATTATACGGATATTACAAGTGCGGAAATTAAAAATGTCCTCATCCGGGGAGCTTCCCGGGACAGCAAGCGGACGTACCCGGACAAAGCCTTTGGCTGGGGCAGGCTGAATCTGTACCAAGCCTTCGAGGATTTCCGCATCCGGTAAAGCCTGAGGGATTTGGAAAGGAGAACAGAGATGAAATATGCGGCAGTTGCGGCAACAGTGTTTGCCGGGGATTTTTTCTTGAAAAAGCATATGGAGGAACGTGGGTTTCAGGAGGAAACGCAGATATGCAGAGGGAAAATTGTGCTGAAAAAATACCACAACAAAGGGGCTGCCCTGAATTTTCTGGAACAGAAGCCGGGGACCGTCAAGAAAACCTGCGGGGCATTGCTTCTGGTATTGGGCGTGCTGTGGTATGTGCTGCTTTGCAGGAAAGCCAACCCGTGCCTCCTGCTTGGCTTAAGCCTTGTCCTTGGCGGCGGCGCAAATAATTTTTACGACAGGGTAAAGCGGGGGTATGTGGTGGATTATTTCAGCTTCCGCACCCCCAATAAGAAGCTGAACCGGATTATCTTTAATATTTCAGATATGTGCATTTTCTTAGGGGCGCTGCTGCTGGCGCTATTTGGGAAAGAACTTTGACCCCATAAACGGCAGTTAGCGTATTGTGCCCTTCCAGATGTTAGGACGGTTGCAAGGCAAAAAGAACTGCTGTACCCACCCTTCCAGTGGATACAGCAGCTCTTTTCTAATCAATTGTAATTCCTCTATATCTTATATCAAAATAAAAAACCGAAATTCTATATTATTGACAAAGGTACATGGTATAAAACTGATTAAATTAGTGAACCACAGTTACGTTTACAGCCTGAGGGCCTTTAGAACCTTCTGTAACGTCGAACTCTACAGACGCACCCTCTTCTAAAGATTTGAAGCCTTCCATATTCAGCCCGGAATAGTGGACGAATACATCGTTCCCAGCTTCGTCAGAGATAAATCCATATCCCTTTTGGTTGTTGAACCACTTTACTGTACCTTGCATGTCAAGTACCTCCAAATAAATAATCTATGCCCTAGCCCATCTAAGGCATGGGACTATGGTAACACATATTGTAGAAAAAGTAAAGGAATATTCCCGGAAAATTAAAAAAATGTATGAAAAGACAAAAAAGCAAAAAAATGTTCGATTCCTTTGGGCGAGCCATTAGGAAAGGGATTCAAAAGCAATCCGGTGTTTCCGGAGAAAAACCTTTACCATGTCGTCCCAAGCCTGTTCCAGGGATTTGTCCATGGAAAAAATATGGCAGGAAATCCCGTTGGTGCAGACAAGCTGCTGGCTGTGGTATTTCAGGTTTAAGTACATGCCGGAAACTTCCTCCGGCGAAAAACTGCTGTTGATGGAAGAAACGGTGCGTTTCTGGTTTTCACTGGAGAGCTGGAACACAAACTGGAAGGAAGAAGGCGTCCGTTTCCCCTTGATAATGTCAAAGCAGGTTGGCCGCACAAGGGAAAAGGGGACATAGCTTTCTTTTGCAACCAGCCCGTAAGCTTCGTCTTCGGGGCTGAAAAAATCCGCCTTGGCACGGCCGTCCAGATGGTAGGCCATGCAGGTGGTAATGGACCCTTCCCGCAGGAGGAAACTGTCAAAAGTATCCGTGCGCAGCAATATATTCATAAATTCTTTTACATCCAGAATGGACAATGCAATCATAATATGCCTCCTTAAATGTATGTTCCTAAGTTTCTATGCTGTGGCTGGGGGAACTGGGAACTGGGGCAGCGCAATCTGCCCGGGGAATGGGCGGTTATGGCTCTTTTTTATTCAGGTAGCGGTAAACGGTCGGCACGGAAACAGAAAGCTGCGCGGCAATCTCCGCCACGGAGCCTTTTACCTTGAGTATGCCTTCGCTGTCCATCTGGTGGACAATATGTACTTTTTCCTGTATGGACATCCGTGCAGGGGGAATTCCGCTTTCTGCAATGATTTCCTTGATTTTTTCCCGCATGAGGCTTGGCATGGGCTTGTCTAAGCTCTCGGAATACTCTGTGTCCTCACATTTGGACAGGTTGAACCATTCCAAAAGCCCGGAAACAGCATTATTTAAGTTCTGGACTGCGTTCATGTCTTTGTTGACGCACAGAAGGCCAATCAGGCGGTTTTCATTTTTAATAAAATAGGTGGAAGACAAAAATTCCCCATTTTTGTTCCGGCCTGTGTAGTTCGCCAGATAATCGGCATTTGTATAGGCGCCCTTTTCTATGATGTCTTTGGCAAGGTCTGTCAAAGGGTTGCCGATTTCCCGGTTGGACACATTGTTTTGGATAGCAACCAGCGAATGTTCCGGGTCTGCCACGTCATGGATGGCAATTTCGCTGCCAGGCCCGCAGACCGTTGCTAAAAATGGGACAATATTGATGTATGCTTGTAAAACTTCTTGATCTGTCATATGTAAGTACCTGCCTTGCTTTCATACAGCAAGCCGAAAATAGCTTGCTCTTCCTAATTATAACAAGAACCTCCCATTTTCGCAATTGCATAATTGAAAAGAAGCTCTTTTTAGGTAACAGTTCAGCTCAGGGCTTTGCACTTGCTGCAAAGCCCGTAAGAACACGTAACGGCTGGAATAGAATCCGGCCTCTTTGCTGTAAGGCAAACTCTAATAGGCCGGATTCCGTAACTATGAAGCCGAAGGCTGAATAGTTACCCTTTTGGGCAGCAGCGGCAGTGCCTTGCCAAAATCATTGTGTTTTTATGCATCATTGCGTGATGGAAAAAATTTCTAATAAAATTTTGATAAAAAACTTTACAAGTTGATAAAAATATTATAATATATAGGCATAGTGATAATAAAATTATTAATCAATAAAATTATTATCATCAAAACCAACAGAAAAGGAGAGGGTATTATGGGAAAAAAAGTAATTTCCACCAAAAATGCGCCTGCTGCCATCGGGCCGTATTCACAGGGGGTAGATAGCGGCGGGACGGTGTATGTATCCGGGCAGCTCCCCATTGACCCCAAGACGGGGGAATTTGCCGGGGAGGATATTGCAAGCCAAGCAAGGCAGTCCTTGGAAAATGTGCAGGCGGTGCTTGCCGAGGCCGGGCTGACGCTGGGGCATGTGGTGAAGGCGACAGTTTTTTTAAAAGACATGGGGGATTTTGCGGCAATGAATGGGGTGTATGCCCAGTATTTTACGGAAAACTGCCCTGCAAGGTCGGCCGTCCAGATTGCGGCTTTGCCGAAGGATGCTTTAATTGAAATCGAGGTGATAGCGGTAAGGTAGGCAGGAAGGCTTTGCAGGCAGCGGTGCAATGGCGGCGCCCTTCCGGGCAAGCCAGTGTACGGCCTGAATTTTACTTGAATATCATCCAGGCAGTGCACTAGGAGGGAAAAGCAGGCAAGGCGCGGAACGGAAATCTTTGGGAAGAGGGGCGCCGCCGTGCACAGGAGCAATAGATGTGCTATAATAGAGGAGGTACGGTTTATGGAAGAAACAGGAAAGAAACTAAAGACAATGAATATCGTAGGGCTAGGGCTTGGCGGGGCAATCGGCACTGGGATTTTCCTGCTGCTTGGGTTTGGCATTGCCTATTCTGGGAGGTCGATTATCCTTGTGTGTGCCGTAGGGTGCTTTTTCATGCTGCTGGCTTATTGGTACCAATTTGCCATCCCAACTATGTTTGTATTAAAGGGCGGGGACTACAGCATGAAGACCATGCTCTTTTCCCCTCTGGTCAGCGGGATTGGGGCTTGGTTTGGGGTAGTTGGGGGATTTGCATTTTCCGGTTATGCAATCGGCATTACGGATTATATCTGCGTAGTCGTCCCGGGGCTGAAGAAATATTCCATGGTTTGCTCGCTGGTTATTATCACTTTGGTATTTGCATCCAGCTATAAAGGTTCCCGGTTCATTACGATTCTGGAAAATCTTGTGACAGTCCTCTTGGTAGCTGCGCTGGCGCTGTTCATTATATTCGGCGTTGCGAAGGTGGATGCAGGGAATTTCTTTTCCCAGTCTTACGACGGCGGCTTTTTCCGGAACGGCTTCGGCGGGTTTGTTGCAGCCATTGCAGTGATGGGCTGGGCCTGCCAAGGAACCACCATGGCTCCTATTTCTATGGCGGCGGTGACGGAGCGGCCTAAGCATACGATACCAAAGGCAATTATTATCATTACGGTCTTGCTTGCTGTGATTTACGCTTTTATGGCCTATGCAGCATCTGGCGTCCTGCCTTATGGACAGGTGGCAGGGGCAAATATCAGCGTTACTGCAGAAGTAATTTTCCCGAAAGGCTTATACTTGTTTTTTGTGATTGGAGGAGGGGTTGGCGCCCTTGCAAGCTCCATGCTGGGCGGCATCGGCATGATGCGCTATCCCATGCTGCAGATTGCAGAAGACGGGTGGCTCCCAGCCATTTTTAAGAAAACGACGAAAAGCGGATATCCATACATTACGTACCTGATGTTTTACCTTATCAGCATTTTCCCCATTGTAACGGGGATGGGGCTGGACAGCGTGGTTTCCTTGGTGATGATCCCTACCATGCTGATGAACATTTACATGAATTTTGCCTGTATTTCCCTTCCGGAAAAATACCCGGAGCAATGGGAAAAATGTTCCATAAAGATGCCCCGATGGTTTTGGAAAGCCTGCTGCATCCTTGGGGTATTCTGTGCCGGGGTGGTGTCCTATAACTTGTTTATAGAGCTTTCCGTAAAAGATTCCATTATCTGCGTCGCCCTTGTGGCTGCACTGGTAGGGCTTTCCGCGCTCCGCTTAAAGCAGGGGGCCGTTTCTAAGGAAGCCTTGGCAGAAAATAAGAAGGCCGTGATTGCGCAGGCCATTGCGGATGATGCAGACTAGGGCAAAAATATTTTTTACCAAACATAGCCGGCGGGAAAGCTGTCCGGCTGGAACATACAATAAAAAGAAAAAGGAGAGGTTGACTATGAAATACGATTTTACATCTATTATGGACCGCCATAACAAAGACGCCATCGCAGTGGACGGGCTTGGCTCCATGCCGGGGTTTACCCCAAGCGCCCCCAAGGAAGGCTTTGACGCAATCCCAATGTGGGTGGCCGATATGAATTTCCCTACGGTTCCCACAATCCCGGAAGCAATTATCGAACGGGCAAAGCATCCGGCTTACGGCTATTTCCAGCCTACGGACGAATATTTTGATTCTATTATCAAATGGCAGGAAACCCGCAACGGCGTCACCGGGCTGACGAAAGAGTGCATTGGGTATGAAAACGGGGTGTTGGGCGGCGTAGTTTCCGCACTGACAGCATTTGCAGCCCCGGGGGATGCAGTGCTCCTCCACAGCCCCACTTATATTGGGTTTACCATGAGCATAGGCAACAATGGGTTTAAAATTGTCCACAGCCCGCTGGTAAAGGACGAAGCAGGCGTCTGGCGGATGGATTATGAAGATATGGATATGAAAATCAAGATGGAAAATATCCATGTGGCCGTCCTGTGCAGCCCCCATAACCCCTGCGGCCGTGTCTGGGAGCGCTGGGAGCTGGAAAAAGCAATGGAAATCTACAAGGCAAACGACTGCGTTGTCATTTCCGATGAAATCTGGTCTGACATTATCCTTGACGGGCACAAGCACATCCCTACCCAGATGGTAAATGAGGATGCAAGGCAGCGCACGGTGGGGGTATATGCCCCAAGCAAGACCTTCAACTTAGCCGGGCTGGTGGGCAGCTACCATATTATTTACAATAAATACCTCCGTGACCGCACCGTTGCCAAGGGCAGCAAGCCCCATTACAACGATATGAACGTCCTTTCCATGCATGCGCTGGTGGGGGCTTACAAGCCGGAAGGGTATGAATGGGTCGACGAGCTCTGCGAGGTGATTACCGGGAATATTGCGTATGCCTGCGATTTTATCAGGGATCATTTTGAAGGGGTAGAGGTATCAAAGCCGGAAGGGACCTATATGCTTTTCTTGGACTGCACCAAATGGTGCGAAGCCCATGGGAAAACCATCGGGGAGCTCCAGCAGGCCGGATGGGACGTAGGCGTGGCATGGCAGGATGGCAGGATGTTCCATGGGCCGTGCGCCATCCGCATGAACCTTGCCCTGCCCTTAAGCCGTGTCAAAGAAGCCTTTGAGCGTCTGGACAAGTATGTGTTCAACGGCGGGCTTGCAGACGAGGAAGGATACCAAGAGCCCTTGGCGGCAGGGGACGTGATGCCTGATTTTACCTTTGATACCCCATTCGAGCAGGGGCGCACCTTGCTGGAAACGCTGAAAGCTGCCCCAAAGACGGCAGTCCTGTTCCTCCGGTACTATGGCTGCACCCTCTGCCAAATGGACATCCATCACTTGGCAGAGAATTATGGGAAAATTACTGAGGCCGGCGGGCAGTTATTGCTGGTGCTCCAGTCAGAGCCGGAGGTGGTTTCCGGGCAGATAGAAAAGGATACGCTGCCCTTTGGCATTATCTGCGACCCGGAACAGAAACTGTATAAGAAATTTGGGATCCAGGCGGCGGAAGATATGCGGGCAATGGCAGATGGGAAGGCATTTGCCAAGATGGCGGAGGCAGCGGTAAAAGGGTACCAGCATGGGAAGTATGAAGGCAATGAGCTGCAGCTGCCGGCGGCGTTTGTAGTGGATGGCAATGGGAAGGTTGCGTATGCGCATTATGGGAAGACGGTGTCTGATTTCCCGGATGTGGAGAAATTGGCGGAATTGCTGGCGGAATAGAATTTGTTGCTTAGGAGGCTGGCTGGGGTTCTGGCGGAATGAAATCAGTTGCATAGGGGAGGCTGGCTGGGGTTCTGGCGGAATGAAATCAGTTGCTTTAGGGAGTATGGCTGGGGCTCTGGCGGTAGTAGAATAAGGTTAAGCAGGAGGGCGTGGAGGGTGCCCTTCTGCTTTTGTCTGTATTTTTTCTATATTAATAGATGTAAGGAAGGGGGTTTTGGGGGGCGGACGGCAATTCAGGGATGCCCTTCCCCACACAAACTGGGCAACGCTCCGGCGAACTAACTGCTAACTCCGACTAAGGGATTTCAGGAAAGCCTTCATCCCTAAGTCTGCGTAAGCAGTGGATTTCGCCTCTGCTAAGGACGCCCATGGAGTGTTTGCTTAGGGGAAGGGCATCCCTGAATTGCCTGGGTATTGGGTGAGCAAATGAAGAAAGTATGGGCTTAGGGGAGGGGCATCCCTGAACTATTTGGGTATTGGGTGGGCAAATAAGCATGAGGTGTAGGGGAGTGCTGGATGCGGAATAAATCCATTATCTTTCAGAGTTGGGTGTGGAAAAAAAGGCATAGTTATAGTATAATGGTGGAAAATGCGGTACGCTTGTGCAGCAGTAGGAAGGTTATGGAATTTTGGGCGGTGTGCCTAGTGTGCTGCCAGAATATAATCCAGACAGTATGCTGGTGTCAGGAGAGATGGGATTTAGCCGGTGCGCTTTGGGTGGCGGCTGGCAGGAGAGAGGATGTTCAGGAGGTAGGGCATGGAAAAGGAATTATTTCAGTTGGTGGAAAAAGGGACCAGTGCAGTTATGGTGGTGCAGGAGGCGGCGCGGCAGCTTCAGGAGGCTGGGTTTGAGGAATTAAGTTTTGAGAGGGGCTGGGGGCTTTCGGAGAATGGCAGGTATTTTGTAAGGCACCATGATACGACGCTGTTTGCTTTTGCCATTGGGGCGCAGGCGGAGTTCCGGGATGCGGTGCGGATTGGGGCGGCGCATACGGATTTCCCATGCCTGCGGATTAAGCCGAACCCGGATGTGTCTGCCGGGGGATATGGGCAGGTGAATGTGGAAGTTTACGGCGGGATGATTTTAAATACATGGCTGGACCGGCCTTTGGGCATTTCCGGGCGGGTAGCCCTTATGGGCGAGGACGTGATGCACCCTAGGATGCGTTATATTTCCGTGGACCGGCCTTTTATGGTGATTCCCAACCTTGCCATCCATATGAACCGGGAAGTCAATAAAGGGGTGGAGCTGAATAAGCAGACGGATATGCTCCCCATCCTTGGGCTTCTGGGGGAAGGGGTGAAGGAAGAAAAAATGCTGATGGAATTCCTTGCCGGGGAGCTAGGGGTAAGGCAGGAGGATATCTTGGATTACGAGCTGTGGGCTTATTGCTTGGAAAAGCCAATGCGCGCTGGGCTCAAAGAGGAGTTGATCCTTTCCCCAAGGCTTGACAACCTTACCTCCGTGCAGGCATTGCTGTCAGGCCTGATAGGCAGCAGCCCGAAAAAAGGGCTTAACCTGATTGCATTGTTCGACCATGAGGAAATTGGCAGCAGGACCAAGCAGGGGGCATATTCCATGCTGCTTTTGAATTTGCTGGAAAAAATAAACGGAAGCCTTGGGAAATCCCCAGAGCAGGCAAGGGAGGCAATGTACAACGCATTTTTCCTGTCTGTGGACGTAGCCCATGGGCTGCACCCCAACCAGATGGGGAAAATGGATCCAACCAACCGGCCGGTGCTAGGCCGTGGGCTGTGCATGAAAGAGGCGGGTTCCCAGTCCTATGCGACTGACTGTGAGGCGGTAGCGGTTGTAGAGCAGATTTGCCGGAAGTGGGATATCCCATACCAGAAGTTCGTGAACCGTTCCGATATGGCTGGCGGCGGGACCCTCGGGGCATTGGCCTCCAGCATTTTGCCTGTCAGGACGGTGGATCTCGGGGTGCCCATCCTTGCCATGCATTCTGCAGTGGAAACCATGGGTGCGGCAGATTTGAAGGCTCTAGGGGATTTGGTGGCTGCATATTTTAAGACGGTGTAGGCGGAAATCCATATGGCGGCATCCAGAACCAATGGGATTGGGTATGCCAGTATCCAGAACCTAGTGGGGTTGGGTACGCCAGTATCCAGAACCAATGGGGCTGCGTATGCCGGGCGTTTGCGGGAATCTTGGGATGCTGGGGAACCAGCCCAAAAATAACAAGGGGATAGTTTTGCATCCAGAAGGGAAAAGGAAGGTAATTAGGGATGAAGTGGATCAAATGCAGGGCAGCAGGGCTTTTGCTGGTTTTCCTGTTTGGCAGCATGGCAAGCGCATGTTCCATGGGGGATGTGGGGGAGCTTTTGCAGGAACGCATGGAATCTGAAAGTGTCGATACAGAAGAAAGCAAACAGGGGGCAGAGCCCCAGAAGGCGGAAACGAAGCAGCTGGAAGAACAGCAGGCAGCCCGGGAACAGATTTCCGTGGGGAAATATGCATACGAGCATTTGGGGGAAGAGGGGAAAACCATCTACGACGAGATGCTCACAGCCATTTTGAACCATGAGGAAAAAATCAAGCTTTCCACCACGGACTTGGACTTGATGCGCCGGGCCTATACGGCAGTCTGCGGGGATTACGGCGGGCTGTTTTGGGTGGAAGGCTATGTTTTCACCAGATATACCAAGGGGGATGAGCTGGTAAGTTTGGAATTTGCCCCGAAATACACCATGACAAAGGAAGAACGCAGGATCATGCAGGTCCAGATAGACGACATTGTGGCGGTATGGCTGGCCGGCATTTCCATCAATGATACGGATTATGACAAGGCTAAATATGTCTATGAGCTCCTTGCCCTGAACACCGAGTATGTAAAAGACGCCACCGACAGCCAGAACATCATCAGCGTATTCGTCAAGCGCCAGACCGTATGCCAAGGCTATGCCTGCGCTGTCCAGTACTTGCTTGAGCAGCTTGGGATCCAGAGCGTGATTGTGAGCGGGACTGCGCTGGGGGATGCCCATGCATGGAATTTAGTAAAGCTGGACGGGGAATATTATTACATGGATGCCACTTGGGGGAATAACGGCTACCAGAATGGCCAAGGGCCGGAAAAAACATTTATTGACTATAATTATATGGCAATGACCACGGAAGAAATGCAGATGGGCCATGTGCCGGATTCCAACATAGAACTGCCGGAATGTACTGCGGTGATGGACAATTACTTTATCCGGGAAGGCATTTATATCGAAGAGTGGGACCCGGAGCGGATGGGCGCTATCCTGTCTTGGGCATGGGAGCAGGGGCGGGTCGTGACGCTGCGGTTTTCGGATGAAATATTAAAGAAGCAGGCGTTCCGTTATTTCATTGACGATGGGTACATTGCAGACTACTGTGATGGGATTACGCAGATTAATTATATTGAAGATAATCTTTGGAAGGAAATCAGTTTCTGCTTTAATTAAGCGGTTGCCTTGCAGGCAGTAATTTCCCTAAAATAAGTCTTTTCAAACTGCAATATTTATGCTAGTATTAGGTAGTATTAAAAACTACATGGAATAACAGCGATAACGCCTAAGATTATTTCAAATATCAAATGTAGTGGTAAGAAGGTACTATTTAGGAGGAAGGACATGAGCTATAAAATTGTAGTGGACAGCTGCGGGGAGCTGACGGAACAACTGAAACAGGACGGCCATTTTGAATCTGTGCCGTTAGAAATCTTTGTGGACGATTACCACATTGTGGATGATGAAACATTTAACCAGCAGGAATTCTTAAAACGGGTGGCGGAAAGCCCAAACTGCCCCAAGTCCACCTGCCCTTCGCCGGAACGGTATGTGGAGGCTTATGGCTGCGGGGCGGAGCATGTCTATGCCGTGACCCTTTCCGCCCAGCTCAGCGGTTCCTATAACAGCGCAGAATTAGGCAGGAAACTGTATTTGGAGGAGAAGGGGGAAAAGCAAATCCACGTCTTTGACTCCAAATCTGCCTCCGTAGGGGAAACCGTGATTGCCATGAAAATCCAAGAATGTGAGGAGGCTGGCCTTAGCTTTGAAGAAGTCATCCAAAAGGTAGATGAGTTTATTGCGGGCCTTAATACCTCTTTTGTGTTAGAAACATTGGAAACCCTCCGGAAAAACGGAAGGCTCAGCAACATCAAGGCATTTGTGGCAAATACCCTGAACATCAAGCCGGTGATGGCAGGGACAGCCGAGGGCGCTATCTGCCAGATTGCGCAGGCACGGGGGATTGGGAAGGCAGTCAACAAGATGATTGCCGACTTGGTTGCAAAGACCGCCAACCCACGGGAGAAAATCCTTGCCATTGCCCACTGCAACTGCCCCAAACGTGCCAAAGAAGCGGTGGAACGGATAAAGGGGCTGGCGGAATTCAAAGATATCATTGTAGTGGAAACTGCCGGGATCAGCAGCATGTATGCCAGCGATGGGGGAATTATTATTGTAGCCTAACTGGCAAGCCTTTTGTTCTCTTATAGGAAATACCGTGCTACTGTGAAGTGATGAAGTTTATGAATTTCCTATAAGAGAAAACCCTCCGGGGGGATACCCTCGCTTCGCTGGGGCAGACCCTGCGCACTCGCACGAAGGGTTTTATCCTATAGGGGGCGAAGTTTCCGGTAGGATAAAAAGGAACAGCTTTGGGGATGGCTGTTCCTTTTGCCTGTCATTCTTCTATGTAGGCTGCCTTATCCAAGGCTGCTTGGATTGCATTTAACAATACCATGGAGGTGTACTGGCTGTCGTCCCCGTAGGAAATGTCCTCCAAGGACTGTTTTTCGTAAACCTGCTGGGTGATGTTATCCAAGGTGGGCTGCATGAGGGGGTACATGGCAGCGGTGGATTCATCTAAATTTACCAGCGCAATGGAGTTGATGTGGTTTTCGTCCACCACGACTTCCACGTCAATGGCATTGTCATTTAATTGTATGGAGGAAGTATAAACCCCCGCCGTATATTTCATGGTTTCTTTTGTGGCCTTTTCTTTGCTGTCCGGCAGGAACATAAATATCAGAAGTACAATCAGCAGGATCCCAAGCACGGCAAAAATAGCGGTGTAGATGACTTCTTTCAGGTGCAGGACAACAATTTTTGTTTTTGAACTCACAGGATTCCTCCTTAATTTCTCTTTAAACTACTATATGTGGGCAGGGCTTAAAATATTCTTGGTGAAAATTTAAAAAAAGGTGTTGACAAAATGGAAAAATAGTTGTATTATAAACGAGATGAAACGCGATAGTGGCGTAGTTGGTAACGCGCGACCTTGCCAAGGTCGAGACCGCGGGTTCGAGCCCCGTCTATCGCTCTTCTGGTTAAGAGCCGCAAACTTAAGGGTTTGCGGTTCTTTTTGTTCCCTTGTTTATTACTATGCATAATACGGTGTTACGTGTTATAATAAATTTTTTTGTCATGGAATTCTAAGATATCATTATTCAAAAGCCGCTTATTTCAGAGCTATGTGAATGATAAGCAAGTGGCAATATTTTTTACAGAATGTACACTGTTTTGTTTTGGCTTCAGGCTTGCATGTTGGGGAGCGCTGCCTTTTATGGGAGCATAGCTGCAAGATTAATGGTTAGGTTTCCATAAATGCAGGAGGAAATATCATCTTCAAAATTGTACTGGTTTGAATTTTTTTCATATGCAAAGTCGAATACCATGACAGTCCGTTTCATTGGGTTTACAATCCAGTATTCCCGGACGCCGGCCGTGCGGTATTTGAAAAGTTTGATATTGTAGTCCATATAGGCGTTGGAAGGGGATACAATTTCAATAATCCAATCGGGTGCGCCGTTGCAGCCGCGGTCGTCTATTTTGGATTTATCGCAAATAATGGAAAGATCCGGCTCAACATAATTTTTATCATCCCCGTATAAGAAGACTGCGAATGGGGCAGGGAACACTTCGCAGTTTCCGCCGTTATTATCAATGTAGTTGGCAATTTTCTGCCCCAGCTTGCTAACCAGCCTTTGGTGGATGGTTTTTGGCGGGGCCATCAGATACATTTGCCCGTCAATCAGTTCTGCCCGCTGGCCGTCTGGCAGGGCATAGATATCTTCCGTTGTGTAAACTTTTTTTTTCAGCAGCGGCATAAAGGTATCCTCGCTTTCTTATTGTGCATTTCAACTATGCTTCATCTGTGTCCCGCGGGCGCTTGGGACGCAGGGATTATCAATATTTCCAAAAAGGCACAGCTTCGATGGGCAAAAGCTGTGCTTTCAGGAATAATGGGCATGGGGCTTTTGGAAAATTGCCGTCCTAAGGTTCCGCTTATTCGGCGCTGTTTTGTTCCGCGTACACCCCGCTCATATAGTCGTTGAGTGCGCTTAAATCAACTTCTGTCTGGACAGGGGTTTTTGTATCCTGCTTTGTGAAGTATCCATAGGCGGAATATCCCAGCCAGCCAACCACGGCTATGCAGACTACGCCGCTGCACACGGCGGTAATGGTGCGCTGCATTTTTTCACGTTTCATGGTTTGTTTCCGGTTTGCCTTTTCTTTTTTATAACGGTCTACTTTTTCTTGGCTCATAATCATTCTCCTTGCAAATTTAATCTTCTACAGTATACACCTTTTTTGTGAAAAAATCTTTAAAAATTTGCAAAAAAATTAGAAGATATGGTATGATGGGTTGGATAAACTAGGAACAACTATATTTTTCGCATCCCAAAGGATGGGAAGGCGGCAGATAAAGGAGAACCAATGAGCTTAGCAGACCATATTTTTATTGAGATGTGCCATGACATTCTGGAGCATGGCGTCAGCACGGAAGGGGAGAAGGTGCGCCCCCGCTGGGAGGATGGGAGCAGCGCCTACACCATTAAGAAGTTCGGCGTAGTCAGCCGTTACGATTTGTCCAAGGAATTCCCGGCAATTACTTTGCGCAGGACGGCCATTAAAAGCTGCACGGACGAAATGCTTTGGATTTGGCAGAAAAAATCCAACAATACCAAAGACTTAAATAGCCATATCTGGGACGAGTGGGCGGATGAAACTGGGTCCATCGGCAAGGCATACGGCTACCAGATGGGGGTAGAGCACCAATATAAAGAAGGCAGGATGGACCAGGTGGACCGGGTGATTTACGATTTGAAGCACAACCCCTTCAGCCGCCGGATCCTGACAAATATGTATGTGCATCAGGATTTGCATGAGATGAACCTCTATCCCTGCGCTTACAGCATGACATTTAATGTGACACAGAAGCCGGGCCATGGGAAACTGACGCTGAACGCCATTTTAAACCAGCGTTCCCAAGATATCCTCACGGCGAACAATTGGAATGTGTGCCAGTATGCGGTGCTGGTGCATATGCTGGCGCAGGTATGCGGGATGGAAGTGGGGGAGCTGGTCCATGTGATTGCAGACGCCCACATTTACGACCGGCATATCCCGTTGGTAAAAGAATTAATTAGCCGGGAAACCCATCCGGCGCCGGAATTCTGGCTGAACCCGGAAGTGACGGATTTCTACCAATTTACGAAGGACGACGTCAGGCTTGAAAATTATGTGACGGGGCCGCAGGTGACAGATATCCCAGTGGCAGTCTAAGGGGGCTTTGGCTGGAGAAGCCGAATGTCCCGCCACAAGCAATGCGCCAAGGGTTTGCGGCTGGATTTTTGGCTTGAGAAGCCGAATGTCCCGCCACAGGCAATGCGCATAGCGTTTTGCGCATGGGAAAAGGAAAGGAAGGGCAGAAGGATGAATTTGATTGCATCGGCAGACAAAAATTGGGCGATTGGCCTGAACAATAAATTACTGGTGAGGATCCCAGAGGACATGAAATTTTTCCAGAAAACCACGACGGGGAAAGTGGTGGTGATGGGAAGGAAAACCTTGGAAAGCCTTCCCGGGGGCCTGCCTTTAAAAAACAGGACGAATATTGTGCTGACGTCAAACCGGGCGTTTCAGGCAAAGGGGGCAAAGGCCGTGCACAGCGTGGAGGAGCTTTTGGAGGAGCTTAAGCAGTACCGGAGCGAGGATATTTACATTATCGGCGGGGAGCGGGTTTACCGGGAATTGCTGGGCCTGTGCGACGTGGCCCATATCACAAAGCTTGATTATGGATATGAGGCGGATGCGTGGATCCCGAACTTGGATGAAGCGGAGGATTGGGAACTTACCGGGAGCAGCGAGGAGCAGACCTATTTCGACTTGGAATACCATTTCCTGAAATATGAGAGGAAGAAAAAGGCTGGGAAGGAAAAACATCTTAATGCAAAATAAGCTCTGGACGGTAGAAAGAAAAGAAGGCCAATCGTGTGGAAAATAAGTTTTCCATAACTATTTGTGCCTAAGCGGAACGAAAGGAATGGGCAATTAACATGGAAAATTTTATTTTTAGCCTGAATGTGACAGTACCGATTTTTCTGGTGATGGCATTGGGCTGGGCTTTGAAGCAGATAGGGATGCTGGATGAGCATTTTGTGTCGGTGGGGAATAAATTTAATTTTCAGGTGACGCTGCCCGTCTTGCTGTTTCGGGACATTTCTTCCGTGGACATCGGGGCGGTGTTTGACCTGCAGTATGTGCTGTTCTGCGCCCTTGCAAGCTCAGCCTGCTTCTGGGCAATCTGGGGTTGCACGAAATTATTCCTGAAAAACCAGTACATGGTGGGCGCTTTTGTGCAGGCTTCTTTCCGCAGCAGCGCGGCAGTGATGGGCCTGGCCTTTATCCAGAATATTTATGGGCAGTCTGCCATGGGGCCTTTGATGATTATTGGGGCGGTGCCCCTGTACAACATTTATTCCGTGCTTGTGCTGACTTTTGAAGGCCAGCAGGGGCAGGCGGCGGGCCAAAGGGAGAAAATCCGGCAGGCTTTTTGCAGTATCCTGAAAAACCCAATGATTATCAGCATTTTCCTAGGGCTTCTGGTTTCCCTGTGCGGCATCCGGTTCCCGCTCCTTGTGGATAAAACGGTAAGCCAAGTGTCGCAGATTGCTACCCCGCTGGCGTTGGTGACGTTGGGGGCAGGGTTTGAAGGAAGGAAAGCCTTGGCGAAGCTAAAGCCGACGCTTGCCGCTTCTTTCATAAAACTTGTGGCGCAGCCTATGGTTTTGCTGCCGGTTGCCCTTGCCATGGGCTTTGAGGGGGAGAAGCTTATCGGGATACTGATTATGCTGGCGTCCCCTACCACCCCAAGCTGTTATATTATGGCGAAGAATATGGGGAACGATGGGACCCTTACGGCAAGCATTGTGGTGGTGACGACGCTGCTTGCATCGTTTACTTTGACGGGGTGGATTTTTCTGCTGAAAACTTTGGGGTATATAGGGTGAAAAATGAGGTAAGTAAATATGGTTATTTATCATGGAAGTCCACAAATTGTAAAAGTACCAGAAATCCGGATAACAAAATATAATAAGGATTTTTATTTTGGATTTTATTGTACGGTTATGGAAAAGCAAGGCGCTGGCAACGTTAAAATTTTTGGAAGGAGTGCAGGTACATGAAGAACGATAACAATTTGTTTTATGTCTGTAGCCTAATAGAATATATTGCTAGGGAAACAAAGAATACCAGAAATGATGTTGTGAATTGCTTGAATCATGATTTGCAGCGCATTTATGATTATGCAGATGTTTTCCATTGCGAGCCAATTGAAAAAGTTGCAGATGATTTTATAGAAAGAGCCAGTATTCCAATAGGGAATTATGATAATTTGTGCTGTTGCCGGTATGCACTTCCGGATTATTGGGATATTGGGGAAGTTTTTGCGCGCTTGGTCGAAGACTGTTATGGTGGCATTGATGTTATGGATGGGGTAAGGGAGGTTTATGGATCATGGCTTGCAGACAAGATTTTGAATTTTAATTCGGATTTGTACTATCAGCCAAGGGATTATATAGCAGCATGTTACAGGGAGGGGAAAATACTTTCTGCATAGGCAGAAAAAGGGAATGACGGGATTTTTATGGCGAGCATTGCCCCCAGTAGGGGGATGCTGCAAAGAAGGTGTAAGAAATAGAAAAATGGAAGCAATGGGGCTCGAACCCATGGCCTCTCGCGTGTGAGGCGAACGCTCATCCCAGCTGAGCTATGCTTCCATATAAACTATTATAGCACTAAAATAAGGAATTGCAACATTTTTTTGTGGCTTATCTCCCCATCGTCGTCCCAGGGAGGGACATTGTTTGTATGGGCGCCGGCAAAGAAATTTAGTAATCCCCGGTTGCCGCGTCAATGCCAACCCCATGTACCAGCAAATCGGTAAGGGTGTCCGCAAGTTTGTGGGAACTCTTTAAATCACAGACCCCATCCTCCGTCACATATAGCCCGAACCCTTCCTGCCCTTCCCCAAAGAAATAGATAAGGTCGCCTAAATCGTCGCCGAATACCCATACCTTGCTGAAAAATTCTTTATTTGCCCGTTCCCCAAAAAACTCCCAGTCCCCGCATTTTTCTAATGCGCCGTAAGCGCTGTAAATGGAAATGCACAGCGTTGAATTTTCGTCCCCGTTCTTTAAGCCAAATTCAATCCCCCAGCTCCCCTCACCGGAAATTTCTTTCAATAATGCAAGGTAATCTTCCGGCAGCGGGACGGGCGACTGTGCAATTACTTTTTCAATGTCCTCCTCCCCGCCGGGGCAGAGGTCTGCTTCGTCATAAGACAGCCTGTGGCTTAAGTTTCTTAAAATATCCATTTTAATTACCCATTCCTTTCGTTCCATTAAGTACCCTCCGGTTACCGGTCAACGGTAAACAGCACATACCGTCCTTCCTCTGCTGCCCGTTTCCAAAAATCCAAGCTGCCCTGAAGGTATTCCCATGTGTAATCGAAATCTTCTGCGTCTGGCTGCATCCCGTAATCTTCGGCATCAATCTTGCAGTAGCGTTCCTCGCATGTTTCCTTTGGCAGCAGTGGTAGGGCTTTTGCGACTTCTGTTACCTGCTCTGGGGTTTTGAGGATGATAAATGCATCGTCTTCCTCTTCTGGGGTAACCGTTTCCCCAGAAGGTTTGCGCACAACGCCGTAGAGGGGTTCCCCGCCAAAAACCACATTGCATAGCGGCGGGCATTTATTTTCAAAATCGAGGTTCCCATCCGTCAGCATCCGGTGCATGGCGTCCCATGACTTGTCCAGTTCACAGGTATATTCCGGGAACTCATCAAAAAAACGTTCTTCGATTTCATCGTGCATGTAGACGGCGCGCCCTTCCCGCTGGACGGCCCTTAATTTTTCCACTTCCTGCCCGTCTAGGGCAAATAAAACAGCTAAGCATCCCATGAGTCACCCTCCTTTTCCGTTCTGGTAAAACTATGCGCACTTCGGCGCGTATCATAGCTGTTGCTATTATACCTTAACTTTCTGGCAGATGGAAGTGCTTTCCTGAAAAATCTTCTGTTACGCAGGCAGTTGCCCTATTCTCCCATCCGGGCAGTATTTTCGTAACAATTTAGCCCATTTGGAGTTTGCTTTCTGCAAAGGGCTGGATTCTTTGGCTGAACTGTTACATATTTTCTATTTTCCTTAAGGAACCTACTTTCCCAAATGGGAAATTTCTGCTACAATGGAAAAGATACAGAAAAAAAGCAGAGGTGAATCTTATGGCGATGGAAATCACAGGAAGGAAATTATTTGTAAAAGCATTGCTGGAAGAAGGGGTAGACACCGTATTTGGCTACCCTGGCGGCATGGTAACAGATATTTTGGATGAATTATATAAGCACGAGGAAATCGAACTGGTGCTGCCCCGGCATGAGCAAGGCCTAGTCCACGAAGCGGAGGGCTATGCGAAAGCGACGGGGAAAGTCGGGGTCTGCGTTGTCACCAGCGGCCCGGGGGCGACGAACGTCATCACAGGCTTGGCGGACGCCCATTATGACAACATCCCGCTGGTGTGCATTACCGGGCAGGTGCCTTTGAACCTGATTGGGAATGACGCTTTTCAGGAAGTGGACATTGTGGGCATGACCCGCAGCATTACCAAGTACGGCGTTACCGTCCGGGACCGGAGGGAGCTGGGGAAAATCTTAAAAATGGCGTTCCACATTGCAAAAACAGGGAAACCGGGGCCGGTGCTGATTGACCTGCCAAAGGACATCCAGACTGCCCAAGGGCCGGGGGAATACCCCAAGGAGGTATCTATCCGCGGGTACAAGCCCAACGAGAGCGTCCATATCGGCCAGTTGAAAAAGGGCTACAAGCTCCTGAAATCTGCCAAAAAGCCCTTATTCCTCATCGGAGGCGGCGTCAACATTGCCAAAGCAAATGAAAAAATGCTACGGCTGGTGGAGCAGACGAAAATCCCAGTAGTAACGACTATTATGGGGAAAGGGGCAATCCCCACCAGCCATCCCTATTACATCGGCAACAGCGGGATGCATGGGAAATATGCGGCAAACATTGCCGTGGGCCAGTGCGACGTGCTGTTTTCCATCGGCACACGGTTCAACGACCGGATTACCGGGGATTTGAATGAATTTGCCCCCAATGCCCAGATTGTCCATGTGGATATTGACACCGCGGCCATTTCCCGGAACGTGGTGGTGGACGTGCCTATTGTGGCGGACGCCAACCTTGCGCTGGAAAAGCTGCTGGAGTGGGCGGAGCCGCAGGACACGGACGGGTGGCTTGCGCAAATCCGGGAATGGGACAAGGAAAACCCGCTGGAAATGCGCAGGGATAAAGGCATGACCCCCCAGATGGTGATGGAAGGGATCAACCAGCAGTTCCCAGAAGGGATTATTGTCACGGACGTAGGCCAGCATCAGATGTGGGCCGCCCAGTACATAGAGCTGGATGAAAAGAAGCAGTACATTACCTCCGGCGGCCTTGGCACCATGGGCTTTGGGTTCCCAGCTGCAATCGGGGCGAAAATTGGATGCCCTGGGAAACAAGTAATCTGCATTACTGGGGACGGCGGGATGCAGATGAACCTGCAGGAACTGGCAACTGCCATGTCCATGGAGGCAAATGTCATTGTCTGTATTTTAAATAATTATTACCTTGGGATGGTGCGCCAGATGCAGCAGCTTTTCTATGGGAAACGCTATAAAGCAGTCTGCCTGCGGCGGAAGAAGGGCTGCCCCAACGACTGCAAAGGGCCAAACCCGGCCTGCCCCCCTTATGAGCCGGATTTTGTGAAGCTGGCGGAAAGCTATGGGGCCGTAGGCATCCGCGTCACGAAGGAAGAGGAAATTGCCCCTGCCTTTGAGAAAGCAAAAATGCAGGACGTCCCTGTGCTGATTGAATTTATGGTTGCGGCAGAGGAAATTGTGCTGCCTATGGTAAAAGGCGGCAATCCTATGACGGAAATGATTTTGAAATAGGGAGGGGGAACTGGAATGAAAAACAGATGGATTGCATTATATGTAGAAAACCAAGTGGGCGTCTTAGCCAAGGTATCCGGCCTTTTTTCCGGGAAATCCTATAACCTGCAGAGCTTAACGGTGGGGACTACGGAGGATGAAACGGTTTCCCGCATGACAATCTGCGTTACCAGCGACGACATTACCTTTGAGCAGATTAAAAAGCAGTTAAACCGGATGGTGGAAGTCATTAAGGTGATTGATTTGACGGATATGCCCATCCATATGAAGGAAATTTTGTTTGCGAAAGTAAAAAACTGCACGGTGGAGGAAAAGGCGGAGCTGTTCCAGATTGCGCAGGTGTTCCATGTGGAGGTGTCGGATATTGGGACGGACAGCGTGCTGTTGGAAAGCAAGATGACGGAGCGGCGGAACAATGAGCTGATTGATTTGCTGCGGAGCAAGTATAAGCATATTGAGATTGTGCGGGGAGGGGCGGTGGCGATTGAGTCGATTAGCACTTCCTGCGCGGGGAGGGCGGAGTATTTCCGGCTGGCGCATCAGAAGAAGTGAAAAGATTAATCGGAAAGGGAAGGTTGTGGGGGCGGACGGCAATTCAGGGCTGCCCTCCCCCACGCAAACTGGGCAACGTTCCGGCGAACTAACTGCTAACTCCGACTACGGAACAGCCCAGAAATAGCTTTACCATTTTGCTTGTCTATTCCTCCAAGTGCACATGGCAAAAATACTCAACATAGCCCGCTATGCCTCCGTTTTTTGCCATGCACCCTTGGAGGAATATCCAGCGCAATCTGGCAAAGCTATTTCTGGGCTGTTCCTCGGGATTTCGGGATAGCCCTCATCCCTAAGTCTGCGTAAGCAGTGGATTTCGCCTCCACTAAGGGCGCCCATAGACCGTTTGCTTAGGGGGAGGGCAGCCCTGAATTGCCTGTGTGCTGGGAAAAACTGGGATATTTGCAGAGGTAGTTTTAAAGGATTTTTTGGGATGGAGGTAGGGAAATGCGGAAAATTTTAGTGGTTGTGGACATGCAGAAGGATTTTATTGACGGCGCTTTGGGGACGAAAGAGGCAGAGGCCATTGTAACGCCTGTGATAGAGAAAATGAAGGCCTATGGGAAAGAGGATATTTTTCTGACAAGGGATACCCATGGGGAGGATTACCTTGAAACTGCGGAGGGGAAAAAGCTGCCGGTTGCCCATTGTATTAAGGGGAGCGAAGGGTGGCGGCTCCACCCAGAAATAGAAGCCCTTGCAGAACCATCCCATATTATAGATAAGCCAACCTTTGGGTCTATGGAACTGATGGGGCTGCTGGCGGAGGAAAATGGGAAGGAGCCTTTGGAGGTAGAACTAGTGGGGCTTTGTACGGATATCTGCGTGGTGAGCAATGCGCTGCTGTTAAAGGCGGCTATGCCGGAAACCCCAATCTGCGTAGACCCTGCCTGCTGCGCCGGGGTAACGCCGTCTTCCCATAAGGCTGCGCTGCAGACGATGGAAATGTGCCAGATTGGGATGGAATAGCGGGATGGTATATTTGTAAGATTAGAAATCTTAACTCCCGCCACAGGGGCAAAGATGCCCACGGAAGATTTGCCCCGCTGCCAAGGCTGTACGGCTTGCACTTACCTTAAAGATGGTTTTCTGGTACGGGGGTTGTGCATCCCAGCATTAAAGGAAGAGATGGGGTTTAGTTCCAACAATAAGGCTGCCGCAAGGATATGTGGCAGCCCTATTGTTGGAATTTATTCCTTCGTGGGATGCAGTTCTCATGCCTCCCAGATACACGGTGCAAAACCCATGCCCCTTTTTGAAGGGCTAACGTCTGTCACCGTGCCAGAATTTCCACAAGCTCCCCTACATACATGGTGTGGAAATTATTCTCTTCTTTGCCGGAATACCATTTCTCCTTTAAGTCAGGGTTCATGAAATGGGCTTCCGTGATGGGGACAGCCGCCATCTTTTTGCAGAGCAGGACAAAGTTCCCTTCGTCCACAAAAGGGATGCCGTCCTTGGCGTTGACATGGAGGCCGGAAGTCTTGAATTTGTCTTCCTGCCGCCCGGACACTACGCCGAAATATTTCAGGTCATTCTTAAATTTCTTATCAAAAAAAGTACAGGAAAAATAGTCCCCATTGTCGATAAATTCCTTGGTATACCTATTTTCGCGGACAAAGATAAAGACTGTATTCTGCCCCCAAAGGACACCCAGCCCGCCCCAGCTTGCCGTCATGCCGTTGGCTTTTTCCGGGTTTCCGGCAGTAATAATCATCCATTCGTCCGACAGCTTGGTGAAGGGGTTCATTTCTAATAAATCAATGGGGTAAGATTGGAATTGATGCATAATAACTCTCCTTTACGATTTTTTTTGATGTTTCCTATGATACCATATGCCCCGCGTCACAATATGGTAAAACGATGCGCGCTTCGGCGCGTATCATAGCTGCTGCTATTATACCATAATCACTTCGTGATAAACTATGGTATGGTAAAACCATGCGCACTTCGGCGCGTATCATAGCTGCTGCTATTATACCATAATTCCCCAATGGATTGGTATAGTAAATTGTGCGCATTGCGGCGTAAATGAAAATAGCCATCCGTGCCCAAAACCTCTTTTGGCCATTTGCCAAGGCATACAGTAAAGTTATCAAACCCAAAGCCCTATATAATATAAGGTTATGGGATATATAAGCCCCAAGAATAATCTTGACAGCCATGAAAAAAAGTATAATAATTGTAAAAAAGTTATTTCCCCAGCAAGAAAAACATTCCGGGAAAGCAAAGAAACAGGATGGAGGAAACGTTATGGAGATTAAATTTGTAAAAAGAGATGTTTTAAAGGAGAAGCCAGACCAGAAGAATTTAGGGTTCGGCAAATATATGACAGATTACATGTTCGTGATGGACTGGGATAAGGGGACAGGCTGGCATGATGCAAGGATTGAGCCTTACGGGCCGGTAGCCATCAACCCTTCCTGCGTGACCTTGCACTATGCGCAGGAAACCTTTGAAGGCCTCAAGGCATACCGCACCAAGGACGGCAGGATTCTCCTGTTCCGCCCGGAAATGAATGCAAAGCGCATGATTACATCCAACGAGCGCCTATGCATGCCGGGCGTCCCGGAGGATATGTTTGTGCAGGCGATTGAGGAATTGGTAAAAGTGGAACAGGACTGGATTCCTTCCGAGCCGGAAACCTCCCTGTATATCCGCCCCTTTGTTTTTGCAACAGAGGCTTCCTTGGGCGTGCACATGGCCATATCCTATAAATTTATGGTAATCTGCTGCCCCGTCGGCGCTTATTACCCAGAAGGGATTAACCCGGTAAAAATTCTGGTGGAAGACGAGCTGGTGCGCGCAGTAAAAGGCGGGACTGGCTTTACCAAATGCGGCGGCAATTACGCAGCGTCCATTCTGGGGCAGGTAAGGGCAGAGGAAAAAGGCTGCACCCAAGTCCTCTGGCTGGATGGCGTACACCGGAAATACGTGGAAGAAGTTGGGACCATGAACATTATGTTTAAAATCAGCGGCGAGATTTACACCGCCCCTATTGAAGGGACAGTCCTTGCCGGCGTCACAAGGGATTCCATTATCCACATCCTGAAGGATTGGGGCTATAAAGTAAATGAAACCCATCTTTCCGTAGACGACCTGATGAAGGCTGGGCATGACGGCACCTTGGAGGAATCCTTCGGCACTGGGACTGCGGCAGTGATTTCCCCGGTTGGGGAATTCCGGTACAAGGACGATTCCGTGATTGTAAATGATTTCAAAATCGGGGAACTGACCCAGAAGCTTTACGATTACCTCACCGGCATCCAGTGGGGCAATGAAGAAGATAAATACGGCTGGACAAGGGAAGTAAAATAAGAAGGCAGATGAAAGGACCCGGCAAGGAACTGCGCGTTTTTCCTTTTGCAGCAAGCAGCATCCCGTCAAGTAAAGATCTTTTTATATTTTATTAAGAAAAAAACAGGATGGATTTAAAGATTTTTTCACAAACTAATGGTAAGATATCCAAGGTAAACAGAAGAGTGGCTAAGGAATCATATCATTTTGGGACCGAAAAATGGAAAGAGGGAAGAACATGCGGAGAAAGCAGGATGAATTTGCATTTGTAAATGGGAAAAAGAAGCGCGGGAATATGTTTGTGCTTGCAACGGCAATTTTAGCAGTCTGCATCAGCGGCGTGCTGTATGCATGGAAACTGCAGATGGACACAAAGTATATTACCATGGATGTGCCAAGATACAGCATGGACAGCCAAGCTTAAAGTTTGGGATACAGCGCGCACCTGCGCGGGAAGGGACATTGGACCGAAGCCCGCGGCAGGTGCGTTTTGTATTGTTTCTATCTTATGCCGGTTCCGGTTAGCCCTATCAATATCATGGAATCAAATTCTGATTTCATATTCCACACATATGTTACGAAATTATTAAGCCATTTGCTTGGATTTTGTTTTTGGTTTATAATGTGCATAGGGCTCGTTCCCTTTTGTACCTTATTGTCTGTAGCTGTTGGTATATTGCGGAGGTTTTAGATGGAAGTTGGGATTTATTCAAGGGAATCCGTTGAAAATCTGCTGGCAGGGGATTTTCCGGAACGCGTGGCGGTAATCAGTTTTTATGACCCAGTAAACCCGAGGACAGGGGAAAAGGATGTGCCTGTCGATTACTCATGCAAAACAAGCCGTGTCTTTCCAGTTGCAATCCATGATATTGATTTGGAGGTACTTGGGAATTATGGTTTGGAATATGGCACTTATTTCCCAGAAGCCGATGATTTGGCAGAGTTTATTTACGCAGCTTACCAAGAAGGGCTGGATCTTATTTGCCAGTGTGAATATGGGCAGAGCCGGAGCGCAGCCTGCGCCGCCGCAATATTGGAGCATTTTTACCACAATGGGATTTCTGTATTTGCAGATTACCGTTATTATCCAAATCAGGTAGTATTCCATAAAGTATATGATGCATTGGAGAAATTTAAAAATACAAGGGTTCAGGGGTGATTGCATGGTGCTTAATTTACATGGGCTGAATGGAAGCCCGCATAATACAACTTACAAGCTGCTTCTTGGCAGGTATCCGGAAGAGATGGTGGTTTCGCCGCAGATTGATTATGAAAAAACCTCTCCGGTGGAACTGGTAGAAAGGCTGAAACAGTATAAAGGGATTGATTTTATAGTGGGGAATTCATTGGGCGGGTTTTACGCATATATTTTGGGCAATATATGCCATGTGCCATGCCTGCTGGTGAATCCATGTATCCCGCCTGAAAGGTATATCCCTTCCCTCGTGGAAGGTTATAAATTCACGGATGAGCTTGCCTATTTGATGGAAGAGTATTTTTATAACAGGCAGGAGGTTTACATGGTCCTTGGTATGGGGGATGAGGTGCTGTCGCCTGTTTATACAGAGCAGGTTATGGATGTTACGAAGGTTTGGAAAATTGATGGCGGGCATAGCCTGTCGGGAAATGAGGAGTTTTATTCTGTATTTTATGAGGCTTTGGGGAATTTTAAGGATGCAAACCCAAAGTAATGGTATTTGGAGGAGGGTTATCTCCAATAGCCTAGTACTCCATCCGGCTAGAAATTGTACTTGTGCTTTGCATGGTTCGTGCCAGTGCAAGGCAAAATTTCAACGGCGATGTGGTTCCATCGGCTAGAAATTTTAACGCCGCAGTGGTGCGGAGCAGGCAGGGCACGAGTATAATTTCTAGCCGGATGGAGTACTAGCCCCCTAGGGGAACAGAAGAAAATCCATATGCCCAGATACTGAAACAGTCTGGGAATTACTTTGTGATTATCTCAAGAGAGCCTTTAAAGTCTTTGCCATATAGCGTAGATGAAATATATGGGTTCCAGATGGGCGGCGGTAAAAATGCATTAGGGCAGGTATACAATGAACTGTACCATTATTTATGGGCAGTATGTCGGTGCTTCTAAGATTCAGCCAAATTTGGTCCTCACGGAAGACAACTCACTCTAAGATTCAGCCAAATTTGATTCTCACAGAAGACAACTCACTATGGCTTAAAAATAAGTTTTGGTTACTATTTATATTAAAATCATTGCGTGAGGTGAAGAAATTGGAAAGTATGAAGCATAGCCTAAATGTAAAATATCCAGAACGCATAAAAGGCCTGCGGCAAGATAATGATTTAACCCAAAAAGAAGTTGCTAAAATTTTAAAAATAGCACAGACAACATATTCCCAGTATGAGTTATATAAAAGGCCCATGCCAATAGAATGTCTAATGGTACTTTGTAAGTTTTATGGTGTTTCTGCAGATTATATTTTAGGGCTGTCAGATAAAAAATAGTGCCCCAGCAGATGGAAGGAGCATAGCCAAGGGATATCAATCCCCCAACTATATCAGGGCTTTCCTGAAACATCCCCATGAAAAACAACCGTAGCCTGAAAGGTGCGGTATTTTTTTACGCTAAAATATTGGAAGAAGGAAAGGTTCCCAGACAGGAAAGGCGGGAACTTTTTTGCTGCATGTTACATACACTATGAATAAGAGCAAAGAGTTAGAGGTAGCTATGCAGAATCATCAATTACGCGCATCCCAAGCAGACCATGTGGACAATGGCACCATGCGGGTACAGGTAACTTCTACCGTAGGCCTGATTCCGGTGCAGGATGCCCAAATCACCATTTCCTATACCGGCGACCCGGGGCCTGCCTTGGAGCAGGTTTCCACCAACACAGAAGGCCAGTCGGAGGTACTGACCTTGGCGGCGCCCCCGCTGGAATACAGCATGGAGCCGGAACAGAACACCCAGCCTTATGCAGAATACACGGTGCAGGTAGAAGCGGAAGGGTACCGGCCAGTCAGCATTGAAGGGGTGGATGTGTTTTCCGGGGAATTGTCCTTGCAGAATGTGAAGATGGAGCCCTTGGAGGTGTCGGAGCAGGATATGAAGAATATTGTGATTCCGGCCAATACATTGTTTGGGAATTTCCCGCCTAAGATTGCAGAGGCGGAAATTAAGCCGGTGGACGAGAGCGGGGAAATTGTCCTTAGCAGAGTAGTGATACCGGAATATGTGGTGGTGCATGACGGGACGCCCGGGGATTCCACTGCGGGGGATTATTATGTGAAGTATAAGGATTACATCAAAAATGTGGCGTCCAGCGAGATTTATGCCACTTGGCCGGACAGTACGATTCGGGCGAATATCCTTGCGATTATGTCTTTTACGCTAAACCGGGTGTATACGGAGTGGTAACTTCGTATCGTATGGTTCAGGAGTATTTGTATTGCAGGGAAAGCAGGGAATTGGAAAGAGAAAGTTTTTCAGGCATTTAGCAATTAAGAATAGCTTTTTCAAAGGTGGCGCAACTTTTGATATGGAAAATTGATGGATGCAAAAATAGTTTTTATGCATTGATTGAATAGACGCCAAATCGGTGCTATACTATTCAGAAGAAAGAAAATGCATAGATTTCCTAATTTGCATATAAAAACTAAAAAAGGAGGCATACCCATGTTAGCAGCAGTTAGAGGCATCGTCCGGGGAAATACAGTTGTCATAGAAGATGAAGATTTACGTCCATATGATGGGACAGAAGTGATTGTAACATTATTGGACAGCACAATACAAAAGAAACAGAAAAAAGCAGTCGATTGGGACAGTTTTGCAATTCCGAGCGAAAGAGGGAAAAATGTCGATAAATATATGAGGGAGATGCGTGACAATGACAGGCTGTAGGAAAGTATTTGTTGATACGGCGCCATTCATATATTATATTGAGAAAGATGAGAATCATCCGCTTTATTTTGAAAAGGTAAAGAATTTTTTCCGTGAATGTTATGAGAATGGGATAGAAGTTGTATCTTCTGTTATTACGGTAGAAGAATATCTTGTATTTCCTTATAGGATTCAGGCACAATGTTATGTAGATATGTTTTACAAGCTGATAGAAACAGTAGATATGGATATCATGGAAATTAATCAGGAAATTGCGAAAAAGGCTGCTAAAATCAGGGCAGAATACAAAGGTTTTAAGGGTATGGATGCCTTACAGCTGGCCTCTGCCTGTTTGGCGGATTGCGACATGTTTCTGACAAATGATAAACAGTTAAAACAGTTCCGGGAATTAACCTGTATTACTGTTGAAGATTTAGAATAACGAAAGCATTTCTTTTTTTATATTTTTGAATCGGGAAAACAGCCATAGCCGCATGGGATTATGGCTGTTTTTTATACAGGAAGTACCATACCACTGTGAAGTAATGAAGTTCGTGAATTTCCTATAAGATAAAACCCTCCGGGAGGAGGCTCACTTTATTCTAAACGTATAGGGATTACCACATGGAAATATTCCCGCATACGACAAGCTATCCCGAAATAGAAATAAGATAAATAAAGTTGGCAGGGGAAGTTCCATGGAACAAGAAGGCTGGAAACGCTTGGAACGGAAACAAAATGGGATGCAGGTGATACTGGAATTTCCGGGAAAACCGGAAAAGGAAGAAGACTTGAAAAAGGAAGAAAATATAAAAAGAGAAGTGAAAGGAATTCTCTCCATCATTTTGCAGGAACATTTGATGAAAAATTTTTAATTGTAAGGTGGCGGCTAAAATTCTGTTGCCGCCCATCTTCGCAAACAAACCAGAAGCCATAGAAAAAGGGGAAGCAGTATATGGACGGAAATAAAACATTTCTTTCAGAGAAAGATACCAGCAAAAAACGCGCCAGAATGTTATTGCGTGTCAGTTCCGAACAGCAATTAGAATCAGATGGGGATTTGACGGTACAGAGGCAGATTGTCCTAGAATATGTGAAAACGCATCCTGGCTGGCTCTTAGATGAAAAAGAATATTTTGAGGGAGGCGTCAGCGGATACAAAAACTCTGTTGCAGACCGTGAGATATTGCAGGAAGCATATCGGGACGCAGCCAATGGGGAGTACGATATCTTAGTTGTATATAAGGATGACAGAATTGGGCGCAGGATGTGGGAAATCGGCGGGTACATAATGTCTTTAAAAAGCCTGGGGGTAGATATCTATACGGTAAAGGATGGATGCATTTCTCCAGAAGGCAATGATATCATGGGGCAGATGATGCTGGCGCTGCGGTATGGAAATGCCCAAAAAAGCAGCGCAGACACCGGGATGCGGGTCAAAGATACCGCCAAAAAACTAGTTCAGTCAGGAAGGTATGTAGGGGGGAGCCCCCCTTATGGCTATGGGTTAGAACATTCCGGTGAAATCAGCAAACATGGACGGGCTTTGAAACATTTAGTTATCCAGCCGGAACGGGCGGAAGCCGTCAGGCATATCTACGATTTGTCTTTGCGCAAAGAATATGGCTCCGCCAAAATTGCAAACATCCTGAACACAGAAGAACGGTACAAAAACCTTGCCCCAAACGATGTCTGGAAAAGCGGAACAGTTACCAGCATTTTGACAAACCCAATTTATGCAGGCTACACCGCATATAACCGCAGGGAAAGCCTCAATGGCAGGCACCGCAGCCTAGACAGGGAAGAATGGGTTCTTTCACAAGAGCCCAATCCGAATCTTGTCATAATTGATGAGGACACATGGCAGAGCGTGCAGAGGAAACGGGAAATGCGCAGCAGTAAATATACGGAGCCATTGAAAAATCAGGATGTAACGGTGATTGGGCGCAATGATGGCATGTTGTCACTGGCAGACGTCCTGCATTGCGGATATTGCGGCTGTAAAATGGTGAATGGAAGTAAATATAATTACTGGACAATCAAAGGAACGGGAGAGCGCAGGACTAGCAGGACAGCCATTTACAAGTGCCAGAACGCATGGCAGGGCGTTCCCCATGATAAAACAAAACAATACCGGGCAGATAAGATTGAACCGATTGTGTATGAAGCCTTGGCAGAGTATATCGGGAAATTGCAGGAGGACGAAAACATCTTTGCACAGATTGCAGAGAATAACAGCATGAAAAAAAAGAGAAAGGAAAAGGATTTGGAAATGGCAAGAAAAGAACTGGATAAAATCAGACGTGATATTAATATTATGGAAGACCATATCCCGGACGCTATGACCGGAACATATCCCCTTACTTTAGAGGATTTAGTCCGTAATATTGACATGAAAAAAGAGAAGGAAAAAAAGCAGATGGCCGTGGTGCAGGAAAAAGAAACAATGTTAAATAATACAACTGTTACTGCAAAGGATTGGGAAGAAATCAGAAAGAAAATACCCACATGGCGGGAAATGTTTTTACATGCCGATACCTCCACAAAACGAGTGCTGGTAAACAAATTGGTTGAGCGTATTGATCTCACCAGAGAACAGGTGATAATCCGTTTTAAAATCAGCTTAGGCGAGTTCCTGCCCAAGTCCCGAACCACCGGTAACGGAGTGGTACCGGAACAAAGGCTATGACTTCACCATCACCTCCTCCACCGCATACGACCACAAATGGGTTTATGGCAGGAATTATTTCGCCAGCATTTCCCGCGTCGTGGATGAGATGTTCACGAATTTCCTCTCAAGGCCGAATGTAAAACAGCCAATCCTGACCCAGTACTGCGACGGCCAGCGTGTCACATGCCCCAACTGGCTCAGCCAATGGGGATCCAAGTATCTGGGGGACCAGAATTACAGCGCCATAGAAATCATCCGCTACTACTATGGCAGCAATATGTACATCAACGAAGCAGAAGAGATTTCCGGCATCCCGGCGTCATGGCCTAGGGAAAACCTGCGGGTAGGTTCCAGCGGCGAGAAAGTCCGCCAGATGCAGGAGCAGTTAAACCGCATTGCCCAAGTCTATACCTCCATCCCAAGGATTGCAGCGGATGGCTCTTACGGCCCCGCCACAGAAGAAGCAGTCCGCAGGTTCCAGTCGGTCTTCGGCCTGCCCCAGACCGGAGTAGTGGACTATGCCACATGGTACAAAATTTCAGAAATATACGTAGGCGTCACCCGGATAGCGGAACTGGTGTAATGCCAGAATAAGCAGCAGGAAACCCAAAGAAACATCGGCAGAAGAGAAAAGTCAGGAAACAAAAGGCCAAATTCATAGAAAATAGGTGACAAGGGAACAAATTCCAGTTATACTAAAGTGGTCTATACCACATACCATGCAGCAGCTGCCACAGCCTGCTGCATCTGGGCGGTATGCAGCAATACCAAATAAAATGCAAAAGGAGGAAACCTGCATGGGATTCAGAAAAGACTTTTTATGGGGCGGCGCAGTGGCCGCCCACCAGCTAGAAGGCGGCTACCGTGAAGGCGGGAAAGGCTTAAGCATTGTGGACGTTGTGACAGCCGGGACGAAGGACACGCCCCGGCAGATTACGGATGGGATTGTGCCGGGGGAATATTACCCGAACCATGAAGCCATTGATTTCTACCATCTGTACAAGGAGGACATCAAGCTGTTTGCGGAGCTTGGCTTCAAATGTTTCCGCACAAGCATTGCATGGACCCGGATTTTCCCAAAGGGGGACGAGCAGGAGCCAAATGAAGAGGGGCTTAAGTTCTATGACAGCCTATTTGACGAGTGCCTGAAATACGGCATCCAGCCAGTCATCACCTTAAGCCATTTTGAAATGCCCCTGCATTTGGTTAAGGAGTACGGCGGGTGGCGGAACCGGAAGCTGATTGAATGTTTCGTAAGGTATGCCACGGTTTGCTTCAAGCGTTATAAGGACAAGGTAAAATACTGGATGACGTTTAATGAAATCAACAACCAGACAGAATTTAAGACCGGCCCCCATGCATATTTTGATTCCGGGATTCTTTGGGAAGAAGGGGAGGACAAGGAGCAGGGCGTGTTCCAAGCAGCCCATTATGAGCTGGTAGCAAGCGCCCTTGCAGTAAAGGCAGGCCATGAAATCAACCCGGATTTCCAGATTGGATGCATGATTGCCATGTGTCCCATTTACCCCTATTCCTGCAAGCCGGAAGATATCCTGATGGCAGAAAAAGCTATGCAGCGCCGGTATTACTATACGGACGTCCATGTGCATGGGGAATATCCCTGCGGGATTTTGGCATACTGGAAGCAGAAGCAGTTCCAGATGGACGTGACGGAGGAAGATTTGGCGGCATTGAAGGCTGGCTGCGTGGATTATATTGGGTTCAGCTATTACATGTCCTTTGCCGTGGACCACAAGGAAAATAACCCGGACTACGAATATGTAGAATCAGAAATGCTGGTGAAAAATCCCTATGTGGAGGCCTCCGACTGGGGCTGGCAGATTGACCCGGTGGGGCTGCGCTACAGCATGAACTGGCTGGCAGGCCGCTACCCTGTGCCCCAGTTTATTGTGGAAAATGGCTTGGGCGCTTATGACAAGATGCAAGAGGACGGCTCTGTGGAGGACGGTTACCGGATTACCTACTTCCGAAACCACATCGAACAGATGAAAAAGGCAGTGGAGGAGGACGGCATCGACCTGTTAGGCTACACCCCATGGGGATGCATTGACTTAGTCAGCGCAAGCACCGGGGAAATGGATAAGCGGTACGGCTTCATCTATGTGGACAAGCACAACGACCAGACAGGCACCTTGAAACGGAGCAGGAAGAAATCCTTTGGCTGGTACCAGAAAGTCATCGCATCCAATGGGGAGAATTTAGAAGGCTGATTTGCGCTTCTTTTCCATAGCAGCCATCCATTCCTTTTGCTCCATTTAGGCACCAATAGCTATGAAAAACTTATTTTTCACAGGAATCCCCCATTCCTTCGCTCCATTTAGGCACCAATAGCTATGAAAAACTTATTTTTCACAGTATTACTCCGGGCAGCTTTTATGGCTGCCCGTTTTTTGTAAAAAAATCCACGAATCCCGAAACTTTTCTTGTATATTTTGACGAAACATTATAGAATAGAAGAAGAGGAAATGAAACAGAAAAGCCAAGGGCAGGAGCCAAGGCGTTCCCGCACTTGGAGGAAGAAGGAAGGGTATGCATGGATAAGAAGGGTCAAATTAAAGAAAAACAGGGAATCATATCCATCAGGATGAAGCTGCTGGCAATTATCGTGCCAATTGTAGTAGCCCTGATGGTAGCGCTGGTGCTGGTTGCTTACCGCACTTCAGCAGAAATTATTGAAAGCTATTCCAAAAATCTTTTGGAATCCTCTGTGGAAAACCAGTCTGCCCAGATAGAAGGCTGGCTGAATGAGAACATTGAAGCGTTTCAGGCAGTGAAAGCGGCGATTGAGAATACGAAGCCGGATGACGGGCAGCTGCAGGCAATTTTGGATGGGTATTACAATTATAATTCCAATTACCCCAACGGGCTTTACATAGCAGACAGCGGCGGGAAGGTGTTCCGGGCGTCAGAAGCCCCGGCAGACATAGGGAACCCGGAAGACGCTACATGGTACCAAGAAGGGCTCACGAGGGTCAATATGGCCGTAGGGTCCGCTTATGTGAACGCCCAAGGGGAAAATGTCATCAGCGCATCCGGTATTTTGCATGACGGCTCTGGGAAGACAAGGGTCATTTCCGCTGATATGACATTGGACAGGATTTCCATTATTGTCAATGGGTTCATTGAGATGAAATCCGCGGAATCGTTCCTTGTGGACGGCCGGGACGGGACAATCCTTGCAAACCGGGACCAGTCCCTGATTAATAAAAAGATAGGCGGCGAGGGCAGCAGCCCGTTCCAGAAGCAGGTGGGGGAACAGATTACCGCCCGCAATTACGAGTTTGGCGTACTGGATGGGAACATGACGGTGTTTAAGAAAGTGGCAGGGACCGACTGGATTCTGGTGTCCTATGTGCCCAGGCAGGTGGTCCTTGCGGATTTAGACCGGCTGCGCACCATTATGGTGGTGATAAGCGCAGTTTCCATCTTGCTCTTGTGCCTTGTAATTGAACGGGTGACGCATGTGGTTATCAGCCCGGTGAAGAAGCTTACAGCAGTTATCACAGCTATGACGGATGGGGATTTTACCGTGACGGTCAACAGCAAGGGGCGTGACGAAATTGCCGTCATGAGCCGGAGCGTGGAGCAGTTCATCCATTCCATGAAAGAAATGATTTCCTCCATGGGCAATATTTCAAGCCGCCTCGGGGAACAGGCGGATACCAGCGACAACATGTCAAGGCAGATGGAAACGGCGGCTTCTATCCAGTCGGAATCCATGGGAGAACTGAATTCCACCGTAGACCAGCTTTCCCTTTCGGTCTATGAGATTGCAGAAAATGCAACGAAGCTGGCCGGAGTGGTGGCAGACACCAAAGAGGACAGCGACCATGTGGAACAGAAAATGCGCGAAACCGTGGAAGTTTCGAAAAAGGGAAGGCAGGACATGGAACGCGTGGGGGAGGAGCTGGAAAATATCCGGGTTTCTATCCGCAGCCTAGAAGAAGCCGTGAACAAGGTAGGGACGGCATCCGGGGAAATTGTGTCAATTGTCCAGCTAATTGGGAATATTGCAGAAGAAACAAACCTGCTTTCCTTAAATGCATCCATTGAAGCCGCACGGGCTGGGGAGGCTGGCCGCGGGTTTGCGGTAGTAGCTTCGGAAATCGGCAAGCTGGCAAACAACAGCACGGATTCTGTGGACCATATCTCCAAGCTGACGGAGGAAGTCAATTCCCTTGTGGCAGACGCCGTGCGCCAGACCGGGGAAAGCGCGGACGATATCGGCAGGAGCAGCGAGCTTATCCATACTGCCATCGATACCTTTGAGAAAATTTTTGTAAACATACAGGAAACCAGCGAGCTCATTGGGAACGTGGTCGGGAAAATCAATGAGGTGGACGAGGTTGCGGCAAATGTAGCAGCCATTTCCGAAGAACAGGCCGCAAGCTCCGATGAAATCCTTGCCACCTCCGAAAACATGCTGGAGCAGGCCAAGGGCATTGCAAGGAACAGCGCAAATGTAGCCGAGGAATCCAAGAGCCTGACAGCTTCTTCCGAAGAACTGGCAGACCAAGTGAAGCTGTTCCGTATTTAACAAAGCGGGATGGGCAGCACGGCTGTGTATTGCAGTAAGGCTCGGAATATGGATGGGCAGCACAGCAAGGGATTAATCCAAAAGGGACTGGAAGTGGCTAATCCAGAATATGGATGGGCAGCACAGCGGTGCATTGCATTAGGAAAAGGCAGGAGGAGCGCTGCCTAGGTAGATAAGGAGGGACTGGAATGAAGAAATTAGCAGGGCTGCTGTTGGCAATGGCAGGGCTTATGGCCTGTTTCTGCGGATGCGGGGGAAAGGGAGGTTCTGATGCAGGGGGGAATGTGAAGATTTACCTGTCGCTGTCTTCCGCAGACACCTTCCGCACCGTGTTGGTAAACAGCGCCAAGGAAACAGCGGAAGAAAACGGCGCAACACTGGACGTCTATGAAGCAAATGATTCCATCGAAGTCCAAGTAGAGCAAATCAAGCAGGCAGTGTCCGAGGGGTATGACGTAATTATGTGTTCCCCGGTAGACACGGACACTACTTTGGAATTGGAGGCAATTGCAGGAGATACCCCCATTGTATTTTTCAACAGCTGCCCAGACGAGTCAAGGCTTGAGCCGGACAAATATATGTATGTAGGCTCCGACGAAGGGGTTGCCGGGCAGTATCAGGCAGAATATATCTTAAGCGAGATGTCCGGGAAGGACGAGATTAATGTAGCCATACTGACAGGGCCGAACAGCCATTCCGCAACCGAGGGAAGGACAGGGCAGCTTAAGAACACATTGAATGATTCTGGGAAAAAGATAAATTATGTGTTCCAGGACCACGCCGACTGGGATCAGGCCAAAGCAGAGGAATATTTCAGCGTATTCCTTAGCACCGGGCAGGAATGTGACGTGGTGGCATGCAATAACGACTCTATGGCATTAGGCGTCATTGACGCCTGCAAGAAAGGCGGGATTACAGATGTGCCCATCCTTGGCATTGACGCAACGCAGGATGGGTGCGCAGCCATTGTGGCAGGGGATATGGCTTTCACCGTTTACCAGTCCGCCACCGGGCAGGGGGAATCTGCCGTGAAAGCAGCCATTGCCCTAGGATCCGGCGGCTCCGCGGAAGGCTTGGAAGGCATTTCCGAAGATGGGAAATACGTCTGGGTCCCCTTTGAAAAAGTAGACAGCACCAATGTGGAGAAATACCAATAAGCAGTTGTTGGCATTAAGGAACTGCTTGGCAGCTAATGCAGAGAAGCACCGGCAAGCAGTTGTTGGCATTAAGGAAATGCTTGCCGTTGCCAATGCGCAGGAGTATGGATATTTTCCATCATAAATATAGAAAAAGCAAAGGAGAGAAGAAATGGTTTACGAATTAAAGAATGAAACGCTGACAGCACAGTTTTCTGATATGGGGGCAGAGATGGTGTCCCTGAAACAGAATAAAACAGGGCAGGAATACTTGTGGCAGGGGGATAAGAAATACTGGGGGCGCCATTCCCCCATCCTGTTCCCAACCGTTGGCCGGTTAAGGGATGGCAAATATACTTATAACGGCAAGGAATACCAGATGTCCCAGCACGGGTTTGCAAGGGACATGGAATTTGACTGCATTTCAGAAAATAAAGAAGAAATCTGGTTTGCATTGGATGCAGACCCGAATACAAGGGAAATCTACCCCTTTGAATTCCGCTTGGAGATTGGATACCGCTTGCAAGGCAGCACGGTTACAGTCCTTTGGAAAGTAATGAACGAAGAGAAAAGCAAAGAGATGTATTTTTCCATCGGGGCGCATCCTGCGTTCCTGTGCCCTTTGAAAGAAGGGGAAAAGCAGAGTGAGTACAGCATACAGATGGACCAGGAAGAGGTGCTGTTTGCCCGGGCGGACTTAGGCACGGGGCTGATGTACAACTATAAAAATATGCTGACCCTCCCGGGAGGCAGGCATTTGCTGGAAGAAGGGTTTTTTGACGAGGGTACATATATCATTGAGGATTACCAAGTGGGGAAAATTTCCTTGGCGGACCCAGAAAATGTGCCCTACATTACGGTGGCTTTCCAGTCCCCGCTGGTAGCCCTCTGGTCCCCAGAACAGAAAAATGCACCCTTTGTCTGCATTGAGCCTTGGTATGGCAGGTGCGACCGGGAAACTTTTGAGGGGACGCTGAAGGAACGGGAGTGGAGCAATACCCTTGCGCCGGGCGGCGTGTTTGAGCGTTCCTACCAGATTACGGTTGAACAGTAATGGAAGGGCAGTTGCTGCTTTGCCATGGGAAATGGCAAAGTGTTTCCGGAAACTAAGGCATAGCAAACCGGTATGCTGCAGGCAGTGGAAAAATTTTTGAATTTTTAAATTTTTAAAAATGCCAATCCCAGAGTGAAACTTGCAAAAATAGGGCATACTAAGGGAAAATCTGTGTACTGCTTCAAGTGCGCGGGGAAAAGGAGTATGTCTTATGAATTTTTTTAAATGTAATGAATGTTGCAGCATAGCAATGGAAATTGTGTCCGGGGAGCATGAAGGGGCGAAGGTATTCCAAGAACTTTTAGCCAACACGACAGATGCATCTGGGGAAAAACATGTCCCGGTAGTGGAAAAAAAGGACGGCAGCATTTTAGTAAAGGTTGGGGAGCTGGAGCACCCAATGCTGGAAGAGCACCATATTATGTGGATTTATCTGGAAACAGTGCATGGCGGGATGCTGCGCCGGCTTTCCCCGGGAGAAAAGCCAGAAGCGGAATTTGCCATTTCCCCAGAGGATCAGCCAGTGGCAGCTTATGAGTACTGCAACCTGCATGGGCTTTGGAAAGCGGAAATAAAATAACCCATGGCGATAAGGAAAGCTAGGGGCCTTATGGGCGGAAAAGCTGGCCTGTTAAGGTTTCTGGCTTTTTCTTAATTTGAAGGAAAATTCTTGAGCATCTGCTTTCTGTATGCTATAGTATAAGCATAATTAGGGTTTAAATTTAAATGGAAATAATAGTAAGGAGTAGTTTATGCCGAAAGCCTTTGAAGAACTGCAATTAAAAGATGATTTTATGTTTAGCGTCATCATGAGGAATCCAAAATTCTGTAAGCCTTTTTTAGAGCGGGTGCTTGGCGTAAAAATATCCCGCATTGAATACCCAAGGCCACAGGAAACCATTGATATTGCAGCTGACGCAAAAAGCGTGCGCTTGGACATTTTTGTGGAGGATGGGGAGGAAACCGTATATAACATTGAAATGCAGGCTGCAACGAATCGGAACCTACCTAAGAGAACAAGGTATTATCAGGGGATGATAGACCTGAATATCTTGGAAAAAGGGAAGGATTATAAAGAATTGAAGCGGAGCTTTGTCATTTTTGTCTGTGCTTTTGATTTATTTGGCGAGGGAAGGCATATCTATACGTTTGAAAACCGCTGCATCCAAAATTTGGGACTTGGCTTAGGCGATGATACGGTAAAGATAATTTTAAATACCAAAGGGACAATAGATGATGTTACGCCAGAATTAAAGCGTTTGCTTGATTTTATTGATGGGAAAAAGCCAGAGGATGATTTTACCAGAGAATTGGATAAGGCAGTACAGTCAGCCAGAAAAAATGAAAGATGGAGGTTAGGTTATATGACGTTGCAGATGCATTATCAGGAAAAATATGAGCAAGGAATAGAGCAAGGGAACCGGCAGTCTGCCTTGAGGATGATAAAAGATGGGAATTTACCATTGGAAAAAATAGCATTGTATTCTGGCCTTACTTTAGAACAGGTATCAGAATTGGAAAAAGAATTTCAGACAGTGTGAATGTTAGGAAGGCAGTAAAAAGCTGATTAAAAATATAAGCAAGAGCCATGCAGCCGTCTAAGGAACTGTTTCGGAATAACTTTTCATATTGCTCTCTTTTTCTCTGGCAATACCGCTCAAAAATCAGTTACATAGGCCGCTATGCGTCTGATTTTTGGACGGCATTTCCCAAGAAAGGTTCTGTGCACGGATTAAAAGTTATTTCTGAACAGTTCCTTAGCAAAATGGGCACCCCCTTTTCTTTGTTTTAACAGAGCAAAATGGGCGTCCATTTTTTATCTTATAGGAAAGACCATGCCACTGTAAAGTGTTAAAGTCTATGACTTTCCTATAAGATAAAGCCCTCCGGGCAGGAGGCGCACTCGCACGAAGGGTATTATGTCGCCAAGACGACCGTGCTCGTCGCACTAGGCGTAGACATGGAACAGGCAATGCATTAATATTACAGCGGATTTTTTAATACACAGGCAATTCCGGCTCTGACAGGCTTCTGTCCAAGAGGCTGACGTAAGGGTACACCCGGTGGAACCCTTCTGCTGCGGCAAATAAGAACCAAGCCAAGCCCAAAAGGAGGAACCACAGCAGCACATGGCGGCAGCCCAGCCTCCATTCCCCTTCTTTTTTCCATGGGAGGGAAACCTTCCCTTCTCCGCCACGGCATCCCCACAGGATTTCCGGGATAGCCAGCAAAGAGAACACAAAGGGGTAGATGGCAAACCGTTCCAGAATAAAATGCTTTGTGATAAATATATTTATCAGGAATTGGAACAGTGCGCTGTTGGTAAAGATGGTACGCAGCCGCCTGTCTTGGATGCAGCCTTGGAACACGTAGGCAGAAAGGCAGTAAAGGGCGGGCAGGAGGACGTAGAGGAGCCCGTTAGCGTTCCAGAAATAGCCTCCGGAATATTTGGCATACCGGGCAGGGAGCATGGGGGCAACGATGGCAAACAGGGGATCGAAGAGCAGGTAGCCCAAAAGGGTAACTGCAAGGATGCCGCTTAACATTTTCCGGCTGTACTCCCAAGCAAGGAAAAAATACAAGGGGTAGGCAAACAGCAGGGAGTTGTGGAACATCCCCCCTAGGAACACCAGAAGGGTATAGGGCAGGAGCTTCCGGCCTTTCAGGTAGGGATATGCCAGCATAAAAAAAGCAACTGCAATGGACTGGCGGATTAAATTCATCTGGTAGGCAAGGAATTGGAGCGTCAAGTAGAGGTAGACGCTGACCCATGGGATCTTGGAAAAGCGGTAAATAAACTGCATGGACACCCCCATTAGGAAGAGGTTCACAAAAATCAGGAACACAGGGTAAGAACATCCTGCCATGGAAAAAATTTTGCAGGCCAGATAGAAAAAGGATTCGTTCCAGATATAATGGAAAATGTCCCCGAAGGACCATTGGGATACAATCCCATAAATATTTTGGTAGGAAAAATAGTCAAATCCAATGCCATACCGGAAGGACGCTAGGAAGGCAAAGGAAAAAAAGGCGATAGCCAGATAGCAGAAAGCAGCCCTGCGCCCCTGCTTTTTTCCGGTAAAAAAATAGCCCGTCCCTGTAAGGAGGGAAAGTGTAATATAGTAGATAGCCATAAAAATCACGGATTCCTTTCTTTTTCATACAGCCACTTCCGTTTTCAGGCGAAAGTGGCTGTGTGTCCTATATACCATACCCGGCGGCAATCCCATGGTAGCTGTTTCAAGAAGCCTACCCGGTGAAACAGGGCGGCGGGAACGTATGCGGGTATAAATACTGTGGCAGATATGTAGTTTTTTCATGTGTTATTGCTGCAGCAGGCATATGGCCTGTTATCTGCGGTTATGCTTTTTTAACAGTATTTTTTTAGTTGGATGTCTTACTTACCACGAAGGTAGGCGTAACATTGAAGGTTGCGCTTTCAGAAACATTTTCGCCCAAAGTGCCTACGACATACATTGCGCCTTCTTGGTTGGAGTTAAGGATCATCACGTTCATGGGGCTTGACTGGTATTGCTTCAGCCACCTTGCATTGGAAAGGGTAGTAGGCATTTCATCCTTGGTTTCTTCCTGCTTTAACCCAATGGCAATCTGGTTCGACCCAACAGAACCGTTGCTGCTCCATGTGGTATTCCGCAGATTGCTGATGTTGATGTCTGTGCGGACAACGTCTATCTGCACCGGGACGTTGGAGTTATTCTTCACGTTGATACGCGGGGAGATAACTTTGTTCTGGGTGGAAATGCTGTTGCTGATGTTAAAAGGCACAAAAGTAGGCATGGTAACGGAAAGGATTGTGGGCTCAATGGTCCCTACCATTTCAATTTGCCCAGAGCCGCCTACCGGGATGTCACGGGTAGTCGTAGCGTCTGCCGCATGTGCAGTAGTGGAAAGCGCCGAAACAAATAAAGTTGCGGCTAAAGCAAGCTGTAAAAACATATTTTTTTTCTTCATAAGTATTTCCTCCTGTCTGTATCTGCCACAGTATGGATACAGCGAAGTTCAGCCTGGGCGGGCATGTAACCTGTGCCCGGCAGCTGCTGCAAAATAAGCAGCGGATCCAATTCAGTGCTGGATATGTAACCTGCGCCCGGCAGCTGCGCAAAGTAAATGCAGCGCAGCTAATTCTGGACCGTAAGCGTAATCTGTGCCCCAGTCCTTCCGATATATTCTGTCGTTTCCTCGTCATAAGCGGAGAAATAGGCGGTGGCGTCATAGGTGCCCTTTTTCAGCACTTTGTCTAATTTCACATTTTCAATGTATGTGCCCGGCTTTAAATACTTCGAAGCGTACACTTCTTCATTTGTTTTGTTGATGACAAGGCTGACTTTTACCAGCTTTGCATTGTTCCCCGGGTTCTCAATCAGCAGGTTCCCTTCGGATGTCCCGTTTAAGAATACCGGGGAGGTGTTGATGGAAAATGCAATCATGCTGCGGTCTAAAAGGTTTTGCAGCTCCTTCCTCCGCTCATCCACGTCCACGCCCGGCATAATCCCGGTGGTGGCGTTGTCGTCGTACTCCAAATCCTTAGTGTCCTTTCTGGTGAATAGGAAATAGCAGATTCCTATGGTCAGCAGGAGCAGCAAGAGGACCAGTATCACTGTCAACGTTCTTTTTTTCCCTTTGCTCATAAATTTTCGTTCCTCCTTTGTGAAAAAATTGTTGAGAAGTAATTGGGTGATTTGTAATTTTTTCTCATTATACAGCGAAAATTGTGTGAAATCAAGAGAAAATAGTCGACATATTTCTGTATATTTCGACAATTAGTAAAAAAGTACTAAATAATCAGATAATTTTTAAAATTAGGTTACAAATAGGAGGGGAAGGGATTTCTGGGAGGGAAGGGAAAGGGGAACAGGAATACTAGGAATCTTTGCAGGGATCCGTAAGAAAAGCAGGGTAATATGAAATCGGATATAGGCAGGGAAGGAAAATGGGAAAATGCTGGGATAAGAGGAAGTATTGCCGGACTTAAAAAGTACTCATTGAATCAGTGGGTGTTTCAGGGGATAACATTGGCAGATGTAATATTGCACAAAGGGGCATCCGTAGGTTATATCACAAGTGCAGGTAAGATAGAAACAGAATACCCGAAAGTTTAAGCAGTTGCATTGTTTTAATATTTCATGTAACTGCTTATTATTTTAACATTTAAATTTGTTTTTTATTGCATGAAAAATTTATTCCTCCATGGGCCAGACACCCCCGCTGCTTGCAGCGTTCGGAAGGCAGGGCCAGATACCCCGCCGTTTGCAGCGTTCGGAACTAGTGCCTGATTCCCTGCAGCTTGCTGAGGGGCGCTATATTTTGGTTGGTTTTAGGTATCGGAAATGGTAGCTATTCTTGTATTGTTTCGCGTATTTTGGACTTCCTTTCCGTAGCGGCAATGATATTTTGAAAATAAAAACCGCGTACAGGAGGGGCTTTTTTACCAGACACAGCCATAGCGCAGCTCATCCCAGCAATACCGCACAGTTTCGCTATGCAGGATGATTTCACATTCAAAATGGTAGGGCGCCTTGCCAAACCATATCCAACATTTAAAAAGAAAAGACTGGCAGCCTTTGTACTCCGCAATAAATTCTATGTCAAAATCCCCTGCATTGACAGAATTTATAAAACGTTCCGGCGCCCAATCTTCGCGGATGGCTGTTCCATTGGGGCTTTTTTGGAAGATAGAAACCTCCATCCCGTCCAGTTTCCCGCCAATGAGCTGGAAATCCGCTTGGGAGGCAGACGTCAGCACAATGCTGCCAGAATGGTTCAAAGGATGGTGCTGCGTAACCCAAAACCCGTCTGGGAAAAAGAAAGACAAAGTGCCCTTTTCAAAGTTTATTTTTTCAGCATGGCAGTCGTGGAGGGTGATATGGCGGCTGTCTGGTTCACAGTGTTGGTACATTTGCTTCGTCCCTCCTAAAAATTTCTCCCAATTCATTCGCCCGGTGTTCCCATGTATGCCCCAGAGAAGCCTTCTTTTGCCCAGCATCCGCTATGGCTTCTGCCTCCTTGGGGTGCTGGAAAAGCCAATCCACTTTTTGGCTGATTTCCTCATACTGCTCCAGTTGGAACCTGACATAATCTTTCCCGCCACAGAGGATTTCATCCAAATAAGCCGAGGAATCTGTCACTACCGCACACCCCTGCAGCATCCCATTGAAAATCCTGTCGTGGGCGCCGTCTTTAAACCAAGGCATTACGTTGACAGCAATTTTTGCATGGCCCATATATTCCAAGCAGGTGCGGGAATCCTGCTGCCCGGCCAACCTTAAATTTTCCGGGCATTTGCAGCCTGCTTTTTCCCAGTCCTTCCCAATCACGGTTACTGGGACGCCATGCTCTGCCAAGGTGCAGATAATGTCCCGCCGGAAGAGGGAGCGCACATATAGATCAATGAAAACCATGCTGTGCAGGCAGGACAAGGTTTCCTCCCGTGTAATCCGCGGGAATTCCTGTTCCAGCCGGCCAATTAATTCTTGCTCCAGAGGACGGTCTGGGTATTCTGCCAGTTCGTGGATGATGTCAAAGTAGAAGGCTTTGCTTTCCTCATCCATGTGCCGGATATGGGGCAAAAGGTTTTCCGGCGGCACATAATTCCCAGCAAATATGACGCCGATATCCCGCATTGCATAGGGGACAGGTTCCCCGGGCAGCTTTGTGCCGGCCAATGGCAGGAAATGCACGTTCCGGAACTTGGGATAGTAATGTTCCACAAAGGCCTGATGCCCCCGGTCAATGCAGATTAGGGACAGGTTTTTGATATCAGGTTCCAGCAGGCGGTGGTAGTACATGGGATGGTCTACCATAATGCAGAAGATTTTCACATGGTACTGTTCCCAGATGGAGCAGGGGCCGGACTGGAACTGGGATTCCCCAGAAAGCCCGATGAAATTAAAGGTAAGCAGTACGGAGGGAGTGTATCCGCCCAAAGATTCGAAGGCTTCCCGGCTGCCTAAGGGCGATTTCAAGTCCCAGAACCAAGTCTGGAACCCTTGGGCTTCGAAGGATTTGGCGAGTTGGAGGGAGAAAAATTCTAAGGTTTCTACGGCTCCTTTTATGAAGATGATGCGGGGTGTATGCATTGTGGTTACCTCCTAGTAGTGGATTTTGATAGGGATGGGTAGTTTCTTTTTTGGGGGGTTCTGTGTGGGATTATAGGGGGTAAATGGAGGGATTGGGAGAGGGGCTGTGAGGGTGCGGACGGCAATTCAGGGCTGCCCTTCCTCACACAAACTGGGGCAACGTTCCGGCGAACTAACTGCTAACTGCAACTAAGTGATTCAGGAAAGCCTTCATCACTAAGTTTCCGTAAGCAGTGGATTTCGCCTCCACTAAGGACGCCCTTGGAAGTTTGCTTAGAGGAAGGGCAGCCCTGAATTGCCTGTGTATTGGCAGAGCCCGGCTTGTCCGTTTGCTGGTGCTGGTCTATCTGGATAGGGCACAGGCCTGTGTTCTGCTTATTCTGTGCCATTGTAGTGTTAAAATTTCTGGTTAATGAAACATCAGTTCCAGAAAATATCTTTCAGAGCTGCCAATCCCAACAGTCCCCCAAAGCCCCCATCAGAATTGCCAACTCCCAGCAATTTTCCAAAGAGCCCATAGGCGTTGCCAACTCCCAGCAATTTTTCAAAGCCCCCATCAGAATTGCCAATCCTCAGCAGTTCCCCAAAGCCCCCATCAGCGTTGCCAATCCCCAGCAGTTCTGGGCAGGGGCCTCCCTCTGCAAACCATTCAGGGACGCTTTTAATGGAGGTGAAATCCACTGCTTACGGAAACTTAGGAACGAAGGCTTTCCTGAGTTCCTTAGTTGTAGTTAGCAGTTAGTTCACCGGAATGTGGTCCCGTTTGCAGAGGGAGGCCCCTGCCCAGAACTGCGTCCGCCCCCCCACAACCCCAAACTCTCCCCCTGCCCAAAACTGCATCCGCTCCCCCCACAACCCCAAACTCCCTCCCACCATTATACACCCTCCCCACCACTTTGAAAATCCATTTGTCATAACCCCCAGAATGTGCTATAGTATTTCCCAACAAAACATCACAGCAAAAAGAGGTCCCACCACAATGAAATTCCAAGCACTCATCCTGTCCTTACAGGAACTAAACACCGCAACCCCCAACGACCCAGAACGTTTCCTGATGGAAGACGGCCTAACCGAACTTCTGGACGGCATCTACCGCTACAGCGTCCAAATCATCAATCTGGACATGTTCCACGCCAACACCCCAGAGAAAGTAAGCGCCATCCTCTCCCTCCACCAGCTCCACCCAGAAAACTGCTTGCTCCTAGCAGCAACCAGCCAAACCCTTTCCCTAGCCAAGGCGCTAGGCATTGCCTCCATAGGATACCAAAACCCAGCCCTCCCGCCCCAAAAGCTGTCAGGCGCCCTCATGGTTGTAGAAGGCTTCGGCGATGCAGATTTCTATTTTCTGGAACGGATGTATCAGCGGTTCCATGGAATCCCGTGGACCGTAATCGAAACAGGGCGGTGCCTCCTCAGGGAACAGACACTGGGGGATTTGGACGCCATGTACCAGATTTACCAAGGCCGGTCCATTGCAAAATATATCGAGCCATTGCATGAAGACCGGGAAAAAGAGGAAGAATATACCAAAGCTTATATCCAGAATATGTATGCATTTTATGGATACGGCATGTGGGCGGCAGTGGAAAAGGCCACGGGGCGCATCATCGGGAAAGCCGGCCTCAACAACCGGGAACTCCACGGGAAACCATCGCTGGAGCTGGGCTACCTGATTGGGGAAGCGTATCAAGGCCAAGGCTTTGCCACAGAACTTTGCGGAGGGATCCTCCAATTTGCCAAGGAGGCAACGGAATTTGAAGAAATCCACTGCCTCATTGAAAAAGGGAACGAAATTTCCGTCCATTTGGCAGAAAAATTAGGATTTCGCTGGCAGGAAAGGCTAAAAATCCAAGGAAGGGATATGCAAAGGTACACGAAGCCATTGCAATTTTAGAAAAAATTAATTATAATAGAACCTATCACTCCCAAAAAGAGGTTTGGAATGAGTGGAAGACAGGATGGCAGCGTGCATACAGGATGGTGAAATGCATATGGAAGATAAGAAAAAGATTCAGTTGAGCGAACAGGAAGAAGCAGTCAGGGAAACCGAAGGGCTTATCCGGCCTACCAAGGAATTCGTAAGCCCGGAAAGCTTGTATGATGAATTGATTGCCAGCGTGAGGAGGTATCATCCTTCCACGGATATTTCCCTGATTGAAAAAGCATATAAGATTGCAGACGAGGCGCATAAAGGGCAGGTGCGCAAATCCGGGGAGGCCTATATTATCCACCCCCTTTGCGTAGCGATTATCCTTGCGGAGCTGGAACTGGACAAAGAAACGATTGTCGCAGGAATCCTCCATGACGTGGTGGAAGATACGGTAATGACGGAGGAGGAGATTGCAAAAGAGTTCAGCGAGGAAGTAGCCCTTTTGGTAGACGGCGTGACAAAGCTGGGTCAGCTTGCCTATGAGGCGGATAAAGTGGAAGTGCAGGCCGAAAACCTGCGGAAAATGTTCCTTGCCATGGCAAAGGATATCCGCGTCATTTTAATCAAGCTGGCGGACCGCCTCCACAACATGCGCACGTTAAAATATATGAAGCCGGAAAAGCAGAAGGAGAAGGCAAGGGAAACCATGGACATTTATGCCCCCATTGCCCAGCGCCTAGGCATTTCCAAAATAAAAATAGAATTGGACGATTTATCTTTAAAATATTTGGAGCCGGAGGCCTATTACGACTTGGTGGAAAAAGTAGCCCTGCGCAAAAGCGTCCGGGAAGAATATATCAACCGGCTGGTGGAAGAGGTCAAAGAGCATATTGAAAAGGCAGGGATTTCCGCCTCCATTGACGGGCGCGCCAAGCATTTTTTCAGCATTTATAAGAAGATGGTAAACCAAGATAAGACGCTGGACCAGATTTACGACTTGTTTGCCATCCGCATTATCGTACATTCCCTGAAAGACTGCTATGCGGCGCTGGGGGTCATCCATGAGATGTATAAGCCCATCCCGGGGCGGTTCAAGGATTATATCGCCATGCCAAAGCCCAATATGTACCAGTCCCTGCACACAACCTTGATTGGGCCTACCGGGCAGCCTTTTGAAATCCAGATACGGACCTACGACATGCATAGGACTGCAGAATACGGGATTGCAGCCCACTGGAAATACAAGGAAGTTTCCAACGGCAGCAAAGTAGCGGCCAAGAGCCAAGAGGAGGAGAAATTAAGCTGGCTGAGGCAGATTTTGGAGTGGCAGAAGGACATGTCGGACAACCGGGAATTTATGAGCCTTTTAAAAAGCGATTTAGACCTGTTTTCCGATACGGTATTCTGCTTTACCCCTTCCGGCGATGTGAAGAACCTGCCCAACGGCTCCACCCCCATTGATTTTGCCTACAGCATCCATTCTGCCGTGGGGAACCGGATGATTGGCGCAAAGGTCAATGGGAAGCTCGTGAACATTGATTACGTTATCCAGAACGGGGACCGGGTGGAGGTGCTCACCTCCCAGAATTCCCGCGGGCCCAGCCGGGACTGGCTGAACATTGTAAAGAGCACGCAGGCCAAAAGCAAGATTAACCAGTGGTTCCGCAGTGAATTTAAGGAAGAAAACATTTCCCGGGGCAAGGAGCTGATTGCCCAGTACTGCAAGGCGAAAAGCGTCAATTGGCCGGATTTGAACCAGCCCTCCTACCAAGCGCGGATTATGCGCAAATACGGGTTCCGGGACTGGGAATCCGTACTGGCTGCCGTAGGCCACGGCGGATTAAAGGAAGGCCAGATTATCAATAAAATGCAGGAATATTACCGGAAGGACCACAAATCTGCCTTAACGGATGCAGATATCTTGGAAAGCCTTTCCGGCGACGGGGCAGAAACGGCCTCCCTTGGCAATAAGGAGAAGGGCTCCCAAGGCAAATCCAAAAGCGGGGTAGTGATAAAGGGCATGTCCGGCATGGCGGTGCGTTTTTCCCGCTGCTGCGCCCCGGTGCCTGGGGATGAGATTGTAGGGTTTGTTACCCGCGGGCGGGGGATTTCCGTCCACCGGACAGACTGCATCAACATCATCAACCTTTCCGACGAGGAACGGCGGCGGCTGCTGGACGCAGAATGGCAGGCGCAGGAAGGAGAAGTCGGCCAGTTCATGGTGGAAATCAAGATTTTCGGGAATAACCGCACCGGACTTCTGGTGGACATTACCAAAATCCTGACGGAACGGCAGATAGACATTACCTCCATCCACTCCAATACCAGCAAGCAGGGCATAGCCACCATTACCCTTGCCTTTGAAACAAAGGGGAAAGAGGAGCTTACCAGCCTGATTAGTAAAATCCGGCAGGTGGAGAGCGTCATAGATATAGAAAGGACCAGAGGGTAACGCCTCTGGTTCCTTTATTTGGTCCATTCTTTTGCGGGATTGGATTCCCTGCAACTTGCAGCTTGGGTTTATTTTGGTTCACGGGCCTGATCCCCCGCAGCTTGCTGCGATTAGAGTTTTACCGAGCAGAGCGAGGTTGGAGCTAATCCCCCGCAGCTCTGCTATGGGGAAGTTTATTTTGCCTTTAAGCGGAACATCCCAATCAGGCTTTTCAGAATCCCGGCTTGGGAACTGAGCTCTTGGCTGGTGGCGGCGCTTTCCTGCGCGGTAGCCGAGTTCGTCTGCACTACATTCGAAATCTGCTGGATGCGCTCCTGAATCTGGGAAACAGATTCGGACTGGGAGCGGGCAGCTTCTGCAATCCAGTTGGTAGTTTCCACCACTTCCTTAGTCCCTTCCACGACAGAAGCAAGCTGCGTGGCAGTTTCATTGGCGATTTTTGTCCCATATTCCACAGCCCGGATGGAACGCTCAATCAGGCCGTTGGTGGATTTGGAAGCCTCAGAGCTTTGGCCGGCCAGCTCCCGTACCTCTTTGGCAATGACGGCAAAGCCTTTCCCGGATTCACCAGCCCGGCTTGCTTCTACCGAAGAGTTCAGCGCCAAGATATTGGTCTGCTGGGCAATGGTATCAATGGTATGGATGATTTTCACAATCTCATTGGAACTGTTGCTGATTTCTTCCATGGCATGTATCATTTCCTGCATCTTCTGGTTGCTTTCCAATAGGTTGCTGCTGACCGCCGTTACTTTCAGGCTGGCCTGCTGCGCGTGTTCCGCTGTCCGGCTGACTTGCTGGGAAATTCCGCCTATGGTGCTTTCCAGTTCTTCTACGGCGCTGGACTGCTCCACCGCCCCTTGGCTTAAGGACTGGGCGCCGATGGACATCTGCCGGGAACCGCTGGAAACAGACTCGGAACTCTCAATAATCTGGGACATGGTATCGTTCAGTTTTCCAAGGATATTGTCCAAGGAGGCTTTGATGGAAGTAAAATCCCCTACATAGTCCTGTGTCGTGGTTGCTGTCAGGTTGCCAAGGGAGATGGATTCCAGTATGGTGGAAATTTCCCCGATGTAGTTCCTAAGCCGCAGGATGGTATTTTCAAAAATATCTGCTAAAAGGCCGATTTCGTCTTTGGAACGGATGCCCGTGCATAGAGCCTGTTCCTGCCCAAGCCCAAGGTTCCCCTCCTCCATGGTCTGGGCAAGGCGGGTAAGCCGGGAGAGGGGGCTGGACACAGAGCGGGTAATAAAAAACGACACGGCCAGCCCGCTCAGGAGGATTAAAACCACGCCTGCCCCGCAGGAAAGGAAGATGGTCTTGTTGATCTGCGCAAATGCGTCCGCCATGGAAATGCCGCAGAACAGCAGGCCCTTTATTTTCCCATTCCTGTCAAACGTCGGGGCATAGGAGCAAATATGCTTTACCCCCATGATTTCTGTTGTCCCCACATAAGGCTTGCCCTGCACTAGCACAATCTCAGCCAGCTCTTCGGAGAGCTTTGTGCCTGTGGCGCGTTCCCCATTCTGCTGGATAGTCGTGTAGGCCCGCAGGTCCCCGACAAAAATCGTGAATTCGCAGCCCATCCGTTCCTTCAGTTCATCCAAGAGCTCCGTTTTGTCATCCATCCCGATATCTTCCAGTTCATAGGCAAGGATGTCGGTGCCGTTGGTGCAGTGGTTTTCCATAATGGTTAGGACGAGGCCGTAAAACATATAGATGCAGAGGCCGGCTACGGCGGCAATGCTGATGGCCAGAAGGGAAATGACAAGGCAGCTTACTTTCCGGCCTAAATGGTGTGTTTTTGTCTTTTTCTGATTCATTGCAGTTCACTCCAGTTTGGTTTTATTTGTCGTAGTAAGTTGGGGGAACAGATTTTCAGGCAGGCTCCCCCCTTTTTATATATCTTATATAGAAATATCGGAAATTTCAAGATAAAAATGGAAAAAACAGACAATGCCAGAACCGTCCAGCCTTCTGCTATTTGGCAGGTAATAGCGCTTGCAGGGCGGTTTCGTGGGCTGTGCAGGCGCCAAGGTGCGGCTTTGGGGCAGTTTGTGTGGATTTACGTAACCGTGCGGAAGGCGGGGCTGTTGCCGGCATCAGGAAATTGGCCGCAGCAGAAGCGGGCATGGCCTGCCGGCAGAGGTTTTTCTTGCAAATTTCCCAGCATTATAATACAATAAACCTTATATTACCGCCCCAAATGGAATTTGCAGAAAGATAGGAAGTACTACTGTGAAAAATAAGATTTTCATCGCTATTTGTGCTTAAGTAAAAGAAAAGAATGGAAGATTACGGTGAAAAATAAGTTTTTCATTACTATTTGAGCCGAAGTAAAACGAAAGGAATGGGTGATTACCATGAAAATTGAGCAATATTGCGTCGGAGAAGTGGCAACCAACTGCTATTTTGCCATTCAGGAAGAAACCAAGGAACTGCTGGTGATAGACCCGGGGGATTCCGCTAAGATGCTGGCAGGGAAAATCCGGCAGGAAGGCCTTAAGCCCCAAGCAGTGCTTCTGACACATGGGCATTTCGACCATGCCATGGCCGCAGAAGAATTGGCAGGGGAGTTTGGGATTAAAATCTATGCCCATGAAGCGGAACGGGATACCTTAAAAGACCCGGGGAAAAACGTTTCCAGTATGGTAGGAAGAAGGGATGTATACCATGCAGATGAATTTGTCAGGGACGGGGAAGTGCTCCATCTGGCAGGCATGGAAGTGAAAGTCCTCCATACGCCGGGGCATACCGAGGGGGGATGCTGCTATTATCTGGAAAAGGAAAAGGTGCTCTTTAGCGGCGATACCCTATTCTGCCAGTCGGTAGGCAGGACGGATTTCCCGGGCGGGAGCATGTCAGCCCTTGTCCGTTCCATCAAGGAAAAACTGATGGTACTCCCAGACGGCGTAGAAGTCTATCCGGGCCATATGGGCATGACAAGCATCGGGTCAGAGCGCGCCCGCAACCCATTTTTATAGAAAGTAGTTAAGTCAGAAGAAAGCGAAAATGATAACTGTTTGTTTAAATGAAGCAAATTTTGAGTATGACATCCACTCCTTGGTACAGGCATTTTTTGCCGGGGAGGAGGTAAAGGTCTTTGCAGGGCAGGAGAAAATCACCCGGCTGGAGCAGGAGCGCACGCCCTTATTGCATATGGAAATTGCCTACCTTCCAGATAAGGCGGCAACAGAAGCTGCTGGCAATCAGGAGGGAGCCATGCAGAGCGTGAACGCCGGGACAGATGAGGCGGCAACAGAAGCTGCTGGCAATCAGGAAGGGACGGGGAGGAATCCTGCGGCTGCTTCTGTGGATGGAGAGGTTCGCCAGGCAGCAGGGCAGGGAGAAAAAGACAGGATTGAAATATCAATATATCTTCCGCCGGAACACAAAAATAGCCCCATACCGTCAGGCCAGCCATTTGCCGCAGGCGGCTACATATTGAGGGCGCAAACATCTGCTGGGACAGATTTTTCCAACCGGAAAATGACAAAGGACCGCTTAAAACAGGCTCTGTACCAAATGCTGGTGGAATACACCGGCCATACCCTCCCGTGGGGTTCCCTGACAGGCATCCGCCCGGTGAAAATCCCCATGTCCATGCTTGGGCAGGGAAAGGGGGAGCAGGAAATCCGGGACTATATGGCGCAGGCTTATTTTGCATCGGAGCAGAAAATAAACTTAAGCATTGAGATTGCTAAGCGGGAACGGGAGCTTTTAAGGCAGATTAGCTATAAAGACGGCTACAGCCTGTATGTGGGCATCCCCTTCTGCCCCAGCATATGCTCCTACTGTTCCTTTTCTTCTTCCCCCATAAGCCTGTGGGAAGGGAAAGTGGGGCAGTATCTGGACGCGCTGGAGCAGGAAATTGATTTCACAGCTGCATCCTTTGGGCATAAAAAGTTAAATACAGTTTATATAGGCGGTGGGACCCCTACCACATTGACGCCCGTCCAGCTGGACAGGTTATTGTCAAAAATAAAAAGAAGCTTTGATTTTTCGGATTTGCTGGAGTACACCGTAGAAGCAGGAAGGCCAGACAGCATTACCAGAGAAAAGCTGGAGGTCCTGCGGGAATACGGGATTTCCCGGATTTCCATTAATCCACAGACCATGAAGCAGGAAACGCTGGACTTGATTGGGCGCCGCCATACGGTGGAGCAGGCAAAGGAAAGCTACTATCTTGCCCGGGAACTGGGCTTTTGCAATATCAACATGGATTTGATTGTAGGCCTGCCCGGGGAAACCCTTGCGGATGTGAGGGATACCATGGAGCAGATAAAAGCCCTTGCCCCGGACAACCTTACCGTCCATTCCCTTGCCATTAAGCGGGCGGCAAAGCTGAAAACATGTGCCGGGGAGTACCGGGGGATGCAGATGGCAAATAGCTGGGAAACCATTGAACTGACAGCCAAGTATGCCAAGGAATTGGGGCTTTTCCCCTATTACCTGTACCGCCAGAAAAATATGGCGGGGAATTTTGAGAACGTAGGCTATGCCAAGCCGGGGAAGGCTGGGCTTTATAACATCCTGATGATGGAGGAAGTGCAGACCATAGTCGCCTGCGGAGCCGGGAGCGTGTCAAAGCGAGTTTATCCAGACGGGCGGATTGAGAGAAGCGAGAATGTGAAAGATGTTTCCCAATATATCGAGAGAATCGGGGAAATGATTGAGCGCAAAAAGCATCTTTTATGTGATTGCTGATTGGATTTCTAAAAGAAAAATCATTGAGTAGTCGGCATGATTGGGTACTAAAAAAATCCCAAAGTGCAACGTAAGTGCAACAAATTTCTGTTGAATAATATGTAATAATACTTCATATTACATTTTTCACTCGATGTGCAACAAATAATTTAGTGGTGTCAGTAACACCACCCAAAGGACATTTCAAATAACAGTGAAATGTCCTTTTTTTGCGCACTTTTGACGGTTTATAGGTGCAACAAAGATATTTGAGGAAACTGTGTTAGCAATTATCAATCATTCATCAAAGAGAAATGGAGGAAATGAACATGAGTAGTACAGCGTTAGGAGCAGAGAAAGCGATTATTTTTATCAGCGATGCACATGAAAAATTCTACTATGAGAAATTGAAAGAGGTCAGGTATCAGGACGTGTACCACAAAGCACTTGTATATTGTCTTGGTATCAGCGATGACACAAGAAGAAATATCAAAAGTATTTATGATTTTAAGACAGGTAACGTAAAAACGGAGTGCCTGCATGAAGGTTGGCAGACCAGCGGGAGCGTGAAAGTAGTCAGGATGGCGTATAACCTTTACTGCAATGGTACGCCGAGCGTCTTTGACTATGATGATGCGGAGGAACAGGTGGACGAGTGCAGACGGTACACAGTGGA
>CAJTWA010000015.1 GCA_910580195.1 uncultured Lachnospiraceae bacterium
CACATTTACGGGGGTGCAGCCGCTTTTTCATTTTCCAACTGTCAAAGACGGGATTGTAACATAAGTTTGGGGGATTTGCAAAGATTTCTGGGAACAGATTTTTGGGGTGGGGGCAAATTGGTGATGCGGGCGGTGGGGGTGGCTATTGGGGGGGGGGGAGGAATTTAATAGTGGAAGATGGGGGTTGGGGGGCGGACGGCAATTCCGGGCTGCCCTCCCTCACACAAACTGGGCAACGTTCCGGCGAACTAACTGCTAACTACGGCTAAGGAAGTCGGGATAGCCCTCCTTCCTAAGCCTTCGTAAGCAGTGGATTTCGCCTCCACTAAGGACGCCCATGAACTGTTTGCTTAGAGGGAGGGCAGCCCGGAATTGCCTGTGGGTTGGGGGAAACTATTTCATTCCCTTTTGCTGGTTTCGGGGGACGGTAGGCCAAAAATTTCCTATATGTTAGGAAAAACAATTTCAAGTGTCCCCGTTATTTTCAAGGGACGGAACCCAGATTTCCTGTGTTATAAACAATAATTTCAGGTGCTTTCATTATGCTCGGGACGGCGGTTCGGAATTGCCTATTTGCTGGGAAAACTTTATTATTCCATTTTCTGAAATCCCTGTGCAAATGAAACAGCTAAATTCCTTCCAAAGCCTTCCGCAAATCTTCGCAGCTTGCATACCGGCTCTCTGGGTGTTCACAAGTACACTTTTGAATGATTTTTGCCAACTTCCGCGGTATCTTCCGGTTGAATTTCCGGACAGGATGTGCGCTGCAAGGGTACTGGCAGGGGTCTTTGCCTGTCAGCAGGTGGTACATGGTTGCGCCGAGGCAGTAAATATCTGTCCTTGCATCGGCTGTTTGCCCGGCAAGCTGCTCTGGGGCTGCGTATCCCCGGGTTCCAAGATTTATGTATTCCCCGTTTTGGTCCCCGCACTCCAAAGCTGCCCCAAAATCAATGAGGCGCAGGTTCCCGCTGGGCTGCAGGATGATATTGGCTGGCTTCATGTCGCGGTAGATGACAGGGGGCTGGCAGTTGTGGAGGTAGCCCAGCACCAAGCACATGTCCTTTGCCCACCGGACAACCTGCTGCCAAGGCTGCGCCCCTGACCGGGCGAGGAGATGCTCTAAAGTTTCCCCTTCTAAGTATTCCATTACAATATAGCATATTTCCCCTTGTTCCAGCACCTCGACAATTTCGGGGAAGTACGGGTAATGCAGTTTCTGTACTAATTCAATTTCCTGACGCACTATGTAGGCTGCTTGTTCCCCTTGGATTTGGCTCACTTCCTTGATTGCCCGGTTCCTTCCGGTTTTCCTGTCATATGCAAAATGCACGTGGGAAGAGCCGCCAGAGCCTAATGTCCCTTTGATTTCATAACGGCTTTTGAGAATGTTTCCCTGTTTTAGCATAAATTTTTCTCCTTGGTTTTTTTCTTCGAATTGCCAAAATTCTTAAATTCCTGCCCATGAGCCATGGTATGATGGAGTTGGTATATGGGGGTTTTGGGAACGGACGGCAATTCCGGGCTGCCCTCCCTCACACAAACTGGGCAACGTTCCGGCGAACTAACTGCTAACTACGGCTAAGGAAGTCGGGAAAGCCCTCCTTCCTAAGTCTGCGTAAGCAGTGGATTTCGCCTCCACTAAGGGCGCCCATGAACCGTTTGCTTAGAGGGAGGGCAGCCCGAAATTGCCTGTGTATTGGAAAAAACTAATGGGCACCCCGCTGTAAGCAACAGGGTATCCTCTTCTAACTTCTTCTCCCGGAACGCTATAAAACAGCGGGATATCAAACCCGTGGAAGCATGAATGAAGCTCTCCACATCTACACTGCGGAATATCAGCCACAGCTTTACCTAGTTTGCAACGCCGCAATACAGCGAAGAATTTAACCTAAGAGATTAGAATACATCCTTTTCGTTTCTCCCAGCTTAAATGTCCCGCTTACATTTATATTACTCCGGCGGTTAAATATTGATGTAGATTGCGCAGGGTAAATTTTCATATGCAAGGCGGAAGAATGAGTCGTAGCGGGTGCTACGGCAATTGATGGCAACGTGGCAGATGGAAATTTAACCAAGCAAGATACATTGACATTTAACCGCCGGAGTAATATGTCAGTTTTTGAGTAAAATATAATTTCCTAGCAACTCTAAATTTGGCAAACAGTAGATGTCCCCATATAAGACCCCCAACTTCCAGTACACCATAAGCCTTCTGCCTTCAAAACGGAAAGCCAATACCCAGCAGTTCTGGGCAGGAACCTGTCCCCTGCAAACCATTCAGGGACGCTTTTAATGGAGGTGAAATCCACTGCTTACGAAGACTTAGTGATGAAGGCTTTCCTGAATCACGAGGAGCAGGCCAGACATAACTTTTCCAGATTGCGCCGGATATCCCTCTGAGTGTGCAGGACAAAAAACGGAGGCATAGCGGGCTATGTTGAGTATTTTTGCCCTGTGCAATCGGAGGGATAGACAAGCAAGGTGGAAAAGTTATGTCTGGCCTGCTCCGTAGTCGTAGTTAGCAGTTAGTTCACCGGAATGTTGTCCCGTTTGCAGGGGACAGGTTCCTGCCCAGAACTGCGTCCTCCCCGCTCAGCCCAACACCCCTCCCCAACCAGTAAAGAAAAAGAGAACCCCAAAACTCCGAGATTCTCTTCAACCTTCCTCTGTACGTAATAAAATAAAAATTTGGCCAACGCCCACTCCCAGCTAATTCTTATTCAAGCTCCCCGACTTGCTAACAGAAATCTTATTCTCCGTCCCGCTCGCCAGCCGCTTAATATTCGCCCGGTGCCGCCAAATAGCAAGGACTGTAAACACCGCCCCCACCGCATACGTTTCCATCAAAAACTCCTTGTCTACCCACAAGAACCCCATCTGCCCAAACACAACAAGCTGCCCATAAAAACAGAGGGAAACCAAAATAGACCCAAGGGACACATACCTTGTAGCTGCAACCGTCCCTGCAAACACCAGCAGGCACAAAAGCGCCATAGGCGGATAAAAGGTCAGCAGCACCCCCGCCGTGCAGGCAATGCCTTTCCCGCCCTTAAACTTCATATAGAACGGGAAATTATGCCCCAGCACAGTCCCAAGCCCTGCATACAGTTCCAGCAAATGCGCCTGCCCCGGATACGCTTGATGGAACAGGAGCCATGCAAGCCCCATGGAAAGGGCAGCCTTCCCGGCATCCCCCAGAAACGTAATGAGCCCTGCCTTCCAGCCCAAGGTGCGCAGCGTATTGGTTGCCCCTGCATTCCCGCTCCCGTATTCCCTGATATCAATGTGGTGCAATTTCCCATAAATATACCCTGTCTGGAAGAGCCCCAGCACATAGCCCAGCGCCAAACAGATGATGCGGTTTAAAATCATATTATTTTTCCCTCCTCTCCCGAATAAAAAACTTTAACGAGGTCCCCCGGAACCCAAAAGCCTCCCGGATGCGGTTTTCCAGAAATCTGGTATAGGAAAAATGCATCAGTTTCTTGTCATTGACAAAAATCACAAAGGTGGGGGGCTTCACTGCAACCTGCGTGATATAATAAAGCTTCAGCCGCTTGCCCTTGTCCGACGGGGGCTGCTGCATCGCCACGGCCTCGGACATGATTTCATTGAGTACCCCTGTGGCAATCCGCATGGAATTATTTTCCAGCACCACGTCTACCATGTCAAAAATCCGGCTGGTGCGCTGCCCTGTCTTTGCCGAAATGAAAAGGATTTCTGCATAAGGCATAAAGCTCAGCACTTGGCGGATGCGGTCCGTATGCTTGTACATGGTTTTGTCATCTTTTTCAATGGCATCCCATTTGTTCACCGCAATGATAATCCCTTTTCCCCTCTCATGGGCAATCCCGGCAATCTTGGCATCCTGCTCCGTCACCCCTTCCGTGGCGTCAATCATCAGGATTACCACGTCGGCCCGCTCCACCGCAGTCACCGCCCGGATAATGCTGAACCGCTCCAGCTCCTCCTTGATTTTGCTCTTCCGCCGCAGGCCAGCCGTATCAATGAAAATATATTCCCGGCCTTCCCATGTAACTTCTGTGTCGACGGCGTCCCTTGTAGTACCAGCGATTTCCGACACAATGACGCGCTCCTCCCCAATCAGGTGGTTAATCAGGGAAGATTTCCCTACGTTTGGTTTCCCCACAATGGCAACCTTCGTCCTGCCGTCTTCCTGCTCCCCTTCTGTTTTCTCTGGGAAATGTTTTAAAACCTCATCCAGCATGTCCCCAATGCCCAGCTTCCCTGCGGAAGAAATGGGGATTGGCTCCCCTATGCCTAGGTTGTAAAATTCATAGACGTCCGGCATATATTTCTCAAAGCTGTCCACCTTGTTTACCACCAAAACTACCGGTTTCTTTGAACGGCGGAGCATATCGGCCACCTTAGCGTCCGCATCTGCCAACCCCTGGCGCACGTCCGTCATGAAAATAATCACATCCGCTGTGTCAATGGCTATCTGCGCCTGCTCCCGCATCTGGGATAAAATAATATCCTTGCTCTCCGGCTCAATCCCCCCGGTGTCAATCAGGGTAAACGACCGGTCCAGCCAACTTGCATCTGCATAAATCCTGTCCCTTGTAACTCCGGGCGTATCCTTTACAATGGAAATCCGCTCCCCTGCCAAAGCATTAAATAAGGTAGATTTCCCCACATTGGGACGCCCAACTACTGCAACAATTGGTTTGCTCATCCTACTCTCCTAACTTTCCTCATCCGGCGCGGCACAAAACCCTGCCGCCCCTCCAACGAAACATGACACCAAATCCTGTCCGCTTGATTTTACAATATCTATTTCCACTTGTAAAGCATTTTTAATCTGGGATAGGGTAATATCGTCTAAAAACACCTCTTCCCCGCTGCGCAGAAGGTTGCACGGCAGCAAAAGCCTGCGCCCTAACTCCCTGTTTTTCAGCTGCCCGATGATGTCCTGCCCTGTCAGCAGCCCGGAAACTGTAATCTGCTCCCCGAAAAAATGATTTTTTATGGGGATGACCTGTATTTCCTTCTGGGGAAATGCCTGCTGGAAAGATTTTGCCAGTCCCTGCAGCGTAGGGGCGGCAAGGACACCGGTGGCAACGGTAATTTTTTCTGCCTTAGCTTTTTGAAAATGCCTGTCCCTTTTTGGGATATCTGGCGCCCTGCCGTTTCTTTTTTCAATGATATGCCCCAGTCCAGCGAAAACTTCTTCTGTGGATTCCTGCATGGTTACAATTCCGCTGGCTCCCTTGGCTTGCATATTTCCCATGCCTCCTGCCAATTCCCCTGTCCCAATGCCTTCCCTGTTTCCCGCTATTTTTACCGCATCTGCAAGGGCTATGGCAAATTCTTCCCGCAAAAGCCGCAGCATCCCAACACCGTTTTCAAGCTGCAGGTACCCATCGTAAGTTTCCTCCCCCGGCAGCTCCTCCCCTGCCAGCAGGTACCATTCGTCGCTGGCATGGACGAAATGCAGCCCGCACTTTTCCAGGCACTCCTTCTGGAACTGGTGTATCATCCCCAGCACCTCTTTGGCACCTTCCTTGGAAAAAGGCTCCAAGGGGTACAGCCCTTCCCGGAATTTGCTCAAGCCCACTGGGACTACGGACAAACTTTCCATCACCGGCATATATGCCATCAGGTCCGTAATGCTTTTTTTCAGCATTTCCCCGTCATTGACTCCCTTGCAGAGCACAATCTGCCCATTCATGGGAATCCCCGCTTGGTAAAGGGCTTCCATTTTTCCCAACGCCTCCCCGGCAAAACGGTTATTCAGCATTTTGCAGCGCAGCCCCGGGTCCGTGGCCTGCACCGAAATATTGATTGGCCCCAGCCGGTAGGCGATAATCCGCTCCAAATCACGTTCCCCCATATTTGTAAGGGTCACATAATTCCCCTGCAAAAAGGAAAGGCGGGAATCGTCATCCTTAAAATACAGGGTGTCCCGCATCCCCTTTGGCATCTGGTCGATAAAGCAGAAAATGCATTTATTGCGGCAGGATTTGTACTCATCCATCAGGCCATTTTCAAATTCAATGCCCAAATCCTCCTCATACTCTTTTTCGATTTCCAGTTCCCACTCCTCCCCAGTCCTTTTGCGGACTACGGCAGTCAAGTACTCTTCATTTGTGAAATACCGATAGTCAAATACGTCCTCAATCCCATGCCCGTTCACCGACAGCAGCACATCCCCCGGCTCCAGCTCCAATTCTTCCGCTATGCTGCCCGGCGCCACCTTATAAATGGTATGTTCCTTCAAAACTAATGCTCCTTTTCCCTGCAAATTACCCCCTGCTGCAAACAACGGGGCTGGCAGCCCCATTTTTCCCAGACGCTGCTGGCAGCGGGATGCCTTAACTATGAAAGAAGAAAAAGCGTGCCTAAAAATACCCTTGCCGCTATGCCCATATGCAAAGGATACTTTCAGGCACGCCTGTAAGGGCTGCCTTGGCAGCCCCCTGCAGCCGCATCTTCTTAATCTTCGCTGTCCTCATCCACGACGCCGGCAACTGCGCCAGCCACGGAGGACACTACTGCAACAATTACTGCAATGAGGACTACGCCCCCAATGATAAATACCATCATCGCTTACCATCTCTTTCTTTCCTGTTTCACCGCGGATGGAACCCTCATTCTTTTCTTTATCAAGGTTTGTGAGGTTTTTCATTCCTTGGTTTCTTTATTATACCAAACAGGATGTATGGTGTAAAGGGTGAGTTCGCTGAAAAATGAACCACTCCGCTGCAAGTATTTGCCCGGATGGTTTCCGCGTTAATTCCTACGAACATTTTTCCAATTGGATTCCAGCTTTTATATTTTCCCACGATAAAAAATGCTATATCTATCTAGTTAAGATATTTAATATCTACTTTATCCAATATCATATCTTATTTCCGTATAAAATCAATAAAATAGATGGAAAATATCGTAATAAGATGATTCAAAGAGGACATTCACATGGGCAAAAGTATGTTTACAATAAAAGGCAACCTATGTTCCGGAAGGGTACGGTTAGGGAGGGCACTGCAGCAGCCGCCCATCACGCAGGAGGAGCTTGCAAAAAAACTTCAGTTTATGGGCATGGAGGACATGACCCCACTGATTATATCCAGAATTGAGAAAAACCAGAGGCATGTCTGCGATGGCGAGCTGCGCATGATTGCCAAAGCATTGGATGTTTCTATGGAATGGCTGGTAGGCGACAGTGATGAGATTAAACTGAAGTGATGGCATACGAAATAAAAAATAAACCACAGAACGGAAACAATTATAAAGAAAAAATAAGCTCAGGAAAACATTTTCATAACGTTTTGTGCCTGAGCGAAGCGAAAGGAATGGATATAATGATGAAGAAGATAGCTGTTTATTTCCCAGGCATAGGATATCATTGCGACAAACCGCTTTTATATTACAGCAGGAAGATTGCCTGTGGACTGGGGTACGGGAATTACAGAAACGTGGCATACGCATATAAAGCCGGCAATATCCGCGGCAATGAAGGGAAAATGAAAGAAGCGTACGAAGCGCTGTTTTTACAGGCTGAAGCTGAACTTGCAGACCTTGTCTGGCCTGATTATGATGATGTGCTTTTTATTTCAAAAAGCATCGGTACAATCATCGCGGCATCCTATGCGGAAAAATATGGTTTGAACCGTACAAGGCACGTTTTGTATACACCTTTATCACAGACTTATCTTTTTGCACCAAACCATGCAATCGGTTTTATCGGAACCGCAGATCCTTGGAGCAATACTGACGAAATCATCCAGCTTTCAAAAGCAAAGCATATTCCGCTTGCTGTATATGAGGGCTGCAACCATTCCCTCGAATGTAAGGATACGTTAAAAGACCTCGAAAACCTAAAGGATATCATGGGAAAGACAATAGATTTCTGCAAAGGAATCCATAGAAAGACAGACTGTTCCTGAATAGCCGCATGTCTGCTTTCTTCCGGCCAATCCCTTTTCCGGACGGATTGCATGGACCAGATATTTCCGGCTATCAAAGATGCCATTCCGTTTCAGGAAACCTTCCGTGAAGCATGCGGCTGAATCATTCCACAACCGTGCCCTGTGCCAATTTTACACAGTCGGCCGTCCCTTCATACTGCGCAGGCAGCTGGTACAAATCAGAAAATTTTTCTTCTTGCCTATGTAGCTTCATATAGGACAGCTCCATGGGCAGCTGGTACAAATCAGGGGATCCTTTCATCCGCTCCCACATTCCATTGTTATTTGCTGATATTGGCCATTTTCGTATCCCACCCTTTGGCATATCCGCGGTAAAGGCCAGTTCCCCCTGTCTTTTACAAACGCCCCGTTTTCCGCCACAAAGGACAGTTCATCACAGTATCCTGGAAACAGATCCCTTAACTGGTAATACTGGTTCCCGCTCGCCACGACAAAATTGCAGCCACTACTCTGCATCCGGGATAAAATACGCCGGAACCGCGGAATATCATAAGTATAATCTGGACGGACAAATGTACCGTCTATGTCAACAGCAACCAGTTTTATATCATGATTCATACCGCCTGCTCCTTGTCACCCATTTTTATACATTCCCAAAAACCATAAACTCATATGGTTCCATTGTATATACTTCTCCCAGCGGCATTTCCCTTCCTTCATAATTCTCCAGCAAAATCCTGCAGCCATTCCGCTCTCCAGCTATTTGGATACGCTGCCGCTTCCCGTCAAAATTACAAAGCACAAACATCTGCTGTTCTCCGAACATCCTCTGGTAAGCCAGCGCCCTGTCCGTCCCTGTTTCCAGAAAGGCAATTTCCCCTTTTGCAATTACCGGATATTTCTTTCTCATGGCAATCAGCTTCTTGTAAAAAGAAAGAATGGAATCGTCATCGCCCTGCTGCGCTTCCACCGTGATCTCTTTTCGGAATGCCGCGGACATTGGCAGCCACGGTTCTTTCTCTGAAAACCCGCCATATTTTTCCCCGCTCCACTGCATGGGCGTCCTGCTGTTGTCCCGGGACCTTGCCGCAAGCGTTTCAAGCGCCTCCGCTTTCGTCTTTCCCTCTTCCAGCAAAATCCGATAATAATTCAGGCTCTCCACATCCCGGTAATGTTCTATGGAAGGATAATGCGCGTTCAGCATCCCGATCTCCTCCCCTTGATAGATGTACGGGGTGCCGCGCATCAGATGGATCATCCCCGCCAGCATTTTCGCCGACGCTTTCCAGTAAACACCTTCATTCCCCATTCTGCTCACAATGCGGGGCTGGTCATGGTTGCACCAGAAAAGCGCGTTCCATCCGTTCCCTGCCTGCATTCCCATCTGCCATTCGGTAAAAAGCTCTTTTAGTTTCCGGTAGTCCACTGCCTGAAGCGCCCACTTGTCCCCATCCTTATAATCCACCTTTAGATGATGGAAATGAAAGCACATGGAAAGCTCTTTTTCCTCCGGTGCGGAATACCGGATGCAGTGCGCAAGCGATGTGGAGGACATCTCCCCTACAGTTACAAAATCCTCAATTCCCGCATCCCTTACCAGTTCTTTCAGATATTCGTGTATATGTGGGCCGTCGCTGTAAAACCGCCTTCCGTCCCCCTTAAAATCATCTTCCATCCGTTCCGGTTTGGAAACTAAATTGATTACATCAAACCGGAACGCCCGGATCCCTTTCTTTTTCCAAAACCGGAGGATTTCTTTCAGTTCTTCCCGTACTTTTGGATTATCCCAATTTAAGTCCGCCTGTGTCACGTCATAGAGGCGCAGGTACCACTTTTCCAAAGCTGGTACATACTCCCATGCAGTGCCGCCAAACTTTGACTTCCAGTTTGTAGGCGCACGGCCGGGTGTTCCCTCCCTGAAAATATAATACTCCTGATACTCCTCGTCCCCCGCCAGCGCTTTCTGGAACCACTCATGCTCCGTGGAGGTATGGTTGAACACCATATCCAGCATGATTCCCATGCCCCGCTCTTCACTCTGCCGGATTAAGTTTTCCAAATCCTCCATCGTTCCAAACTGGGGGCTGATCTTACGGTAATCTGCTACGTCATATCCGTTATCCCTCTGGGGTGAGGGGAAAAACGGCGTCAGCCACAGATAATCCACACCTAACTCCTGCAGATAATCCAGTTTCTCGATCACACCGGGGATATCGCCAAAACCGTCACCGTTGGTATCACGGAACGATTTCGGATAAATCTGATAAACCACTTTGCTGCTAAAATCTGCCATTTTGTACCTCCTTTATTTCCACTCCGCCACTACGGTTTCCTTCGCGCTGACGCACATTCCTGTATGGAACTGTATTTCCCGGGCATTTCCTTCATCTGTGACAATACATACTGTAACGTCTGGATGGCCTGCTGCCTTGATTTTTGCCCTGTCAAACCGGATCAGAGGAGTCCCTGCACGGACTTTCTGGCCTTCCTGCACCAGATATTCAAACCCGTCCCCATCCATGCCTACGGTATCTATCCCGATATGTAACAGGACTTCCATGCCGTTTTCAAGTTTTAATCCGCAGGCATGCCGCGACTCCGGCATCAGCACGGCAACCTCTGCGTCCGCCGGCGCATAAAGCGTTTCATTTTCCGGAATGATTGCCATACCGCCGCCCATAACGCCCTCTGAAAATACGCCGTCCCCGACTTCTTTTAGCGGAATCGCACTTCCGGATAAAAATGCTTTCAATTCTTCCGCCACATTGATACTTCCCTCCGTATTCTGCATCGCAGAAGCCATAACTCCCGCCACCGCGTTTGCACCTGCCCCGGCAGCAATTTCCGCCAGTTCAACGGTTCCGTTTCCCTTGCCCATCTGCAGGCGTTTTTTTCCGGCTGCCACGGTCAATACAAAGGGAACAGCAACTGCAATAGCCGCGCAGATTGCGAAGGAAACCATATACGGCGGCTGAATGGACAAAATACCCGGAATGCCGCCGACACCAATTGCATTCGCAGTCGTTCCGGTCGCCACACAAATCACTGCTGCAATGCCGGAACCAACCATGCCGCAGATAAACGGAAAGCCTCTTTTTAAGTTGACACCGAAAATTGCCGGCTCCGTGACGCCCAGATAGCAGGAAATACATGCCGGGATATTGACTTCCTGTGCTTCCTGGTCCTTCCTCTGCAGCCAAACCATACCAAGTACTGCAGAGCCCTGCGCGATATTCGACAATGCAATCATCGGCCACAGCATGGTCCCGCCGTAATCCGCAATCAGCTGTAAATCAATGGCATTTGACATATGGTGGAGCCCTGTTATCACAAGCGGCGCATAGACAATACCGAAAATTGCGCCAAACAAAATTTTAAACGGTCCTGTAATCCCGGCAAATACCATTGCGGATACCGCCGCGCCAATCTGCCAGCCGATGGGGCCAAGTACAAAGTGTGCAGCCATTACGGACAACAACAGGCTGCAGAACGGAACGACAATCATCGAGATGACCTGCGGTGTAATCTTTCGGAAAAATCTTTCCAGATACACCAGCATGAATGCAGCCATAATTGCCGGAAGGACCTGCCCCTGATAGCCAATCATATTAATCTGGAAACTTCCGAAATCCCACTTCGGGATGTCCGCCGCCGCTGTCCCAGCAACCGCATACGCGTTTAACAGCTGTCCGGATACCAGCGTCAGCCCAAGGACGATGCCCAGCATCTGGTTTGTGCCCATCTTCTTTGTCACGGACCAGCAAATCCCAACCGGAAGCATATGGAAAACCGCCTCGCCAATCAGCCATAAGAAGCTGTCAATGCCCGCCCAAAACTGGCTGATGCCACATAAGGTTTTCGTCCCATTTTCAAATAGGTAAAGGCTGTCGATACAGTTCCTAAAGCCCAAAATCAGGCCGCCCGTAATAATCGCCGGAATCAGCGGTGCAAAAATCTCCGCCAGCGCCGCAATTATGCGCTGTAATACAGTCTGGTTTTTCTTAGCCGCCTGTTTTACCGCGTCCTTTGACACGCCCTCAATGCCCGCTTCTTTTACAAAATCATTGTAAAAATCAGCTACCGTATTGCCGATAATCACCTGAAACTGTCCCGACTGCGTGAAACTTCCTTTTACCACCTTCATCGCCTCGATTGCAGCCACGTCCGCCTTTTTCGGTTCCACCAGGGCAAACCGCATCCGCGTCATGCAATGTGAAACTGCCGCAATGTTCTCCCTGCCGCCTACCAGGCGCAGCAACTGTTTTGCATCTTCTGCATATTTTCCCATGCTTTTATTCCTCCATTCGTTTCAACTTGTTTAAACATGTTATGATTCTTTTATACCATACTTGTTTAAACATGTCAAGCTCTTTTTTGAAATTTGTTTAGACAAGTAGTTGACTTTTTCTTTCGGTGTTTTTATAATGTTTTCTATAGGGATTGTATAAAAATCGAAACAGAGGTGTTAAAATGCCAAAATCGATATATGAAACCATCTACAAAGATTTAAAACAGAAGATTGAGAACGATGTATTCGCTTATCAGGAACTTTTGCCTTCGGAAAATACGCTAATCCAGACCTACCACTGCTCCCGCAATACCCTGCGCCGTGCCGTCAGCCGCCTGGTATCCGACGGCTATGTGCAGACCATGCAGGGAAAGGGCGTCCGGAATATCTATCAGCCCACGGCACAGACTGCTTTCACAATCGGCGAAATTGAAAGTTTCCGGGAATCTGCCCTGCGAAACGGCCACAGCCCCCTCACAAAAATCCTCTTGTTCACTGAGTTTACCATTAATGAACAGCAGGCAGCATACACAGGCTTTCCTGCCGGAAAGGATATTTACTATATCCAGCGCCTCCACTATTTGGATAGCATGCCCCTGATATTAAACCACAATTATTTCTTAAAAGAGGCAGTTCCCGGCCTCACGGCAGAGATTGCAGAAAACTCGATTTATGATTATCTGGAACATACACTGCACATGACAATCGTGAACAGCAAACGGATTATGACCGTGGAAAAGATGACACAGATTGATGAGAAATACCTGAAGCTCAATGCCGAAGATTACAACTGTATGGCAGTCGTGAGCAGCCAGACCTACAACAGCGACGGCGTGATGTTCGAGTACACCCAGTCCCGCCACCGTCCAGATTATTTCCGCTTTTATGACAATGCGGTGAGAAAAACAAACACTCCCTAAGCCCGTCGTTTTGCAAAACTTAGCCACGGCCGCCGTAAGCTCCGCCACAACATCCCTTTCTTTTACAAACGGCTCCTCCCAAAATCTTGAATCGTAAGAATTATCAGCAGTATATCCGCATAGAGCCGATGGGAAATGGACAATACAGTGCGGTTTTTTGAGGGTTTCTGGGAAACCGTTTCATCGAACAAGGTAATCTGTTCCGCCACACTGCCGGGAACCATACGGAAAGGCTGTTCTACATAGCCGAACGGTTTCCGTTTCTCAGAATCCGGTATCAAAGACGCTTCCTGTCCATGGATCAACAACTGCCCATTTTGCGGACGATAAAGACCTAAAAGCAATTTGAATATGGTACTCTTTCCGGAACCGGTACGTCCTGCCAGCGTTACATATTCCCCCGTTTGGACAGTGTAAGCTGAAATCTTGTAAAACCGTCTGATTTTCCCCATAATGGAAATCCACATGTTTCATTTCCATGCAGGGGGCAGCCTTATCAAAATGCAGGGAACGGCCGGTATCCCATTTTTCCGGCCGGGACAGAAATTCATGGATTCGGCGGACGCCGGCAAAGGCAGACTGAACCGTCTGGTTTTCCATTCCCCCACTCTGACTTAACATAGAATGAGATTTTTTCAGGGTGTTCCACTGGTTTCATAGCCTGCCTCCCGATACGTTCTTTTCCGGCATTGCTTTATTCCTTCTTCCAAAAAATCAAACGGCTGGATTCAGGTGGATTGTGATGTGCTTTACGTCTGAAAAATGTTCCTCCACATTATCATGGATATGTTCTGCGATTGCATGGGCATCCCTCAGTGATAAATTGCCATCCACCTGAATTTCCAGATCAATATAGGTTCTATTTCCGAACATTCTGGAATGAAGGGAATCAATACAGATTACGTTTTCCTGTGCGGAAATGTAGTCTGCCAGGGCTTTATCATAGCTCTCCCCGCAGGAGGTATCCAGCATTTTGGAAATGGCGTCTTTCAGGATATCATAGGAAACCTTTAAGATAAACAGGCAGATCACAACGCTTGCGGCGCTATCCAACACAGGGAATCCGAGCATGGCTCCTGCAATGCCAATCAGAGAGCCTATGGAAGAAAACGCATCTGACCTGTGGTGCCAGGCGTCTGCCATAAATGCCGGGGAGTTTAGGATTTTGGCATAATGCCTGGTGTACCAGTACATTCCTTCTTTGGATAAAATGGAAACGATTGCTGCGGCCAATGCGATCACACCCGGAACGGCCAGAGCTTCGTAATTGCCCGCTATAATTTTTCCAATCCCCGCTTTGCCGATTCCAAATCCAGTTACTGCAAGGATCAGCCCAAGCAGCAATGATGCAACACATTCAAGCCGTTCATGGCCATAAGGATGCTTTTGATCGGCCTCTCTTTTGGAAAGACGTACGCCAAGGAACGCGATGAATGTAGCAAAGACATCAGAAAGAGAGTGTACCGCATCGGAAACCATTGCGCCGGAATTGCCTGCAATACCGGCAAACAGCTTAAAGGCGGAAAGTAAAATATTTCCGATAATTCCTACGAGGGATATACGCCGTATCATAGTGTTTTCACTAGCTTTCGTCGATGTGGTTTGTACTGTCAGTTTCTCTTTGTTCGTTGTCATAAAATAATCCTCCTGTTCTGTTTCAAGCAGTTATGATTACTCTTATTGGCACCGGCCCAAGATAATGCGTTCCAAAAATGTATACTTATTGGACTACTAATGTCCAATAAGGTATAAAAAAACACCTATGGAACATACAACTGTCCCACAGATGTTAAAAAACAATCTGTTGCCGCCATTTAGCAGCCCGGCTCTATGGCGCTAAGGCCATTGCCTGCTCAGTTTGTACTGTTGATCTGGCATTCGGTAAAGAATGTAATGCAGTGCAATGAGTATCTGATACACATTATATCAATAGGTACCCATTAAGTCAACCGCAAGCTGCCAATATCTCCACAATGCACATGAAAATGCTGCCGGCTTTTATTTTGTCCATAACCATTACCTCCATTTTCTGCTATATTTTCAGATAAAATCTTCTATGGGAACAATTATTAAAGATACTAAGCAGATAAAACCAAAGACATCATAATATAGCACATATTATTACATAAGCAAAAACGGCTGCACCGTCCATATTTACGGGGGTTGCAGCCGTTTTTTCACTTTTCAGCTGCCAAAGATGGGATGATAACTATTTTTACTGGGAAACACAACAAAGGATTTTATTCATACCGCCTGCGTATCTCCATCATCCTTACCTCCAACGTTTCCGGGCAGAATAATCCATAGCTGCTGGATGAGGGCTTTCGCCACATAATAAAAGCAGAAGAAACGCTTTTGTCTGCCAGCAGCCAACGCATCCTTCTGCTTTCATTGCCTGGCTCAATGCTGCAGCATATTTTCAATAAAAATCCCATACCCTTTCGATGCATCCTGCACAAACACATGGGTGACAGCACCGATGACTTTCCCATTCTGGAGGATGGGGCTTCCGCTCATGCCTTGCACAATCCCTCCTGTCAGGCTTAAGAGCTCTGGGTCTGTCACTTGGAAGAGGATGCCCTTATTCTCACTGTTATAATCCATGTCCGTAATCACAATGGAATACTCCCGGCGCTCCCCGGAAACCGTGGAAATAACCGTGGCCTCCCCTTCCTCAATATCCTGCTTCAGGCCCACAGGGAGATACGTTTCCTGCCCGATTTTCTGGGGCGTCTGCTCCAAATGCCCGTAAATGCCCACATTGGTGTTTTCCTCCACAGTCCCTAGGCGGTATTGGTCCAGATAAGTAATCACCCCTGCAATTTCCCCGGGACTGCCCTTTTCGCCCTTTGTAATCCCAGCTACTTCTGCTTCATAGAGGGTGCCTTCCCCCATGCTTACTTTCATCCCTGTGTCCAAATCGCTGACGGGATGCCCCAGCGCCCCATAGGCTCCCTGCCCGTCGTAAAAGGTCATGGTCCCAACGCCTGCCAAATCATCCCGGACCCAGATGCCGAGCTTGTACTCATCTTCGGAAACCTGCACCGGCTGTACTTTTAAATGGATAAATTCGTCTTCCCGCAGGACGCCCAGCACGACGGCCTCCCCTTGGCACTGGTTGATTTTTTCAATCAGGTCTTCTTTCGTGGCTATCACTTGGTCGTTTACGGTTTTCACATAGTCGCCGCTTTTCACGAGGTTTTCCGCAGGCTCATAATTCATGCCGTCGCTGCCTGTCACCGTCCCCGTCCCAATAATCAGGATGCCGTCTGTTTTCACATAAATCCCCACTGGGATGCCGCAGGGCACCACCTTGGCCTCTTCCACCACCTCCAGGGCTACTTCCTTGATGGGGAACAGGCCGAACAGCCGGCAGACAATGGAATAGGTTCCCTGCTCCTTAGACTTGAGGGAAAAACTTTTCTGTAAGTCCAGCTTGATTTTATCCTGCTCCACGGCGGGGGATTGGTTCCCAAATACCTCCAGCCCTTCCTGTTCCACTTCCCCGGTCACAGGCAGGTTGAAATCAAAATTTTCTTCCTTCCCCTGTTCTATCCAAATTTTATCGGGAATGGATTCTTCCATAAAAGAAAATGAAAAAAAGATTATTACGCAAAAGCCAATGGACAAGCTCCCACAGGCAATCCATTTCTGGAACTTCACCAGCCTTTTTTCTTTCATCCTTTCACAACCCTCCAAATTGAAATCCTCTTTAGTATGTGAAACTTCCTGCGGTTTCAATCTGGGATTTTATGCTATTTTTTATCTTTTTTGATGGTTCACTTCTTTCCAATCTGGGACTGCTTGGCTGCCAAGGCCAGTTCTTTCATCTCCCGGGCGCTTTCCATGACCTTGTCCGTAATCTTCACGCCGCCCAGCATACGCCCAAGCTCCCTGACGCTCTCCTGCCCGTCCAAAAGGGAAATATTAGAAACGGTGGCATTGTTCACCACGTCTTTCCGGATAAGGAAATGGCTGTCTGCCATGGCCGCAATCTGGGGCAGGTGGGTGATGCAGATGACTTGGTGGTTCTTTCCGATGACGTTCATTTTCTCCGCCACCATCTGGGCTGTCCTGCCGCTGATCCCGGCGTCTATCTCGTCAAAAATCAAGGTTTCTATCTGGTCGCTTTCTGCTAGGATAGCCTTAATTGCCAGCATAATCCGGCTCAGTTCCCCACCGGAAGCCACTTTCCCAAGGGGCTTTTTGGGCTCGCCGGGATTAGTGGAGATTAAAAATTCCGCTTCGTCCGTCCCATTGGCGGTATAGCCTTTGGTTTCCCCAAATTCCATAGCAAAATCTACGTCTAGGAAATTTAAGTCCACCAAGGTCTCCTGCACCTGCTTTACCAGCTCCTTGGCATATTTTTTCCTGATTTTGGAAACCTCTTTGGAACTTTTTTCCAAGTCAGCTTCTGCTTTTTTCAGGCGCCCTTCCAGCTGCCCCAAATATTCCTCGTAATCTTTTAACCGGTGATATTTCTCCTGCTTTTCTTCCTTTGCCTGCAAAACTGCTTCGACGGTCCCGCCGAATTTATCCTTTAAATGATTGATTTCATCCAGCCTGCTTTCCGTCTGGGAAAATAATTCCCCGTCAAATTCCTCCTCGGAAATATAGCCGGACAGCTCCCGGTTAAAATCATTGAGGAGGCTGTCCAGCTCCCCTAGCTGGCTGCACATATCCTCTAGCTTCGGGTCATACCCGGCTGCTGCCTGAAGTTCCCGCAGGGCGCGCCCTAGCTGCTCCGTGGCGCTGCCGCTGCCCCCGGTCATCCCGTAAGCTGCCCCTGCAGCCTCCATGATTGTACGGTTATTCGCCATTTTCCGGTAGGAAATCTCCAGTTCTTCATCTTCCCCGGGCACGAGGTTTGCCGCTTCGATTTCTTGGATTTCATACTCCAAAAAGGACATCTCCCGCTCCCGGCCTTCCCCTTCGGCAATGGCCCGCTGCTGCTCTTCCCGGATGCTTTGGTATGCTTGGTACTGCTGTTTTAAAATTTTCTTTTTGCCTTCTAGCTGCTCTTTGCCGTATGCATCCAAGATTTCCAGATGCTTTTTCTTATGGAGCAAGGATTGGTGCTCGTGCTGCCCATGGATGTCGATGAAAAGGGATGCGGCTTTCTTCATGCAGGAGGCGGGAACCGTTTCCGAATTGATTTTCCCCACGCTGCGGGAAGGGGTAATTTTCCGGGACATGATGACTTCACCGTTCTCTGGGAAAATATTAAGCTCCGCCAGCTGCCTCTTCTGCTCTTCATTTTCTACAGAAAATACCAGCTCCACCAGCGCGTATTCCGCCTGCTCCCGCAGCATTTCTTTCGGCGCTTTTTCGCCCAATGCTAGGTTGATGGAACCGATGATAATGGATTTCCCGGCCCCTGTTTCCCCAGACAGGATATTCAGTCCTTTCCCAAATTCAACTTCCGCCTCCTCCATGAGCGCTAAATTTTTCACATGTAGGCTTATTAACATATTTTCTCCTTCTCCTCTTAATTTTCCGTCAGCTTCCGCAGCCGCTCCATCAAATTTTCCGTATCCTCCACCGTGCGCACGGCGCACATAATGGTATCGTCCCCGGCAATGCTCCCGACAATTTCATGGCAGTCCATGGAGTCCAAGGCGGCTGCCACAGCCATGGCCATGCCGGAAACAGTGCGGATGACAAGGATATTCTGGGCCATGTCCATGGAAACAAAGCCCGCCCGGAACACCCGGATATATTTTTCCCCAATATCCATCTGGCTTTCGCTTAAGGAAATATATTTCTGGCGCCCTGCCTGCCCAGCCACTTTGGTAAGCTTCAGTTCCCGTATGTCCCGGGAAACCGTGGCCTGCGTCACATGGAACCCTTCCTGCTCCAGACGGTCGGAAAGTTCTTCCTGCGTTTCGATATTATTTTTTGAAATAATTTCCAGAATTTTTGCATGGCGCTTTGCTTTCATAGTTCCGAATTTCCTCCCATTCTAAATCGCCGGGGCAAATGAACCGCACTGCAGGCAGCGGGGTATCTGGCCCGTAAAGGAACAAAATTATCAATGCAATTTTCTGCAGCAGCCCCGTTTCTTTCCGGCAGTTACGTATACCCTTGCAGCTTTTTCCGGAGCCGTTCCAAAAAGCTCATGCGGCTCAGCTTTAAAATCCTTGTGCACACCTTGGCCTTTTTTACAATAATTTTTTCCCCTGCCCCAAGCAGCTCCACATGGCCGCCGTCAAAGCTGACTTCCAGCTGTTCCTCCTGCCCTTGGTCCCGCTTGGCTACTTCTATGGTAATCTCATCCTCCGCCCCTAAGACGATGCTTTTGGCATTGAGGGTATGGGGGCTGATGGGGGTGACGAGGAGGAGGCTGGCCTTTGGGTCTACAATGGGTCCCCCGGCAGACATGCTGTACCCGGTGGACCCGGTAGGCGTTGCAATAATGATGCCGTCCGCGCTGTAGGTGTTTAAGTATTCCCCATTGACGGAAAGGATTAAATCTACGACTTGCAGCCTGCCCCTGCGGTGGATGACAATATCGTTTAAGGCCGTCCGTTCCTTTGTCTTCCCTTTCTGGGTGCTGCAAAAGCCAGACAGCAGCATCCGCTGCTCCACCGCATAGCTTTCCCCCTCCAGCAGCCGTTTCACCCCGTGGAGCGCCGTGTCCGCCTCCAGCTCGCAGAGATAGCCCACATGCCCGGTGTTGACCCCAATGAGGGGGATGTTTTTCTCCGCCATGTCCCGCGCCGCCCCAAGCAGCGTCCCGTCGCCGCCTACCACTAAGATACATTCCGTATCCTCTGGGATTTGCTGCACGCCTTCCTGCTCCTGTCTGGCGTGATACCCACAGACGCCGCCGTTTTCTATGATAAACTGATGGATTTCCTTGGTTAATTCCAATTGGTAATCCCTTCTGGGATTTGCGATAATATAAAAATGCTTCATTTTCCTATGCCAGTGCCCCGTGCGCCTGTGCGACGACAGATGCCACGTCCACTGCCCCCTTCTGGCTCTCTCTGCCTTTTTGGATATGTATTAGATATTCAATGTTCCCTTCCGGGCCTTTGATGGGGGAAAAATCCAAATTCCTGACGGCAAAGCCGCTCCCTTGTGCAAATGCAAGGATGTTCCCTATGACTTCCTGATGCACAATAGGGTCGCGGACAACGCCCTTTTTCCCTACCTTTTCTTTCCCGGCTTCAAACTGGGGCTTAATCAGGCAGACCATCTCCCCATCCTCCCCAAGCAGCTCCTTGGCGGCGGGGAGGACTTTGGCAAGGGAAATAAAGGAAACGTCCACAGATGCAAAATCTAAGGGTTCCCCGATATCCTCCGGCTTTACGTAACGGATATTTGTTTTTTCCATGCATACAACCCGGGGATCCTGCCTTAATTTCCATGCAAACTGGCCGTACCCTACATCCACTGCATAGACTTTCCCTGCGCCGTTTTGCAGCATGCAGTCGGTAAAGCCGCCGGTGGAGGCGCCGATGTCCATGCATGTTTTCCCGGTAAGGCAGATGCCGAACTGGGACATTGCTTTTTCCAGCTTTAATCCGCCCCGGCTTACGTATTTCAAGGTGTTCCCGCGGACTTCGATTTCTGCTTTTTCATCAAAGGAAGTCCCGGCCTTATCTTCCCGCTGGCCGGATACGAACACGTTCCCTTCCATTATCATGGCTTTCGCTTTTTCCCTTGAAGGGGCTAGGCCCTGGGCTACGAGAAGGAGGTCTAATCTTTGTTTCATGGCGCGCCTTTCTTTTGGGTGTCCTGCCCCATGGATTCCAGAATCCTTTCTGCTACGGACCCGCTGTCGATTTTCAGTTCCTTTTTCAGTAAATCCACATTTCCATGTTCTACGAAAACGTCTGGGATGGAGATATTTAAAATCTGGAACTTGCTGCAGGGAATTTCTTTCCCAACGGAGCCTTGCAGGCCCTTTTGCGCTGGAAAGGTGGCTTCTGGCTGCTGCGGGCCATCTATGCCAGCAGGGCTAAGGCTGATATCCCTGCGTTCCGGCTGCCATGGATCATCTATGCCAGCAGGGCTAAGGCTGATATCCCTGCGTTCTGGCTGCCATGGGCCATCTATGCCAGCAGGGCTAAGGCTGATATCCCTGCGTTCCGGCTGCTGTGGGCTCCTTATGCAGCCAAGATGGTTCTTGGCATAATATTGCAGCACATGCTCCCCGAAACCGCCGCTTTGGACATTTTCTTCCATCGTTACCAGAAGCTGGTGGTTTTGGGGAAGGCTGTCAAGCAATGCGCTGTCCAAGGGTTTTACAAAACGGGCATTGATCAGGGTGCACCGGTAGCCCTGCTGCTCCAAAAGGCGGTAAGTTTCTTCGGCTGTTTTTACCATGCTGCCTACCGCTAGGAGGGCAATTTGGCTCCCTTCATAAATGGTTTCGCTTTTCCCATAAGAAATTTTTGCACGGTGGCTTTTCAGCCCGTCGTAGGCTTGGCCGCGGGGATAGCGGATGGCAATTGGGCCGCCAAAATCCACTGCAAATTTTACCATGTCGGAAAGCTCCCATTTATTTTTTGGGGCCATGATGCACATATTCGGGATCGTGGACAAATAGGACAGGTCAAAGATGCCCTGATGGGTTTCCCCGTCACTCCCTACAAGCCCTGCCCGGTCAATGGCAAAGGTCACGGGGAGGCCTTGGATGCACACATCATGGAGCAGTTGGTCGTAAGCCCTTTGGAGGAAGGAGGAATACACGGCAAATACCGGCTTTAGCCCTGCGGCTGCAAGCCCTGCGGCAAAAGTCACGGCATGGCCTTCCGCAATCCCCACATCAAAAAAACGTTCTGGGAACATGTTGTGGAACCGTTTTAAGCCTGTCCCATCCTCCATGGCCGCAGTAATGGCCGCTACCTTGCCGTCCCGCTCCCCAAGCTTGCGCATGACAGTAGAAAAAACGTCAGTATAGTTGGCTGTAACCCTCCGCTTTAAGGGAAGGCCTGTTTCAATTGCAAACGGCTCCGTGCCGTGGAACCTTGCCGGATGGCGTTCCGCCGGGACATACCCCTTGCCCTTCTGGGTAATCACATGGACAAGGACTGCCCCGCTTACCTTGGAGGCCTCCCGCAGCACCCGCAGCATGGCCCCAATGTCGTGGCCGTCCACCGGGCCTAGGTAGGTAATCCCCATATTTTCAAAAAGCATCCCCGGGATAAAAAGCTGCTTGATGCCGCTTTTCGTCCTCCGGATTTGCTCTACCATCCGCTCCCCGTAAACTGGGATTTTATTCAGGGAATTGGTGATGCCTGTTTTCAGCCCCTGGTACGCGTCTGCAGTCCTAAGGTTGCCGAGGTGGCTGGACAGCCCCCCTATATTTTCTGAAATGGACATTTTATTGTCGTTGAGCACAATGGTGAAATTCGTTTTCAGGAGGGATGCGTTGTTCAATGCCTCCCACGCCATCCCCCCCGTCAGCGCGCCGTCCCCAATCACGGAAACCACTTGGTAATCCTCCCCTGCCAGTTCCCGTGCAGAGGCATACCCCAAGCCTGCCGAGATGGAAGTGGAGCTGTGGCCTGTGCCAAAGCTGTCGCAGCCGCTTTCTTTCCGCTTGGGAAATCCGCTCATGCCCTTGAATTTCCGCAATGTGCCAAACCCTTCCCTGCGCCCAGTCAGTAATTTATGGGTATAGGACTGGTGCCCCACATCCCAGATAATCTTATCCTCCGGAAGCTGAAGGTGCAAATGTAAGGCCATGGTAAGCTCTACCGCGCCCAAATTAGAGGCCAGATGCCCCCCATGCTCCGCCACCTTCTGGATTAAGAAATCCCGGATTTCTTCCGCAAGCGCCGGCAATTCGGATTCTTCTATTTTCTTAATGTCGTTGGGTCCCTGAATCTGTTCCAATATCATGGGTAAACCCCCTTCTTCTCCTGTTATTTCCCTAGAGCGTGCCTGGATTTTTTCTGGCAAATAACCCTATTTTTCCCGCTGCATCAATTCCAGCATCAATCTTGTCAAAAATTCATTTTTTACCACAAGGCCTTCCATCCGCCCCACGCTCTGCTCTGACAGGCGTTTTGCATCCTGCTTCGCCCCTTCAATCCCCCTAAGGGCTGCCCATGTAATTTTATGGTTCTTCTCATCGCTGCCTACCGGCTTGCCAAGGACTTCCGTGGTGCTGGTAATGTCCAGAATATCATCCTGTATCTGGAAGGCAAGGCCTAATTCCCCTGCCGCCTGCTCCACCTGCCGCTGCTCCCCTTTGGTAGCCCCGGCTAAAATTGCCCCAACCAGCATGGCGCACTCCAAAAGCGCCCCGGTTTTCAGGCGGTAAATAAACTCTAGCTGTTCCATTGTTACCGGTTTCCCTTCTGCCTCCACGTCCACGCACTGGCCGCCCAGCATGCCGCAAATGCCTGCTTTCTGGGCAAGCACCTGCAAGGCTTTCCCGATATTTAAGTTCCCCGGCTCAATCTCAAATGCTTTTACCGCCGTTTCAAAGGCATAGTTCAAAAGGCCGTCCCCGGCCAGAATCCCCATGGCTTCCCCATACTGGGCATGGGTGGTCTTTTTGCCCCTCCGGTATTCGTCGTTGTCCATGGCGGGCAGGTCGTCATGGACAAGGGAATACGTATGGATCATCTCAATTGCCGCCATAAAAGGCTCAATCACCTTGGACCTTCCCCCGAACATCCGGTAAGTTTCCCACATCAGTATCGGGCGCAGCCGTTTCCCGCCTGCCAGCACGCTGTAATTCATGGCCTCAATGACTGTTTTCTGATACCCTTCCTCTTTGGGCAGGTATGCAGCAATCACAGCTTCTACCTGCTTGGCTCTAGCTGCAAGTTCTGCTTTCATGTCCATATCGTCCTATCCTTTCCTCTCCCCAAAGGGCTCTAGTTCCCCCTGCCCATTTAAAAGCAGCATCTTCTTTTCCACGCTGTCTATCTTCTGGGTGCAGGACTTCAGCTTCTTTATGCCCTTTTCATACAATGCAAATGTTTCTTCCAGCGTCACTTCCCGCTGCTGCATACGTTCTATGATTCCCTCCAGTTCCCCAAACATTTCTTCCAAGGACTGGGGTCCCTGTTCCATTTCCTGTCCTGTCTGGCCCATAAGCCCTCCTGATCCTATTGCCTAAAAACTTTTTCTAGCCTGCGCATTGGCATTGCCCCGCTGGCTTTTTTCTAGCCTGCGCATTGGCATTGCCCCGCTAGCTTTTTTTCTAGCCTACGCATTGCTCCGCTGGTTCCTTTTTCTTCACACATGGCGCTCTGGCCTCAGCTCCACTTCCACTGCTTTTGCAGCCACTTTCCCGTTCAGCATATGGATGTTTAACATATCCCCGGGGGTTACTGCGGCTGCATCGCAAATGCCCTGCCCCTTCTGGCCTGCCACAAAGGAATAGCCTTGGCTTAGCTTTTTTAAAGGGGAAAGGGCTTCTAGGCGTTCCGCCAGCAGTTCCATTTCATGCTTTTTCTGGACAAGCTGCTGTTCCATACGCATATGCAGCTTATCTTCCAAATCTGCCGCTGTCTGGCGTTTTTCATTGAGCTGCCCCTGCGGGCTTAACAATTTCATCCTGTCCCGGAATTGGCGGGTGCGTTCCTCGGCCCACTGAAGCTTCTGGCTGATATTCCGGTTCAGCTCCAGCCGGAAAGATAAGAGCGTCCCCTCCAGCTCCCGGATGTCGTACACAGCAAGCTCCGCAGCCGCGGAAGGGGTGGGCGCCCGCAAATCCGCCACATAATCTGCAATGGTGGTGTCCGTTTCATGGCCCACAGCGGAAATAATGGGGACTGTGCAGTCAAAAATAGCCCTTGCCACAATTTCCTCATTAAATGCCCACAAATCTTCCATGGACCCGCCGCCCCGGCCTACAATCATCAAGTCCACCCCTAGCTGCTCCAAGGCGAAAATCCCGTTCACGATGCTGGCGGCCGCCCCGTCCCCCTGCACCAAAGCAGGGTAAAGGACTGTCTGCACATAGGGGTTCCTGCGGCTTGTGATATTCTGGATGTCCCGGATGGCCGCACCGGTGGGGGCTGTCACAATCCCAAGGGTACGGATATATTTTGGGATGGGCTGCTTGTACTCCGGGGCAAACATGCCCATCTCCTCCAGTTCCTGCTTTAACTGCTGGAACCGCCGGTATAAAAGCCCTTCCCCATCCAGCAGGATTTCTTTAGCATAAAGCTGGTATCTTCCGTCCCTCTCATACACGGAAATGGATCCCAGCACAATGACGTTGTCCCCGTTTTTCATGGTAAACGCAAGCCCTTTGCGGCTCCCTGCAAACAGCACCGCCGGCATCGCCCCTGTTTCGTCCTTCAAGGTAAAATAAATATGGCCGGACGTGTGGTACTTGCAGTTTGACACCTCGCCTTTCACATAGATGCGGTTCATCATAAAGTCTTGGGCAAACATATTTTTAATGTAGGAATTCACCTGCCCTACGGTGTAAACATTTTTTGTCATGCCAGCTTTGCAAGGATCCCGTTGACAAAGGAGGCGGAATCATCTGTGCCATACCTTTTCGCAAGCTCCACAGCTTCGTTGATTGCTACCCCTGTGGGAATCCCTTCCTCAAATTTCATTTCATACACGGCAAGGCGGATTAAGGTCAAATCCACTTTCCCCATCCGGCTGGTCTTCCAGCCCTGGGCCACCGCATTTACCATCCCGTCTATTTCCGGGAGGCGGGCCAGTATCTGTTCAAATTTTCCTTGGATATAATGGGTGTCCTTCTCTTCTTTTGTATCCAAGTCCTCAAAAAAAAGCTGCAGCTGCTCCGGCAAATCCCCTTCTTCGTAAAATTCTGCCCGGAACAGTAACTTGAATATCTGCTCTCTGATTTCTCTCCGGCTCATATAATCCCTTTCCAATATAGGAAATTACAGCAAAAGGCTGCCAAACTGACAGCCTTCCAAATCCATGCACTTCCTTCAGTTTTCATGCAGGAAACCGGCGTACCGCCCGCCCATCCAATGGGGCAAGGGGCGCGGCGGGAATCCTGCTGCACATTTTTCTGTTTCTGTTTTCTATTTCCATGGGCTTGTTGGCACCGCCTGATGGAACCCCTGCCATGTTTCCCTATTTCTGCTTTTCCATCTCTACGCTGGCAATGCGTACATTGACGCTGCTGACTTCCAGCCCTGTCATGTTCTCAATGGCAGACTTCACACGTTCCTGCACTTTGGTGGAAACCTTGGGGATGGCATAGCCAAAACGGATATTCAGGGCTACGTCCACCTTCACCACATTTTCCTTAATCTCAATCTTAATCCCTTTGGAAAGGTTCTTCATGCCCAGCTTGCTCACCAGCTCATTGGTGATGTTCCCTGCCATGGAGCTGACGCCTTCCACTTCTGTTGCTGCCAAGCCTGCGATAATTGCAATGACTTCGTCTGCAATGCGCACCTCGCCAAGGTTATCGTCTTTTATCATATATGCTTTCCTGTCTTCAGCCATTTCCACGCCTCCTAAACTTATTCATTTTCCTATTATAGCAGAATTTTTGGAATTTGCAAAGCCTTTCTTCGCTTGTGCCCCGTAGTTTTGTTCCATATTATCATTCCCATTCCCAAGCAAACTATCAATCCTTTTCTTTGGCAAAAGAAAAAGGGATGCCCCCTGACATTCCCTTTCGCCAATCCGCCTATTCACTTCCAAGGGCCCGCCTGCAAAATGCTTTCCGGCATGCCCAGCATATCAATCCATGAAAGGCCTTACCGGATGCCCTATGCCCCTTAGTCCAGCCCTTCAAAAATCTCTCCCAACGCCATTTTAATATGTGGAAATGCCCGCAGGCAGATTTCCTCCTCAGCATTGTAATCCTCGTCCTCTTTGTCGTCCAAAAGCAAGTAATTTTGCTCCAAAACATATTTCCCATCCTGCAAATAGTATATTTCTAGGGAGCCTTGGGGCGAAACAATCCAATATTCTTCCACGCCTGCTGCTTCATAAATATCTTTTTTTTCTGTCCGGTCCCTTTTTGCCGTGGAATGGCTTAGCGTTTCCGCTATGAACTTTGGGGTTCCGCTGTATGAGCCGCCTTTTAAATGTTTCCGGTCGCAGATTACCATGATATCAGGGCATAAATAATCATCATTTATGTCTGGATGGTATTTAAAATCTAAATTTTCAATACTGACAAGGCATATGCTATTTTTTAACCCTTTCCTAATTGCCGTATAGATATTGCCATTAATAATGCCATGCCGGTATCCGGGAGCTGGGGACATATCATAGACTACCCCATTTATTTTTTCATCCCGCCAGTGTTCACTTGATGCTAATGCCATATTATCACATCCTTTCTAGACTTAATTATAACATAGGGGGCAGCCTTAGTGGAAGGACTATTTCAAAATTTGCCTGTTTTTCCTTGGGTGGTATTTCCCCGTATTCCAGTACTGGATGGCATCTGCTACTAAGAAACCATCCAAGGCATCCGTCTTTTTGCCTCCCAACCTGTTGCTAAGTTTTAGGATTTCCTTTTCCAGAACCTTGGCCTTGTTTCGCCCTCATTTCACTTTTACTCCCTTTCATGATTTCTCCTATTTCTGCTGTCTGAGCATTAGCAGAGGGATATCATAGTTGTGAAAGGATGAATTCTGCTTGTACAAGGCTAAATTCCATTTTACGCGTGATTTATTTCTTTCTATTTTCTATCCCATCCTATTTTTAACTAAAACAAGTCACTATGGCTTCCTGTCCTCATTAAATATAATATCAAATCTCTTCCGTCAATTTTATATATCAACAGCCAATCTGGAAGCACATGACATTCCCTACATCCTTCCCACCCTCCATGAAGATTATGATCACAATATTTCTCATCTAATTCTTTTCCATTTGCAAGATCAGAGATAACTGTGTCCATAATTTTTGTGTTGTACCCTCTTTTTATTACAGTTTTCAAATCTTTTTTAAATCTGTTCGTGGCTTTTATTGTGTACATTCGTCTTCTACCTCTTGTAATAATTCTTGAAAACTGTTATAACTTTTATAACATTCTGGATGTTCTTTCATAACTTCCACTTCTGCAAAAGCTTTTAATGTTTCCATATTGGGAACCTCTAAAGTAGGTTGAAATGGCAATCCCTGCTCTCTAATCGCCTGTTTTGCTGTCATAACAAAAAATGTAGTCATATCCATTCCAATATTACTCAAAAGCTCTTGCAATTGAGATTTTAAATTTTCATCCATTCTCATCGTAATATTTGTTGTTGCCATATCCTCAACTCCTTCCTTCAATATTATATTATCCATAAAGGAATACGTCAATACGTTACAGCGGCACTGCTTTCATATGCGCTACAAAGTTTGCCGTTATCGTTAATTGCATAAAAAAAGAAACCATCACAACATTAATGCAATGGTTTCATTTTGCTAAATTTTCATGCAAGATTTATCTCCATCTAAAATTAGATAATCTCCATTCTATCTCCACTACAATGGAAATTTGTGCGAATTTACATCAATTTATACCAACTTATTCTTAATCTTAATAAAATGACTGGAACTATGAATCCCTTGATTTTCCTTAACTTTACCCTATTTCTTCGGCACTGCCGTGTACTCGTAAGGCGTAGCCTGATACACATAGTAATTGAGCCAGTTGGTATACAGCGTATTGGCGTGGGCGCGCCACTGCAGGTTGGGCCGGATGGTACAGTCATCCCCTTCGTAATAATTCTTCGGCACTTGGATTTCAAGCCCTTTTTCTTTATCCCGTATGTACTCCGAATGGAGGGTAACCCGGTCATATTCCGGATGCCCCATCACGAAAATTTTCTTCCCGGTAGTATCCATCATCAGGTAAGGCCCTGCCTCCTCGGATTCTGCCAGAATGGTAAGGTCCGGCTCTTTTTCAATATCCTCTTTCCGCACTTGGGTGTGCCGGGAATGGGGTGCCATGAAATAATCGTCAAACCCCCGGACTAAGGGGATTTTCCGGTTCTTCACCTTATGCTCGAACAGGCCGAACATTTTTTGCTCCAGCATTTCCTTTTGGATGCCGTAATGGTAGTAAAGCCCGGCCTGCGCCCCCCAGCAAAGGTGCATGGTGGAGGTTACGTTGGTCTTTGTCCACTCACAGATTTGCCCAAATTCTTCCCAATAGTCCACCTCTTCGTACGCTATCTTCTCCACCGGGGCTCCGGTTATAATAAACCCGTCAAATTTCTGCTCCCGTACCTCTGCGAAGGTGTTATAAAATTTATTCAGGTGGCTGCTTGAGGTATTGCGGGACTCATGGCTGCCCGCTACCACAAAGGTAACGTCCACCTGCAGCGGGGTATTGGAAAGGGCGCGGAGGATTTGCAGCTCCGTTTCCTCCTTCAAGGGCATTAAATTCAGGATGCCCACCTCTATGGGGCGGATGTCCTGATGCATTGCCCGCTTCTCGTCCATGGTAAAAACATTTTCCCGCTCCAGCGTTTCCTTTGCTGGCAAATCGCTCTGCACCTTAATTGGCATAATTATTCCCTTCTTTCTATTATTAATCCTCCAGCATGGCAAGGAATTCTTCTTCCGAAACCACCCGGATGCCCAATTCCTGCGCCTTTATAAGCTTGCTCCCAGCATTTTCCCCAGCCAGCACCACGCTCGTCTTTTTGGACACGGAACCGGAAACTTTCCCGCCCTGCTGCTCAATCAGGCCGGCAGCTTCTTTCCGCCCCAAGGTTGGCAGCGTCCCGGTGATAACGAACGCCATCCCTTCCCATTTGCTGCCCCGCGGCTGCTCTTTGGATTCCATATTTACGCCATACTGCTCCATCCGGCTTATGATGCGCTGGTTCCCTTCTTCTGCAAAAAAATCTAAAATGCACCTTGCGCTGACTTCCCCAATGTCGTTGACATTTTTCAAGTCCTCTTCCCCAGCCTGCCGCAATGCATGGATACTGCCGAATTCCCGCAAAATGGCTTTGGCTGCCGCTTTCCCCACATTTGGGATGCCAAACCCGGTCAGGAGCTGGTAAGCGTCATTTTCCTTGGATTTCTCAATGGCTTCCAGCAGCTTATCCGTATTTTTTTCTTTCCCGATAATGCCTTGCGCAATCAGTTCTTCCCGGTGCTCTTTCAGCACATAGATATCTGCAATGTCTTTTAAATAACCAAGGCGCACCAGTTCTTCCACATACACCGTCCCAAACCCTTTGATGTCCATGGCACCCCTGCCTACAAAATTCATGATATGCCGCTCCAGCTGGGCAGGGCAGCTTGGGGAGGTGCATTTTAAGTCTGCGGTATCTTTTTCCCGTTCCGCCTTTGCCCCGCAGACGGGGCAGGTTTTTGGCAAACGGTAGGGAAGGGCATGCCCCGGACGCTTTTCCTTCAGCACTTTGCGGACTTTCGGGATAATTTCCCCGGATTTATAAACCAAGATCCGGTCGCCAATCCGTATGTCCAATTCGTCGATAAAATCTTGGTTGTGGAGGGTTGCCCTTGACACAGTAGTCCCGCATAGCCGCACCGGCTCAAAAATAGCCGTGGGGGTAATCCTCCCCGTCCGCCCTACCGACAGCTCCACGTCCAGTAAGGTGGTTTCCTTTTCTTCCGGGGGGTATTTGTAGGCAACTGCCCAGCGGGGGACTTTGGAAGTAGCGCCCAGCTTTTCCCGGTCTGCCAAGGAATTGATTTTTACCACAGCCCCGTCAATGTCGTACCCAAGGTTCCCCCGGTTCTCGCCGATGGCGCAGATTGCCGCCCAGACCTCTTCTTTGGTTTTGCAGGTACGGTAACCGTCAATGACAGGTATCCCGTTCTGTTTTAAGTATTCATAGCCTTGGGTGTGGGTCAGGATTTCCATACCGCGCACCTGCTGGATATTGAACACGAACATGGACAGGCCGCGTTCTTTTGTAATTTTGCTGTCTAACTGCCGCAGCGTGCCTGCCGCGCAGTTCCTTGGGTTGGCAAAAGGTTTCTTCCCTTTCAGCTCCTGGCTTTCGTTGACGCGGGCAAAATCCTCATTTTTCATATAGACCTCGCCCCGGATTTCCAGATATTCCACTGGAACTTTCAGCTTCTTTTTTACATCAGGGATGACTTTTGCATTGGCTGTCACATCCTCCCCGAAATTGACGCCATCCCCTCTGGTAATAGCCGTCTTCAGTGCCCCATCTTCATACCTAAGGGCCATGGAAAGGCCGTCAATCTTATATTCCACCACAAATTCAGGGTCCTCTAGCTGTTCCTTCATTTCTTCCACAAATTCTTCTACTTCCTCTTTGGAAAATACGTCCTGAAGGCTCAGCATGGGGACGTTGTGGCGGACTAAGACCCCTGCTTCACGCTTGGCCGCACCCCCGACTTTCTGGGTAGGGGAATCCGGCGACACAAAATCCGGGAAATCCTTTTCTAAAGATTTCAGCTCCCGCATCATGGTATCATATTCGTAATCGCTGATTTCCGGGCTGTCCATATTATAATAGCGGTTGCTGTGGTATTCCAGCTGCGCCCTAAGTTCCGTTATCCTTGCTTCTGCCTGATTCCTGTCCATGCCTACATCCCTTCCCTCTGCAATCCTCTGCTTTCCTGCTGCCCATTGCCTGATTTCCAGAAAGCCTGCCATAACCCACTGTAAAGATAGAAAAAACTATCTTGGATCTGCCTGTATTAGGCAAGCGTTTCCTGCCGGATGAGTGTCCAAATTCCGTATTGGGCAGGCTTAGCGGCTTACTTCTTCAGGCCTAACTGCGCCATCAGCTCTTCCAATTCCTGCCCTTCCACTTTCCGGTATGTACCTTCTTTTAAGTCACCCAAGCGGATGTTCAGGATACGCACCCGCTTCAAATCCATGACACGGTACTGGAACTGCTCGCACATCCGGCGAATCTGCCGGTTCAGCCCTTGGGTCAGGATAATGCGGAAGGCGCGCCTGCCCACCCGTTCTACCGTGCACGGGCGGGTGGTTGCGTCCAATTCTTCCAGATACACGCCGCTTGAAATGTTCATTAGGAAATTTTCGGAAATGTCCTTATTCACCTTTACAATATACTCTTTTTCATGGTAATTCCTGCTGCGCATAATCTGGTTGGCAAGCTCCCCTTGGTTCGTCATCAGAATAAGCCCATGGGAAGTTTTGTCCAGCCGCCCAATGGGGTAAACCCGCTTGGGGTAACCCAAGAAATCCACAATATTGTCTGCTTCCCGTTTTTCCGAGGTGCAGACAATTCCCGGCGGCTTATTGACTGCCAGCAGGATTGCCTCATCCTCTTGAGACACTCTTTTGCCCCCATATACCACAAGATCCCCGGGGGCAACTTTATCCCCCATCACCGCTGTCCTCCCATTGATGGTAACAGCCCCTTTTTCTATCTGGCGGTCCGCCTCCCTTCTGGAACACACTCCCGCTTCGCTGAGATACTTATTAATCCTGATTGCTTCTGCCATCTATATCGCCCCCGCTTTCCAAAATAATTATAAAAACCGCTTTAGCCGTTCAATATTTTCTTCCTCAAAATCCATAAGCTCTTCTGCCAGCTCATTGGCATAGCTGCCTGTATTCTTGTTGTTGTGCTTCACCTTGAGGAGTTCCGTAATCCCTCTGGTATTGCCCTGTATCATCATGTCCGCCACATGGGGCGTGCTGATATTCAGCATCGTATTGGCCTGTATGGATCCCCACAGCATGGCTTTCCCTAAAGTGGACTGCCGGGCCATCAGCCCATGTTCCCAAAGCCCTGCCTCTGCCTTCCGGGCAAAATTCTGGAACCGGTCCCTCTGGGCAGCCAGTTCATAGGCAAACTCCTGATTGTAAATTTTCCCCATCAGCGCGTCTATGGCGCTGACAGCCATGGATGCATTTTTCCTCGTTTCCTTCAGCACATTGATTTCCTGATAATCCTGCATAATTCCCTCCTAATACCTTCTGTTTCCTATTAGGGTGGGATATTTGGCTTATTTTATACCCGCAAGCATACTTATTTGCCAATTGGTTTGCTATTTATCCGAAAAATACTGGAATCTGTTGGCAAATCATTTGCCTCACTGCCATATGCAGGTATTTTATGGTATACTGATAGGTGTTGTCCCTTATTTATGCGGAAAAAGGAGAACTGCCTTTCCAAGCAATTCTCCCTTCTATTTCTTCATTTGCCCAACTGCGGCCAGCCTATAGCAGCTATTTCCTGCCATACAGGCACTTAGGCGCACTGCCTTGGGCACTGCCGTTTCCCTAGTTCCGGGCACATGCCTTGCGCCCCTCCGTCTAATTATTCAGCAGCAAATCGGTCCTGATGTAACCCGTCAGCCCATTCCACTCAACTTTCGTCCAGCCTTCTGCATAGCTTAAGATGACTGTAATGCTGTCGCCTTCTTCCGTTGTCCCGACTAAATCGGCGGATTCGTCCATGGACTTACGCACATTATATCTGTTGGTGGCAGTCAGGACTTTCCCTTCCGGCACATAGTTAATTTCGGGAGTGGTTGTGTCTTCCTGTGGGGTTTCATCTGCTTTGGGTTCTTCTGCAGGAGCCTGTTCTTGGTTTTCCGCAGGTTCTTCTGCATTTGCCTCTGCATCCTCAGCAGGCTTCTCTTCTTCTTTCTTCTTTTTGCTCTTCTTTTTCTTTTTCGTTTCTTTCTTTTCGGTATCTTCCTTTTCAGTATCTTCCTTCTGTTCCTCTTCCGGCTTATAGGATTCCTTCCACTGCTTGATTGCTTCGGAAACAGTACCGTCCATCTTCTTTAAGTTCTCGTCACCTGCCACTGCCGCTTCATACTTCTCCTGAACTTCTGTGCGCAGCTTCTGGACGTCTTCCCCGCCTTCAAACTCCTCAATCAGGGCATCCACCTCTGCTTCGGTTTCCTGTTCCTTCAGGAGCCGGTTAAAGGAGCTGTAGCGGTTGTCAATGTAAACTTTGCCATCCTTGTCTGTTCTGAGATAGAAAAAGTCCATGCCCGGCAGCCCGCCTTCTACGCCGCTGAACTTCATGTCGAAGGTAGCGGAAACCATATAAGAGCCTTCTTCCAGCCCTTCCTTGGTATAGCAGGTCACGTTGCTGTAGCTTTCCACATGTTCGTCCATCATCTTAACATAGCTTTTTTCCATATCAGAAAGATACTGGGTAATTGACAGAAGCTTGTCAATATCCCCTGCTGCATAAGAATTATAATAAGCGGAAACCAATTCCTTCACTTCTGGATGGGCGTCCACTTCATATTCGTCCTTCTTCACTTCCGGCTGCCCGGCTTCCTCTGTAGGAGCAGGGGTCTGGCCCTGTTCCTGCTGGGCCGGATCTTTGCCCTGCCCGCCGTTACCGCCTGGCTCATTGCATCCAGCCAGCATCAGGACAGACGCCAAGGCAACTATCATTGCACTTTTAGACACATATTTCACATTTTTCTTTAAAAATTCTGTAATCTTATCTATAACAGCTCTATTTTCAGACACTAATCCGCGTTTTTCATCTTCTCTATTTAAAAAATTCATATTTGCTCCTTATTCTGTTCATCTATATGGTTCAAGCTGCATCCAGCCGCTTGCCAGCCAGTATGCAGCGATTCAAAAGTTCCAATGCACCCAGAGGGAATCGAACCCCCAGCCCCAGAACCGGAATCTGGTATTTTATCCGTTAAACTATGGGTGCGTGATTAACTATTTTTTACAACTCTGAAATTATAGCATACTTTTTTCAAAAAAGCAAAAGGTTTTTTCAAAAAATCCAATTTTTTTAATTTCCTCTGAAATTTCCTCTGGGGAACGGCCGTCTGTCCTTACCACAAGTTCCCCGGCCTCCTCATAATAAGGCCTTCTCTGCCCCAATAACTCCCGGATATGGGCTACATCCATCTTCCCATCCAGCAATGGGCGCCCTGAATTCTGGCACACCCTTGCAAAAATAGTTTCCGGTTCAGCCGTCAGCAGGACGACCAGCCCATTTTCCTTCATCAGGGAAATATTTTCCCGTTGCAGAACCATGCCGCCCCCGCAGGAAACGACTTTTTTTTCCTGCCCCTGCATCTGCCTGAGCAGTTCTGTTTCAAGGGTGCGGAAATACCCTTCCCCTTCTGACGCGAAAATCTCCTTGATGCTCCTGCCCTGCTGGCTTACTATCTGTGCATCTGTATCTATTTCCCCAAAACCCAATGATTTTGCAAGGGCATGGGAAACCGTAGTCTTGCCAGTCCCCATAAACCCAACCAAATATATGTTATGCTTCATCCTTATACTCCAGACTTTCTGCAATCCTGTCAAGGATTGCTGCAACCTCTTCCATGGGCAGCTGCCCCGGCGCGGAAGATTTCCCAAGCGTCCCAAAGGTAATGCAGGAACCAAATATCTGCCCGCTGATGCGGGAAAGCAAGCCGAGCCTGCCCATTGCCATTGTCACTACCGGATAGGCCGGGTAACGCTCCTTCATGCGCATGGTAGCCTCCATGAGGCGCAGCACGTCTGTATTCCTCTGAGGCATCACCGCTACTTTCCCAATGTCTGCCCCCAATCCCTTCATCCAGCATAAATCTTCTTCCAGTTCCCCTACCTTAGGGGTATGGGAAAAATAATGCTGGGATGCAAGGACGGCTGCCTTCTGCCGGTGCAGGCTCTCTATTACCCCTTTGGGATCCGAAAGCTCCTTGGCTTCCACATCCACCAAGTCTGCACAGCCGCTTTGGGCAATGCCAGAAAGCAATGCAATATACTTTTCTTCCGGAATCTCCCGTTCCCCGCCTTGCTGCCTGCTGCGGAACGTGCACAATAATACCGTATCTTTGCAGAGCGCCGCAAGCTCTTCAAGGACTTCCTGCGTACGCCCCCAGTCATCTATCTGGCTGTACCAGTCCATCCGCCATTCTAAAATAGCTGTACCCTGCCTTACAGCCTCTTTTGCCGCCCCTAAAATCTCCTCCTGCTGCCTTCCCACAACCGGGATGCAGATGAGGGGCTTGCCATTCCCTATCTGATATGATTTCAATTCCATTAAGCCCATGTTTTCTTCCATAATATAGCAGTATAACCGATAAATGCAAAAGTTGCAAGCCATTGACATATTTTTTAGAATCATTTAAGATATTTAAGACAAAAAACAGAAACAGGTGAACGATATGACTTATGAAATAACAGGAAAGACCAAGCTGGCCGCGCTTTTAGGCAGCCCGGTAGCCCACAGCATTTCCCCCCAAATGCACAACGAGGCCTTCCGCTGCCTTGGGCTTGACTACGCTTACCTTGCCTTTGACGTGCAGCCAGAGGATTTGGAAACTGCAGTCAAAGGGCTTAAGGCCATTGGCATCTGCGGCTTTAACCTGACGATGCCCCTCAAACTGCATATCTTGCCTATGCTGGACGAGCTGACCCCGGCGGCAAGGCTTGCCGGCTCCGTCAATACCGTAATTGCAGAAGGCGGGCGTTTGGTGGGGCACACCACCGACGGCATCGGGTATATGCGCTCCGTGGCAGACGCTGGCCATACCATTGCAGGCGGGAAGATGACTTTGCTGGGAGCCGGGGGCGCAGCCACTGCCATCTGCGTACAGGCAGCCTTGGACGGCGTCCCAGCCATCGACATGTTCAAACGGAAAAACAGTTCATGGGGCAAGGCCGAGGAATTCTGCGCCCGTATTGAGGAAGAAACGGGCTGCCAAATCCGCTTAATGGATATTGGAAATGATTCCCAGCTTGCGGCCAGCATTGCAGGCAGCGCCATCTTAACCAACGCCACCAGCGTAGGGATGGCTCCCGGCACGGACAGCAGCCCCATCCCGGACAGCTCCATGCTGCACCCCGGGCTGGTTGTTTCCGACATTATTTACAACCCCCGGGAAACTATGCTGATGAAGCAGGCAAAATCCCAGGGATGCCCCTGCTTTAACGGCCTATACATGCTGCTGTACCAAGGGGCGGAATCCTTCCGCTGCTGGACAGGGCAGGAAATGCCAGTGGAACATATTAAGGAAAAATATTTTTCCGGCGGCGCTTTAGGCGGGGCAGCCCGCAAGCAATGAACCACCCCGCTGCATGCAACGGGGGATCTCCTAGCTTAACCTCCCAGCACGCTGCAAGCAGCGGAGGATCAAACCCATGAAAGAATGAACCGCCATGCTGCAAAGGGCTGGTATCCTAGCTTAACCTCCCAGCACGCTGCAAGCATAGGTAAATTCCCGTTCCAGCAACCGAAAAAACACCAGACACACCACTTTGCATTTGAAAAACGTGCATCCGCTAATCTACACAAACCAAGCCACATTTGCTCTATGGGGCACATAAAAGCAGTACAAGCCCCGGCAGGAACCGAAAGGAGAAACCACTATGAGTTTTACATTTATAAAAGAACTTCCAAGCCCGGAAGAAATCCGGAAAGAATACGCCTTATCCCCCTCCGCTGCCCAGACAAAAGCAGGGCGCGACAAGATGGTAAAGGATATCATCACTGGGGCATCTGATAAATTCCTTGTTATCATAGGGCCTTGTTCCGCGGACAACGAGGATTCCGTCTGCGACTATATCAGCCGCCTGTGCAAAGTCCAAGAAAAGGTAGCCAGCCAGCTAGTCATTGTGCCCCGGATTTACACCAACAAGCCCCGGACCACCGGGGAAGGCTACAAAGGGATTGCACACCAGCCAGACCCGGAAAAGCGGCCGGACATGCTTGCCGGTCTGGTAGCCATGCGGAAAATGCATATCCGCGCGCTGGAAGAAAGCGGCCTGTCCTCTGCGGACGAGATGCTTTACCCGGAAAACTGGCCCTATGTGGAAGACCTGCTCTCCTATGTTGCCATCGGCGCACGTTCCGTAGAAGACCAGCACCACCGCCTGACTGTCAGCGGCTTCGACGTGCCTGCCGGGATGAAAAACCCTACCAGCGGGGACCTTTCCGTTATGCTCAACTCCGTCTACGCCGGGCAGCACCCCCACCACTTCGTATTCCGGGGGCATGAAGTAAGCACTACCGGGAACCCGCTGACCCACGTTGTCCTGCGGGGAGCCGTCAACAAGCGGGGGGTCTGCATCCCCAATTACCACTATGAGGACTTAGAACGCCTGATTGAAATGTATGGGAACATGGATCTAGTGCACCCCGCTGCCATCATCGACGCTAACCACTCCAATTCCAACAAGCAGTATGAGCAGCAAATCCGCATTGTAAAAGAAATCATGCACAACCGGAAGATTTCCCCGGAAATCAAGCAGATGGTAAAAGGCGTCATGATTGAAAGCTACCTTGAGCCGGGCTGCCAGAAGGTTGGGGAGCATGTTTATGGGAAGTCGATTACAGACCCTTGCTTGGGCTGGGAAGAATCGGAAGAACTGATTTACCAGATTGCGGAAATGAACGGTTAGCTGCCTAGTTCTACCGCGGACAATGAAAAAAGTCTTTGGAGCCGGACGGCACTGCAGGACAGCCCTTCCCCACGCAAACTGGGCAACGTTCCGGCGAACTAACTGCTAACTACGGCTAAGGAACTCGGGAACGCCCTCGTTCCTAAGCCTGCGTAAGCAGTGGATTTCGCCTCCACTAAGGACGCCCATGAAGTGTTTGCTTAGGGGAAGGGCTGTCCTGCAGTGCCTGTGTATTGAAAAAGAAAAAGTCCGGCGTAGCGCCGGTAATTATTGTTCCACCCTTGTTTTTTGCCTTTCAAGCATATTTGGAAGAGTGGGAAACACGGGGGACTGCAAAAGGGAACTTTCTGGTTCTTGCCGTTACGCGCAATTGCCAGAAGTTCCCCTTTTCTTTCACTCTTTGGATGCAGCTTCGCATATGCCTTCCGAACCGGATTCCGGCCTATCCCTGTATACGCCTAACTCCTTGGATGTGCCTTCGCATATACCTCCCGGATTGGGTTCCGGCTCATCCTTGCGTACATCTGTGTCGTTGAAATATCGGAATGTCCCAGCATTTCTTGGACAGAGTGGAGGTCAGCCCCATTGCTGACAAGGTGGACTGCAAAAGAATGGCGCAGGGTATGGGGCGTCAGTTCTGTGGTAATCCCGGCTTTCCTGCCATACGTTTTCACCAGTTTCCAGAAGCCTTGGCGGCTCATGGCTTGGCCGGAGCAATTCGTAAACAGGTACGTGCTCCCCTCCTCTGTAAGTTTTGGGCGGCCATCTTTTAAATAGGCTTCCAATGCCTGCTTTGCAATCCTGCCAAAGGGGACAATCCGCTCTTTGTTCCCATCCCTGCAGGTAATATATTCCATTTCCAAATTCACATCTGGCATTTCCAGCGAAATTAATTCCGATACACGGATCCCAGTGGCATACAGAAGCTCCAGCATAGCCCTGTCCCGCAGCTCTTTTGGCGTCCTCCCCTTTGCCTCTTCTAACAGGCGCACAGTTTCCTCTTTTGTTAAAATTGCCGGCGCCTTTTTCTCCACCTTGGGCGCCTTCAAATCTTCCGCCACATCCTCTGCTATGTAACCTTCCCGGTGCAGGTAATGGAAAAAAGCTTTCAGGGCAGCAATGCTCCTTGAAATGGTTGCCGGCTTCCTTCCCTGCCTTTCTTGGAATAAAATATAAGAATTCAGCAGCGTAACCGTAACCTTCGCTGCCCCACTGACCCCCTGCCCCTCAAAAAACTGCTCCATGTTCCGCAAATCCCTCTCATACGACACCACTGTGTTCTCAGAAGTCTTGCGCACCTCCCTCATATATTGGACAAATCCTTGAATCTCACATTTCATAATTCCTTCTCCCTTATCCCTAACCGCTGAAGCCAACGATCCAAAACATCTTCTGTAAAACACCCATGCATCTTTAGAAGATACACCGGGCTATGCGCTATCTACAGCCTGCGGCGCATTTTACTGTTGGGAAATACGCCGGGCACATGCGCTATCTACAGCCTGCCGCACATTTTACTGTTTGAAATACGCCAGGCATATACGCCATCTACAGCCTGCCGCGCATTTTACTGCCAAATACATGCCATACTTCATGCATTATAATAACATACCGGGAAAAAAGCAACAAATTAATTAAAATAATTTTAATATATTTTTTAATATTGCCGGGTTCACATAGCTTTCCAGAAAAATCCCTGCTGCAAACATTACAAACAGCAGGATAACAGCAACTATCCCCATGCCATAAACAAGCCTGCGGTCCAATGCCACGCCCCCTTCCCCCCGCAGCCGCTGGCGCAGGACTACCGCAACGCAGCAATACCCGATATAAACTGAAAGGTACAGCAGGTATTGGGGGAACAGCCCCCCTAAAACCAGCAAGATCCCCTTTACCCCATACTTGGCAATCCCCGTAGCAAGCATGAACCCAATGGAAAACCCCTGCCATCCCAGCATCAGGATTCCGCCCAGAATCCCAAGCGCCGTAAATATCAGCAAAAACAGCAGCAGCAACAACGGCATCCGCTCCCCTACGATATAGAAAAACAGGTTTTCCCCATTCACCGTGGTATACTGGAACTTTTCAATAAAATAGCCGTTCAGCACGCCAGCGTTGGAAACCGCCTCCCTCCCCATAAGGTTTGCCGCAAAAATGCCTGCCACAAAGGAGAGCAGGAGGAAAGCCTTCATCACTTTTATCCACAGGGACTGGTTCCCGGTAAGGCTCCTCCTCTCTTTCCAAGATAAATGCAATACTTTTCCCATAAGTTCCCCAGTCTTTTTCTTTTATCTTATGCAAGTCCCCTGAAAAAAAGTATCTGCCCTTACGCGTATTTATTCTTATAGGCCATAATGGCGGCAACCGTCTTGGCGTCCTGTATCACGCCTTGGTACACAAGGCTGCACAGCTCTTCCAGCGTATGGGGCTCAAGGTCAATAAATTCCCCTTCATCCAAATGCTGGCTTGCAGGTATCAGGTCACGGGCCACATAGACGTCTACCAGCTCATTGCAGAAAGCAACCGTCGTCCGCAGGGACAGCAGGAATTCTAAATTCTCGCAGCGGTACCCTGTTTCCTCCTCCAGCTCCCGGGCGGCACATTCGATGGTAGGCTCCGTCTTTACGTCCCTTGCCCCGGCCGGTATTTCCAGCGTAAACCGTTCCAATGCGTTGCGGTACTGGCGGACCATCAGGATCCTGCCGTCCGGCAGCACCGGGACGACGGCAGCAGCCCCCTTCCGGTGCTCCACATAATCCCACTTTTCAATTTTCCCATCCGGCAGTTCCATATAGTCGGAATAAATGTCCAGAATCGCCCCTTCATGCTCCAATACCCTTTTTACCCTCTTTAACATCGGCTGTTTCATCCTTATCCTCCTAATCAAAAAGGCCGCCAACAAAAATGTTGACGGCCAAAATATTTGGGCCTATGGGCGGCCTTCCGCTGGAAGGCTGCCCTTTCCCCAAAATGCATAACCACTATTTCGCATAATCAGTTACGCGGGATTCCCGAATTACATTTACCTTAATCTGTCCCGGATATTCCAGATCATTTTCAATCTGTTTGGAAATATCACGCGCCAACAAAATCATGTCGGCATCATTAATCTGGTCAGGAACTACCATAATGCGAATCTCCCTACCTGCCTGAATAGCAAAAGACTTATCAACACCTTTAAAACCATTGGCTATGTCTTCCAGTTGCTTTAGCCTGTTTGAATATGTTTCTAATGTTTCCCTTCTTGCACCCGGCCTTGCCGCCGAAATCGCGTCGGCTGCCTGGACCAAGCACGCAATCAAAGATTCTGCTTCTACATCTCCATGATGTGCTTCCACTGCATTAACTACGGTTGGGCTTTCCTTGTACTTCCTGCACAGGTCCACGCCAATCTGAATATGTGAGCCTTCCATTTCATGGTCAACAGATTTCCCGATATCGTGGAGCAAGCCAGCCCTTTTCGCTACCCTTACGTCCACGCCGATTTCTGCTGCCAGCAGCCCGGAAAGCTGGGCTACTTCAATCGAATGTTTCAGTGCGTTCTGCCCATAGCTTGTACGGAATTTCATCTTGCCAAGCAGGCGTACCAATTCCGGATGGATGCCATGGACACCCACTTCCAAGGTGGCCGCCTCCCCTTCTTCCCGGATCATGTTCTCAACTTCCCGTTGGGCTTTCTCCACCATTTCTTCGATTCTTGCGGGATGGATACGCCCATCCACAATCAGTTTCTCCAAAGCAATCCGGGCAACTTCCCGGCGTACCGGGTCAAACCCAGAAAGGATGACTGCTTCTGGCGTGTCGTCAATAATCAAATCTACGCCAGTCATGGTTTCCAAGGTACGGATATTCCGTCCCTCCCGGCCAATAATCCTTCCTTTCATCTCGTCGTTGGGAAGCTGTACTACAGAAATTGTGGTTTCTGCCACATGGTCTGCAGCGCATTTCTGGATCGCAGTTACTACGTATTCCTTTGCCTTTTTCCCAGCTTCTTCTTTTGCTTTGATTTCCATTTCTTTGATTAATTTTGCAGTATCAAGCTTCACATCATCTTCAACCATTTTTAAAAGATAATCTTTTGCCTGTTCAGAGGTTAACCCTGAGATTCTCTCAAGTTCCTGTACGCGCTCTTCGTTCAGCCGCGAAACTTCTGCTTTCTGCCTGTTAATTTCTTCTTCCTTTGCTGCAAAACCGGATTCCTTCTTCTCAATAGCCTCCAGCTTCCTGTCAAGGTTCTCTTCCTTCTGGATAATCCGCCGCTCATTGCGCTGAATCTCATTTCTGCGTTCTTTGATTTCCTTGTCCAAGTCGTTTTTGGTACGGATGGACTCTTCCTTAATCTCCAGCAAAGATTCCCGCTTTTTAGCCTCTGCAGTTTTCACAGCATCATCTATGATTTCCCTTGCCTTTTCTTCTGCGCTGCCGATTTTGGATTCCACAAGGCGCTTACGGTATTCCACCGTTGAAAAGTAGGTAACAGGTACTGCAAAAATTAACGTGACTGCTACAGCGATTAAAATTTGTGGCACAGGAGCACCTCCTTATTAAATTTTCATTGTACATATCGCAAATTTTCATCCGCTCCTATATGTCATATACTATAAATTGCAATAAACGCCTGCAATCTATGGACATGATATTACAACATATTGATTTTATACTTTTTTCGGCTCTATGTCAAGTAGTCTAATACATGCAAAATGTCATCTGGCTGAAAACCTTTCCGCAATAAGAACTGGTACATCTTCTGTTTTGCCTTCAAATCCCCTTGGCTGCTGGAATAATTTTTCTTTTGCACCCACTTTAAAATTAATTCCTGCTCCTGCCCCTGCTGGTACCCTTCCTCCAAGGCCTGCGCAGCCAGTTCCCTTTTTATTCCTTTCCCCATAAGGTCCATCTGGATTCTGCGCTGGCTCTTTTTCCCTTTCTGGCCCCTGACGTAATTTTCAGCGTACCGGGCGTCGTCCAGATAGCGGAAACTTTTCACATACGCGATGGCCTCCTCCACAATATCCTCCGGGTAAAAGCCCTGCTTGAGCTTTTCCCGCAGCTGCGCTTCGGTACGGTCCATGTTCTCTAGTAAGTGCATGGCCCTTTTCTTGGCGCGCTTTGCTAAAACCTCGGTACGGATTTCCTCATACTGCCCTTGGGGAAGCTCTTCCCCTTCTTGGATGGAATACCTTTTCACTTCCCCGCGGTACAGTACGAAATCCTCCCCGCCCTCTAGGATGACCCGGATACGCTTTTTGTCAAGTTCTGCTAATTCTGCCACTAGCATCTCTGTTTCCCTCCCGATTGGACAGTTCCTAAAATGCTGCTGCCAGGCGCCTGCCCCGAAAGCCATAGTCCTGCCGCAGCAACCCCTTCTGCTACTCCTGCCCTGCTGGCTTTTCTTCTAAATTTTCTGGGGCCTCTGGGTTTTCCGGATGGTTCGGTTCCCCAGCTTTCGGGGCTTGCGGTTTTTCAGCCTTATCGGCCTTCCCGGCAGGCTTTTCAGCTTTGTCGGCCTTCCCAGCAGGCTTTTCTGGGGATTTGCTATCTGCCCCTGCTTCTTTCCCATCTTTGTCCTGCCCGCCGTCTTCCTTGCCTTTCTCCAGCACTTGGTCCCGAACCTTCTTCTCTACTTCTGCGCAGACGTCCTCATGCTCCCGAAGGTACTGCTTGGCATTTTCCCGGCCCTGCCCAATCTTGGTGCCATTGTATGCAAACCATGCGCCGGACTTATTCACAATCCCACGGTCCACGGCAAGGTCCAGGATATCCCCTTCCTTGGAAATCCCTTTTCCGAACATAATGTCAAATTCTGCTTCTTTAAAAGGCGGCGCAACTTTATTCTTCACCACTTTAATCCGGGTACGGTTCCCTACAAATTCACCGGCCTGCTTCAGCGCCTCCACACGGCGCACATCCAAGCGGACGGAAGAATAGAACTTCAGCGCACGCCCGCCGGTAGTCGTTTCCGGGTTCCCGAACATGACCCCGACTTTTTCCCGGAGCTGGTTGATAAAAATAACGATGCAGTTGGACTTGCTGATTACTGCCGTCAGCTTCCGGAGGGCTTGGGACATGAGCCGGGCCTGGAGGCCTACGTGGGAATCCCCCATGTCCCCGTCAATCTCTGCTTTCGGCACCAGCGCGGCAACGGAATCCACAATCACAATGTCTACCGCCCCGGAGCGCACCATGGTTTCTGTAATCTCAAGGGCCTGTTCCCCATTGTCCGGCTGGGAAATATACAGGTTGTCAATATCCACGCCGATGTTCTTGGCATACACTGGGTCCAAGGCGTGCTCTGCATCTATAAAGCCTGCAATCCCATTGTTCTTCTGCACCTCCGCTACCATATGTAAGGCCACGGTAGTCTTACCGCTGGATTCCGGGCCGTATACTTCCACAATCCTCCCCCGGGGCACGCCGCCTACCCCCAAGGCTAAGTCTAAGCTTAGGCATCCGGTGGGGATGGACTCCACATTCATATTTGCCACAGAGTCCCCCAGCTTCATAATGGAGCCTTTCCCGAAGTCCTTTTCAATCTTTGAAATCGCAGCGTCTAGGGCTTTTAATTTATCTTCTTTTTTATCTTCTTTTGCCATATCCATTCTCCTTTTCCGCGAACTTATGTTCGTATTTAATATTAGTATACTTTTTGGGGATTGTCAACCATTTTTTGTAAATTCCTGTGACAGCTTTATTTTGCTGAAGAAAAAAGACAGTTACAAGATGTAACTGCCTTTTATTATAAAATCTATTTCCCAATTCGTCAAGCTAAGATTTTCCTGTTTTGCCAACTATGCTTTTGGGCTTTCCCTGCGAAGGCTTTCCTGGCCTGCCATGCGAAGGTTCCTGGCCCGCCGCGCTGCTTTTTGCTTGGCAAGCTAGGATTCCCCTGAAGCGCCACATGATGGCTTTCTGGTTCTAGCTTTTAGCCCAAGAGCTTGGCAATTTCTTCTAAGGAGTGGAACCCAACTGCTTTCTGGGCAACCTGCCCTTCCCGGAAGAGGATCAGCGTTGGGATGCTCATGACGCCGTACTTTTGGGACAGCCCGCCCTGCTCGTCCACATTCAGCTTGCCCACCTTAATCTGCGGGAACTCTTCTGCTGCCTGTTCAATGACCGGCCCCTGCATCTGGCATGGCCCGCACCAAGTTGCCCAGAAATCCACCAGCACCGGTACTTTGCTGTTTAATACTTCCTCTTCAAAATTTTCTGCTGTAATCTCCAATACTGCCATAACTGCTTCCTCCTAATTTTTAGAATCTTCCCTGCGTGACAAAGCTTTTAACATAATGCCAAAACCCTTCCCCATGTTGCCATGCCTTGCCAAAGGCGCAAAAACTTCCTGAAAACTCCTTTTTGCAAGGCTTCTTTCCCTCATGGGTTACATTCTACCATACTTTCTGCACATTCTGGTACTTTTTTTGTTAAAAAAATGTTAAAATTTCCTTTCCTGCTTGAATACGTCCTGCCTTCGTGGTACATTAGTAACAGAAAACTTGTACTTGCAGAAAATTTTACAGAGGCGTACAGATGAAAAAAACCCTTTTAAAACAACTGTTACACGATTTGCCCATTACACTTGGCCTGCTGCTCCTTACCACTGGGCTGGCATCCATCCTGTTTTTCTGTATTTCCAAAAACCCGGCCAATATTGCCCTATTTTACATCATCGGCATCATTACTGCAGCACGGTACACCAACGGCTACACTTGCGGGATAGCAGCATCCTGCCTCAGCATTATTTTAATCAATTATTTCTTTACTTATCCATATTTCAGCCTGAATTTTTCACTTCAGGACTATCCATTTACATTTGTATGTATGCTGAGCCTTTCCTGCATCACCAGCGCTACCACGACCCATCTGAAACAGCAGACCGAAATCCTTGCATTCCATGAAAAACAATTAGTAGAAGCAGAAAAAGAAAAGATGCGTGCAAACCTGCTGCGTGCCATTTCCCATGACCTGCGCACCCCTTTAACCAGCATCCTTGGCTCCGTTGCTTCTATGGAAACGGAGGAACTTGCCCCGGATTCCTTGGAATGTCAGGAACTCATCCAAAATATCCATGACGATGCAAGCTGGCTGTTAAATATGGTGGAAAACCTCCTGTCCGTCACCAGAATCCAGACAGGGGGCTCTAAGCTGAATACCAGCCCGGAAATTGTGGATGAAGTGGTAGCGGAATCCGTAACCCGGCTGCAGAAAAGGTTCCCTGACGCAAGGATCGACGTTACCATCCCTGCGGAAATCCTGATGGCCCCGATGGACGCCATGCTGATTGAGCAGGTGCTCATTAATTTACTGGAAAATGCCATTACACATTCCAAAAGCAGCAAGCCGGTCCAGCTTATTGTGGAAAACCAGAAAGACACCGTCTGTTTCCGGGTGATTGACTATGGGGTGGGGCTTCAGGAAAGCCAGCTGGGGCACTTATTTGACGGCACATATTCCGATGGCTCTTCTTCAGACACACGTAAGGGCATGGGCATCGGCCTGTCCATCTGCAGCACAATAATTGCCGCCCATCAGGGCAGCATCACTGCACACAACCACCCAGAAGGGGCAGAATTTCTGTTTACCTTGCCAAAGGAGGAAGATTATGCATAAATTTACTGTACTTATCGTAGAGGATGAAAAAAGCATCTGTGATTTCACCTCAAGGGCGTTGGTTTCCCATGGGTACCGTGCCAGTTGTGCATCCACAGGGAAGGAGGCGCTTTCCCTTGCTTCTTCCCTCTGCCCGGACATTATCCTGCTGGATTTGGGCCTCCCTGACTTAGATGGGATGGAAATTATCCATACGGTCCGCACTTGGTCTGGGACGCCCATTATCGTGATTTCTGCCCGCACCCAAGAAGAGGACAAGGTGCACGCGCTGGACGCCGGGGCTGACGACTACCTGACGAAGCCCTTCGGGATCCCGGAGCTTTTGGCAAGGATCCGCACCTCCCTGCGGCACAGCAACAAAATCAATGGCAGCAACGGCCTGCCGCCCCATCCCTACCGGGCAAAAGGCTTGGAGATTGATTTCCTAAAGCGCAGCATTGCCGTAAATGGGCAGGCCATCCACTTAACGCCCATTGAATACAAAATTGTAGCGTTCCTTGCGCAGAATTCCGGCAAAGTCATGACTTATTCCGCCGTTATGAACAATGTCTGGGGGCCTTATTCGGAATCTGACAATAAAATCCTCCGGGTAAATATGGCGAACATCCGGCGCAAGCTGGAGCGGAACCCTGCCCAGCCGGTTTATATTTTCACGGAAGTGGGCGTAGGCTACCGGATGGCAGATGATGAAGAAAACCTGTGATATCCCCGATACGGGCGGGAGAACCTACGCTTGGAATCGGATGAGGAAGAAAACCTGTGATATCCCCAATGGGATGGCTTAGGCAAAGCGGGAACAGAACCTTAAAACTTCCGCAAGCCCCCTATAGCCGGATGTTCCGCTGCAGATATTTTCAGCAGGAATGGGGACGCACATTTGGAACTGGAAAATTTTAAGAAATAACTAATTGTTTTTTTTCCTCTTATTGTTTACAATAGGATTGGTATTTTATTACAATGATACCGGAATAATTTTTAAAATGAAGGGTTGAAGCAATTATGGACAACAGACAACGACAACGGCGCAGGCAGGAGCTGCAGCGGCAGCAGCACCAAAGAAGGCGCAGGAGGAGAAGGCGGCAGCAAGTGTACCGGGCACGCATACTGGTAGGCCTGATGCTGCTTGCCATCGTATTGACCGCAGGCATTGGCATCGGAAGCGCCGTCAAAAAATCTGCGGAACGCAAAGCCCAGCAGGAGCAGGAATTAAAGGAACAGGAAGAAGCAGCCGCAAAAGCGGAAAAAGAAAAAAAGGCAAAAGAACAGGAAGAAGCAGCCAAAAAGCAAGCAGAAGCGGAAAAAGAAGCAGCCAAAAAAAACTTTACGCTGGCTGACCTTGACAACCCGGAAGGGTTTGACACCCGGCCGACAGAACATGGCATTGCGCTGAACAATACGCAGATTGACATAAACGGGCTGGACACCACCGGGCTGGACTGGGGGCAAGGCGGGGACAAGGACGAGTGGAACCGCCCGGCCGGATGTTTGCAGTACCAAGAAAAATATGGGAAATACAATGCATATTTCATCAAGGACGAGCCGGAAAAGAAATTCATTTACTTAACCATTGACGAGGGATATGAATATGGCTGCTCCCCGCGGATTCTGGATACCTTAAAGGAAAAAAAGGTGCCTGCCGTATTCTTCGTAACAAAATCCTTTGCCGACCAGAACAATGATTTGGTGCAGCGGATGATTGACGAGGGGCACGAGGTTGGCAACCACAGCGTTACCCACCCAGCCGGGGGGCTGTATTCCCAGACCATTGAGCAGCAGACCAATGAGGTAACTGGGCTGCACGATTACATCAAGAACCAGTTTGGGTATGAGATGCACCTCTTCCGCTATCCGGCCGGGAAGTTCAATGAGCAGTCCCTTGCCCTTTTAAACAACCTGAATTACAAGACGGTGTTCTGGAGCTTTGCATATCTGGATTATGATGTGGAAAACCAGCCGGACACGGCGGAAAGCCTGCAGAAAATGATTGACTGCCTGCATCCGGGGGCGCTCTATTTGCTCCATGCGGAATCGGAAACGAATACGGCGGTGCTTGGGGATTTTATCGACCAAGCAAGGGCGCAGGGGTATGAATTTAAATTGTTCCAGTAAGGGAAAATAAAGCTGCTGCACTTTTGGGAATCCCATTGGTGCAGCAGCTTTTTTCCGGGCGTGCCTGTTTAATTCCTCCCAAATTCTGACAGCACCAATCCCTCGTTCCGGTCCAGAGTCATGCCTACGCTCCAGCTATTTACAAACAGGAGCAGGGGGTTGCCTTTCAAGTCTTGGACTTTCTTCATGTCGGAGGTACCCGTGAGTTTTTCCACGTCGATATCCTTATTTTCAATCCAGCGGATATGCTCGTAGGGGAGTTTTTCTAGGCGGATGTCCACGTTGTACTCATTTTCCAGACGGTATTTGAGCACGTCAAACTGGAGGACGCCTACCACGCCTACGATAATTTCCTCCATCCCCCCATGGAATTCTTGGAAAATCTGGATGGCCCCTTCTTGGGCAATCTGGTTGACGCCTTTCACAAACTGCTTGCGCTTCATGGTGTCGATCTGCCGCACCCTTGCAAAATGTTCCGGGGCAAAAGTGGGAATCCCCTCAAAAGCAAATTTCTCCGGGGAGGCGCTGACAGTGTCCCCAATGGAAAAAATCCCCGGGTCAAACACCCCGATAATGTCCCCGGCATAAGCCTCCTCAATGATTTTCCGCTCCTGCGCCATCATCTGCTGGGGCTGGGAAAGGCGCATGGCCCGCCCGCCTTGGATATGGGTGACTTCCATGCCCGCTTCAAATTTCCCGGAACAGATGCGCATAAATGCAATCCGGTCCCGGTGCGCCTTATTCATATTTGCCTGAATCTTAAATACAAAAGCGGAAAAATCCTTGGAAAACGGATTGATTTCCCCGGTATCTGCCATCCGCGGCAGGGGCGGCGAAGTCATCTTCAGGAAATGCTGCAAAAAGGTTTCCACCCCGAAATTCGTCAGTGCAGAGCCAAAAAACACAGGGGACAGCTCCCCTTTTGACACCAGCTCCATGTCAAATTCTGCGCTTGCCCCGTCGAGGAGCTCCACTTCCTCCAGCAGCGTTGCCTTAAAATCTTCCCCAATTTCCGCCCCCAAGGATGGGTCGTCTATGGCAATGTCTTTTTCCAAGCCTTCCTTAGTGCCTTTTAAAGTATCGGAAAATGTCATGACTTTCTTGGTGTTCCGGTCATACACTCCCTTGAAATTTTTCCCGGAGCCAATGGGCCAGTTGATCGGGCAGGTGGCAATGCCCAGTTCTTTTTCAATTTCATCCAGCAAATCAAAGGTGTCGTTCGCATCCCGGTCCATCTTATTGATAAAGGTGAAAATGGGGATATGGCGCATGACGCACACCTTGAATAATTTCCTCGTCTGGGCCTCCACGCCCTTGGAACCGTCGATTACCATGACGGCTGAATCCGCTGCCATTAAGGTCCGGTAAGTGTCCTCCGAGAAATCCTGATGCCCCGGCGTGTCTAAGATGTTGATGCAGTAGCCCCCGTAATTGAACTGCAGGACGGAAGAGGTAACAGAAATCCCCCTCTCCTTCTCAATTTCCATCCAGTCAGACACGGCATGGCGGGCGGTGGCTTTCCCTTTTACGGAACCGGCAAGGTTGATGGCCCCGCCGTAGAGCAGGAATTTTTCCGTCAACGTGGTTTTCCCGGCATCTGGGTGGGAAATGATGGCAAACGTCCTGCGTTTTTCAATCTCTTTTTCTAAATCTGGCAAAATAGTTCCTCCATTTCTTGCTAATATGTTATTTATCCTGAAAACTTGTGCGGCAACTTCTTTTTCAAATGGCAATTCCCTGTACCCCGGCGCACCCGAAATACAGACGCCGCCCCGAAACAGAAAATGTTATATCTGGCTGTACAGCTCTTCCATTTCCTGAATCAATGCGCCAAAGGCCTGCAGCGCTTCGGAAACCGGCTCTTTGGCCGTCATGTCCACCCCTGCGTCTTTTAACAAATCAATGGGGGATTTGCTGCACCCTCCTTTTAAGAAATTCAGGTAGCGTTCCACAGCCGGCTGCCCTTCTTCCAGGATCTTTTTGCTAAGTGCCATGGACGCAGCAAAGCTGGTTGCATATTGGTAGACATAAAAATTGTAGTAAAAATGCGGAATCCTTGCCCATTCAATGGCAATTTCCGGATCTACTGTTACATCCTCCCCATGGTAGCGCACATTCAAATCATAATAAAGCTTCTTTAAGGATTCTGCCGTCAATGTTTTCCCTTGTTCCACCATCCCATGGGTCAGCAGCTCGAACTCTGCAAACATGGTCTGGCGGTAAAGGGTGCTGCGGAACTGGTGGAGGAAATGGTTGATTAAATACGCCCGTTTCTTCTTGTCCTTCGTGCGCTTCAAAAGGTAGTCCATCAGCAATGCTTCGTTGCAGGTGGAGGCTACTTCCGCCACAAAAATTTTGTATTCGCTGTCAAAAATATTGTTATTTTTGGCAGAATAATAAGAATGGAGGGCATGGCCCATCTCGTGGGCAAGGGTGAACTCGGAATCCAAGTTGTACTGGTAATTCATCAGCACATAGGGATGGGCAAGGTAGCACCCTGCGGAATATGCCCCGCTGCGTTTCCCTTCATTTTCATATTTGTCAATCCAGCGGTTTGCAAAGCCTTCCTTCAGCACCCGGACATAATCTTTCCCAAGGACCGCCAATGCCTCTGCGATTTCTTCCTGCGCCTGCCCGTAGGTGATTTTCCCAGTTTCCTGCGGGACCATGGGCACATAGACGTCATACATATGAAGCTCATCTACCCCCAGCAGCTTTTTGCGCAAGGACATATATTTGTGCATGTAGTGCATGTTTTCGTGGACTGCTTCAATTAAATTGTAGTATACCTCTTTGGGCACATGGTTGGCGTCTACGGCCGCCTCCATGGAAGAATGGTATTTCCTTGCTTTTGCATAAAAGAAATTTGCTTTCGCCTTCCCTTCGTAAAGGGATGCAAATGTGTTTTTGTACTGCTCATACCGGGCGTAGTAGGCCTGAAAAGCTGCCCGGCGCACCGTAACGTCCCTGCTTTCCAGCAAGGGGACGAACCGCCCGGCGCTGATTTTGACTGGCTCCCCGTCCTCCCCTTGGATGGTAGGGTTCTCAAAATCTGCATCCGTCAGGAGGCTGTAGGATTTCTCCACCGCCATCCCCATTTCCCGTGAGGACGCCAAAAGCTCTTCCAGTTCCGGGGCAAGGGTGTGGGCTTTCAGCCTGCGCAAATCCTCAATGGCTGTCCGGTAGCTTAAAAGCTCTGGGGCGTCCTTGTAGCATTGCTGGATTTCCTCTTCCTCCATTGCGGTAATCCAAGCGTCCACTGGGGCTGTCCGGGTGGTTAAATTATGGTAAATCCCCATCATTTTCCCGCTCAATGCTTGGAACGTATCATTTCCGGTGTCCACGTCCGCGCTCCGCTCGGAATAGCACAGGCACTTGTCCAAAAGGAGCATGGCTTGTTCCAGCATTTGGAAATATTCCAGCAAATGCCCGCCGCTTGCGGTTACGTATTCCTTGGGAAACGCCCCAAGCTTTTCCACCATCTGCTCCAGCCTGCGGGCGTCCTCTAAAAACAATTCTATGGATGCATATAATTCTTCGGTTGCCCAAGTGTCTTCCTTGGGGACTTGGCTTCTTTTTAATAATTCTGCTGCCATTTTGCGCTACCTCCTGTTTTTGCAGCCCGCCGTTTGGGATACGGCGGGAATCGTCTGGCACATTATAGCATATTGGGGGATTGTTGTCACTTTTCATTTTAAGAAATTTCCTTCTGCCGTCCTCCCTGCTGAACAATATGCCAAATTTTTAGGTAACATATGGGCTGTTGCTGCAGGGTTTTCCCCCTATCCTCCATCTGTAACAGGGCATAGAAAAAGCGTCTTCAGAAGACTCATTTCCTCCGTTGACGCTTCCCTAACCATCCTTTACATCAGATTAGCCAGATTTTCCATAGTCATGCATGGAACTTCCTGTTCCTGCCTTAACTGTTTATCATTTGTAAAAAACATGTCGCATCCGCTAGAGCGTGTTTGAAAATTGCTTTCTGCAAGATGTTGTCCCAATTTGCATCAGGTTTTATGCTGGATTTCGGAGGTGTAGTGGGCTACATTGACGAAATTCAGCATGAAAGCTGGTGTGAAGTGGGGCGACAGATTGCGGGAATGAATTTTCAAACACGCTCTAGCAACAGCAGCGGCAATCTGTAAAGCATCCATAGCCTTAAAATTCTTATACCGCCCCCTTATCTTTGCCCCCTGCTCTGCTATATTGGAATCAATGTCCACAACCTCCATGCCCATATATTCTATAAACTTTTTGAAGTTATCCGCAAATTCCATCTTACCGCTGCTATATGGGTACACAAGGTATTCTTCAATGGTAATGGCAGATGTTACAACTTTTATATTCTCCCTTATGCATTTTTCAAAAAACTTCTTTACGGAATCTTTATACGGGGCGCTATTCTCCAGATAATAAATAATTGGAGCTGTATCAATAAATACACGCCTAAATTCTGTCATTATCCCTCATCTCCCTAATATAGCTATCCGCATCCTGCCCACGTTCCGTTGCCTGCATCACAAACTGTTCAAGGTCAACCTCGTGTTTTGTTTCCATCTCAGGCATCCCTAAAAGCCCGTTCACCCCCTGAATAATCTGAACCACATAGCCCAGTTTATCTTCTGGCACTTTTTCCAGCATCCTGATTGCTTCCTGTCTGGCCGCTGTCATAACAGAACACACCTCCTATTTTTTGCAGCCCGCCGTTTAGGATGTGGCGGGAATCGTCTGGCACATTATAGCATATTGGGGAATTGTTGTCACTTTTCATTTTAAGAAATTTCCTTCTGCCGTCCCTGTTGCTGCTTGCCAAGGACGTATTAATCATTTTTCATTACTTTTTCTTGATTTTCCCTGTTTTCCATGCCCTAAGCCATTACGCTGCTATTTTGATATTAAATTTTTTTACCGATTACGCTAATTGCATAACCTCGGCTTCAAGCTCTTTTAATTCTTCAAGTGGTAATGACGGAATATAATCCGCAATTTCTTCCAATGACATTTTACCTTTCCTTATCATTCTTTCTGCGGTTTCCCTGTCTGCGTCATGCCTTTCGCTTCTGATAAATGATTTCATTATCTGTTCTTGATCAAATAAACCCATCATAATCGTCACAACCTCCAGAATCATCAATTTGTTGTTGGCAATAAAGCCTAAGTCATTATATAAGTTGTCAGTCAGTACATTTTCTATTGTGATGTCAGTAAGTGAGTCCTCAGTTGCTGTATGATCTTCTGGGTGGAGGGTTTTATACAGCATTAATAGATAACTCTTATTTTGGAAAAGGTCAAGGAATACGCTGTTTTTTGCGGTACGCTTTGCCTTGGCTCCCTCTATTTGCTTTGTACCGTCCTGCACTTTAACACCTCGCTCCCTAAAAATCTGTAGCACAAGATACGATATATCCTGCTCCTGCCACACTTCAATTATACAAAAAAACACCTGCCTTTACAATAATATAAAAGCATATTGAAAAACATTTTTGTATATGCTAAAGTCCACGTTGATGAAAGAACGAATCCCTAAACTGTATTGCAGTACAGTTTAGGGATTCTTCTCTACTTTTATACTGGCAAAGCGCCCAGTAGGTTATTTGTAGCCCTTATCATTGCTGCCTAACCATTTGATGATGTAGTGGCAAGCTGCATCAGCCGCAACAACGGTAAAAAATAAAAACCTGCAAATGCAATATGCACAGATACACCTGCTACCTGCACCCATTCCGCTCCTCATAATACTGTGCAACCAGCCGTATGGTTTCTTCATCTACTTTATGCTCCTTAGAAATCTCTTCCACAGATTTCCCCTGCGTGCAATATTCCCTGTAAACAAGCGCAGCCATTTCACAAGCCTGTACAATCAGGGCTACCACCAGTTCCCGGAAAAGATTTGTATATTCCAAAACCTCCGGGCTTACCTGCGCATTAGAATCCCACATTGCTTTTCCTTCTTCCTCCAATCCATCTTCTCTCAGGCTTTCCTTGATAAAATCCCGCAGGGTTTCCTGTTCCATCTGCGGCAGGCGTGCATAGAGCCAGATGATTTCTATGGATTTTAAGGGCATATTGGATGGGAGCGGCGGCAATTGGATGTAATTTGTTTTCATTTTTTCGGTTCCCTTTCTTTTACATTTTCATAATTTACTGTCTGTTTCCTTATTTTTTCTTCTCTTATAATATAGAGTGATATCACTTAACTGTCAAGTGAATGTATATATTTTCAATACATTGGTTTATCATATACCTATCTACAAAACGGAGGAACATGGTATGGCAACAAATAAACGTGTATTCACATTACGCTTAGAAGATGAGGTATTTGATAAGATAGGCGTTCTGGCAACAAAAGAACACCGTTCCATGACAAACTATATTGAGTATGTGCTTATGAAACATTTGGAAGAAATGGAGAAAGAACATCCTACCCTTCAACCTAAAGATGATAAATGAATGTACACTTATCCTTGGTTGGTGCCAGATAAGAATAAAATATAAAAAAATTTTTCGGAAAATAAAGACATAAATTAAGAAAATTAGCTACCGGAGAAACCATCCTGCAGCAATGTCTGCAAATATCGCGGATATCGGATTGTATCAGCCACAATCCCAGCCATAAAGTTTTTTAAGAAAAAATGGAAAACTCAAAAAATGTATCTTGCAATTAGAATTTGCATATGCTATAATACCAGTAGGCGAAAAAGATGCAAAAGTTCCATGTGAACAAAGAATGAAATCCCCGAACCGTGTTGGGCCACAGTTCTGGGATTCTTCTTTTCTTTTTATAGCGGCAAAGCACCCGCTAGGTTATCTGTTGCCCTTGCCGTCACCGTCTAACCATTTGATGATGTAGTGGCAAGCTACCCCACCCAGAACGGCAGCTAAAAAAGAAGAATCCCCAGACTGTATTGCCGTACAGTTCGGGGATTTCATTTTTGCCCTCATGGACTCATGATTGCTTTTTGCCCACCGGCATTTAAGATATGGGGAGAAATTCTTATATACCCTCATAACCTCTTAGATTTTCCCTTTGGCTATAAAAAAAGCAAAATTACAATTTCCACAGCCAGTAAAACCAATAAGGCATACAGCAGTACCGGCCAGGCCGAGGCGCCTCCCGCAAGCAGCAGCATAACCACCGGAACCACATATTTCCGCGGATGATGCCACAAGTCGCTTTCAATCTTCCATCCACGGATGGGATAAAACCATTCCAGAAACACAGACAGCACCGCACTCTGCAGGGCAAAGAAAACGGCTCCGGCAACCATCCGGGCAGTGACACCGCCGTTTTGCATCTGCCAGCTTAAGAGGAATATCACGTCGGCAGCCATATTACAAGAAAAGATAAACAGGCAGTATGGGATGCAAAAGCGCCGTTTCTGTCCGGGCAGGAAACGGACTGCCTGCTCCAGGCCACAGTCGCAGGACAGCAGGATACAGATAGGCGTATTCAGGGATAGAACCGCAAAGCCTACCGGGACAACGGACAGCCCGGCCATTTCTCTTAAGAAATACGGCATTACAAGGGCTACGCACCACATCACAGCAGTATTGGCCAGATAATTCTTGTGGCAGCCCAGATACCGGAAAAAGTACCGCCATAAGGATCCCCTCTTCCGCTGCTTAATAGCATGGCTTTTCTTATCTTCTGCGCTGCTTTTTGCGTACGCGTGCCCTAGAAGGCATACAGGTATACCTGAAGGGTGTTTCTCACTTTCTCCCTGATAAAAAGCGTATCCGTCTGCCTTCCACAAAATCAGAATAGCAGCTAAGCTATTCGCAAGCAGCAACAGTCCAAACCATGTCCTGCTTCCACAAAATAAAATTGCAGACACTATGGCAGCGGCCCAGATGCCGCCCGCATACCAATATTTTCTCAAGGAATAGGCTGCAGCAGCCATAAGAGCCGCATGAAGCATACTGACGGCTATTCCTATCATCTCTATGGGCTTCCATGCAGAAACAGCCAGCAGAACCGCCAAAAGCAGCCCTGTCTTTGTAAGGGCCGTATAGGCTCCCAACACAGCTACATAGGAAAAGACAAATTCCCGGCCATGCTGCGGCAGCATCAGCATATGTTTCAGTTCCACAGCGTTATCTTTGGAAGAAAGGGCTTGCCACATCACGCCGGCGGTAAAGGCGCTTACCATCAGGATCCGTACAGATGCCGCAACCTTCACCTGAAAACCTGCCATATACAGCCCCCAAAATAGTATCACATCCATCAAAAGCGTCCGGGGGAGCCGTTCATATTTTGCCCCAAACAGTTTTTTGGCAAAGGCTTTACCTGTCATTTTCATCATGCAGCGCCTCCCGGATATCCGCGGCATTGATCTGCCCGCCTTCAAAAGTCTGCCGGATCTTACCGTCCTCCAAGACAAATACCCTGTCAGAAGTCAGCGTAATGCTCTCCAAGATATGGGAAGAAAACAGCACAGCCCCATGCTCTTTATAGCCCAAAATCTGCTGGTACAGATATTCTGTACTCTGGAAATCCAAGCCGTTGACCGGCTCATCCAGAAGGAGCAGCTTAGGTTTCAGGGCAAAAGCTGTAATCAGAAATGCTTTTTTCCGGTTCCCGGTTGACAGCTCCCGTAACAGGGTATCTGTATATTCTTCAAAATGGAAACCATGTACCAGCTCCGATACATCGGGCACACCCTTCCCATAAGCGGCGCATACATAGGACAGGTATTCCCGGAACGTAAAATACGAAAAAGAATTATCCTCGGCAAACACCGTGTAGCGGCAGAGCTTAAAATCCTGCTTCCGGAAATCCACAGGAGCGCCACAAAAGCAAATACTATCTGAACGGAAAGTAGGGAGCAGTCCGGAAAGCACTTTCAGAAATGTGGTTTTCCCGGCTCCGTTCAGCCCAATCAGGCCTGCCGCTTCATGCTCCGCCAGCGAAAAAGAAAACCCTGAAAGTATCATTTTCTCTTCACTGTACCATGCACTTAAGTTCTGGACAGCCAGAAGCGTTTCTCCCATCTTACCTCCCCCCTTTGCCGTCCTTCTCTTTTTTCCATGCCGCATATGCGGAGCAGAGGAATACACCTGCCAATACCAGATAAAGCCCCATCATTGGGAAGTTGCCGGATACCCCGCATACAATGGCTGCAACCAGCCAAATCAGGCCAATCATCCCACGGATATAAATATGACGCATTGTTTTTACCTCCTTCATTGTTTCTCTGTTTTCTCTATGTATCCTGAAACTTTCTCCAAACATATGCTTCTTTCAGCAGGCGCCCTATACATTCCTGCTTGCCTTCCGTATAGCTTCTCCGGCCATCTGGAAATTGTAACGCCAGTTTTTTCTTACAGGCATCGTACCGCATGGCTTTCTCAGGATGGCAATTCAGGTAATCCCGAAAATTGATATAGTTCTTCCATTCTGTCCCATTCCATTTGACTGCATGGATATGGTGTGTGCGCGTATCTTTTTCAAAATCACCCATTACAAATAGCATTTGCCTGGCAACATCTTCCCCGCGAAAAATAAAACCGTGTTCTTCCAACCGTTTCCTATAAGGCGGAATATCATTCAAATCACGGAGGCCAATCACTATGTCAATAATTGGTTTTGCATAAATGGAAGCAATCGCAGTGCTTCCGACATGCTGGATATCGACAGCGGCATTTCCGAAAAGCTGCTTCAGTTCCAAAATCACATTTTCTGCATTTTTATCCCATTCCTCTTGATGGGGCAAAAGCTTTACGCTTCCTCTTTTTAATCCTATCATTCATTCTCCCCAGGCAGCTTGCAGTTCTGCCGTATCCGCTGCCTGAAAGCCTTTATAGCCCATATATTTCGGGTCAGAGAGGAATCCCATTTTCTTTTTGGAGGACAGGATCACAAGCCCCTCGTCCAGCCTGTCTTTCAGCCAGTTCTTTTTGGACATGGCCTGAATATCCTTGTTCCCCGAAACCGCACAGCAGATGTGCTCCTTTTCCATATTTTCGTGTGTCAGTTTTACAAGTTCCATATGCTATTACCTCTTTCTTAGCTTTATTAAATTTCCCGAAAAATCTCGATTTCTTTTAATATGTGGCTTTCTGGCAAACAGGAAGTTATCAAGTAAATAATTTTTTGCCTAATTTTTTAACAAATAGCATACCAACAAAAAATATGGCCGCTAATACAACAATGCTATACTGTATTGGCGCTAAATAACAGATATTAAAAGTGGCGTGCATAATGGCAATCAGCAAAATATTCCTGCATTGATAATAGGCTATTCCCAAAACAACGGAAACAAGTAATGTCCAGATACAAAGGCAAACAATTTGTCCCATGCCCAATGAATTTCTGATGATCCACATTGGCATATGCCACACTGCCCAAACGGCGCCAACAAAAAGAACACTTTCGATTTTCTTAAAAGGAAGTTGTTCCAGCAGAAATCCTCTCCATGCTATTTCTTCCACAAACGCTGTTATTAGCAGGTATATGCAGCTTGTTAATAGTGATATTACTGTCGGGTATGCATTTTTAAATACGTCAGTTTTCACTATGGACGAATAGCAATAAGAACCAAATATACCTACAGCCATACATATAACCTCTACTAAAATATATTTGGTTGTTATTTTCCCTGAAAACATCCGCGTAACGTACGCCTTGATGTCCTGCTCGCAAATCAGCAGAAAAATAGCAGCCATAGCGGGAATACACACATATAAATATTTTAAGTACAATAATCCATTGGGGATGATAATTCCGTTCTGTTCTAGCAATGCAGGTACATAGCATATAAACGATAAAACATATACGGCAGAAACCCATAACGTGAGTTTCAGCTTATTTGTAAATCTCGCCATCACGATTTCTCCTTGCAGTGCGGAACTCTTACAGAAATTCCTATTTTTCTTTCTATTCCCGTGCTCTTTTTTCTTCTATCTTCTTATAGGCTTCTATCATTCCATTTTTAACCGCCCATTTGATTGCAAAATACAATGCTGCCAAAACAACAATTGTCAGCCAACCTTATGAAAGCACACTGTCCGCCCTTTCATGGATATTTTCCCGACCTGATAACCGTAGTCCGTCAATTCCTTTTTGTATTTCAGGAAAGAGTGGTCAATCGGTATCCCTGCAATCTCCTGAATCTCTTCAAAGGCCAAATGAAATGATTCCTTTCCGCTTTTCTGCACATATTCCCATAATGTGTCATATTTACTCATTGCCTTTTTCCTTTCATAATCCTTTTAAAAAAACAAATAATGCCGCTATTCCAAAAATACCGGAAAACAGTGCGCATCTGCTACCATGGTTTCGGGCCGTCAAAAAAGATTTTCCAGCTGCCTTTTCCTTTTTCGGTTATAGAAGGTAACATGTTAATCCAATTGCTGTGGGCTGCTTTCTGGATGCTGTGGAATGATCAGCAGCACATGGAGGACAAATACATTCTCCTGTGTCTCTATACTCATGGCGCCGCCATATTTTTCAGCCACTTTTTTTACATTCGACAGACCTGTCCCTTTTTTGAACGCGCCTTTCCCATGGAAGCTGTTCCGAATTTCCATCATAAGGAAATCCCCCTGGATCCGCCCGGACACACGGATATACTTTCCCATGCCGGCATCCAGGCTTTTTGCTGCATGAATTGCATTATCCAGCGCATTTGACAGGACAATACAGATATCAATGTCCCGAACGCCGCAGGGGTATGGCAGAAGCAGGGAACAGTCCACATCTATCCCCATGCTTTTTGCAATCCCCAGCTTGTTTCCCACCAGAATATCCACGACCGGGTTGTTGGTGCTGCAGGGAAACGACATTTTTTCCGCCATATCGTCCAGATCCTCCATATAAGCTGCGGCTTCCTCCAGTTTCCCATTCTGCAGGAGCTTTTTTACCACTGCGATGTGGTTTCTGATATCATGGCGGAAAGACTTTGTTTCATCGTAACGGGTTTTCGCTTCCTCCACATACTGGTTCAGGGAATGTTCCTGCTGCTCCAGCAGCGAAATTTCGGTGCTGAGGCGGAAATTCTGCTGCAGTTTCTTATAAGAAAATAAGATGCAGAACAAGCTGGCAAGCCCTAAAAAATGCATGGCAAGCAGCTGCCCGTGGTTAAGCAGATACTCAAAAGGCCCGTCTTCTGCCAAGATTTGAACCTGGAATTCAAATTCTACCATATTGATGTACTCGCTCATAATAAATATCATCAGGATTGGGATAAAAACCAGAAACATATGCTGCATTTCCACTGTGGTATAGCCGGAAAAATAACGGTACACCATATAATAGCAAAAGCCGGCCAGGGCCAGTGACGCTGCTTCACTGGCCAGCATGAATGAGATGCCGGACGTATCAGGGAAAACAGCAGGCAAAAGCGGGCATAAAAGGCTAATCAGGGATTTCACAATTCCATAGCATAGCTGCATAATCTCTGTCGTCAAGGCCGCATACAGAAGGGAAGACTTAACATCCGCATGGCAGGCAAAAATCCCATATGCCGTAAGCAGGAATACAAACACCAGAAACCTGATTATCATGCCTGCCGCAAGAAAATCATCGACAATCACTGCGCATACTGCAAACAGGAAATAAAAAGGAAGCCACACTTTCTTTTTTAAAATTTTTGCCAGAAAATAAAACTGGAAGGACATCTCGGCAACGCCCATGATATATACATGAAAAAAACCAAAATACTCAGCCATGTTACCTGCCCCCATATGTAAAAGCCCTGTAACTGTTCCGTACCTTCACAGTTACAGGCAAAAATCCATTTTAAATTGCCTCCGGCAATGGGATTTTTGCACTCCTGAATCACTTTCTTACGGTCTGCGCAGTAAATGCGCAGGCCTGCCGGATAGCTGCAAAGCCCTTACATGTTCTTCATATACTGCAGGACAACACCGGAAAACTCCTTGCTCCGCAGCCGCGATACAGGGACTTCTTTGCCGTTATCCATACAGGCAGTCCCGTTTTTATATCCTTTTAAATGCTTTAGGTTGATGAGATAGCTCCTGTGGCAACGGAAAAAATGGCTGTCCAGCTTTGATTCCAGATGTTCAATCCTCTCATAATAATCAACAACCTCTCCTGATGCCAGATTTAGATATATTTTCCGGTCTATGATCTCACAGAAAACAATCTCATCCCTCCGGATGATGCGCCCCTCATATCCCTTTTGCACCAGCAGGCTGTCCTCGCTGGCGTTTTTCATGGAAGCGTAAAGGCGCTCCATGGTCTTTTCAAACTGTTTTTCATCCACCGGCTTGACCAAATAATCGTAGGCCTGCACCTCGAAAGACTGGAATACCATCTCTTTCAGTACCGTGATGAAAATCAGAAATCCCCGGAACTTAGAAGCCCTCAGCTTCCTTGCCGTTTCCATGCCGTCCATGCCTTTCATCTGGATATCCAAAAAACAGATGTCAATCTGCCCGTCGTAGCTTAGCAGCTCTTCGCCGCTTAAAAATGTCCGAAAATGGATCTCCCTGTTCTTTTTATGGAAAAAATCGGAGGCCATTGCCCTTATATGGTCGGACATATGTTTTTCATCATCACAGATTGCAATATGGAGCAATACGCCACCTCCTCGCCATTATATCACGAATCTTCGATTCATGACCGCCATTCGCCGCTCGCCGAATATGCAAGCACATTCTTCCCGCCAACGCCCATTTTATCGTCAGCGGCAAAAATTTATATTTTGCCGCTGCCAGAAACAGACATTTTATTATAGCCTGCTAAAAATACCAACGCAATTTTATTGCTGTGAAATGTTTATCTGCTGCCGCGAAATGCTGTAAAACAAAGTGGGCAAGCCCACAGGGGCTCCCCTAACCCCTCAATCCCCCGGGGCTTGTCTTCTACACTCCGTTTCGGTCCGTCCCGAACAAGCGCCACTGGCGCTTAGGACCTTTGCGCGCCGAGCACGGTCGCCTTGGCGACATAATACCCTTCGTGCGAGTGCGCAGGGTCTGCCCCAGCGAAGCGAGGGTATCCTCCCGGAGGGTTTTATCTTATAGGAAATTCATAAACTTCATCACTTCACAGTGGCACGGTATTTCCTATAAGATAAAAAAAGAAGAATCCCCGGACTGTATTGCCGTACAGTTCGGGGATTTCATTTTGCCCTCATGGGCTTATGATTGCTTTTTGCCCACCGGCATTATAGCATATGCAGAAAAATCATTCAAGGAAGACTTTGCACCTTAGCTATTTGGGGTTACTGGTTCTAAAGTTTTAATCATCCTCAAGCATTGACCGGAAGATATCCCTTACTTTTTGAAGTTCTTCATTGTCAGGCGATTTCTTAGCTGCCTTTTCAAGAAGTTCCAAAGCGAGCCGGATAAACCCTTGGAATTGCTTATTTGTCATTCCCATATTTACCACCTGCTTTCCATGAGCCATTTTTAGGTTCGTTTCATTGTACAGATTGTTATGCTTCCATCATAACAAATTTTCTGGAACGCGTAAAGTTTTAATTTCAGGCATCCTTACAAGGCCTTGGTGCATTTTTATCCCTTACTTACAAACACAGGCAGCACCGCCTGTTTCTTACGCACCATCCAATAGCAAACCATATGCACCGCCCCCGTCAGCACCCATGAAACAGGATAGGAAAGATACAGCGCCCACAAGCTGCGGTGCCCTTGGAAGACCGTGAAAATCCATAGGATACGGAACCCGCAGGCCCCAAGCAGCGACACCACCATAGGCATTACCGCATACCCAAGCCCCCGCAGTTCCCCCACCAGCACGTCCATAATCCCGCACAGGCAGTAGGTGGTGCAGATCACAGACAGGCGCAGGAGCCCTACCTCAATGACCTTCGGGTCGGAAGAGTAAATCCCAAGGAGCCAGCTCCCGGACAAGTACGCAGCCCAGCCCATCCCAAGGCCTACCCCTGTTACCATGGCAAGGCACTCCGCCAGCACTTTCCCTATCCGCTTGTAATTCCCTGCCCCAAAGTTCTGGCTGGTAAAACTTAAGGCCGTCTGGTGGTAAGAATTCATTGCCATGTAAATAAACCCTTCAATATTGGACGCGGCCGTGTTCCCCGCCATCGCCACCGAGCCAAAGGAATTGACGGAGGACTGTATCAGCACGTTGGACAGGGAAAATACCGTCCCCTGCAGCCCTGCCGGAAGGCCAATGCGGACAATCTGGAGCACTTTTTCCTTCTTCATCCGAAGGTTTTTCAGCTCCACCCGGCATCCCCCTTCCATATGCATCAGGCAGCGGAGGATTAGTCCCGCCGATACCACTTGGGAAATGACAGTCGCAAGGGCAACCCCCGCCACCCCCAAGTGGAACCCAATGACAAAAATCAGGTTCAGCACAATGTTAATAATGCCCGCCCCAAATAAATAATACAAAGGCCTTTGGGTATCCCCTACTGCCCGCAGGATGGAGCTGCCGAAATTATACAATAAAATCACAGGCATCCCTGCAAAATAAATCCTGATATACAAAACGGCTTGGCCCAACACATCCTCCGGCGTCCCCATCACCACCAAAATCTGCGGCGCAACCAGCATCCCGAACACCATCAGCCCAAGGCCGCAAACCACGCTTAAGACCACGGCAGTATGGACGGTTTCGCTGATCTCGCCCTCCTTTTTTGCACCGTAAAACCTTGCCACCAGCACATTTGCCCCTACGGAAAAGCCAATAAACAGGTTTGTCAAAAGGTTAATGAGGGAGGCGTTTGCCCCCACGGCCGCCAATGCCGTGCTCCCTGCAAACCGCCCCACCACTACCATGTCCGCAGCATTGAACAATAGCTGCAAAATGCTAGAGAGCATCAGCGGGATGGAAAACATTAAGATTTTAGGGAATAGGGAGCCGCTGCACATGTCAATTTCGTAAGATTTCCGTTTCATTTCCAATTACCTCTTCCTAACTTTCGTGTACTCCAAAACAAAATAAAAACATCTGGAAGGCTATTCTCCAAATGCTTTTATAAATTTGCAATTTATGGCCTGCTACAGGAAACTAATGATTAGTTCCTTCGCATCTTTCCAGATATCTTCTGGGCACTCCTCTTTAAACTGGGCATTCCTGGCTCCAATATCCAGCATTTTTGCCTGATCACATAATATCACGCCCGTTGTTTTCGTCCGCCCATCCAGTTCTATATGGAATGGATGTTTCTTATTTGTATTGGTGATTGGGCAAACAAATGCTAATGAACTATGATGGTTCAGAATATCATTGCTCAAAACAACCGCTGGCCTTCTCCCGCTTTGCCCATGGCCCTTTTGAGGATTAAAATCCATAACAATTATATCCCCTTGTTTATAAGTCACCACTGTTCATTCCCTACTGGATCCCCTACATCAACCTCTCGCACGCTTTCTACATAAATTTCCTCAATCGGCTTCTGATAGAATGTTTCCAGCCTTTCTGCTAAATTAAGGTATTTCGGCTTATTGACTTTCTCAATCATTATTTTTCCATCGTAAACTTTTATTCCTATGGTATCATTTTCCTGCAAATCCATTTGTGACATGATTTCCTTTGGCAGCCGGATCCCTTGGCTATTTCCCCATCTCCTTATATTTGTTTGTATTGTATACCCTTGGTCTTTTTGCAATACTTCCGATTCCATTTTCCTACCTCCAAAATAAATACAATGGCGATATCTTTCCGTTAAGTATATACAAAGTATATCCTTCTGTCAAGGGCAAAATTTGCCTGCTGGGAAATGAAATCCACGCCTTCTGTTAAAATCCCCTGACTTTTAACAAAATATTTTCCTTATTCCGATTGTCAGATACCCGTGCAAGCACAGGGCTTTGCCCAAAGCCCCTTGCTAAACAAAAAAGATGCATTTTCTACTGGAATCCCAATAAAAAATGCACCTTGCTCCTGTGGTAAGCTGCCACAGCATGAAAATTATTCTTCCGCCACCGCAGCCCCTTCTGCGCTCCCTGCATCTGTGCCTGCAGTGCCATCTGCGCCGCTGTCCGCTGTCCCTGCGCCTGCGTCTGTGCCGGCTCCATCCGATGCACCGTCGCCAGCCTCGGCAGATACAGAATTCTGGATGGGGGTGATAATGATGTTTTCTGCAGCAACATTTGTTTTACGCTTTACAATATCCTCTACCTGCGCCCGCTTTGCATCCGTGACTTCCCCCATATTCAGGACAACGTCCGCGCTCCCGTCCGTAATGCTTACCACTACGTCCGTAAAGCCCTTTGCTTTCAGCAGCATTTCAGCAGCGGCCTCCCGCTCCGCCGTATCCGTCATGGCTATCATGGCGTTGATGGCGTCCTGTTTCTGCTCCTCCCCAATCCCGGCGTTGTTGATGATTTCCAGCAAAGACGCCTTGTTCTGGGAACGGACTTGTTCCCGGTTCAGCTTCACTTCCGATGCAAAGTCCACATTGTTCACATTTGTGCTGGTGAGCACGGCTTCTCCCGGGTTCTCCACCCCGTCGCCCTGCCCGTTTGCCTGCGCAATCTCTTCCCCTGTCCGGATGCCAAGGTTTTCATCTGTGCTGGCAGAAGTTTCTTCGCTGGCTTCTGTGTCGGTGAAAATATCCTCTGCGCTGTACATGTCTTCGTCGGATATTTCATATGTACCCTCATTCGTGTCTGCGCTGGCTTCCTTTGCCACTTCGCTGTCGCTTTGGCTGCCGGTATACTGCAAATAGCCTGCCACAGCAATCATAAGAGCCAGTGCGGTAATGATAATCTGGTTCTTTTTAAATACTTTCTTCAAAACTGATGCCCTCCTGTCAATTCATCTTAACTACCTTAATTTTATGTACTTCCACCGGAAATAATGCCAAAACTGCATCGGAAATATTTTTCGCTACTTTTGCATTGCCACCCCCTTCTGCTACCACCAGCACCCCTTCTACCTTTGGCATGACCTCCTTAGAAACAAAGGGTTCCCCGCCTGTGCCGCTTTCCTGCGAAAACACCGTCCCTTCCTGATACTGGCTCTCTAAGGTACTGCGCTTTGCAGCCCCATCCTCCTCCGAACCTTCTTGGCTGCTGCGGGTAACGTCCTTTTCCACCACCCGCTCCCCGCCGTCTTGGGTGGTAATCATCACTTCCACTTTCCCCACCCCATCCATTTCCCCCAAAATCTCCTCTAATTTCCGCTCCAGCTCCTTCCGGTAGCTGCCCACGCTGCCGTCAGCCTGCCCCTCCGCCGTCCCTTCCGCCACCCCAGTTTCCTGCTTCGGCGCCTGTTTCCTTCCCTGCTCCGTTGGGATAGCCACAACCAGCAACAGCAAGCCCGCCAAGCCGCCCACCAGCAGCTGGTTTTTCGGTATCTCCCGTATCTTTTCCAAAGAAAACCAACTCTTTTTCTTCATTCCCTAACCTCCCTGCCATTCCATTTTTCTGCCCTATAGCCCCCTTTACGCTATCTGCCCCTCCCCTCTTTCTGCCAAAAAGCGTCACAATATTCCTCACCTGTCCTGCACTGCAACCGTAACCTGCCCCTCCCCCAAACGGTAAAATTCCATCAATTCCTGCTTCAGCGCATAGGCTTTTGGGTATTCCCTGCCGCCTTCCCCAAAATCCGCCTTCCCGACAGGACTGCCTTCCTCCTCCAGAAGGGCTACCTCCATGCCAATAGATTCCACCTGATACTCCTCCGAAAGCTGGACATTTGTCCACAAAGCCTCCATTCCCATCCCTTCTGCAATCCTGCCCACATCCATCTCAATAGCCCGCTCATACTCCTGCACATAAGCCTTTTTCTGGGCCTGCTCCAGATGCTTGGTGTCCAGCTTCACATTGTCCAGTTCTTGGAAAAAACCTGCTTGGCTGATTTTCTGCATCAGCACCTCTTCCTTCCCAAACAATGACAGCACCGGAGCCGCCACAAGGATTGTCAGCAGCATCCCGGAAAAAAAGCGCACATATTTCTGGTAGCTTTCCCTTGGGAGCAAATGCAGGATAACCGCCATGAAAATATAAAAGCATACAATATTTTTCACCCAATTATAAATGATTTCCATCCCCGCTCCCCCTGTTTTCACAATAGAATCTCATAGCCGCTGCTGCACGCAGTTGCATCCCCAGGACCGTACTTGCTTTCATAACTGGAATCCATAACTCCTGCTACACAAGTTCCACTGTAATTGCATCCCCAGAACCGTACTTCTTTTAATGGTTAAAAGTCGTGGCCGCCGTTACCATGGCTATCGTTACCAAAAACATCACTGCAGTCGTCACCACCGCTTTCCCCAGCAGCCGCCCGCTTTCCCCTGCGCTGCTGATGCAGCCAATCATCCGCTTATCTGAAATGGGCTGTATCATTGCCGCAAGGATTTTATAGAGGAGGGTCATGACGCCCACCTTTATTAAGGGCTCCGCACACAAGGCCAGCAGCACCAGAATCGCCGCAAGGCCGATGCCGTTTTTTATGATAATCCCAGACCCTACCATGATTTCCGTCACCGCATTGATGGAGGCCCCAAGCCCCGGCAGCATCCCTGCGGTCTTGGCAAGGATGCCTGCCTTAAAAGTGTCAATCACCGGGGTCAGCAGGTTCTGCACCACATTGATCCCAACCACAATGGTAAATAAAAGCTTCAGCACCCACGCAACCCCGGATTTGAGCAAGTCCGTCAGCTTAGAAAGCAGCTCCTCTTCCGTCAGGTAATTCATCAGCTCCAGCACCATGTAAATCTGCACCGCCGGGACTACCAGATACTGCATCACCCATTCCAGCCCATAAATCAGCACAAAGGTCATGTCGTAAAACCCTGCCGCCGTGGTAATCTGCCCGGAAAATGCCATGCTCATGGTAAAGGTGGGAATCAGCACCTTAAGGAACACCATCATATCCCCAATCACGTCCACAGACACATCCCGGAGGATAAAGAAAGATTTCATCAGAAGGACCAGCAGCAGCATGTACACCATATAAAAGCTGATTTCCGTCACCGCAGGGTTTTCAAACACATCGGCAAAATTATAGAGGATGGCAAAGGCTGCGCACAGCAGCACAACCTGCACCAGCGTGCTGCGGAACGCTGCAATTTCCCCAAACACCATGTGGAAAATTTCTTTGAAAAGGCCTTCCTTCCCAATCTCTTCCCCGCGGATGAGCTTTTGAACCAGCCCTTTGAAATCCAAATCCTGCGTGCTTTCCTGCTGCCCCAGCGCAGCGTCAATATCGGAAAAATCCAGTTCTGCCAAATAGGATTCCAAAGATTTCCCAAATTCCTCCCCAGCGTCTTCCATGTTTTCTTCTGTATCCCCCTCCTCCTGCCCCGCTAAGCTGCTTATGTCCTTATGAAAAGTTTCCCCATCCTGTTCTGCGCCAGAAACCTCCCAAGGCATCAGCAGGAACCACAGAAAAACAAAAAGAACCCACAGCCATCCCCTTTTTTTCAGCAAAACCACCCCCTCTAACTTAAAAATTCCCCTATAGTTTCCAGCAGCACCAGCAGCACCGGCATACTGATGACTAAAATCGACAGTTTCCCAAACATTTCAATCTGCCCCGCCACCGTCTGGTACCCTGCATCTTTGCAGAGGTTGGAGGAAAATTCTGCCACATAAGTAATCCCTATCATTTTAATGAGGATTGCAAGGTAGCCCGTGTCCAGCCTGACGTAATCCTGCATTTTATTGATGACTGCCAGCACCAGTTCCAGCTTGGACATCAAAAAATAAAAAATGCAGAGGGACACCCCAAGCGTCGCAAACAACTCATACTCCTTTTTCTGCTCTTTTAACATAATCCCAAGCAGCGTCCCCACAATGCCGAGGACTGCAATCTTTAAAATATCCATTCCCTGCCCCTATCTAATCTGCGGATCCCATCCATTCCATTAGCCATACGAAAGCTGCCTCCCTGAAATCCCTGCCTCCTGCCATGCACCCGCACCTCCTTTACAATGCAAACAGGTTCCGCATGGTTTCAAACAGCTCATAGATATAAGGCACAATCCAAAACAGCACAATCAACAGCCCCGCCAAGCTGGTTAAAAACGCATGCTCTTCCCTCCCGCTGTGCTTTAGGACTTGGCTTAACACAGTCACCAAGATTCCCACCGCCGCAATCTTAAAAATCAAACTTATGCTCATAGTTTCCTCCGTACCGCTAAATCAGCAGAATCACCAGAAACAGGCCGCACATCAGGCTGAGTGTCCTTGCCAGCTTCTGCCTGTCCATTAACTCCTTCTGGGCTTTTTCTATCAGGACCTGCGCCTGCTCCATATACAGTTCTAAGTTCTTAAGCTGCATCTGCACGTCCAAATATCCGAAATTCTCCCCCACACGTTCCAAAAGCCCCAGCTCTTCCTTGGAAAAATAAAAATTCCCTGCCTCCTGCTCCACCAGCCTGCGCCAAAATTCCCCTATGTTTTCTTCCTTTCCCCCAAGCCCTTGTGCCGCTTTTTCCAAAAAAGAGGAAAATGGCTCCTTGCCTTGGGCGGCTATCTGCTGGAACGCTTCTTTTAAGGGCGTCCTTGCATAGGAAATTTCCCCACGGAGCATCAGAAGCATTTCCTTCAAGCCCACCAACTGTCCCACATGCTCCGAAAGCTCCCTGCACACCTTGCTGCCATACAACAGGGACGATATCACCACCAAAATACTGCCCGCCAGTTTCAGCATAATTTCTGCAGTTTCCCGTCGAACACGGAAAACCTCCTCTCCCCTTCCCGCCCTAAGCTGATAAATACAAACCGTTCAAAAAACCCGCGTTCCATCCAATGGGACAAATACATTTTTTCCCGCAGTTCCCCAATCCGCCCCACATGCATGGTGCCAAGGATGCGGCAGCCGCAGTGGAGGGCTTCTTCCACCGCAAGGCAGTCCTCCCGGCTCCCCAACTCATCCACGGCAAGGACCTGCGGGGACATGCTGCGCAGCAAAAGCCGCATCCCTTCCGCCTTGGGGCAGGCGTCCAGCACATCCGTCCGGCTCCCTAAATCATTTTGCGGGACCCCAAGGTAGCTGGCCGCAATCTCGCTGCGCTCGTCCACTACCCCCACTTTCCTGCCCGGGCACTCCGGCGTCCCTTCCGAAATCAGGCGGATGCAGTCCCGGAGCATGGTGGTTTTCCCTGCCCCCGGCGGCGACAGCAGCAACGTGTTGTAAAGTTCCCCTTTATGTACCAGCCATGGGATGACCCCGCGGGCACAGCCTTTTTTCTGCCTTGCCACACGGACATTCAGGCTGCATATGTTGCGGATGGCAGCCACTTTCCCTTGTTCGCAGACGGTTTTCCCAGCTACCCCAATCCGGTGCCCGCCCTGTATGGTGAAAAACCCGCTGCGGATTTCCTCCTCCAATGCATACATGGAATATTGGCTCATCCTTGCAAGGGTTTCTTTCATGTCACGGTCTGTCCAAATATAGCTTCCTTCTTTGCTTTTCTTAACCTGATGGTTTTCCCTGCCCCAGAACCATTCCCCGTCCCTGCAAAGGACTTGGACCGGCTGCCCGGTGCGCAGGCGGAGTTCCTCCGGCTCCCTGCCCTCCCCAAAGCTGTTCCGGCAAAGCCCCCGCAGGGCTGCCGGGAATACGCTGATGATTTCCTCCATAAGTTGTCCTCCTTACTTCCTGATTCCATATATATGTACAGGCTCGGGGGAATATTCCAGTTTATTTGAAAAGGGGAGATGGCATATATTTTCATTTTTGGAACCGGACGGCAATTTTGGGCATCCCTTCCTCACACAAACTGGGCAACGTTCCGGCGGACTAACTGCTAACTGCAGCTAAAGAACTCAGGAAAACCCTCATTCCTAAGCCTTCGTAAGCAGTGGATTCTACCTGCACTAAGAACACCCATAAACCGTTTGCTTAGAAGAAGGGATGCCCAAAATTGCCTGTGTATCGGAAAAGAAGAAACAGATTAGTATCTAAAAATAAAAAAACCTTTTCTGGTAAGAATCACCAATTGTAATCCCTACCAAAAAAGATATTTTTGGAATATTTTTCTATTTTATACTTCAAGTTTGATGTTCCTATTCTTACTTAGCGTAAAACGCAATATTTAATTACTAAAGTAATCTCTCGCCAGACCCAAAATCTTTTTAGAGTTTTTCCCTATATTTATCATATAAATATTCAATCGTGCAAAGATTAAACCGCAGCAAACAGTTCCATTCTTCTCTTGTAAAACTCAGCGGCTTATGTATTGCCCGGTAATGGGCAATGGAATTTCTCACCTGATAATACCATTTTTCTAACCGCATCCCTTGCACTTCTTTATAGGAACACTTTACTTGTTCTATTTCTTCTGCAAACCCTAGCTTTTTCACGATTTTAAATATATCCTGTATGGCTGTCTGCTCATCTGGACGCCATGATATCTTCTCTTCTATTTTTTCCGATACCTCAAGCAACGTTAATTGCGTCCCCAATACATCATAAAATGGTTCTAGCCGGATAACATGGAACATCCGCTCAATACACCTGTATGTTTCCAGAAAACTATGGTTCCATTGGTTCGCTAACATGGACATCACAATATTATGGTATGGAATTTTGCCGTTTCCACTCAAAATAATTCTTTCCAACAGTTTCAATGTTTTTTCTTCCCACCGGCCAATGCGCCCCTGTTCCAATACGAAAAGGTGGTATGCATATACATTATAGACATCGTCTTTCATCAAACTGCTCTCACTGTTAATCTCATAAGCGCTTACATGCTCAAATGCAGCCTGCAAATCCTCTAAACAATGCCCATGATAGTATTCGTCCTCTGGCTGGCACAGTAATTCATTATAAATTTCCAACGGCAACATTGTATGGTTTACCATTCCATCCAAAGCATAAATTGCATAAACAAATATAGGCAAATCCATTTCAAGGTTCAACAATACGGAACCGTCATGGACAGATTCCTGTTCCCCCAAAACAACCAAAATATCTTTACGCTTATAACTGATTACCGCAAATTTTGCATTTGGTATAAACTCCTGTATCCTCACATTTCTGATAGTATCTAATGCTTCTTTATCTTTCACTTGAAAATCAATATAGCACTTTCTTAAATCATATGGATAGGATGAATTTGCAGTATCAGCATAAGATGCTAATTTTTTAAAAATAGCCTTGTTAACCTTATCTCTGCTTATCCCCACTTAAATTGCCCTCCAGCAAATCCCTAAATTTGAAAGTTGGCCGTTTTCCTCTACAACTACTTTAAAAGCTTCATAAAACAGTTCTCTTTCAAAATCCCCCACTTTTGCTGTCCTTCTTTCCATCATTTGGTTTAAGGTTGCAAAATCCATATATGCAACCAGTTCTTCTCCCCATTTTTGCTCTATGCTCCTAACCACGTTTTCAATTGCGCCCATAAACTTTTTTTTATAATTTCCTATGGTTTCCTTATCCCTTTCATCTCCAGGCCTTCCCATAATTTTTTCGCCTGCCGCCGCAAAAAAACCTATCCTTGCCGGCTGCCGGGCAAATAATTCTTTTCCAGATTTAAATTTCTCCGTGGAATTTTCCTCTCTTTTTTTGTATTTACTATCCAAAAGAATATCTATCCTTGCCATGCATGTTAACACATCACAAAATAGATGTACTAAATCTGTTTCGCCGCTGCTCTGCAAAAAATCATGCCTTGTAAACTCATCTGTCAGTTTTTCCTTTGTATTGACCTTCCATGTCCTTGCCCCAAATGCTAAAAACAGTTCTATCAGCCCATCTGCCTGATATTGCCCCCCTTTGCTCCTTATGGATGAATCACCAATCTCGAAAACCTCAATATTTTCAACCTTTTCTTTTATTTCTTTTATAATGCCAGAAAAAACAACCTCTATCTGCCGCCTTACATTCCACGGAACCTGCCCAGTATTCAAAATCAGCATCCGGTATAACAAGCTATTGCTATTGTCAGAAATCCAATATTCTACCCGTATTTTATCCTGATTCACTTCTTCCTTCTCTGATACGGCTTTCATCAGGGCAGTTGTCCTTTGCATCCCATCAATTATGCTTAATTGTTCCACAGGTTCATCCATAACTAATTGTCCATATGCAACTTTTCCATCTTTTAAACTCTGGTATTTCTCTTCATTTACCACAAGCCCAATTACAATCGGCGGTAATATTGTCCCGTCTTTGATATCTTCAATCATCCGGTTCCTGATAGAAATTGCCGTTTTTTGTTTTAAGGCCTCCCGTTGCCCTGAAATCCCCCCCCTGTTCTGGTATGCTTTTTCTACAATTTTGAGATACTCGCCAACTGACATTTCCATAATAGCTGACATGCATTTTAGTTTCTCATCCCACAAAATCCCTTGGCCCAAATTTCTAGTTTTTCCCATATTTTCTGCTCCAACTTCTACAATAATATTTTCCATAATTTCAAACTCAATTGCCTTCTTCATCTTTATACTATCCTATTATCCTATAAAATACAATACTATATGAAAAGAAAAGGCACAGTGCATTTCTCCTTTCATGCACTGTGCCTTTTTTCCTGTTTCTTACAGCTTTTTCCACTCTGGCAATTTCAGCCTTATCCCCATCTCCTTTACTTCGTCCTTACCGTTTTTGCCTTAGACCAAGCAGAATAGATTTTCTGGGAATTCCCGCCTGATTTTACGGTTTTGAAGGTGCGGATCCTTACATAGTATTTCTTCTTTGCCTTCAGTTTTTTGACTGTCCTTGAAACAGTTTTATTTTTCTTAATGGTAACGGTTTTGGTTGCCTTCTTTTTAAATTTGCTGTCGGTGGAGTAGGCGATTTCATAGCCTGCTGCCTGCGCCGCCTGTTTCTTCCATTTCACCAAAAAGCCTTTTTTGCGGGACGTAAGCTTCGTAATGGAAGTGCCTTTTGGGACAATGCGGAATGTCTTTTTCACATTGCCGACATAATTCCCCTGAAGTTTGACCGTTACCGTGTAAATGCCTACATTTTTCCTGCCGGATGCATAAGATACGGTATAGTCCTGCTTCTCTTTCAACAGATTCCCCTTACTGTCCTTTACAGTTACAGAAGGCTTTTTCACCTTGCCGTTGTACGTGTAGGAAGTCTTTGAGAGGGAGATGTCCGTTGCGGCGTAAATAATGGTTTCGCTCTCCACGGCCTTGCAGGAAGGGCGCTTGCACTGGACAAGGATTTTCCCGTCCTTGCGGGCAGTGGCACGGGTGAAAAGCGTCTGGCTGTCATGCCCAAGGGCAGGGCGGTCTTTGGGCTGTATCATGATTTTCCCGCAGACAGAACAGTACACTCCCATGCTTTTCCCCGGCTTTGTACAGCTGGCCTGAAAGGACGGCTCCCTGACTGGCTTATGGCTGCCGTAAGTATCGCGCTGCGCTTTCAGCACTTGGCCGCAGGCAGAGCAATGGCTGCCCGCAGTCTTACCCGGTTCTAAACAAGTGCCGGGAACGGCTGGGTCTTCCACCTCTGTATGCCCGGCTGGCGGGGCAGTTTCCTCTGTTACTTGGCCGCAGGCAGCACAGACGGAAACCTTCTTCCCCCCTGTAGTGCAGGTAACGCCTTCCTCCAGCAATACCTTGTTGTCATGGGTTTCATGCTCCCCAACTGTTTCCAGCTTCATTTTATAATACTTTGCATAATCTTCTGCATAGCTTGCCTTCCCTGCCCGTAAGGCCAGTTCCGGGCTGCATCCCGAAAATGCGGCGTTTTCAATAAAAAGCACGGATTCCGGCACCTGCATTTTTCCCAATTTCCCACAACCGGAAAAAGCAGAAAAAGAAATGCGCGCCGTCCTTTCTGGCACTTCAAGCTCCCCTGATTTCCCTTCTGGGCAGAGCAGGAGTTCGGTCTGGTCCCCATTATAAAGGATCCCTTGCACCGAAGCATACTGGGGGTTTCCCTCCTCTGCCTGAATCCCTTCCAGCCCCGTGCAGCCCCGGAATGTTTCCGGCCCTACAAGGGAAAGGCTCTTTGGCAATGTAATCCCTGCCAGGCTCCTGCAGCCCGAAAAAGCATATTCCCCGATGTTTTCCAGCCCTTGGGCGAGCGTTATTTCTGTTAGGTTCCCACAGTCGGTAAAAGCATTTGGGCCAATGGACTTCACATGCCCCGGCAGGGCAATGCTGCTGATATTGCTGCCCTTAAAAGCCGCGAACCAAATGGTTTCCACCGTTTCAGGCAGCACAACGCCCTCCGCAGGCTTTGCGCCTGGCCAGCATACCAGCCTTGTTTTCCCGCTGTCATACAGCACGCCATTTTCGGAGGAAAATACTGTGTTCCCCTCTGCCACCGCAATTTCCTCCAACGATGTGCAGTAGCTGAATACATCTTCCCAGTTTTCCAGCATAGACAAAGTTTGGGGCAGTTCCACCTTCTTGATGTTCCTGCTGCCTTGGAAAGCATGTTTCTTCAAGGCGCTCACCCCTTCCGGGACGGTAAATACCCCCTGTCCCCCGCCGGGATGGTTCGGCGGGCAGCAAACCAGTTCTGCCATGTTTTTGCTGTAAAGCGCCCCGTCCACAGACGCAAAGGCTTCATTTTCCGCAGCAACTGCAATCGAAGCTAAGTCCCTGCAGCCGTCAAATGCCATCCCATCAATCCCCGTAACACTGGCTGGGAGCGTAAGCCCTGCCAAACTGCTGCAGCCTTGGAAGGCGCAGAGCCCAATGGTTTTTAAGGTTTCCGGCAGCACAAGCTCCGCCATGCTCCCGCAGCCGTCAAATGCATAGGACGGAATTCCCTCAACACCCCCTCGGAACTCTGCCCGCTCCAAGCCGCTGCAGCCTTGGAACACATTGCTCCCAATTCCCGTTACCGTTTCCGGCACTGTAATCCTCTTCAAGCCGCTGCACCCAAAAAACGCATATCCCCCAACCGTTTCCAAGCCTTCCGGCAGCGCTGCCCCCGTTACGCCCGTACAGCCGTAGCACGCGCCATCCGCTATCTTTTTCACACTCCCTGCAAGAGAAACCTCCCCATCCTTCCCAGCAGGGCAGCAAAGGAATTCCGTCTGATCTTTATTATACAAAAGCCCTTGCTCTGAGGAAAAATTCTGGTTCTCCCCATCCACCTCAATCCCTAAAAGGCTGCTGCATCCCAAAAAAGCCTGTCCCCCTATCTCCGCCACACTCTTTGGGATTGTAATCCCAGCCAGGCTGCTACATTCGAAAAAAGCATTGGCTCCGATGGAAGCAAGCCCCTCCGGCAACGTGATTTCCTGCAAATTCCCGCAAGACTGGAAAGCAGAATCCCCGATTGACGTTACCCCTTCCGGAATGGAAATCCTCTCCAGCCCTGATCCGCTAAAAGCCGAAGAAACAATCCCTTTCAAATTCCCTGCCGCAAGCTCCGCTTTTTTTAAATCCGTGCAGCCAGAAAAAACAGCATTCCCCAGTTCCGCCACACTGCCCGGAACCGTAATTTCCGATAAGGAAATGCAGTTCCCAAACGCAGCCTCCCCAATGGAAACCAGCCCTTCCGGCAGCGTTACCCCCGCCACAAGGTGGCAGCCCGAAAAGGCATTTTTCCCAATGGAAGTTACCCCCTTTGGCACTTCAACATTCCCTTCTTTCCCCAGCGGGCAGCAAATTAATTCCTTCATATCCTTGCGGTAGAGAATCCCGTCCTTTGCAGTAAAATAAGGGTTCCGGCTGTCCACCGCAAAATATTTCAGGCTTATATTATCCGAAAAAGCCGCCGGGCTAATTTCCGAAATATTCGCCCCAACCACAACCGCCCGCAAAGGCCTGCATTTGGAAAAAGTAAGGCCAAGGGACACTACCTTTTTCCCCTCTACCTGATCCGGAATAACAATTACGCTGTCATTGCCTAAATAGCGGGTAACTTCCAGCGTGCCGTCCGCCCGCTCCACATAGGAAAAATCCCCCGACGCCGTTACCCGGCCTTCCTGCACAGGTTCCCCATAAGAAGCAGCTTCTGCTGTTCCTGCCGGCTGCTCCCAGCCTGCAGCAAAATTTCCCGCTGTTCCTGCCGGCATCTCCCAGTCCGCCACAGGATTCCCCTCTGTTCCCTCCGGCATTTCCCAATCTGCCATAGGGACTTCCGAAGTTCCCCCATCCCGCGCATCCCCAGACGTCACTTCCGCCCCGCTTCCCTGCACCGGAACAATTTCCCCCGCACGGGATATTATAACATCCGGCGAAACCATCCCCGCCGCCAACGAAACAGCTAACAAAAAAGCTATCCCACTCCTACTCTTTTTTTGCATCCTCATTCCCCTTTCCTATATCATCTTATATTACTTCCCAAATAAACAAAAAAAGAACCCCGCACCATCTGCCAAGCAAACAATGCGAAGTTCTCTTCCTTAACCCTTAATTATATTTACGTTTTCTTGCTGCTTCGGATTTCTTCTTGCGTCTTACGCTTGGCTTTTCGTAATGCTCTCTCTTACGAATCTCCTGCTGAATACCAGCCTTCGCACAGTTTCTTTTGAATCTGCGTAAAGCGCTATCCAAAGTTTCGTTTTCTTTTACGATAACATTTGACATAGTCTCACACCTAACCTCCCTCCAGTTGCGTATTGTGCATATTCAACTGTTTGGGTCATTTTATTGCACTGCTATTAATTATAACAGAATTTTCCCGTAAGTCAACTACTTTCGGAAAACTTTTCCCAGCAATGCCTATATCTGGCCCTCCAGAACAGTTTTCACTTCTGCGATGGCATCCGGAATGCCGGACGGGTCTTTCCCGCCTGCCTGGGCCATGTTCGGCCGCCCGCCGCCGCCACCGCCTACTTTCCCGGCAATGGCTTTGATTAAGTTCCCAGCATGGGCGCCTTTGCCCATCGCCCCCTCGGTTGCCATGGCAACCAAGTTTACCTTGCCGTCTTTTTCAGAAGCAAGGACAACCACGCCGTCCCCAAGCTTTTCCTTTAATTGGTCGCCTAAGTCACGCAGGCCGTTCATGTCTACCCCGGCAACGCTGGCTGCAAGGAGTTTTACCCCCTTTACCTCCGTAACCTGGTCCATCACGTCCCCAAGGGCATCTTTTGCCGCCTTGCTCTTTAAGGATTCATTTTCCCCCTGCAAAGCCTTTAAGTCCGCCATCAGGTGCTCCAATTTTTCCACCAGCCCTGCTGGGTTTGTTTTTACAATTTTTGCCGCCGCATGGATGGTTTCCTCTAATTTATCGTAATACTCAAACACCGCTTTGGAGGTCAATGCCTCAATCCTGCGGACGCCGGCTGCTACCCCGGATTCTGATATGATTTTAAACGCGCTGATATTGCTGGTATTTTCCACATGGGTCCCGCCGCAGAGCTCCACCGAGAAATCCCCCATTTTTACCACACGGACCGAATCCCCGTATTTCTCGCCAAACAAGGCCATTGCCCCTGTCTTTTTGGCTTCTTCTAAGCTCATGACTTCTGTCACTACCGGCAGGGAAGATGCGATTTTCTCATTTACAATGGCTTCTGCCTTGGCAATCTCTTCCGGCGTCATGGCTGCAAAATGGGAAAAGTCAAAGCGCAGCCTGTCCGCATTGACATCGGAGCCGTGCTGCTCCACATGGGTGCCTAAAACTTCCCGGAGGGCTTTCTGGAGCAGGTGGGTGGCGCTGTGGTTCCTGCCAATCAGCCCGCGTTTTTCCCCATCTACCAAAAGTTCTACGGTATCGCCGCACTTAAACATCCCGGCGGTGACAACGCCCACATGGCCGATGCGCCCACCCCTAAGGTGGATGGTGTCCTCCACCCGGAACTCATTTTCCCCAGCACGGATAATGCCGGTATCTGCATTCTGCCCGCCCATGGTGGCATAGAACGGGGTTTCCTCCACAATGACGGTGCCCCGTTCCCCGTCGGACAACGCTTCTGTCAGTTCTGTTTCCGTCGTCAGCACCGTGATTTTGGAACTGTGGCAAAGCCTGCCATACCCTACAAACTCAGAGGTAATGGCAGTGTCTATCTCGTCATATACTGTGGCGTCCGCCCCCATGTAGTTGGTTTCCTTCCTTGCATTCCTTGCCTTGCTGCGCTGCTCTTCCATGCATTTTTGGAACCCTTCCCCATCAATGGAAAAGCCTTTTTCCTCCAAAATTTCCTGTGTCAGGTCCACGGGGAACCCATAGGTATCATACAGCTTAAACGCATGCTCACCGGAAAGCACCTTCGTCCCAGCCGCTGCCATTTCTTCCTGCATTTCTGCTAAAATGCTTAAGCCTTGGTCGATGGTTTTGTCAAATTTCTCTTCTTCCTGCGTCAGCACCTTGAAAATAAATTCCTTCTTTTCCTCCAGTTCCGGGTACCCGTCCTTGCTTTCTGCAATCACGGTGGCGCTTAAGGTAGCAAGGAATTTCCCAGAAATGCCAAGGAGCCTGCCATGGCGGGCCGCACGCCGGATCAAACGCCGCAGCACATAGCCCCTGCCTTCGTTGCTCGGCATGATGCCATCGGAAATCATAAAGGTAGCGGAACGCATATGGTCGGTAATCAGGCGGATGGATACGTCGTCTAACCCATCCTTCTGGTACTCCTTGCCGGACACCTCGCACACCTTGTCCCGGATGGCTTTCATTGTGTCAATGTCAAATACGGAACCTACGTCCTGCACAACGACTGCAAGGCGCTCCAGCCCCATCCCTGTATCAATGTTTTTGCTGGCAAGCTCTTCATAATTCCCATGCCCATCCCCGTCAAACTGGGTAAATACGTTGTTCCAAACCTCCATAAAACGGTCGCAGTCGCAGCCTACCTTACAGTCCGGGCTGCCGCAGCCATAGGCCTCCCCACGGTCATAGTAAATTTCAGAACACGGCCCGCAAGGACCTGCCCCATGCTCCCAGAAGTTGTCGCATTTCCCATTTTCATCCCGGTAAAACCGGGTAATCTTCTCTGCCGGGACGCCAACCTCTTTCGTCCAGATTTCAAACGCCTCGTCGTCTTCCCCGTAAATGGAAGGGTACAGCCGCTCTGGGTCCATGCCAAGCACTCCCGTCAAAAATTCCCAGCTCCATGCAATGGCCTCATGCTTGAAATAATCCCCGAAGGAAAAGTTCCCAAGCATTTCAAAAAAGGTAAGGTGCCTTGCAGTTTTCCCTACATTTTCAATGTCCCCGGTCCGGATACATTTCTGGCAGGTAGTCACCCGCTTTTTGGGCGGAATCTCCTGCCCGGTAAAATATGGCTTCAGCGGCGCCATCCCTGCATTGATTAACAGCAGGCTGTTGTCATTGTGGGGCACCAGCGAAAAACTTTTCATTGCCAGATGGCCTTTGCCCTCGAAGAACGAAAGGTACATCCTGCGCAGTTCATTTACTCCATATTTCTTCAAAACAATTTCCTCCACTGTCTGTTCTCATTTTAGTATTTTCCCTGACGCAGCTTATGCATCTTTCCTGTCCCGCAGCTTCTTCCCTAGGAACAGCCCGCACCCGGCGACTGCCGCCATCAGGATAAATTTAAGCGCATATTGTATAAAACTGGCGAAAAATGCCATAGGAAACACCTCCTGTCATATTCCAAAAATAATACTGCCCTCTTTGTAAAGCATAACTTCCAGATTTCTAGGCCGCAGCGCTGCGCCTGCCCCATCATGTCATGGGCTTGGCTACGCTTGCAGCGTCTTTCATCCCTTCCGCCATAATACCATAGAAACACATGTTTTTCAAGTATCCTCCTGCATACAGAAGCAGGTTTCTTCTATGGCCTGTGAAACAGGAAAAATTTTTTCAAGCATCCTCCAGCAAATGGTCCCCATCTGCCGCAGAAGTTGCCAATTCGTCGCAGCGTTCGTTCATGGCGTGGCCGTCGTGGCCTTTGACCCAGATGAAATGGACTTCATGGGGCGCCTTGGCCTGTAATAGCTCTTGCCAGAGGTCTACGTTTTTGACTGGTTTCCCGTCCGCCTTTTTCCAGCCTTTTTTGAGCCAGCCGGAAACCCAGTTTTTGTTGAAGGCGTCTACCAGATATTTGGAATCGGAGTAGAGCTCCACCCTGCAGGGCCTTGTCAGTTCCTGCAGGGAGCGGATGGCAGCCATCAGTTCCATGCGGTTGTTGGTGGTTTTGCGGTAGCCAGCGGAAATTTCTTTTTTATAGAGCTTCCCTTCCTTGTCCATATAAGTGAGGACTGCGCCGTAGCCGCCGGGGCCGTCGGGGTTGCCCCTCGCAGCGCCGTCTGTATATATTTTTACTTCCATAATAATTCCTATTCCTTTCGCCTTGCTCCACACGTGTTCGGAACACTTAAAATCTCCTGCTATCCCACGCTTGGTTTGTGCAAATTTCTATGTTTAAGCATACCCTAAAATACAGCAGAAAAATTCCCCTTGCCATTTTTCTTTCCAATTTTACCATAGCTGCGCTGAAATAAACTTTAATTGGTTTTTACATTTATCTACTGATTTATTCACGCTTACCCTTACCCGGTCTATGACCTTTGTTTCCCCTTCCTTCAGCAATGCCATAGGTTTTGACTCAAAAGAGGAAATCCGGCCAGAGCCTAGAAAATCATCCAGCATGAACAAATGGTTATCCGGGTTATTCGTCGACAGCAGCGTCCGATGTTTTGATATGATGTCATAGACTTTGTTCAGGTATACCTTCGTCTGCTGGTTCGGCTCATTCCTTGCCCCAGCCACTGTAGACCAACCGCAATGGGTCAGTACCACCATCTGGATTTTCGGCACATTCCTGTCATTTTCCGGAAGGTGTTTCCGGAACTCGCTCTGCGGGTTGCTCAAGGTATTAATCAAAAGTTCCAAAGACTTGATGGATTGTTGGTCTGTCCTGACAGGGATTACCAATGCATCTGCTGCATACCAAGCAAGCTGCGTCGCCCCTGCAAAAAACGGAGATGTGTCAATCAGGCATTTATCCAAATCATTTTCCCTAAGTTCCCGCTCTATCTCTGTTTTCAAGGAATATAAAATACTTTTTAATGCCTGTTCTTTTTGGGGATATTGCAAGCCGGATGTCTGGTTAATCGCAGTAATCAACTGGGATGGGAGCAAATACAGTTCTTCCGAAGACGGGATATAATAATTATTTTTTTCTGCAAAACATGGATTCGTAGCTCCAATGTAAGCAGCCACCCTTGTAGCTTTCCCAAGCCCAGGAACTAAGTATGGCAGAAGCATATCTTTTACATTAGTCTGCTGCCCTGCATAATAATTGTTATCGTAAAAATATGACAAATTCCCCTGCGGGCAGGTATCGACAGCCAGCAGATTATTTACAAGATAGCTTAAATTAAACGACAATGTTGTCTTTCCAATCCCTCCCCGCAAATTGCACATTGCATAAATCCGCTGCTTTGGCAGTTCAATCGGAGCCGCTTCGTCATTGGCAATGCCATACTGCCTGTCAATAATAGTATCCACTGACATTGTTTTCCCTCCTTCCGATTAGTTTTACTTTTTCTTATATCATATGTAAAACTAATTGTATTATACAACGTTTCCAACAAATGTCAATGGCAATTCTAACGTGAAATTACTCCGGCGGTTAAATATTGATGAATTTTACGCAGAATAAACTTCTATCTGCAAGGCGGAACAAAGTGGGCAAGCCCACAGGGGCTCGCCTATCCCCTCAATCTTGAGGGGTTTGCCTTCTACACTCCGTTTCGGTCCGTCCTGAACAAGCGCCACTGGCGCTTAGGACCTTTGCGCGCCGAGCACGGTCGCCTTGGCGACATAATACCCTTCGTGCGAGTGCGCAGGGTCTGCCCCAGCGAAGCGAGGGTATCCTCCCGGAGGGTTTTATCTTATAGGAAATTCATGAACTTCATCACTTCACAGTGGCACGGTATTTCCTAATAGACAAAAAAACGGCGCAACGGAACTGCGTCAACGGATGACACCGCGGCAGATGGAAATTCAGGCAAGTAGAAACATTAATATTTAACCCCCGGAATCATATTTTCAAATACTATTTTCTAGGAATCCAATATGGCTTCTTGGCCCTCCTCCCTGAAGCTGAGTATTTTCTCCCGGAACCTGCGGCTCTGGGGACGGTTTTTGTACTCTTCCGCCAAGCCATACTGTTTCCACATATGCATGGGCACAACATACCGGGCCTGCACATGCTCCATAAAATAGTCTATCCCAAGGTACTTGTCCCCTTCCTGCCTTGGGTCCAGCACCACAAATGCCACGTCAACCTTCCGGCCGGAAAGCAAGGCAATCTGCTCTTTGTAAGTCTTTTCCTGATATGCATTAAAATCTTCCGGTTCCCCTTCCCACTTCCACCAGTTCAAGTCCCCGGCATGGTAAATGGCCATGTCCTTAGAAATACCGTGCGGCACAGTCACCAGAAATGCCACGCCGCTGTCGGTAGAAAGGAGCGTTTCTACGGTAAGGCCGCCCACTCCATAACGTTCCCCAGGCTTTACGTAAGTGATGGCGTCCTTGATATTTTCTGGGAGCCCCAAGCGGCGCAGCATGGAATTGCCCAGTTTTTTCTTGATTTCCTTTGCGAAAATATAGTGGATGTTGGGGTAACGCTCCCTCCATGCCAGCACTTCTGTGCCAAAATGATCCCGGTGGCTGTGGCTGGAAAATACATAGACCGGCGTATCCCGCCCAAGCTCCGGCAGGGCGCCGTGGTAGGTGCAGGATGGGATGCAGTCCCCTTTGAAATAATCAAATATCAGCGCTATCCCATCGGTTTCGATGCAGAAAGCGCTGTGGTGGATGTAGGTGATTTTCATTGATTTATCATTCCTTTCTAGGCAAATTTTTATCTCAATTTATGCTGCCATTTCCCATAATCTCATGGTTAATCCTTCCTGCAATGGGGATTACTTCCCCTTGCACTGCCTGCGCCTTCCCCGATGCCGGAACGAGATTGTTTTTATACTAACTCAGGCTCTTTCTTTATAATAACAGCCCGGATGCCTTCTATGTCCCTGCCTGTTGCAATTGCAATCTGTTCCAGCGTAAAGTGGTTCGTGTACATATTTATAATGATTCTTTCTTCCC
>CAJTWA010000016.1 GCA_910580195.1 uncultured Lachnospiraceae bacterium
CTCCCAATAAATCAAGGTTTTAGTAACAAAAAATCAGGTAGGGTTTGACACTACCATTTGAACTAAGGAGGTATAATGGATGAAGAAGTCAGGAAGGAAATTATTAGGGATTTTATTGGCAGCATCTATGGCAGTAACTACAATGTTCCCGGTGCAGGGTTTGGCAGCAGAAGGGAATGGGAACGGTTATGAAGGAACGGAAGAAGCATTGGCGGAAGGCGCAACGGCAGAATCGCCGGAGGAAGGGCAGCAGCCAGTGGATGGAAATGCGGATTCCGAAGCGGCAGGCGGAGAACAGCAGCCAGCAGATGATGGAGTGAATCCGGAAATGCAGGCTGGGGAACAGCAGCCAGCGGACGGAGGGACGAACCCAGAGATACAGTCCGGGGAGCAGCAGCCGGAAGAAACAAAGCCGGAAATGCTGGACGGGGAACAGCAGTTGGAAGAAGCTAACCCAGAAGCATCGGAAGGGAAACAGGAAGCAGCGGAAGAAGGGCAGAAGCCAGCGGATGAAGGCGGAAAACAGGAAGATTTAGAAGAAGGGCAGAAGCCAGCGGACGAAGGGGAAGAGTCAAATTCATCTGATAGGAAACCGGAATCAGCAGAGGAAGGGGCAGAACCAGAAGCTGAGGAAGAAGGGCAGAAGCCGGAAGGTGGGTCGGAACCAGAAGCGTGGGGGAAAGAACAGGAATCTGATGATGAAGGGAATGGAACGGAAGAGAAAGCCCCAGAAGATAGACAAGCAGATGGGGAAGAACCAGAGGAAGAGGCAGGACAGCCAGCGGGAGGTGAACAGGGAACCGAAGAGGCCAAGATGGGGACATTCATGCTGCCGCAGAGGAATGGGGAAGAGGGTATTATGCCGCTTGGGAATAAAGAAGATATTGATGCTCCTGTAATTGAGAGCTTTGAGTTCAAAGAAAATGGACAGGCGCTGACGATGGATGATACACTTCACTTTTCGATGTTGGCATATGATGCAGACAGTGGAATAAATTCTGTTACTGTACAGGTGTTCTGCGGCGTATGGAAAACTGTGCCATTAAGGAAAAGTGAAGAGAAGAACCTCTATGAAGGTGCTCTTTTTTGTGGTGTATTAGAAGGAAAAAATGGTTACATTTCTTCTATCTGTGTGGAGGATATGAGTGGAAATTGTACTTATGCTAATGTAAATGATGAAAATTTCAATTACCGTTACCAATTTACGTTAGATTATAAAGAAGATAAACCAGAAGTTGTAGAGGATTTGGCCATTTTCAATTTCGAAATGCAGAAAAACCCTTCCAATGAAGATGGAAAATTAAGGGTGGGTGATACGGTAACATATACGGCTGATTTTTCCTATACGGAATCTGGGATAAAAAAAGCTAATATATTTTTACGTTCTTATGCAAATGCAACTATGAAAGTGGCATCGGCACCAATGGAGATTGATGCAGAAAATGGAAAATTGACAGGAACTTTCACGGTTACAGAGGAAATATATCCCTCTTCATGGAAGTTAGCTAGTATAGATGTAAATAAGGAAAATGGGCGGTATATTGAATTTTTTCCAGCTAAGATTGAACCGGCTAAAGATTTGAGTTTTGAAGTAGTGCAAGAAAATTTTGATACAAAAAAACCTGTTATTGAAAGTGTATCCATTGATAAAAATGGGCAATGGGTAACAGCAGGGGATACTATTACCATAACAGCGAAAGTAAAGGAAGAGAACCCTGTTGAATATGCAGATGCACGTCTGGAACCACAGGTATTGAATGTAAACCGCAGGACAGATGTTAAGATGAAGTTCAACGCAGATACAAATGAATACGTAGGTACAGTTGAAATTACAGAAGACACATACCCATGTGAATGGGCGCTTACAAGCATGACTATCCCTGATAAAATTGGGCATAAAGCATTTCTGACAGAATTTAAGAGTGATTTGAACATTACATATCCATGGTATTATAAGGTAAAATCAGGGGATACGTACCGTGAGGATTTCCGGGACATAACATTTGAATTGTATGGGTTTGCAAAACAGGAAGATGGGAGATATAAGAATAATTCTTTGATTTCAAATGACACTATTCGGGTAGGACGGAGGGCAACGTTAAATAGTTTAGGCATTTTCCCAGAACCAATCGAAGGGGTCAATACAGAGTGGCTGTGCAAAAGATGGTCTAGTGATGCTGGGATTATTATAGACGGTGATTCTGAATTGTATTTTAGCGGCTATGATGATTTGTCCTATACCATAACAGCCACCTATGATAAGGTATGTGCAAACGTTCTCCTTACTTATATGTCTAAAGATAGCGGGAAAAAATCTGCTTATGTGCCAGTGTTTGTGGAAGAAGGAGCATCGTACAAAGATGCGCTGGACGAATTGCAATTGCCGGAAGATGCCCAAACAGATGAGTTTGTCAAGTTTGAATTGGGTGATTCTTATGACGAAAATACACTAGTAGGTGACATTGCTGAGTTTTCCGCAGAAGCAATATACAACAATTGTCAGGTAGCATGGAACGCAAAATATGTTGGTAAAGACGGGCAGGAAGCATCCAAACTAATTACGAAATCCTATCTGGAAGGGACTGCTGTTAGTGACGCTTTGGCAGATTTAGAGAACCCAGAACTGCCCAGCGGCATAGAATTTGAATCATGGGTACTGCTTGCTCCTGATGGAGAACAGACGATTACCCAACCCATGGCGAATATGGATATTGTTGCCATTTACCGTGGAAAAACTACAGTAAATGCTGCCTATACTTACCGTGGGGGAGATGGGGTTATTGCGTCTGCTAGTAAAATGGTGCTGATAGATGGGGAAGACTTATCAGATGCAGAAATTCAAGGGGGCGCTACGGAGGTATTCAAAGATGTAGAACATTTGTCGGGTTTAAGGCTGTTGGAGTGGAAAAGTACCGTAACCATGAACCAAAACAGATATATGGAAGTCCAGTTCCAAGCTTTCTACTATAACTGTGTAGTTACCCTTAAATTTCCGGATAATACTTGCCAATATATAGTTGTAGAAAAGGGAATGGCCTATACCTTGCCTACAGAAAATGAAAAATACATTGATATTGTTTGGGAAGGACATGGGAAAGGAGAAAAGGTAGTAATTAGCGAGGACACAGAGTTTACGATAAAAGAATGTACAGATAGGCCAAAAGAGGAAACTGGAGGAGTAAGGCTGTCCGATGAAGAGATAGCTGAGGTTATTGAGAAAATCAAAAACGCACCCGAAGGCGCAACCATCCCCATCGACATGAAAAAAGCTACAGTAATCCCCAAGGAAGTACAAGAAGCAATCCAAGGGAAATCTGTCAACATTGTGCTCCAAATGGATGGCTACAGCTGGACCTTAAACGGCATGGATGTAGCAGCCACGAACTTAAAAGACATTGACTTAGAAGTAAAGATTGATACCAATGCCATCCCCTCGAACATCGTGGCGTCCATCGCAGGGGACAGCCCAACCACCCAGCTTTCTTTGACACACAATGGGGATTTCGGGTTCCGGGCAAACCTGTCATTGAACCTTGGCAGCGAGCACGCCGGCAGCACAGGCAACCTGTACTATTATGACAGCGATGGAAAACTGATTTTCATAAATGCCGGGCAGATTGGCGCAGACGGCACCACAAGCCTGCCATTTTCCCATGCATCCGATTATGTCATAGTCATTGATAAGAAATCATCCAACACGGATCCAGCTGACAAAGATGGGGATTCCGAAAACAAGGATCCGGCCGATAATGAAGGGGATTCCCAAAAAGAGGAAGATGAAAATCCAGAATGGGACGGGGAAAACCTCTCTGGCAAAGAGGATGAAGATTTCGGGGAGTATGAGGAAAAAGACAACAGCAACGGCAGGACAGATGAACTTGCCACTATCAAACGGAAACCAACCAACCCAGTCACAGACTCCAATGCACCGAATACAGTAAAAACAGACAGCACGGGTTCCGGTAATTCCACCCAGTTCAAGAGCCCCAAAACTGGTGAATAAACTAGCTTGCCTGCTGCCAAAAGTTGGGTTAGCATCTGCTTTTGGCAGCAGGGCTTAACCTTATGTAGCCTAGGCAAAGAGGGAAATTGCAAAAAGGATGCTATTTCCCTCTGATTTTAATTAATGATATTTTTGTGGCATATTTTTTGGAAATTTCTTCCATTTTTTGGAAAAAGAATGTATAATCATCATTAAGGGAAGAAATTTCGTAATTTTATTAAAAAAAGGGGGAGTTCACATCAAGCATAGAAATTCTGTTGCCAATTCTGGCAAATATTATATTCCAAAGAGAAAAATCCAAAGATTGGGGGAGGTAACACAATGAAAATAGAAAAAAAGGCTTTGCTTGCAGTAGCCATCACTTTCTTATTCGGCCTTGCCATTTCCATCGCAAGTTTCCAAGCAGGGGATGCCGCTAACGTCCCCGCAGATACCGAAGCCGCCTTGGAATTTTTTGCAGGCATGTCCGTGGATGAGGTAAAGGGCACGGATAGATCCGGGAAAATAACCATTGATTTTGATACGCTGCAGACGAAAAACCCAGACATTTATGCATGGATTACCGTGCCGGGCACAGACGTTGACTACCCTGTTTTACAGAAAACAGATGATGCAGACCCTTACAGCAATTATTATCTGGACCATACTGTGGAGCTGGCGGAAGGGCTCCCCGGGGCAATTTATTCCCAAGGGGTGAACCACAAGGATTTCAGGGATTCCGTTACGGTCCTGTATGGGCACAATATGAAAAACGGGAGCATGTTCACCAGCCTGCACAAATTTGAGGACAAGGCATTTTTTGAGGAAAACAGCCAAATTAAAATTTATACCCCGGAACGCACGCTGACTTATGAAATATTTGCAGCGGCAGAATTTTCCGATGCCCTGATCCCTTATGAATATGATTTTTCCAACCTTTCCGAGGTGCAGCGTTACCTTGGCGATGTTTGGGGCTGCAAAGGGAATTTCCGGGAAAACACAGCGGTTTCTAAGGAAAGCCGTATCTTAACCCTGTCCACCTGCTACAGCGGCCGGGAGGAAAACCGCCTTTTGGTAGTCGCAGTGCTGGCAGGGGAGGAATAGGCGTCAATGCGTTACAAGTTTTGCGGCGGCCAGTGCAAAGCTACTGGAATACGGACTGGAAAGTGCAGGACTGTTTATTGATTCCAACTTTCCCGATTCGCAGAGTGCTTCGGGATACGGACTGGAAAGTGCAGGACTGCTTATTAGCCCAAAGGCTACGTCAGTGCAGCAACCGCCGGAATACGGACTGGAAAGTGAAGAACCGTTTATTGCCCAGCCAAAATGTTACTTGCTATTGTGTTGGGAGAAAATAAAAAGGCTTTTGTCAGGGAGGGGGGATTTCAGGAGGCAGGAAAAGGTATTTTGCGGAGGAGAATTTTGTTTATGCATTTTTTACTGAGGAGGAACCATTGATGAGAAAAACAGGCAGGAAATTACTAGGAATTATGCTGGCAGCATCCTTGGCAATTACATCGGCCTTTCCAATGCAGGGTGTAGCGGTAGCGAAAAATGACAGTGAATACCAGAGTGCAGAAGAGGTGCAGCAGCCAACTGGAAATGCAGCAGGAGGGGAGCAGCTAGCCGGAAATGCAGCAGGAGGGGAGCAGCTAACCGGAAATGCAGCAGGAGGAACAAGGACGGGCAGCATGCCAGAAGTACCGGAAGGAGGGCAGCAGCCAGAACATGCAGGCCAGCCAGCGGAAGGGGCAGAGGGCGTCCAGCAGCCAGATGGCGAAGGCCAGTGCCCAGAGGGAACCAAGGACAGCCAGCAGCCAGCAGGAACTGAGCCCGGCAAAGAACAGCAGCCAGCGGGACATGGCCAAGGACAGGAACCAGCAGAGGAAAGCCAGCCGGCAGAAGGGCAGGAGCCAGCAGGAGCAAGCCAATGGCAGCAGCCGGCAGAGGAAGGCCAGCAGCCAGCAGAGGGCTCAAGCCAAAGCCAGCAGCCGGCAGAGGAAGGCCAGCCGGCAGAAGGGCAGGGGGACAGCCAGCAAGGGACAGGCGGGGAACAGCCAAAAGAAGATACCAAGCCCCCACAGGCAGAACCCACAGAAGGGGATAGGCAGCCAAGCGGTGGCACAGATTCCCCGCAGGAAAGCACGCAGCCAGGCGATGGCACAGATTCCCCGCGGGAAAGCGCACAGCCTGCCAATGGGGCAGAACCCAGCGGGGAAAGCACGCAGCCTAGTGAAGAAGGGCCATCCGGCAGTGCAAGGCAGCAGGCATTTATGCTCCCCCAAAGCGATGGCGGCGGGGAAACAGGGTCTTTGGATGGGGATGGCTCCTACGACATTAACCAGCCCGTTATAGAAAGTTTTGAATTGGAGGAAAATGGGCAGACACTGACCACGGACCAGTCCCTCCATTTCAAAATGCACGTATTTGATTCTGACAGTAAGGTTAAGTCAGTTTCTGTGAGGGTGTACGGATATTATTATTATGATTTAGAATTTGAACCCAGCGGTGAAGAAAATGTGTACACAGCAACAGTGCCATGCAGCCAGTTCCGGGCAGACAGCTATTATGTGGGCAGCATCCGCGTAGAAGATGAGCGGGACAACTACATAGACGGGACTGTAACGGGGGAGGACGGCGAATACCTTTACCGGTTTACCATCCAAAATAAGCCGGAAGAAGGGAAAATAGCCCTTTCTGGTTTCAAGATGGAACTCAATGCGTCCAATGGCGACGGGACGTTGAAAGCAGGGGACAGCGTAACTTATACGGCCAACGTCCAATGCGAAGGCGTAGAAGCTCAAAGTGGGAAGATGAGCGTCACTTACGGGGGAACCTATGCGAACGAAGAGTATTTTGACGCCGCCTATGACAAAGAATCAGGAACCATTTCAGGAACCTTTGTGGTAAGGGAGAAAACTTATCCGGAAAAGTGGTGCTTATGGAGCATTGACATTGTTACAACCTCTGGGCGGACTTTTTATTTGACTGCAAAGGATTTTGAACCAGAAGCAGAACTCGAATTTACGGTAAACCAAGCATACGACAAAGATCCACCAGTGATTGAAAGCATTGACGTTGAAAATGGGCTTGAGGCCAAAGCAGGGGATACCGTTGAAATCCGGATAAAAGTGAAAGAGGATCACCCCAGCGATATTGCACAGGCAAGGTTTGACCCGCCAGCCCTGTCTGGACAAAGCGGGCAGTATGTGATGTTTCGATACCAGCCAGATACGGGCGAATATGTCTGCCAGATCCAGATTACGGACTTAACCTATCCTTGCAAATGGCAGATGGGCTACCTGAGTATGTCAGATACTTATGGGAACAAAGCAAATTTGTCTGATTTTAAAGGGGACGGGCAGGAGGATTGCGCGCGGTATTACACCGTATCGCCAGAAGGCTATGATACAGTAAGGCCTGCCATAACAAAAATCAGCATAGATCCCGATTGGAGAGATGTGAAAAGAGGGGATACTGTCACCCTGAAAGTAGAGGCAGAGGAGAAGAACCCTGACGGCGGGTATGCCTATTTTGCTCTGGCCGGTACGGAAAACCCATATATGGAACATGTCAGCCTGTCATACAGCAGCTATGAAAAGGCATATGTCGGGTCAATGGAGATTCAAGCATCCACCGAGCCCGGCCAATGGGAACTGACAGAGCTGTCCATCCGTGATAAGAACCAAAATACCGCCACCCTTTCAGACTATGAGGAACAGGGCCCATGGGGTTTTACCGTAGACGAATCCGGCTATGATGTAAACGGCCCGGTGATAGAGAGCATTACCATTGACAAAAACGGGGAATTTGTCAGGCCCGGGGATACGCTTGGCATAAAAATCAAGGTAAATGAGAAAAATCCTGACTGCAATGCATATGCCTATTTTTACCCGCAGGTTGCAAATGTTTCTTCTTCCATACGGGCTGACTTGGTATACGTCCATGCAGAAAAAGCGTATGTCGGCTCAATCCCAATCACCGACAGCACATATCCCTGCGAGTGGGCGCTTACAAGGCTGGAAATGGAAGACACGCTAAGATACAGTTACTCTATGTCAGAGGAATTGTCCAACTGGCAGACTACTTACCCGTGGTACTTCAAGGTAAAATCCGGAAATACCTACCGGGAGGATGTCAAAAATGCTGAGTTTTCCTTCTATGGCCTGCAGCAGCAGGAAAATGGCGGCTACGGATTTGGCTATTCCAACCATTCCCTTGAAAATGTGGGCAGGCGGGCAACTTTGAAAGAGCTGGGGATATTCCCTGCGCCAATCGAAGGGGTTACTGCAACATGGACGCGCAGCTGGGGAGGCTTGGAAATAAAGGAAGATACCGAACTGCTGTTGGATAGCTATAATTACTTTTCTGCTGCTTATGACAAAGGCTGCGCAAATGTAAGCCTTACCTATATTTCGGAGGAAAGCGGGGAAAAGACCGTAATTATCCCAGTATTTGCAGACAAAGAAGCCACTTACAAAGACGTGCTGGCTGCGATGGAACTGCCGGAAGATGCCAAGACAGACGATTTTGCGGAAATTATACTGAGTTACAGCGACAGTTCCCATAACTGGAATACAAAAGTCGGGGAAATCACAAATATTTCCGCCATTGCAGACTACAAGAACTGCCAAGTAACATGGAACGCAAGGTACATCGGGCAGGACGGCAAAGAAACCTCCAAGGCAATTACAGGCTCCTGCAAAGAAGGGACAACCGCAGCAGAAGCCTTGGCGGAACTGGAACGCCCGGAGGACGCCATGGGGATGGAAGGGGAAGGCTGGGCGCTCCTTTCTGCCGATGAGGGGCAGGTACTTTCTAAGGAAATGGTAAGCTTTGACATTGTTGCCCTTTACCGGGGCAAAACTACCGTGGACGTTTCTTATACTTACCGCAGCGAAGACGGGACAATTGCAGGCGGCAGCAAGCTGCTGGCATTGGAAGGGGAGGACCTTTCCGAGCCGGAAATCCAAGGGGAGGCCACAGATGCATTTAAGGATGCAAGCCATTTCCCCGGCTTAAGGCTTTCCGAGTGGGCAGGCACTGTGGGCATTTCGCAGGGAAAATATAAGAAAATCCAGTTCCAAGCGCAATATTACAACTGCGTGGTTGCCCTGAAATATCCAGATGAAACCTGCCAGTATGCCATTGTGGAGAAAAATACAGAATTTACGCTTCCAACAGAAAATGAAACCTACACGGACATCCTCTGGGAAGGCTTCGGGCAAGGGCAAACTGTGACAATCACAGAGGACAGGGAATTCCTTGCAGCAGAAGCCAAGCGCAAAGACGGCACTGAAGAGAAGCCGGAAGGGGAACGGCTGACCGCAGAAGAGATTACAAAGATCAAAGAAGAAATTGAAAAAGCCGAAACAGGTGCTACTGTGAAAATTGATATGAAAAAAGCCACGGTTGTGCCGAAGGAAGTACTAGAAGCCATCAAAGGCAAGCCTGTGGACATTGTCCTTGACATGGGCAGCTATAGCTGGAACATAGCAGGGGCAGAAGTAAATGCAACAGGCCTAAAGGACATTGACCTTGAGGTGGCAATCGGGACGGATAAAGTCCCCTCCGCGTTGGTGTCATCCATTGCAGAAGGGAAACCGGCCACCCAGCTTTCTTTGACCCATAATGGGGATTTTGGGTTCCGGGCAGACCTGACGCTGAACCTTGGCAGCGAAAACAGCGGCAGCTATGGGAACTTGTACTATTATGACAGTTCTGGAAAACTGATATTCCGCAATGCTGGGCAGATTGGCTCAGACGGCTCCACGACGCTTTCCTTCTCCCATGCCTCCGATTACGTTGCCGTTGTCGACAAGGCAATGCACACAGGCGCAGGGACCGGCGGGGAAACTGCAGATGGAACAGGTGCCGACAAGGATACCGCAGGGGAAACAGGCGGTACAGGAAATGAAACAGCCGGGGACGCCGGGAATGGAACAGCCGGCGGCACAGGAAATGAAACAGCCGGCGGCACAGGAAATGGAACAGCCAGCGGCACAGGAAATACTGGCACGGCCGAGGAGCCAGGCAACGGTGAAAACGGAGAGCCCGCTGGGACAGGGAGCAAAGAGGAAACTTCCGGCAGCGAGGAAGGAAACACAGAGAAAGATAACATGGATCCTAGGGAACAGGAGGAAAAAGAACCCGGGGAAAGGCCAAGGAAAGATGCCGGAAAGGGTAGCGGGGATAGCCTGACTGCCACCATAAAGAAAAACACAGCCAGCGTTACCGCAGATTCCGGCAGCGCAGGTTCTGCGAGCACAGATACCAGCAGCTTCAAGAGCCCCAAAACCGGGGAATAAAAGAAATTAAACATGGCTGCCACATTTAGGGAGCGGCATATCGGATGGGAATTTGTATTTTTTACAGATACCAGACGATGTGTCCCGCTGTTACCCTAAGTGTGGCAGCCTTTTTGCATTTCCACAATATATCCTTGACAGATATATCGGTATCTGATATATTAGATATATCAGCAGCCGATATATAGGAAAGCAAGGAACCACAGGCAGGGGGTGACAGATGTGGCAGAAAGGCAGGCTGCAATGACAGAAGCGGTCTATTACATTCTACTGTCTTTGCGGACGCCGAACCATGGGTATGGGATTATCCAGAATACGCTGGAGCTGACAGGGGGAAGGCTGGAACTTGGGGCCGGGACCCTTTACGGCGCCATCAATACCTTGCTGGATAAGCAGTGGATCCGGCTTTACAGCGAAGATAAGAAATCTAGGAAGAAAAAACAGTATATTTTGACAGAACTGGGGCTTTCGGCACTGCAGCAGGAGATTGTAAGGCTGGAGGAATTGGTTGAAAATGGGAAGCGCATGCTGTCCGTAACTGGCCCGGGGCTGGAAATATGGGAGGAGGGGGCAGCAGGCTTGCAGATGACATGATAAAGTGTGCAGCGGGCTTGCAGATGGCATGGCAGGGTGTGCAGCAGGCTTGCAGATGGGCATGGCAGGGTGTGCAGCAGGCTTGCAGATGGCATGGCAGGGTGTGCAGCGGGCTTGCAGATGGCAAGGGGAAATAATTCCGCTGCAAAATGCAAAGGCCGCAGGGAAGGAGTGGAAAAGATTATGAAAAAATTCAAGCTGTATTTCGATAAAGAGAAAGAAGAAGCATGGCTGAATGGGATGTGCAGCAGGGGCTTGGCAATGACAAAATTTTTCCTAGGGTTTTACACCTTTGCGCCATGTGAGCCCGGGGCATATACCTATCAGGTTGACATGCCTCCGGCGTCCCGGAAATTTTTCGGATGGTGGGGCAGGAAACGGGAATACGTTTCCTTTGTAGAGGGGACAGGGGCAGAATATGTATGCTCTTGGGGGTTCTGGGTAATATTCCGGAAAGAATCCGCCAAGGGGGAATTTAAGCTGTATACAGACATAGAATCCAGAATCTTGCTGTACCAGCGGGTACGGCTGCTGTTTTTAGTGCTGGGGCTGTATGATTTTGTGGTATCTTTGCTGGATACCTATAATGTTTGGAATTATGCGAGGGAGTTCCTGCTGGAAAAAGGGAGCCTGCCGGAGTTTGGAGGGAGCCCTGTTGTCATACCGGGCTTGGCCCTGATGTATTTGATTACGCTGGCAATGCTTACCATGGCAGCCCGGTTTACCGTGAAAATCCGCCGCCTGAAGCAGGAAAAAATTTTTTCTTGACAGAGTGCTAAATATGTTTTATTGTATTAGGTAAGTAGTACAATAATACAGAAAGAAAGGAATGGATATGAAAGAATTACTACAAGTGCGGGATTTGAAGAAAACCTTTAAGATTTCCGCCAAACAGCAGAAAATCCAGAAGACCAAAGAGAAGATAAAAGTTGCGGTAAACCATCTAAGCTTTACCGCCTACCAAGGGGAAGTGTTCGGGCTCCTTGGCTCCAACGGGGCTGGCAAGACTACGACGTTACGGATGATGGCCTCCTTGATTACGCCGGACGAGGGAGATGTGCTGGTGGATGGGACCAGCGTGGTACAGAACCCCAACGAAGTCCGCAGGAAAATCGGGTTTTTAACCAGTGAGCTGAAGCTGGAGGAATTTTTCACCCCGAATTACCTGTTTGATTTCTTTTCCGAGCTCCACGGCGTGGATAAAGAAACGGCGCGGCGGCGGAAACAGCAATTGTTTGATAAGTTCCAGATTTCTGAATTTGCCGAGGTTAAGGTAGCAAACCTTTCCACAGGCATGAAGCAGAAGGTATCGCTGGTGGTTTCCATTGTACATAACCCGGACATCATTATTTTTGACGAGCCCACCAATGGGCTGGACGTCCTGACCGCAAAGGTGGTGACCGATTTCCTTCTGGAGCTGAAATCCCAAGGCAAGACCATTGTGGTGTCTACCCATATTTTCAGCCTGATTGAGAAAATCTGTGACCGGGTGGGCGTCATCATTGACGGGACCATGGCGGTCTGCGACACTTTGGAGCATCTGACACAAGAAAAACCATTGGAAGAAAAATTTTTTGACATATACGCAGAAAAGGCAGGTGAGTCCTATGAATAGCAATATGATGACAGTCATGAAAAAGGAATTTACAAGATTTTTTACCGATAAGCGGATGGTGCTTACCACGCTGCTCATGCCGGGGCTGATGATTTACCTTCTGTACTCCGTCATGGGGCAGGGGCTTTCCTCCCAGTTCGCAGGCGGGGATGAAAAGCCCAGAGCCCAAGTGGTGTCCCTCCCAGCCAGCATGGAATCCATGGGGGAGGACGCGCCTTTGGAATTTACAAAGCTTTCCGGGCAGCAGGAACAGGAGGCCGCCAAAGAAGCCTTGGCAGAAGGGGACGGCGATTACCAGCTTTTGGTATGTTTCCCGGAAAATTTTGACGAAGCAGTGGCAGCATATGAGGTAACATCCGGCCAGCCCGCCCCGGCAGTGGAAATTTACTATAATTCCAGCGACACCGATTCCCAGCAGGCCTATACGGTTATGACAAAAGTACTGGACAGCTATGAATCTGCACTTGCCAATAAATTTGACATCAACCCGGGCGGGGAAGGGTATGACTTGGCTTCGGAAGAGGATATCTCCGCCCAGATGTTTTCCATGATGGTGCCTATGCTGATGATGGCTTTCCTGTTCAGCGGCTGCATGGCAATTGCCCCGGAATCCATCGCCGGCGAGAAAGAGCGGGGAACGATTGCAACCTTGCTGGTAACGCCCTTAAAGCGGAGCCACCTTGCGTTGGGGAAAATTTTAAGCCTGAGCGTAATCGCCATTTTAAGCGGCCTTTCCAGTTTCCTTGGCACCATGCTGTCCCTGCCGAAGCTGATGGGGGACAGCGAGATGATGAACGCAAATGTCTATGGCGTAACGGAATATGTGATGCTCCTTCTTGTTATCCTTTCCACCGTGCTGGTGATTGTGGCGGTTGTTTCCATTATCTCCGCCTTTGCCAAGAATGTAAAAGAAGCGACTGGGTGGGTGACGCCTATTATGATTGTGTCTATGCTATTTGGCGTAACCACAATGGTAGACAGCTTAAGCAAGACGGAGCCGGTGTGGTTTTTAATCCCCTTGTATAACAGCGCACAGTGCATGAACGGCATTTTTTCCTTGGAAATGGATATGGTAAATATTGCTGTCACGGTGGCGTCCAACCTTGTTTATGCAGGGATTGGGGTGGTTGTCCTGACGAAGATGTTTGACAGTGAGAAGGTTATGTTTTCTAAGTAGGGATAAGCTGCTGCACGGAAAAATCACGATATTGAGGAATTAAGAATAGGGGGCTTTCCGGAAGGCTTTGGAGCCGGACGGTAATTTTGCGCTGCCCTCCTTCATGCAAACTGGGCGGCGTTCCGGTGGACTAACCGGAAGGCTTTGGGGGCGGACGGTAGTTTTGCGCTGCCCTCCCTTACACAGACGGGGCAGCGTTCCAGCCGACGAACTGCCTATACGAAAAACGCCCATGGACTGTTTGCAAAGCGGAAGGGATGGGGATTACTATGGAGAGATATCAGGCGTTTTGCCCGATTACAGCGGAGCCGTTCCGCGACAGCCAAACTTATACGGAAATCCTGCCCTGTGATGCGCTGCGGCCATATGTCCGGTGCTTCTGGGGGACGAGGGAGCCGGTAGGCATACTGCCTTCGGAGGGGCGGATTTCTAAATTGGGTGTTTGTGCGCCAAATCCAGAAACAGGAAAAGCAGGGACAGTTGCAGCTACACCGAGCCCAGAGGCTGGAAAAGCAGGGACAGCTGCACCGAGCCCAGAGGCTGGAAAAGCAGGGACAGCTGCACCGAGCCTAGAGGCTGGAAAAGCAGGGACAGCTGCACCAAGCCCAGAGGCTGGAAATACAGGGGCAGGTGCACCAAGCCCAGAGGCTGGAAATACAGGGGCAGTTGCAGGTGTACCAAGCCCAGAAACTGGAAATACAGGGATGGCTGGCTGCGGCGTGCCTCCTGTTTCCGGCCTAGTTACGCCGGATGTCTGCATGGACATTATATTTACAGTAGATTATGCAAGCCATAAGATAGGGAACATGTTCTGCGGGATCAATGATACCTATTTTCAGGCGCAGGCAGCAAGTACGGAGAAATTTTCCGTATTTGCTGTCCGTTTCTATGCATGGGCGGCAGCGGCGTTTGCCCAAGAAAGCCTGCAGGGGACGAAAAACCAGTTTTTTGACGTGGGCATCCATTTTGAAAAACTGAAAAAGAAGCTGGAACCCCTGCTGTGGGAACTGGATTCCCTGCAGGAACGTATCCCAGCGGCAGAACGCATCCTCCTCGGGCTCCTGCGCCCCAGCCGGATAGATTCCCTGCTGCTGCGGGCAGTGGACCAAATGATTGAGTGCCGCGGCAACCTGAAAATTCTGGGATTGGCAACAGACCTACATATCAGCAGCCGGCAGATGGAACGGATTTTCCATAAAAATATCGGCTGCACCCCGAAGAAGATGGCAGAACTGATCCGCTACCAATACGTCTGGCAGGAGGCATGCCTAACCCCAACCTTTTGCATCTTGGATGCCGTCCACAAATTTGGCTATACCGACCAATCCCACCTGCTCCGCAATTTCCAGCAAATCCACGGCATGACCTTAACACAGGCCAAAAATCACGCCGCAAAGCTCCCCGCTTCTCTTTAGGGTGTGTTTGAAAAATCATTTCCGCCATTTGTATCCCCTGCAAATTGTGGAATACATCTGTCAGAAAACACATTTTAAACACGCTTTAGGCCGAACTTTTTTCTTTTCAATACACAGGCAATTTGGGCAAGCCCTCCCCCACGCAAACACTTCATGGGCGTCCTTAGTGAAGGTGAAATCCACTGCTTACGTAGGCTTAGTGATGAAGGCTTTCCTGAATCACTTAGCCGTAGTTAGCAGTTAGTTCACCGGAACGTTGCCCAGTTTGCGTGGGGGAGGGCTTGCCCAAATTGCCGTCCGCTCCCAAAGATTCCCCCATTGCATTGTCCGCTGTAATATGGCAGAGTGCCTTTCATAATGTCGGAAATTTACAAGACTCCCATACAATTTCCTGTTATACTCTAACATTATAATTCCATAGCATACCTGCTGCAGCATTTTCAAAATAATGGAAAAGAAGGAGAACAGAATCATGAAATTAGACGGATTTGGAATTTTAGTCAAAGACATGGGAACAATGATACGCTTTTACCGCGACGTGCTGGGCTTTGAAATCAAAGAAGCAGAGGACACTTCAAACGTATTCCTAGAAAAAGACGGAACCCTGTTCCTGCTTTTCGGCCGTAAAGACTTTGAACAGATGACAAGCCACAGATACGGCTATGCCGAAGGCGAGAACGGCCACTTCGAAATCGCCCTTTCCGTAGAAAACTATGCCGAAGTGGACAAAGCCTTTGCCGAGGTTGTGGCAAAGGGCGCAAAACCCATTTTAGAGCCTACCACGGAACCATGGGGCCAGCGCACCTGCTATGTGGCAGACCCAGAAGGGAATCTGGTAGAAATCGGCTCCTTCCAGCCTTAGGGCGTGCCTGAAAATTAATTCCCGCAATCTGCTGCCCCGCTTCACACCAGCTTTCATGCTGAATTTCATCAATGTAGCCCACTGCATCTCCGAAATTCAGCATAAAACTTGATGCAAATTGGGTCAACATTTTGCAGAAAGCAATTTTCAGGCACACTCTAGGGAGCGTCTGAAAACCAGCAAAATAACTAAATTTAAACTTGAATTTTTGGCAAAAACAGAGAAAGTCACCAACCCCAGAATCCACCCATTGACTTTCCAAATAAGTTGCGTTATCATAAGAGCACAAACAGGATAGTGATTGCGCAAGCAAGCTAAACCTATATGTAAAATAATACGGAAACAAGCTAAACTGAATGATTTTCTTCCGTATGTTTTTCATATAGGTTTTTTGTATGGTTTGGAAAGATGGTAAGAGGTGGAGGAAATGAAGATTTACAAAGCCCTAAACAACAATGCAGCAGTTGTATTAGACGAAAAAGGCCATGAGAAAATTGTCATGGGAAAAGGCATCTGCTTTAAGAAAAAAGCAGGCGACGAGATTCCCGGGGAATTGGCAGAAAAAGTATTTTCCCTGTCCGGAGCGGAGGCAAACAGCAAGTTCCAAGCCTTAATACAGGACGTCCCCATGGAGCACATCGCACTGGGGGAAGAAATCATTGCAGAAGCAAAGGCGCGCCTTGGGCAGAAAATGAACGATATGGTCTATATTTCCCTGATAGACCACGTACATACCTCTATTGTCCGGTTTTTGGAAGGGATTACCGTGAAAAATATCCTGCTGTGGGATATCCGCAAATTTTATAAGGAAGAATACCAGATTGGCCTGTGGGCCTTGGAATTGGTAAAGGAAACGTGTAGCGTGGAGCTGCCGGAGGATGAAGCTGGGTTTATCGCCCTCCATCTGGCAAATGCCCAGATGGATGAGGAAAAAATGCAGAACATGTACGAAATTACCCGGATTATGCAGGAAATTTTAAATATAGTAAGGTACTATTTTAAGGTTACATTCGATGAAGATGATGTGTATTACTACCGTTTTGTCACCCACCTTAAATTTTTTGCCAAAAGGCTGTCGGAACACAAGCTTTATGAAGGGGATGACAACGACGAACTGTGGGGCGTGGTGAAGGAAAAATATCCGGATACCTTCCGCTGCGTGGAAAAAATTACGGCATTTATTGAAAAGAAATACGAATATAAACTGTTAAAGGATGAGCAGCTTTACCTGACAATCCACATAGAGCGGGCCATCCATAAAGCAAGGGAATAGTTCCCATAAATATCTTAGGAAAACACAAAATCATGTATGCCAGGATGGTGACAGGGGTAAGACTGCTGGCCAAACCTTCATAAAATAAAATTTTATTTTCAGGAGGAAAAAAGATGGGTAAGTATGGAAATCTGGCACAGGACATCGTTAAGAACATCGGGGGGAAGGGGAACGTCATAAGCCTGACGCATTGCATCACAAGGCTCCGGTTTAAGCTGAAGGACGAAAGCAAGGCCAAGGACGATGTGCTGAAAAACATGGATGGGGTGGTGACTGTCATGAAAAGCGGCGGGCAGTACCAAGTAGTAATCGGCAACCATGTGCCGGAAGTATATGCGGACGTGATGCCGCTGTTAGGGCTTGAGGACGGTGCGTCCCAGCAGGAGGAAGAAGCGCCGTCAGGGAACCTCTTTAACCGGTTCATTGACATTATTTCTGGCATTTTCCAGCCAATCTTAGGGATTATGGCTGCCTGCGGGATGGTGAAGGGGCTTAATGCATTATTTGTCGCATTAGGGCTGTATGGAGATGCCTGCGGGGGGTATTTAATCTTGAATTCCATTGGGGATGGGCTCTTTCATTTCCTCCCGCTGTTCCTAGGTTACACCGCTGCAAAAAAATTTAACATGAAGCCGATGATTGGGCTGGTAATCGGAGCGATTATGTGTTATCCTAGTATACAAGGGAGTGCCCTTTCCACAGGTGGGGAAGCGCTCTACACGCTGTTTTCTGGAACCATGTTTGAATCAGCCGTATACACGGATTTCTTCGGCATACCGCTGATAGCCATGGATTATACAGGAACTGTGGTCCCAGTCATATTTGTAGTATATTTTGCATCCAAATGTGAGAAATTTTTTGGGAAATTCATACCAGATTTGGTAAAGTTTTTCTTTGTCCCTATGCTGACGCTGCTTGTGGCGATTCCGGCAGGCCTTTTGGTGATTGGGCCTCTGGCTTCTTTTGCATCCACGGTGATTGCAGAGGCTGTCATGTCCGTGCGGGATTTCAGCCCAATGCTTGCAGGGGCAATTGTAGGGCTTACATGGCAGATTTTAGTCATTTTCGGCCTTCATTGGGGATTTATCCCGGTTTACATCAACAACATCATGACAAATGGATATGACAATGTGATGATGCCGTTTTTTGCTTGTACATTTGCAACAAGCGCAGTTGTTTTAGCAATTTTCTTTAAGACGAAGAATAAGCAGATGAAGGAGCTTGCGCTGCCGAACTTTATTTCAGGCATCTTCGGCGTGACGGAGCCGGCAATTTACGGTATCCTCCTTCCCTTGAAAAAACCCTTTATCATTAGCTGCATTGCCGGAGGGATTGGCGGGGGCTTCTATGGAGCCTTCAACTTCCGGAAATTTATGATGGGGGGCATGGGGATTTTCGAATTCCCTGCAATGATTGAGCCAGACGGCGGCATGGGCAACCTGATTGTGGCAGTAGTTGGGGTCATCCTTACCATGGCGATTGCTTTTGCGGCAACCATGGTGTTCTATAAAGAGGAAGAACCGGCAGCAGCAGGGGCGCAATGCCCGGCAGCGGCCCAAGGCAAAAGGGAAGGCGCGCAGGGCGCTATCACAAAACGGTTTGAAATTGCAAGCCCTATGGCGGGGAAGGTGCTGAAATTGGAAACCATCCATGACGATGCCTTTGCCTCAGGCGTATTGGGGAAAGGAGCGGCCATCCTGCCGGAGCGGGGTGAGGTCTTTGCACCTGCGGACGGCGTAGTTTCCACATTGTTCCCGACTCTCCATGCCATTGGGATGGAAACCGACGATGGGGCGGAGCTTTTAATCCATATCGGGCTGGATACCGTCCAGTTGGAAGGGAAAGGCTTTGAAGCCATGGTCAGCCAAGGGGAACGGGTGAAGCAAGGGCAGCTTCTGGTGAAATTTGACATGGATTACATCACAAGCCAAGGGTTTTGCTTAGAAACGCCGGTGCTTGTGGTAAATTCCGACGATTACTTGGAAGTTGCAGAGAGCAAGGAAGAGCAGATGTTACCGGGGATTCCCCTGCTTACTGTCGTAGCTTAGGGATAGCGCTGGGTATGGAAGAAGTATTACCGGGAGCCTGCTTTTGTACAGCAGGGACGGGATTGGATGGAGGAAGACATGGGATTACAGGAAAATTTTTTATGGGGCGGAGCCTCAGCGGCAAATCAGTGTGAGGGCGGGATTTTTGAGGATGGCAGGGGGCTTGCTAACGTGGATGTCTGCCCGGCAGGCAAGGACAGGGGCGATGTGATTTCCGGCAGGAGGAAGATGCTTTCGATGGATCAAGAGCATACGTACCCTGCGGCAGTTGCAGTAGATTTTTACCATCATTTCCGGGAGGATATCCGGCTGCTTGGGGAACTGGGCTGCCGGGTATACCGGATGAGCATTGCATGGACCCGGATATTCCCCCAAGGGGACGAGGAAGAGCCCAACGAAGCAGGGCTTGAGTTCTACAAGGAAGTGTTCCGGGAGTGCCAGAAGAGAAACATCCGGCCATTGGTGACGATTTCCCATTTTGACTGCCCCATTGGGCTGATTGAGAAATACGGCGGGTGGCGGAACCGGAAGATGATAGGATTCTATTTAAAGCTGTGCAAGACCTTGTTTACACGTTACAAGGAGTATGTTTCCGATTGGCTGAATTTCAATGAAATCAATATGATACTGCACGCCCCGTTTATGGGGGCTGGGATTTGCTTTGAGCCGGGGGAGGACGAAGAAGCAGTGAAATACCAAGCAGCCCACCATGAACTGGTGGCAGGGGCGCTGGCGGTGAAGATGGCCCATGAAATCAACCCGAAGAACCGGGTAGGGTGCATGTTTGCCGCAGGGAGCGCGTATCCCCGCACCTGCAGCCCGGAGGATGTGTGGGAAGCCCTCCTGACGGATCAGGAAAATTATTTCTTTGTGGACGTCCAAGCAAGGGGCTATTACCCGGCCTATGCAGTAAAACGCTTGAAAAAGCGGGGAATTTGGCCCAAAATGGATCCGGAAGATGAAGCAGTGCTGAAAAGCTACACCGTGGACTTTATTTCATTTTCCTACTATAACAGCAGATGCATTGCCGCCCCGGGCAGCGGCAGCGAGGAAGCAGAAGGGAACCTGTTCAAATCCGCCAAGAACCCCTACCTTACATTCAGCGAGTGGGGCTGGCCCATTGACCCGCTGGGGCTGCGCATAACCTTGAACCAAGTGTATGACCGTTACCAGAAGCCTTTGTTTATTGTGGAGAACGGCCTTGGGGCAGTGGATACCCCCGATGAAAACGGGGAAATCCATGACAGCTACCGGATTGAGTACCTGCGGGAGCATATCCGTGCAATGAAAGCGGCAGTGGAAGAGGATGGCGTAGAGCTGATAGGGTACACTTCCTGGGCACCCATTGATTTAATCAGCGCAGGCAGCGGAGAGATGAAGAAGCGGTATGGTTTTGTGTACGTGGATAAGCAGGAGGACGGAAGCGGGACTCTTGCGCGTACCAAGAAGCAGTCTTTCAGCTGGTACCAAAAGGTGATTGAGAGCAATGGGGAAGATTTGGGATAATAATAGAAAAAAAGGAGATTTTATTTATGAAAAAGTTTGAATATCTCATCAAGGACGAAATCGGAATCCATGCAAGGCCAGCAGGGCTCTTAGTGAAAGAAGCAAAGAATTTTGAAAGTAAGATTATGCTGGTGAAGGATGGCAAATCTGCAGAAGCAACCAAGCTTATGGCAGTCATGGGCCTTGGGGTGAAATGCGGCCAGAACGTAGAAGTTACAGTAGAAGGCCCAGACGAAGACGCAGCTTTTGATGCAATGAAAACATTTTTCGAAACAAATCTGTAATCTGAAACACAGGCTTCTGTGGGTAGAGGAGGTATGAAACCGATGGTAAAATTATCTGGAAAATCAGTATATAAAGGGATTGTCCTAGGCCCGGTGGCTGTGCTGAAAAAGGACGACCAGCAGGTAAAGCGGGTAAAGATTACAGATGCGGATGCAGAACTGGGAAGGCTTGGCAAGGCCGGGGAGCAGGCAAGGGAGCAGCTTAAGGCCCTTTATGACAAAGCATTGAAGGAAGTTGGGGAAGCCAGCGCAGCTATTTTTGAAGTGCACCAAATGATGCTGGAGGACGAGGATTACCTTGAGTCCATCCACAATATGATCCGCACGGAAATGGTAAACGCAGAATATGCCGTTGCAGTGACTGGGGACAACTTTTCTGAAATGTTTGCCGGCATGGACGACGAATATATGAAAGCAAGGGCCGCTGACGTGAAAGACATTTCCAACCGCCTTGTCCGCAACCTGACAGGGCAGCAGGATTTGGACCTTGCCTCCATGGAACCTTCCATTATCGTGGCAGACGACTTAAGCCCAAGCGAAACCGTCCAGATGGATAAGTCCAAAATTTTGGCATTTGTGACGGTCCATGGTTCCACCAATTCCCATACCTCGATTTTGGCAAGGATGATGAACATTCCGGCGCTGGTAAGCGTGCCGCTGAATCTTGACGAGGTACATACGGGCATGAAGGCTGTTGTGGACGGGTTTTCCGGGGAAGTAATTTTTGAGCCTTCCGAGGAAATCTGCCAAGCAACTGAGGAACGGGTCCGCGAGGAGCAGGAAAAGCTGCAGCTTCTCCATACCCTTAAGGGGAAAGAGAACGTAACCCTCGCCGGGCGCAAAATCAATATTTATGCAAATATCGGCGGTGTCGGCGACGTGGGCTATGTGCTGGAAAATGATGCAGGTGGGATTGGCTTGTTCCGGAGCGAGTTCTTGTACCTTGGCAGGGATGATTTCCCGACAGAGGAAGAGCAGTTCTCCGCATACCGGCAGGTGGTGCAGACCATGGCTGGGAAAAAGGTTATTATCCGTACGCTGGACATTGGTGCAGACAAGCAGGTGGATTACTTCAACCTCGGAAATGAGGATAACCCTGCCATGGGTTACCGTGCAATCCGCATCTGCTTAAAGCAGCCGGATATCTTCAAGACCCAGCTGCGCGCATTGCTCCGTGCTACCATGTACGGTAACCTGTCCATCATGTACCCCATGATAACTTCCGTGGATGAAGTGAAGCGGATTTATGAAATCGTGGACGAAGTGAAGGCAGAATTGGATGAAGCGCAGGTTCCATATAAAGTGCCGGAGCAGGGCATCATGATTGAAACCCCTGCGGCAGTTATGGTAAGCGATGATTTGGCAGAGCTGGTAGACTTTTTCAGCATCGGCACCAATGACCTGACACAGTACACATTGGCGGTAGACAGGCAGAACGCACGTCTGGATGATTTCTACAACCCACACCACAAGGCAATCCTCCGGATGATCCAGATGGTTGTGGACAGCGCCCACAAGGCAGGGAAGTGGGCCGGCATCTGCGGGGAGCTTGGGGCAGACTTAGAGCTGACCGAAGAATTCTTAAAGATGGGCTTGGATGAACTGTCCGTATCGCCTTCCATGGTGCTGCGGGTGAGGAAAGCTGTCCGGGAATCTGAGATTGCTTAACCAGGACGGGCAGAATAGCATAGAAAAAAGAGCGTGTTTCCTTTGGGGGGACACGCTCTTTCTTATGCTACAGCAGTTTCTGGGTAATTGCTTCTGCGGTAGAAGTCCGGGCTGCTGCAAACAGCTCTGGCCTGCGCTTGCAGAACCCATAAAACAGACATTCAATCAGGAACAGCTGCCCCATCTTCGCAGGCACGGAGCCAGACTGGAGGGGGCTCTCGTTGTAGCCGCAGAGCAAAACCACGTCTGCAAATTCCGCTGCCCGGGATTTGGGGAAATGGGTAATCAGTATGATGGGGATGCCCCGCCCCTTTGCAATGTTCATAATGTCTTCCATATCCTTTGTGGAGCCGGAGTAGGAAAAAAACAGGATGACATCCTTAGAGGTTGCCAATGCAATGCTCATGGCCTGCATATGGGAATCTGCGATGTGGACAAACCGGGAAGTTGCAGTGGAAAAGCGTGCCCAAGCCTCCATTGCCATTACCATGCTGCCCCCCTGCCCAAAGCAGAATACCCGGTCTGCATCAGAGAGGAGGTCCACTGCCCTTGTAACATCTTTTTCATCCAGCAGGTCCAAGGTTTCATTCAGGGAGAGGATGTTGGAGGCATGCAGTTTATGGAACACGCTGCCCAAGGTATCCTCAGAGGTAATGGTTTCCGGGGAATCCGAAGGGTCCCCTAAATCAGTGACATAAGCTGCCTTTGCCAAGGCCAGCTTAAAGTCATTGTACCCTGACAGCCCAAGGCCATGGCAGAAGCGGGTGATGGAGGCTTCGGAAACGCCGCTGTTTTCTGCCAGTGTGGAAATGGACAGGTACTGGGCAGTGGAAGTGTTGGTAAAGATATAGTCTGCTAATTTTTTCCCGGAGCGTGTGAGGGAATGATATTGTTCCGTGATGTATTCCAAAATATTGCCGTTCAAAATATCTCCTCCTTCTGTGGGAAACCTTTGATGGGAACTTATGCAAAAGCTGGGGGATTTACATAAACCATGCTTGGAAGCAGTTTTCAGGTGCGGTTCAGGGCGGGCTATTTTCCGGCTATGCCGTCCAGCATGGCAGCCCCCAGCATCCCTGCCTTATTCCCCAGTTCTGCTTTCTTAATCTCTACATGCCGGAAACTAGGCATGATATTCTGCTTCAGCTTTTCCTTTACTTGCTGCAGGACATAGGGCTGTTCCAGCACGCCGCCCCCAAGGATGGCACAGGAGGGATTTACCATATGTATGATTGTAACCAGCCCATAGACGATTTCCATCATCCACTTGTCTATGATTTGCTGCACCTTGGGTTCTTCCCGGCGCCCAAAGATTGCCCTGCCGTCCGAGAGGGCGGGGTCAAATTCCATGGCCAGCTTAACAAGGGCAGTGGTAGAAGCGTACCGCTCATAGCACCCAGAAAAGAGATCCTGTGCGGGGTCACGGTCTTCGGGATGGGTGACAATGCCCCCGAATTCCCCTGCGGAATAACTGCTCCCATGGTATAATTTCCCATTGAGGAACATGGCGCCGCCTACCCCGGTCCCATAAGTCAGGCAGACAAAATCTTTCTGCCCCCTTCCGGCCCCGAATGACGCTTCGCCGATGGCTGCTGCATTTACGTCATTTTCTACGGCGACGGGCACTTGGAATTCTTCTTCCATGATATCTTTTAACTTCGTCCCAGTATAGCCCGGGATATTTTCGTTGGCATAGATGATGCAGCCTTTGGCTGGGTCTACCTGCCCGGCAGTGCTGATCCCAATCCGGTCAAATGGGCAGTTTTTTTGGTAGCCTGCAATGATATCCTTGGCGCGGCTTACCACATGGGGTCCTCCATGTAAGGCTTCTGTGGGGGTTTCCTTGAGTTCCGTTACGTTCCCGTCTGCATAGATCCCTGATTTTATGGCAGTACCTCCGATATCAAGTACCATTGTAGCCATAGTGAATTCTCCTTCCTGTTATGTGCTGCCGTTTGGCAGATGCGTAGGCATGTGGCTGCAAGGGGTGAAATCCCCGCAGCCTGCGAAAGATAGCTTGCTGCGGGGTATCCAATTTATACAGGGGTTCCCCTGTGGATGACTTGCTTTAAGGCAAGGTCTTTGTCCAGTATGGCAATGTTTGCATATTTTCCCGGCGCAAGGCTGCCATAGTCTTCACTGAGCCCAATTGCTTTTACCGGGTTTAAGGCTGCGCATTTTACCGCGCTTGCCAAAGGGATGCCCATGTCTTTTACTGCGGTCCGCACACAGTCCATTAAGTTTGTCACGGAGCCTGCAATGGTGCCGTCTGCAAGGGTAGCAAGGCTGCCCTTTACCGTCACGGCCTGCCCGCCCAGGTCATAGGTTCCATCTGCCATGCCGGCAGCCCTCATGCTGTCGCTGATTAAGATAATCTTATCGTCCCCGAACATTTTAAAGGTAGCGCGCACTACGGCAGGGTGGATGTGCACCCCGTCACAGATGAGCTCTGCCATGCAATGCTCGGTATCTGCCGCTGCGCCGATTGGGCCGGGCGCCCGGTGGGTGAAGGGCGGCATGGCGTTGTACATATGGGTAAGCTGGGAAGCCCCAAGGGAAAATGCTTCCATGGCGGTATCATAGCCGGCAGTGGTATGGGCCAAGGAAATATTGACGGAACCGCTGTTTTCCCGGATAAAATCCATGGCGCCTTCTGTTTCCGGCGCAACTACCACAGTGCGGATTTTGCCGCCGGAAATCTCTTGGAGCCGCCGGAGCATTTCTGTGTCTGCTTGGTGGATGAAATCGCCGTTTTGCGCGCCTTTTTTGGCAAAGCTGATAAAGGGGCCTTCCATGTACAGCCCGCAGAAATCCGCCCCGTTTTCACAGGAAAACCCGTTTGCTGCCCGGCAGATGCCTGCAAGGACTTCCTCTGACATCGTCATGGTAGCCGGGGTGATGGAAGTCACGCCCTGCTTTAGCTCATATTCTGCAATCGTCCGGAAAGCCTCCGGCGTCCCGTCGCAGCAGTCGCTCCCCATGCAGCCGTGGAAATGGATGTCCGTAAGCCCGGGGATGACATACCCGCCTTCTGCATCAATGGCCTGTTCTTCCATGGGTGCGCTGTTATATTCTTCTTCTGTTACAATCCTGTCATTGCACAGGTATACCGTGCCGGGGGAAAAGGAACCCTCCTCATGGAATACCTGCCCGTTGGCAATTTTATATTTTACCGCCATAAAAGCCCGCCTTTCTATATGGATTTTGGGCATTGGGACAGTGCAGCCTCATCTGCCACAAGGATGACATTTTTATGGAACTGCAGGATGGATCCGGGCACCTGTGGGGTTACCGGGCCGAAAAATGCAGCGTTTACAGCAGCGGCCTTGTCCTCGCCGGACACTACCAATAAGATTTTGCGTGCAGCCATAATGGTCTGGATGCCCATGGTGTATGCTTGGCGGGGCACGTCCTTTTCAGAAGCGAAAAACCGTGTGTTGGCTTGGATGGTGCGCTCGGACAATGTCACGCAGTGGGTTTCTTTCTCGAAAGAGTCGCTGGGCTCGTTAAACCCAATGTGCCCGTTGTGCCCAATGCCCAGGAGCTGTAAGTCCACGCCGCCTACGGAATGGATGGTTTCGTTGTACTTTTTGCATGCAGCATCGCTGTCAGCTTCGGTCCCGTCCGGCAGGAAGGTGCGTTCCTTGTTGATGTTCACCTTGCTGAACAGGTGCTCGTTCATAAAGTAATAGTAGCTCTGGTCATTGTCCCGGGGAAGGCCTTTGTATTCGTCAAGGTTCACGGTTGTCACTTGGGAGAAATCCAAATCCCCTTGGTTATACCATTCTACAAGGTTCTTATAAGTGCCGATGGGGCTGGAGCCTGTAGCAAGCCCTAATACGCAGTTTGGTTTCAAGGTAACCTGTGAAGCGATGATGCTGGCAGCCTTGCGGCTCATTTCATTGTAGTCTTTTGCTTTGTAAATCCTCATAAATAACCTCCACATTAATTTTCTTTATAGTTTGCAACTAACTGCACATGGATTATACCACATTTCTAAAAAAAGTTCAACAATTTTCACAAATAAATGTTAAGAATTTTCATTTGAAAAATAAAATGAAAAAATTTTTCAAAAATCTATTGACAAATGTTTTGGTGAACTATATTATAAAAATCACAAAATACATACATGTGCCGTTGGGACGGCAAACACCATGTAGGAAAAAGGAGGATAAACTATGAAGTACCGTAAAATCTTGGCAATGGCATTAAGCTGTGTCATGGCGTTCTCACTGGCTGCCTGCGGCAGCGGGAATGGGGGCAACGACAAGAAGGAAGACACCCAGACGGAAGACAACAAGGCCGATGATACCAAAGCCGATGACGGCGAAGACGCAAATGCCGGCGATGACGCGGAAGAGGAAGACGGCGGGGCATCTTCTTCCGGTTCCACAGACATTACCCTGTGGACTTACCCAATCGGGAACTGGGGGGATTCCGCTACGGTGGATGGGCTGATTGCAAGCTTTAACGAAGCCCACCCGGAAATCAATGTAACGGTTGAGTATTTGGACTATACCAACGGTGACGACCAGATTAACACCGCAATTGAAGGCGGGAAAGCGCCAGACCTTGTAATGGAAGGGCCGGAGCGCTTGGTTGCAAACTGGGGCGCAAAGGGGCTGATGGTAGACCTTTCCGACCTGTGGACAGATGAAGCAAAAAGCACGATTTATGAATCCGTGGAAAACGCATGCAAGAACAGCGAAGGCGTATATTATGAATACCCGCTGTGCATGACAGCCCACACCATGGCAATCAACAAAGACGTATTTGAGAAAGCTGACGCACTCCAGTACTTAGATGCTGAAAAGGGCACATGGACTACCGAAGGGTTCCAGAAGGCAGTAGAGGCAGTCGTAGCTTCCGGGCAGGCACAGGCAGGTGCAGTATTCTGCGGCGGCCAAGGCGGCGACCAAGGGACACGCGCACTGATTAACAACCTGTATGGCGGCACATTCACCAACCCGGAACATACAGAGTATACGGCAAACAGCGATGAGAACGTGAAGGCTTTGGAACTGTTAAAGGGCATGGAAGGCATCAACTTTGACGCATCCATCCAAGGCGGCGACGAAGTAAACCTGTTCTGCAACGGCACTTTGGCAATGGCATTCTGCTGGAACGTATCCCAAGAGAAGAACAATGCAGAAAACCTTGCATTTGACGTACTGCCCATGGCATTCCCAACAGAAAGCGGCGACCCGCAGCTTTGCGGCGGCATCTGGGGCTTCGGCATTTTTGACAATGGCGATGCAGCAAGGATTGACGCAGCTAAGACCTTTATCGACTTCATGGCAAATGACGAAACACAGGTAGTGGAAAGCGTAAAAGCATCCAGCTACTGGCCGGTAAAAGATTTAGGCAACATCTATGAAGGCGACGATTTGATGACAGAGTACTCCAAATTCATCCCATTTATGGGCGACTACTATCAGGTAGTAGGCGGATGGGCAGAAGCGCGTACCGCATGGTGGAATATGCTCCAGCAGATTGGCACCGGCGCAGAAGTGAAAACTGCAGTTGAGGAGTTTGTGAACACAGCAAACGCAGCAGCAGCCGCAGCAGCAAATTAGGAAGCAGTGCAGGTAATATCATAAGCATTGGAACTTGCGCCCCTTCCCGAGTAATATCTACGGGAAGGGGCGTTTTATGGGCACGGATAATGAAAAAAGGATGGAAAAGGGGGAAATCTTATGAATAAAAAGAATCCCATGAGCAGGGCGTTGGTACGCCGCGAAACAATTGCAGGATATGCTTTTATGGTCCCAAGCTTGATTTTCTTTTTGGGGTTTGTAATCTATCCCATGGTGCAATGCGTCATCACCAGTTTCTTTGATTCAACCATGAACCGTGATGATATTTTTATTGGCCTTGCCAATTATACGGAATTATTCCAAGACCCAATTTTTCTAGGGGCGCTGAAAAATACGGTGATTATCGTGATTGTTTCCGTCCCGGTCACATGCATCTTTTCCCTTTGGGTAAGTTCTGTGATTTATGACTTGAAAGGGCCTTTGTGCTCTGCATTCAGGTGTATTTTCTACCTGCCGGTGGTAACAGGCTCCGTTGCAGTTACGGTAGTATGGAAATGGATGTTCAACAATTATTATGGTATTTTTAACTATGTGGGGACCAGCACAGGGATACTCAAGCAGAATATCAACTGGCTGGGGGATGAAAGGTTTGCCCTTGGGTGCATTATCTTAATCCTGATTACGACTTCCGTAGGCCAGCCCATCGTGCTGTATGTGTCCGCCTTAAACAACGTGGACCAGTCCTTGGTAGAAGCAGCGGAAGTGGACGGCGCAACCAAGATGCAGTGCTTCTGGAAAATCAAATGGCCGCAGATTATGCCGACCACGCTGTACATACTGGTAATTACGACAATCAACAGTTTCCAGTGTTTCGCCCTGATCCAGCTTCTGACAAGCGGCGGCCCGAACCACAGCACCGACACGATTATGTACTATATTTACTATAACGCATTTAAGCTGTACCGTTACGGCTATGGGAATGCCATGGGCGTAATCCTTGCAATCATTATTGCAGTGCTTTCTGCAGTGCAGTTTAAGATGGCCAAGACAGATTAAGGAAGGAGGAAGCATTTTATGGATAACAAAACAGGCGTGAACCGTTCAAATGTGTATAAAATTATATCTGTGGCAGCGATTGGCATTGTAGCATTTACCTTTGCATTTCCTCTCTACTGGATTATCACAGGCTCCTTTAAGACGGCTACGGCCATCAATGCGACGACGCCCCAGTGGTTCCCTTCCGAATGGGTGATGGATAACTACGGAAAGCTGTTCAGCAGGCAGGTAGCGCCCCTCTGGGAAATCCATGTGCCTTTTACGGACGTGTCCTTTGCAGGGCCGGAAATGCCGGCAGCCATGCGCTGGCTGGTGAATACGGTCTTCATGGCCGTTGCGTCCATGATACTGACCTGCATCACCTCCGCAATGGCAGGGTATGCGCTGGCTAAGAAACGCTTTATCGGGCGTACCGTAGTATTTACCTTGATTGTCTGCGCAATGGCATTGCCGAAGCAGGTAATCTTAATCCCATTGCTGCGTGAAATGTCCTCCCTGAACCTTTACAATACTATCTGGGCAGTTATTTTCCCAATCGTAGGGTGGCCCTTTGGCGTATTCCTGATGAAGCAGTTCGCAGAAGGGATCCCGGGCGAAATGATGGAGGCGGCAAGGATTGACGGGGCCGGCGAGTGGAAGACCTTCTACACCATTGCGCTCCCCCTGATTAAGCCGGGGATCGGCGCGCTGGCAATTTTTACCTTCATCAATTCATGGAACGATTACTTTATGCAGTTAATCATGTTAAGCAGCACCGACACCTTGACAATCTCCCTTGGTATTGCGAAACTGCAGGCAGAAAATGCGACGGATTTCGGCTTGATTATGGCAGGCGCGGCGCTTGCGTCCATACCGATTATCATTATTTTCCTGATGTTCCAGAAATACTTTACAAAGGGAATTACCATGGGTGCAGTCAAAGGTTAAAGGCCACGGGGAGGTGAGGGAATGATTTTTACAGAGATTGGCAGCCTTGGGAACTACAGGGGGCTAGGGAAATACTTGGACATAGCCATAGATTATCTGTTAAGCCACCCTCTGGAAAACATTCAGGCAGGGCATTATGGGATTGACGGGAAAAATGTATACCTGAATGTATTTGACTATCAGACCGTTTTGGAGGAGGACGCTTTCTTTGAAGCCCATGAGCGGTATGCGGATTTCCATATGGCAGTTGCCGGGGAGGAAATCGTGGGGGTTTCAGATATCAAAAAAGTCACGGTAAAGTCGTTGGACAAAGAAGCAGACCTTATGGAAGTGGAAGGGGCGGTGGAGCACTATATGAAGCTCACCCCCGGGAAGGTGCTGGTTACCATGCCGGATGATGCCCACCGGGTAAAAATCGCGGCAGGAAACCCAGCGCCAGTCAGGAAAGCAGTAGTAAAAGTGTATTTGGGGCAATAGTAGCGATTGGACAGTGATTTGGGGGCTTGCCTGCCCAAGCTGGCGCAGGCGTGCGGGCCCAGAAGGGTGAGGAAAGGATGAAACAGATCGAAAAATATCAGGGAATTATCCCAGCATTTTATGCATGTTATGACGGGCAGGGGGAAGTAGATGGGAAAAAAGTAGAACTCCTGACAGAATATATGGTGAAAAAGGGCGTAAAGGGCGTCTATGTGGGAGGCTCTTCCGGGGAATGTATTTACCAGACGGTAGCAGACCGGAAACTGACCCTCGAGCATGTGATGAAGGCAGCGGAAGGGAAACTGACCGTGATTGCCCATGTTGCCTGCAACAATACGGCAGAGAGCCGGGAGCTTGCAGCCCATGCAGAGAGCCTTGGGGTGGACGCCATTGCGGCAATCCCGCCCATTTATTTCCATTTGCCGGAGTATGCCATTGCAGAGTACTGGAATGACATTTCCGACGCAGCGCCGGGCACGGATTTCATCATTTATAATATTCCGCAGCTTGCAGGGGTAGCGCTTACCATGCCGTTGTTCCGGGAAATGGTGAAGAACCCGCGGGTGGCAGCGGTGAAAAACAGCTCCATGCCCACGCAGGACATCCAAATGTTCAAGGCAGAAGGCGGGGAAGGGTTCGTCGTATTCAACGGCCCTGACGAGCAGCTTGTTTCCGGGCTTGCCATGGGCGCAGACGGCGGCATTGGCGGGACCTATGGGGCGATGCCGGAGCTTTATTTAAAAATTGAGGAACTGATGAAGGCCGGGAAGGTAGCACAGGCCCAGAAGGTGCAGTATGCCGCAAATGAGGTTATTTATGCAATGTGCGCCTGCCACGGGAATATGTACGGCGTCATCAAGGCCATCCTGAAAATCCGGGAAGGCTTAGACCTTGGGGGCGTAAGGAAACCCCTCCCGTCCTTAGTGCCGGAGGATATGGCGCAGATAGAAAAATGCGCAGCCATGATTGACAAGGCGATAAAAGAATTTTGTTAGCAACCATTCCACCAATGCAGGGGCAGTACCAGCTTCCCCGCATTGGTGGAAACCATGTTCAGAAGGAGGACAGCCATGAAGAAAGAAGAAATTTTTGAGAAGATAAAAGGCAAAGTCATCGTATCCTGCCAAGCAGTGCCGGGGGAACCTCTCTACGTGGAAGAAAAATCCATTATGTACCTGATGGCCCGGGCAGCAAAGCAGGCAGGGACCCCGGCAATCCGCACCAGCAGCATCCGGGACGTCATTGCCATCAAGGAAGAAACCGGGCTCCCAGTCATCGGCCTTGTGAAAATCCAGTATGACGGCTTTGAAAGCTACATCACCCCTACCATGAAGGAAGTGGACGATTTGGTAGCGGCAGGTTCAGACGTAATTGCCTTAGACTGCACGCAGCAGAAGCGCGGGGATGGGAAGACCGTCAGCCAGTTCATCACGGAAGTCCGTGAAAAATACCCGGAGGCTGTCCTGATGGCAGACATTTCCACCTATGAGGAAGGCGTGAATGCATGGAAGCTGGGCATGGACATCGTAGGGACTACCATGAGCGGCTATACCAGCTATACCCCTAAGCTGGACGGCCCGGATTATGAGCTGGTAAGGAAACTGTCCGCAGAGCTTACGGTCCCAGTCATCGGGGAAGGCAGGGTCCACAGCCCAGAACAAGCCGTAGAAATGCTAGAGGCAGGGGCGTTTGCAGTGGTGGTAGGCGGCGCCATTACAAGGCCGTTAGAAATTGCGCAGCGTTTCATCAAGGCAGTGGAAGGCAGGTAAGCCATGAAAAAGCATATCATCTGTTTTGGGGATTCCAACACCCACGGGTACTGCGCCATGACAAACGGCCGTTTCAGCGAGGAAGAGCGGTGGACCTGCCTCCTCCAGAAGAAGCTGGGGGAGGATTACCTCATTCTTGAGGAAGGCTTAAGCGGCCGTACCACATGCTTCACAGACCCCATCCATGAGGGGCTTTGCGGCTTGGATTACATTTATCCCTGCCTGATGAGCCATGAGCCGGTGGACCTTTTGGTAATCATGCTAGGCACCAATGACACCAAGGAACGGTTCGGCTCCTCAGCCGCCTGCATTGCCCTTGGCATGAAACGCCTTGTGGAAAAGGCCATCGCCACCAAGGACTGCTGGCGGGACGGCAAGGCAAATATCCTGATTGTAACGCCCCAGAATATCGCCCCAGAATACGAGGGCACGGAGGTGGGCTGCACCATGGGCAGGGGCTGCGCAGAAAAATCGGAGCTCTTGGCCGAAGAATTCCGCAAGGTTGCAGAGCTTGTGGGCTGCCATTATCTGGACGGGAATAAAGTAGTTTCGGCAAAGCCCAACAGCATCGACTACATGCACCTGACCGGGGAAGGCCACCGGCAGCTTGCGGATGCGCTGGAGGGGGAAATCCGCAGGCTCCTGGGCTGATTTTTTGATAAGGTATTGCAGGCATTGGCTTTTTCTGGTAGGATAACAGTTAAGGGTTTTAAAGAGGGCCGCAGCGCCCTTTGCATCCCTTAAGAATAAGCGAAAGGTAAGGAGAAGGGTTATGCCATTTATCAATTCAAGGGTAAGCGTGCCAATGTCTGGGGAACAGAAAACATCTGTCAAGGAGAAGCTTGGGCAGGCCATTTCCATAATCCCCGGCAAGTCTGAGGATTGGCTGATGGTCGAGTTTGCAGATAACTGCGACTTGTATTTCCAAGGGGATGGCGGGCAGCCTGCAGCATTTGTGGAAGTGAAGGTTTTCGGCAGTTTTTCCGACGAAGCCGCTGAAAAACTTACCGAGGCAGTATGCAGCCTGTATGAACAGGAACTGCAGATCCCGAAAGGGCGCATTTATGTGAAATATGAGGAAGTCAGCAAATGGGGATGGAATGGCAGGAATTTCTAGCCTTCCAAAATGCTAGGCTCAGAAAAGGATGAAAAGGCAAAAATAGCCGGCTGTAAAAAGGTGGCGTTCCTGTCCGTTAGCAGGAACGCCACCTTGGCATATTTTCCATGCAATGGCGGCCGCATTGCCCTGCCTTCGTCTGCAAGGGAACCCGCATGGCATATCTTCCATGCAATGGCGGCCGCATTGCCCTGCTTCCGTCTGCAAGGGGATCCGCATGGTTTATCCTCTGCGGCTCCGGTATTCGCTGGGGCTTGCCCCCATTTTCTGCCGGAAGATACGGGAGAAGTACAGGGGGTCAATGTAGCTGACGGAATGGGCGACTGCCCGGACGGACAAATCCGTATTTTTCAGGAGGATGCAGGCTTTGCGCATACGGTAATCCAGCAGGTAGCTTTGGATGGACATGCCGGTAAAAGCCTTGAACATCCGGTGCAGGTAGGAGCGGTTGATGCCCAAGGCGTCTGCAATGTCTTGGATGGTGATGGAATCGCAGTAGTGGTCTTCAATGTACTGCAATGCCCGTTCCGCATGACTTTGCTTATCATCGTTTTGCTGCAGCTTTCCGCTTGGGAACTTGGCGGCCAGCAGGAACAGGTATTCGTACATAATGCTGTTCATCACCAAATCCCGGTTTTGCGGCAGCTTGTCTGCTTCAGACATTTTCTCATGGCAGAGCCTAAGCTGCGGGTCTTCCCCATAGTGGGCGACAAGGCTGTCCGGGAGGGAGGTCCGCTCCAAGTACCCGCGGACTTTAATGCCCTGCATCCCAATCCATGTATAGGTCCAGGGTTCGTGCTTGTCTGCCTCATAGTAGATAAGCTCATCTGGGCAGATCAAAAAGGCGTCCCCCGCCCTTAGGCGGAATAGTTCTCCCCGTGCCTTGTAAATGCCCTTGCCGTCTAGGACGTAGTGGATCAAATACCCGTTGCGCATAATCGGCCCATAGCTGTGGCCGGGGGCGCAGTTTTCATACCCGCAGGTATAAATCATTGCGTCAATGTTCCGGTAGAAATCATTGGAAAAAATATAATCCAGCATAAGCATGCCCTCCTGCCCAAAATAGTCATAATCTTCAATGCCTAAGTCACATTTCTCTATATACTTTTGATTATACCAAGCTATAATAGTAGTTACAAGAGGCAGCCAAAAAAGAAAAAAGGACGCTGTTCCGCTGCGGCCGCAGGGAAATCCAAACAGGGAGGCCTTGGAAACAAAGAGAAATGGAGGAGCATGGAATGGATGCGAATAAAAGGCAGAGATATGAAAAAATATCCATAGAGCTGACCGGGCTTGTGGGCGGCAGGGAGAACATACAGGGCGTGGCTCATTGTGCGACGCGCCTTAGGATTGTCCTTAAGGACAATGATTTGGCAGACTTAAAGGCCATTGAGGACGTGGACCTTGCAAAAGGGGTGTTCGTCGCAGGGGACCAGGTGCAGATTATTTTCGGCGCTGGGCTGGTGAATGACGTATATGAGGTATTTGCAGAACAAAACAATATGAAAAACATGAGCCTAAGCGACTTAAAGACGGAGGCCAACAAGAAAATGAACCCCTTGCAGCGGATCATCAAGGCGTTGTCTGACGTATTTGTGGACATTATGCCGGGAATCCTTGCAGCGGCCTTGCTGACAGGGCTTTCCGGGGTGCTTGGGAACCTTGAATTTGTGAAAGCCAGCGATACCTTATATGGGATTAACCGGCTGATTAACATTTCCTCCGGGGCAATTTTCGGGTTCCTGCCCCTGGCTGTGTCATACAGCGCCTGCAAGCGGTTTGGCGGGCGCCCCATCCTTGGCATTGTCATGGGATGCATTATGTTAAGCGACAGCCTTGCAAATGCTTATTCCGCAGCGCAGGGGACCGTGGAAGTCACCACCTTACATATTTTCGGCATGGGCGTGGACTTGGTAGGGTTCCAAGGGGGCATTATAGTTGCGCTGCTGATGGGCTTTGTGACGGCGAAGCTGGACGTTTTCTTTGAAAAGAAGGTGCCGGAGGTAATAAGGCTCTTAATTTCCCCATTGCTTACCACATTGGTAGGGGCGCTGCTCTTATTTACCGTTATCGGGCCGGCAGGCAGGGGGCTGTCCTCCGGGATTACCAACGGGCTGGTATGGATGACCCAGAACCTTGGGGTAGTTGGGTATGCAGTGTTCTCCGGCTTGCAGCAGCTTGTAGTAATTACAGGGCTGCACCATATTTTCGGGGCAATCGAAGCGCAGCTTTTAGCAGATACCGGGCGGAATTTTATCAACCCCTTGATGTCCGTGGCAATTATCGCACAGGGCGGGGCAGTGCTTGGCTACCTCCTGCGCCACAGGGACAACGGGAAGACGAGGGAATTATGCATCCCAAGTTTTATCTCGGTTCTGTTTGGGATTACGGAGCCGGCATTGTTCGGTATTAACATCCGGTATAAATTCCCCATTATCGGCGGCTGCATCGGCGGGGCGCTGGGCGGCATCGTTGTCTACTTTACAGACCTTGCAGCAGTGGGCTTCGGCACCACAGTCCTTCCGGGGATTGCCCTAGCAGACCCGGCAGGGAATGGGTATGTAAATTATGTCCTTGCACATGCAGTTGCCATTGCCGGGGGCTTTATCATGACGCTGGTACTGGGCAGGTTTATGGATAAGGCGCCTGCAGATGCGGCAGCATTTGCTTCCGGGAACGGAGGGCGCGGGGCTGCCTCGTCTAATTCCGGGAACGGGGGCCAGGGAGCTGCCCTGTCTGGCTCCGGGAACGGGGGCCAGGGAGCTGCCCCATCTGGTTCTGGGGATGCAGGGCAGGGCGGCCCGGCAGGGGCGTCTGGGCAGGAGAGTTCCGGGGGACCTTCCGAAGCCCCGGCAGAGGAAATTTTCTGGGGCTATGCACAGGGCCAGCAGATTGCAATGGAAGACGTGCCGGATGAAACCTTTGCAAATAAGGTGTTAGGGGACGGCGTCGCTGTCCTTCCGGAAACAGGGAAGGTCTATGCCCCGGCCGACGGCACAGTCTTAAGTGTTTTTGACACAAAACATGCAGTCTGCTTTGCCAGCAGGTACGGCACGGAAATTTTAATCCACATCGGGGTAGACACCGTGAACCTGCAAGGGAAATATTTTACAGCCCATGTAAAAGACGGCGACGCCGTTAAACAGGGGCAGCTATTGATTGAATTTGACAAAGAGAAGATTGAAAATGCAGGGTACGCGACGGCAATCCCCATGATTTTCACAGATTTGCCAGACGGGAAACGGCTTGAGCCATCCGCTCCCGGGGCAATGGCAAAAAATACAAAAGCCGTCATTGTCCGTAAAGGATAGTTTCTGGGGAGCCAGCCATTGAGCTATTGCCTAAAAAGTGTGAGGGGGATGGGAACCAGCCATAGCCGAAAAAGGAAAAGGGGATGGGGATCAGCCATAGCCCAGAAAGGAAAAGGGGATGGGAACCAGCCATAGACCAGAAAGGAAAAGGGGATGGGAACCAGCCATAGCCCATAAAGAAAAAGGCATGGCAGGACGATATAGAATTACCGGCAGTTTTTAAGGGAAGGGGAGGCATGGCCGGAGGGGACGGTTACAAATTTTAGAAAAATTATCGGAATACCCATCCAGCTTTCTGGCAATTCCAGAAGCGGCAGGATGGGTGTTTCGGGAGGATTGAGGAAAAAAGTATGGATAGGAAATTGATTTTTTTAGATATTGACGGGACTTTGGTGGATGCATTTGCAAAGCCAACTGAACGTGTCGTGGAGGCATTGCGGAAAGCGAGGGAAAACGGGCATCTGTTATTCCTGTGCACGGGGCGCAGCATGCCGCTGATTGCCAGCGATATTTGGGAGATTGGCTTTGACGGGGTGATTGCCAGCGCTGGGGGGCATATCGAGGTTGGGGGCAATGTGGTGTTTGACAGCCTCCTTCCAGAAGAAACCATACAGGAGTGCCTTTCCGTATTCCACGCCCATGAGGTGTATTGCAGGATTGAAACGCCGGAGGGGATTTATTCCGATACCCAGATGCAGGAGCTGTTAGAGGACGCATGTCCGGATCCGTCCAATTCCGAGCTGATCCGCATGCAGAAGGAACTGAAATCAGGGGTACGGATCCGCTCTTATGAAGAGTATCCCTGCCAAGGGGCATATAAAATCTGCTTTACCAGCAAAAAGGTGTCCGCAATTGAGGAAACGGAAAGAAGCCTAGGGGACCGGTTCAAATTTGTCATGTACCCCTACGCAGCAAATATGGCCTGCATTAACGGGGAAATCATCCCCAATGAGGTGGACAAGGGAAAGGGCATGGAATTGGTCTGCCAGCAGTTTGGCGCAAGCTTGGAGGATACCATTGCATTCGGCGACAGCATGAACGATTACGAGATGATGGAAACCGCAGGGATCAGCGTTGCCATGGGAAATGCATGTGAGGAACTGAAAAGCGTTGCGGACGTTGTCTGCAAAACCGTAAAAGAGGACGGCGTTTATTACGGGTTCCAGCGGCTGGGGCTGATTTAAAGGAGGCGCGCAGATGGTGGATTTGCAGGATAAGGGGCACTGCCCCACATTGGAAGAAATCGGGGAGTATGTGAAAAATCCAGTGTTCCTTGTATTCTGCTCCGAGATGAAGGAAATCTATAAATGCAGGGAAAAAATAGAATTCAGCTCCTGCAGCTGGGAAAGGGGCTGGAACATCAAATTTAAGAAGTCCGGGAAGACCTTGTGTACCGTCTATCCCCGGGAGTCCTACTTCACCGCAATGGTCGTGGTGGGCAGGAAGGAACAGGAGGCGGTGGAATCCCTGCTGCCGGAATGTACGGAACGGATGCAGGAAATTTACCATGGGACCAAGGAGGGGAATGGGCAGCGGTGGCTGATGGTGGACTTGGAGGACGTGGACGGGGTATACCGGGACGTGCTGTGGCTGGTGGAAATACGCCGGGGGACGCTGCGTTAGTATGCCCCCAACCATGCAGCAGGGAGATGTTTGGGAACCGGGCGGCAGCCAAGGAAAGGGATGTAAGGCGCGGCCGAGCCTTGTGGCTGGCTGTAATGCCAGAAGAAAGGGAAAAATAGTATGTATGCGTTAGTATTGTTGAATTTCATTGTGCCTTTTGTCATGGTTTTGGTTGGGTATCTTTTAAAGAAATATCCTGTGAAGGATATGGGTTCCCAAAATGGCTATAACACGCCGGCTTCACGGAAGTCCCAAGAACATTGGGATTATGCGCAGGGCATTGCACCTGGCATTTTTATGGGCATTGGCAAATGGTCTGGGATTGCGGAACTCATGTTAACAATTTTTTTGTTTGCAGGGAAAGCGCCTGTCGGCTGCTTTCTTGCAGCAGGCTCAGCCCTTGGGTTTTCCTGTTTAATTCTGGCATTTTATAAAACAGAAACTAGAATCAAAGAGAAATTTGTGGTATGATTGTGGTAAAGTTTATAAGTAAAACAGCCATGGCAGAAGCAGAGGGCTCCCAACAGGGGTAGGAAGGCAGGCAGCCATGGCAGAAAGAAGGAGCATACAATGGGAAGACGCACAGCTTTACCGCAGATCAAGCTCTCCGATGCCCAAAAAGCCAAGCTGAATTCTGAGATAAAGTCATTCTACCTTGACGAGCGGGGCGAAGAAATCGGCATGATAGAGCAAATGCAGCTATTGGATCTGTTTGAACAGAAACTGGCGCCAGTTGTCTACAACAAGGCTCTGGATGATGCAAAGAGGTGGTTTGCGCAGATGATGGAGAATTTGGATTCTGATTTTTATGCATTGTACAAGGAGGAAGGGTAGCCATTCCCTTCCTCTAATGATTTTCACCTTAAGATTGCCCTTGTAGATGATATGATAGGATAATGGATATATATTTTGACGGTAACTTCTTTGGAATTTCTTTGTATTTCTGAATCAGTTCTTTTTATTGGATTCCACATCCTGTAGTAGCTTTGTTAGATTCTATTCGTTCACAGCCTGAGATTTTTGAAATGATGGAAGGAAAAGTTTTTCCAAAAGTACTTGACTTTTAAATCTTACTATTGTAATATCTATGCAATCGCTAATCTTACATATGTAGTAGAAAAGCAGTTTTTTCGCAGATTGCCAGAAGCAGGACAGAAAAAAGAACAAATAGCGGTAAGCGGCGAAAAAGAGCAGAGCAGAAAAGAGCGAAAGGCCTATGGAGGACTGCACGGCGGCAGCAGGGCAAAGCAAAAGGGAACAAGGAGGGAACATCCATGAGAAACAAGAGGGCGAACAGGTTTCGGGGCAAAAGCGGCACAGAGGAAGGGAAGAAGCAGCCCCAGAGGATTACCCTGCTTTTGGTGTTTTTGGCCTTCCTATTTTTGCCCATGTTCTGCCGTATTTGGGAGTTACAGATTGTAAATGGGAAAAAATATGCCAAAGATTATGAGCTAAGGGTAACAAAAACCGTGCGGGACAGCCATGCAAGGGGAAAAATTTACGACCGCAACGGGAAGGTTTTGGCGTATAATGAATTAGTCTATACCGTCACCATGACGGAGGACGGCGCATATTCTTCCAGCCGGGAACGCCAGCTTGCCTTAAACGGCATGGTTTATTGCATGGTAAAAAAGCTAAAAGAGCATGGGGAGCAGCTAAACAATGAGTTAAGCATCCGGATTGGGGCAGGCGGCAAATATGAATATACCGTGGAAGGGGCAGCTTTGTTAAGGTTCAAGGCTGATGTCTTTGGGAAAGCCAACCCAGAGGATTTAGGGCAGGAACAGGAAGGGATGGGGGCAGAGGAGATGGTAACGTACCTTTCCTCCAGCCAGAAATTTGCCTTGTTTGGGGAAGGGAAAAAAGGGGAGTACTCCAAGGAGGAACGGGAGGCATATGGATTGCCGGAGGAATTTTCCAAGGAGGAACTGTTAGCGGTAACTGGGATCCGGTATATGCTGTCCTTACATTCCTACCAAAAATATGTCCCCATTGTGCTGGCCCGGGACGTGTCGGAGAAAACCGTTGCCTATGTCCGGGAAAACAGCGACGCCTTGGAGGGCGTCCACATTGGGCAGGAATATCAGCGGGTGTATGAGGGCGGGTCGGCATTTTCCCATATCCTTGGATATACCGGGAAAATTTCCCCGGAAGAACTAGAGCAGGAAGGGTCCGGCGGGGAGTACGATTCCGAATCCGTGGTAGGGAAAGCAGGGCTGGAACAGTATCTGGAAGATATCCTGCGGGGGAGCGACGGGGAACGGCGGATTACGGTAAACAATGTAGGGCGGGTTGTGGGGGAAGATGAAGTTTTTAAGGAAACTGCCAGCGGCAGGGACGTTACCCTTTCCATTGACAAGGATTTGCAGGCCGCCATTTATAAGATTCTGGAACAGAACCTTGCAGGGATTGTAACCAGCAATTTAGTCAACGAAAAAGGGTTCGATAAATCAAAAATTTCAGATGCATCCGATATCCGCATCCCCATCTATGACGTTTACCTTGCGCTGGCAGAGAATGGGGTAATTTCCTTGGAAAAATTAGGCAGCCCGGATGCATCAGAATTAGAGCAGGTGATTGCAGGAAAATTGAAGGCCAAGGAAGAAGAGGCAAGGAGAGCCATCCGGGCGGAACTGCTGGAAGGGGAGGAAGGTTTCGGGGGCTTGCCAGCGGAACTGCAGGAATACCTGACATACCTTGTCCATGGGATGGGGCTTTTGGAGGAGGATGCCGGTTCCGAGGACAGCATTTATCAGGAATGGGAAAAGGAAGGGGATATCAGCCCAAAGGAATTCCTTACCTATGCCCTCTCCCGGGGCTGGGTTTCGGATGGCTTCTTGGAATCTGGGCAGGGATACCTTACCAATGAAGAACGGTATGCGCTGCTGGTAGAGGAAGCAGGGCGGAAATTGGAGGGGGACGGGGAATTCCAAAAGCTGGCCTTCCGGTGGCTGGTGCTTGAGGATGAGGTGACAGGGAAGGAAATCTGCCAGCTTCTGTATGAACAGCAGGTATTCCCAGAGCCAGACGGGGATTACGAAGCCTTGATGTCTGGAAAGGAAGACGCATTTTCCTTCCTGAAAAAGAAAATAGAACACCTTGAGATTACCCCTGCCCAGCTGGCCTTAGACCCTTGTTCGGCTTCAGCAGTAGCCGTGGATCCAACGACGGGGAAGGTGCTGGCCTTGGTGTCTTACCCGGGGTATGACAACAGCCGCCTTGCAAACCAGATGGACGGCGCTTATTACCAGAAGCTTTTGGCTGACCGGTCCCTGCCCCTCTATAACCGGGCAACCCAGCAGCTCACAGCCCCCGGCTCTACCTTAAAGCCAGTCACAATCATTGCAGGCCTGCAGGAAGGGGTGGTTGACCCAGAAACCTCTGTGCTTTGCGACGGGGTTTTTGACAAGGTAGCCCCCAGCTTAAGGTGCTGGAAACACAGCGGCCATGGGATGGTGGCGGACGTGCCAGCCGCCTTGCAGTTTTCCTGCAATGACTATATGTGCGAGATTGCATACCGGCTGGGGATGGGCAGTTCCACGGAATACAAGGACAGCGCAGCTTTGGAATGTCTTAAGAAGTATGCGGGGCTGTTCCACCTTGAACAAAAGTCAGGCATTGAGGTTGCCGAGTCCAGCCCCCATGTCACGGATGCGTATGGGATTCCCTCCGCGATTGGGCAGGGCACCCACAATTATGCAACGGTGCAGCTGGCGCGGTATGCTGGGGCGCTGGCCTCCAAAGGGGATATTTTTTCCCTTTCCTTAATCCAAGGGGTTGCCGGTGCAGATGGGGAATTTCAGGAAACAGAAGCATCCTTGGAAGGCAGGGTGGAACTTCCGGGCAGGGTATGGGAGGCGGTAAGCGCTGGGATGGTGCAGTTTGCCCAGAACAACCAGGTCTTAAAAAACATGGGCATCCCCGTTGCAGGAAAGACAGGGACAGCCCAAGAAGCCAAAAACAGGCCGGACCATGCGCTGTTTATCGGCTACGCCCCTGCGGATGCCCCAGAACTTGCCATAGCAGTGCGGATAGCAAATGGGTACGGATCCTCTAACGCCACCGCAGCAGGGAAACATATTTTTGATTATTATTTCGGTTTGGAAAGCCAAGGGGATATCTTAACAGGCGAAGCGTCAGAGGCATTTAATACCCGGACGGATTAGCAGGCATAACCGTTTGGATGCCAAATGTATTTTACAGAAAGCAAAATGAACAGGCAATTGGAGGTACGGATGATGGGAATTGTAAAAAATAATTGGAAATTTGGAAGGATTTCCTGCTATCCATGGAAGGCGGCAGTATGTATTGCCCTGTCTGTTGGGCTACTGGCAAGCCCAATCCATGTATCCGCGGGAAAATCCAAAGAGCAAAAGGGCAGCCGGGCAGAAGCCCCGGAAATCTCCGGGGAGGCCGCAGTTGTCATGGAGGCGTCCACAGGGGCAGTTATTTTCAGGAAAAACGGGAAGAAAAAGCATTATCCGGCAAGCATTACAAAAATCATGACAGCATTTTTGGCCGCTGAAAGCTGCGGGCTGGAAGAGCTTGTGACAGTGCCGCCGGAGGCCGTCTATATGGAGGATAAAGGGACGCATATCGCGCTGGACGCCGGGGAGCAGCTAACGGTGGAGCAGTGCCTGTATGCAGTCCTTTTGGGTTCAGCCAACGATGCAGCGTATGCGCTGGCAGCCCACGCCGGCGGTACGGCGGAAAACTTTGTCCGCAGGATGAATGAAAAAGCAGAGGAGCTTGGGTGCCGCAGCACCCATTTCACAAACCCCCATGGCCTTCCCGACAAGGAACACCTTACCAGCGCATACGATATGGCATTGATTACAAGGGCGGCAATCAAAAATGAAACATTCCGGGAGGTTTCCGGGACGCAGTATTATGAAATCCCCCCATGGGAACACCAAAAAGACCTCATCTGCATCAACAACCACCACAAAATGATACGGAACACCCCATTCCATAACGAGGAGGTATTTGCAGGGAAAAATGGGTATACCGATGCTGCAGGGAGCACCTTAGTTACCTGTGCCAGCCGGGACGGGGTAGAATTAATCTGCGTCATCTTAAAAGCAGACGGGGCGCAAATTTACCAAGATACGGAAAAATTGCTGGAGTACGGCTTTGCGGAGTACCCCAAGGAGAAAGTAGAGGAAATGAAGGAACAATGCGGGAAAATTATCGAAACGGCCGCCCAAGCGTTCCGGGCTAGGAGGAATTTATGGGAAACAGCGGAAGATAGGAAAGCGCAGGAACAGGGAAAGCGAAACAATGGGGATACAAAAGGGCAGGAAACCCTAGAGAATAAGAATTCAGGGGAGGAAGGGCAAGAAAGAGGGATTTTAGAGAATGGAAATGCAGGTGAGGAAAACACAGAAAATGAAAAGAAAGAGGAGGAAAAAGCAGGGGAAGAAGGGAATAACAGAAAAGAAGCGCAAGAGCCAAAAATAACAGAAACAGACTGGTCTGCCTATTTTAACGGCCTAAACGGGGCAGCAGTCCTGTATGATGCTTCGAAGATGCAGTACTATATTTACAACCAAGAACTTGCGTCCATCCAGAGATCCCCATGCTCCACCTTTAAAATCATTTCTTCCCTGCTTGCCCTAGAGCACGGGCTGATAGACCCGGAGAATTCTACCCGCCCATGGAGCGGCGAGGAGTTTTGGAACGAAGCATGGAACCGTGACATTTCCTTCCGGGATGCTTTCCGGGAATCCTGCGTCTGGTATTTCCGCCAAGTTACGGACGATATTGGGCAGGAGCGGATGCAGGAAGGGGTAACGGAATTAAGATACGGCAACTGCGATATTTCAGACTGGGAAGGGCGCCTGAATAACAATAACAGCAACCGGGCGCTGACAGGGTTTTGGATAGAATCCTCCTTGAAAATCTCCCCAAAGGAACAGGCGGAGGTTATGGAACGGATTTTTGGGCCGGATTCTGCCTATTCCCAATGGGCGCAGGAAGAATTAAAGCAGGTAATGCTGACAGGGACGCAGGAAGGCGCGGGCCTGCAAATCTATGGGAAAACAGGGATGGGGATGTCAAAAGGCGTGGTTGTGGATGCATGGTTTACTGGTTTTGCCAAGAAAGAAGGCAGGGACCTTTATTTCTGTGTATACCTTGGGCAGACGGATGGGGAAGAGGTGTCCAGTACAGCAGCGAAGGAAATCGCAATCCAGCTTGTGGGGGATGAATGGGAACCTTAGCGGGCAGGGAAAACATCATTGAGTTTCAGCCAGAAAGATGCTATAGTAAAAGAACAACAGGATACCACAAGAAACAGGGTGCGGGAAGGAGGAAGAACCTTGGTAACAGTAGAAATGGAATTGCCGAATGAAATGAAACGGTTTGCGATGCCGGAAAATGAGGAAGAGCAGCTTGTAAGAAATGCAATGATTTTATATCCATATATACGGAACAAGCGGATTTCACATGGCAGGGCTGCGGAAATATTAGGAATCCATAAGTGGGATTTAATTGAATTATATGGAAAAATGGGGTTTTGCTATTTTGACCAAACCAAGGGTGAATTAGAGAGAGAACTTCAGGTATTTCAGCAGGTGAAACAAGATGGGGTACGGACATGATAGTAGTTTCTGATACGACGCCATTAATTTCTTTCTTAAAGATAGGGCATTTAGATTTGCTCCAAAAACTTTTTGGGGAAGTTCAGATTCCAGAAGCAGTGTTTCATGAACTGACAGAAAATAAGAAGTTTTTCCATGAAGCAGAACAGATTAAGAATTGCTTTTTTATACAGGTAGTGGAAGTGAAAGAGTACCAATTTGTAAATTTGCTGCGGAGGGCTACAGGATTAGACCTTGGAGAGAGCGAAGCCATCATTTTGTCGGATAGCATCCATGCAGATTTATTATTAATGGATGAGGTAAAGGGCAGGGAAGTGGCAGAGGAAATGCAGATTAATATTATGGGGACAATAGGCTTGCTTATGGCAGCTTATCAAAATGGACTTATCACTGCCAAAGAAGCGGAAGAATGTATAAGGATTTTAAGGGCATCGGGAAGGCATATAGGAGAACGGTATTTCCAAATGTTACTGGAAAATATGAAGGAATGAGCTGCCGGACTGGCAGTATCCAGCCAATGGAAAAGAACCAGTGCACTGCCTGAATATAATCCAGATAGCCGCAGCAAACCAGGCCAAAAAGGAAAGGCTTGGTTTGCTGCGGTTTTTATTCTGCCTCCCAAAGCCCCATGCCCGCGAGGATGGAAAAGGTAAGTTCCGCCGCCGCGGAGCCTGTGGCATAATCCTCATTTTGGATATCCGTGGCGAAAAAGTAAACATGCCCTTCTTTTTCCAAATACCCAATAAACCAGCCGAACACATTTTTCCCATTTTCTTCCGCAGTCCCGGTTTTTCCGTACATCGTGCCTTGTTCCGTAACAGAAAGGCAGATGGACCGTTTCACGGCTTCTATGTTTTCCGGGGAAAAGCCAAATGCATTGTGATAAAATTTCTGCAGCAGCTCCACTTGCTCCACAGGGGAGATTTTCAAGGTGGAATCGCCCCAATAGGTGGACAAGTCATTGCCAATTTTCTGGTTCCCATATCCAATTTCCTTGATATACTCCCGGACGGCCTCATGGCCTGCCTGCTGGTCTAAGGCTTGGAAATACCATGTGGCAGAGTGTTCCATGGCAGTGCCTAAGGTCTGCCCCGTATTCCATGCGGGGTATTGGCGCTCCTGCCCATCCCATGGGAGGTAAGACTGGCTGGGGGAGATAATCCCAGACTCAAGGGCAAGGAGCGCGCTGTATATCTTGTAGGTGGAAAGGGGGGAATGGCGCGTGGCAGCCTGCGTTTCATTATAAATCTGCCAAGAGTCATTGGCTGCATCATAAAGGACAAAGCTGCCTTGGTTAGCCCCGAAAGCCTCTTCCAAATGAAAAGATGCGCCTGCGCCGGAACCTTCCCCGGGCCCAGGCGTGGCAGCGCTGTTCGGATGGCTGTCTGGGTTCTGAAAAGATGCGCCTGCGCCGGAACTTTCCCCGGGCTCAGACGCGGCAGCGCTGCCTGAATTCTGGCCCGCAGCCCTGCCAGAAGGGATGTTGGCTCCGGAGCGGGCATCATCTCTGGAACCTGCCCCCGAATCAGGGGGTCTATTTAAATTGGAAGGTTTCTGAGGGGCAAAGGAAGTTATCTTCCCGCTTGGGAGCTTCGAATAGTCCCCGCCAGCGGCCTGTGTGGACAGGAGCGGGGCAAAGCAGGACAAAAGGGCGGCAACCAGCCCAAAGGCAAGGGCGCTGCGCAGCTTCTGGCGCCGGGAGGCCGGGCGGTAGGCTGCAATATTTAAAATCCTTTTTTCCATCTGGGCCATGCTCCCGCTGATGCCTGCGGCAAAGGGGACAGGGGGGCGGGAGGTTTTTGCTGCAAAATTAATCAAGGCGTGCCCGTAGTCCGCGTAATCTTCTGCCCCCAGCATGTGGAGGACCGCGGAATCACAGGCAATTTCCCGGTCATTCTTCATTTCCCTAAGCGCAAGGCGCACCAATGGGTGGAACCAGTATAGGATTTTGGCAAGGCATAGGAAAACATTTGCCAGCGCGTCTTTATGGCGGTAATGCTGGAGTTCGTGCAGCAGCATATACCGCATGTCCTTTGCCGGGCATCCGGAAACCAGCCCAAGAGGCAGGTAAATGCGCGGCTTGAAAATCCCGGCGATGACAGGGGACTTCAAGTAGGCTGTGCTGTAAATGGGGATGTCCCTTGCAATGCCAAGTTCCGCTAAGCAGCCTTGGTAGAGGGCTTTTATGGATGGGTTTTGCAGGGGCAGCGCGGACTTTTGGAAGGCACGGTACTGGAGGATGGATTTCACGGTACATAGAGCCATCACAGCAACGCCGGCAGTCCATAGGAAAAATAAAGAAACCCCGAGGATGGATGGCGTTTCCCTGCTGGCAGCTACCGCAAAGTCCTCCATCCAGCCCGCCCCATCCGGATGGAGTCCGGGGAGGGCCGCAGGGGCAGCCCCGAGGCTGGGGGATGCTTGCCCATAGAGCTTTAACATCCATGGGAATGGAAATGGGGGCAGGGCTTGGAGCGGCAGCCCCGGCAGGAACGGCACGGCCAAAAGCCCCAGCAGCAGGAACCATAGCTGGTACTGCATCCGGCTGGACAGGGTATGTTTCAGCAGCCGTTTTGCTGCAAAAAGCGCCCCCACCAGAATACTGATAAAAATATTGCAGAGGAAAAATTGGAACGTGAACCCTTCCATTATCGTGTGCTCCTTTCCTTAAATTAGGAATTAATTTCTATTATCAATCCTTAAATTAGGAATTAATATCTATTATAAATCCTTGTTTTTCTTTTCTTTCCCAGAATTTTCTGAAAGCAGCGCCCGGAGGGAATCAATTTCATGTTCCGATAATTTCCCATGGTCTAAGTATGCGGACAGCATGGCGGAAAAGTCGCCGCCGTAAAAACGCTTCAGGAAGGAATTGCTTTCCTGCCCAATGTATTCCTCTTCGTCCACCAGCGGGGTATAGACAAAGACCCGGCTGTGCTTCTCATAGGTAAGGGCGCCTTTTGTCACAAGGCGCTTGATTAAGGTCTGTATGGTTTTGGGGCTCCAAGATGTGGTTGCCACAAGGCGGTCAGTGATTTCGGTGGTGCTGATTGGCGCACATTTCCATACGATTTTCATGACTTCGAATTCAGATTCGGAGATTTGGGGTAAATGTTTCACGGGCTACGGCCTCCTTAGGTTGATGTCTTACGGATGTAATATAAGTATTATAAGGGGCTTGGGGCAGATTGTCAATGGGAGGAGGAAAGTGCTGCGGTAATTCTTGCATGAATATGAGAGGAAACACGTAAAGAATTTTTCAAATAAATTGGGAGGGAAAGCACTGTAGCAATTATTATATGGATAGGGAAGGGAACTTACAAGGGCTTTTAAAAATGAATTGGGGACGGATTGTGCTGTAATTTGCATAAATTTCAGAAAAAGGCAAAAAATACTTGAAATTTTCCGGGGGGGGGTATAATGAAATGGAAAATATTTACACAAAAGGAAAGGAAGTAAAATGAAATGCAGTTACATAGGAAACATTTCTGGGCAGCCCTTGCACTGTCTGTAAGCGTTCTGTGCAGCATAACAGGCATCCGGGCATCCGCAGCGGAATTGCCTGTAAGGAGGGAGGCTGCAGGGCAGGTCCTGACAGAGCGGGCAGTTACTGGCGGCGATGCATCTCCAGCCCTGCGGACTGGCTGGCAGGAGCAAGGCGGGAAGAAATACTATTATTCCCAAGACGGCGTGATGCAGACAGGGCTGCAGGTTATTGGCGGGAACACCTATTATTTTGCCCAAGACGGCGCCATGCAGACAGGGCTGCAGCCTATTAATGGGAAGAATTACTATTTTAGCCAAGATGGCATAATGCAAGCAGGGCTGCAAAGTATCAATGGGAAAACGTATTACTTTGGCAAAGACGGAGCCATGCAGACAGGGATCCAGTCCGTCAATGGCAAGAAATATTACTTTGGCAAAGACGGAGCCATGCAGACAGGATTCCAGCCCGTTGGCGGGAAAACGTATTACTTTGGCAAGGACGGAGCCATGCAGACAGGATTCCAGCCCGTTGGCGGGAAAACGTATTACTTTGGCAAGGACGGCGCCATGAAGGAAGGCTGGCAGAAGGTCAGCGGCAAGAAATATTATTTTTCCCCAAAAGATGGGAGCATGTATACCGGAAAAAAGAAAATCGGCAAGTCCTATTACTATTTCGCAAAAACGGGGGCGATGAAGACAGGCTGGCAGGCCATTAATAAGAAGAAATATTATTTCGCCCCTAAAACCGGGAAAATGTACACCGGAAAAAAGAAAATCGGCAAGTCCTATTATTACTTCACGAAAACGGGCGTAAGGAAAACAGGCTGGCAGACCATTAATAAAAAGAAATATTACTTCGCCCCCAAGACCGGGAAGATGTACACTGGAAAAAAGAAAATCGGCAAGTCCTATTATTACTTCACGAAAACGGGCGTAAGGAAAACAGGCTGGCAGACTATTAATAAGGAAAAATATTACTTTGCCCCAAAGACTGGAAAGATGTACACCAAGCGGCACGAGATTGGGGGCCATGCCTATTATTTCAGCAAAAGCGGTGTATTGCAAGTTTCCGGATGGGTGCAGGATGGAAGCAAATTTTATTATTGCGGGAACGATGGGATTTTGCAGTCTGGCTGGATGGACCAAGGAGGGAAGAAATACTATTTTTCCCCAAATAGCAACCAAATGCAGACAGGATGGCAAGCCATTGACGGAAGGAATTACTGCTTTTTGGACGACGGGAGTGGGAAAAGCGTGCTCCAAGTGAACCGAATCGTGACGGCAGAAGGAGGCAGGTTTTACGTGGACGGCGGTGGCGTGCAGGTGTCTGCGCCTGAGATTGCCCATGCAGTAAATTTTGTGGCCGCCCATACGGAGGAAGGCTGGAGCGCGGAGGTGAAGCTGCAGAAATGTTTTGAGGCTCTGTGGCGAAATTACCCGTACAAACGCTACTATGAAACCCCGTCTGCCCAAATTATGTCTTCCTATGCCAACGACATGTTTGTAAACGGGCAGGGGAATTGTTACCGGTATGCGGCCAGCTTCGCATGCATTGCGAAAGTGCTGGGCTTTGACGCACGGGTTGCAGCGGGGGCAATCAGCGCAAGGAGCGGCGGCATGACGCCCCATGGCTTGGCAGAAATCAATGTGGGCGGCACATGGTACATCTGCGATGCAAATATGCAGAGGAATTTTCCAGGGTTGAATTCCTATCTGTGCACCGAGGAAACGTATCCCTATGCCCATACAACTACGGCAAGGTTTACCCTTGTAATCAGCGACGGGAAGGTAGCTTGGGTATGATATTCAGTTCTTTGGAGTTTTTATGCGTATTCTTCCCGGCGGTTTTCCTGCTGCACTGCGCCCTGCCTTCCATAGCCTTGAAAAATGCTTGGCTGGTGGCGGCCAGCCTCTTGTTCTATGCCTATGGGGAGCCAGTATATGTGCTCCTTATGGTGGGGAGCGCAATGGTAAATTACATAGCGGCAAGGGGGATTGCTGCCCTGCCCTATAAGAATTGCATTTTATGGGCAGATATTGCTGTGAATTTAGGGATACTGGGATGGTTTAAATATGCAGGGTTTTTGGCGGATGCTGCGGGAATCCTTTTCGGGTTCCGTTTGCATGTGCCGGAACTTGCACTGCCCATCGGGATTTCTTTTTTTACTTTTCAGGAAATTTCCTATGTAGTGGACGTGTACCGGGGAAAAGCGGAGGCACAGGAAAATTTTGGGAAACTCCTGCTGTATATTTCCTTTTTCCCACAGCTGATTGCCGGGCCGGTTGTCAAATACCGGGATATCAGCGGCGCGCTTGGGAGCCGGAAGGTGGAAATCCATCAGGCAGCCAGCGGGTTCCGGCGGTTTGTTTGCGGGCTTGGGAAAAAAGTTCTCGTTGCCAATACCGTAGGGCAGGCGGCGGACGCTGTTTTTCTGGCCGGGGCTTTGGAACTGGATATGCTGTCTGCGTGGGTTGGGGCTGTGGCGTACATGCTCCAGATTTACTATGATTTCAGCGGCTACAGCGATATGGCCATTGGGCTTGGGCGGATGTTTGGGTTCCAGTTCCGGGAGAATTTCCAGTATCCTTATGGGGCGCCGGGCATCCGGGAATTTTGGCGCAGATGGCATATTTCCCTGTCAGGGTGGTTTAAGGAATACCTTTACATCCCGCTGGGAGGGAACCGGAAAGGGAAAATCCGCACGGCAGCCAACAAACTTCTGGTGTTTTTCTGCACGGGGCTCTGGCATGGGGCAGGCTGGATCTTTGTCGCGTGGGGCCTGTACCACGGGCTGTTGTCCATGCTGGAAGAGCTGCTGCCTTTTCTGGGAAAATTGCCCAAGGCGTTGCTGCGCCTGTATACCTTGCTGGCGGTTTGCGTGGGGTTTGTCCTGTTCCGGGCAGACAGCTTGGGGCACGGTTTTTTGATCCTCCAAAAGATGTTTGCCGGGAGTATAGCGGATGACGGCGGAACGGGGCTTGCCATGCAGCAGCTTACGCCTTGGTTCCTTGCAATGGCGGCGGTTGGCTTGGTTGGGATGGCCCCAATCCGGCCGGTTGCAGATAAGCTCCGGCAGCTTGTGTATGGGGGAACAGGTCTTGCAGCTCCAAAGCCCAGCCTTAGGGGAACAGGTTTTGCGGCTCCAAAGCCCGGCCTTCGCATGGATAGGCCTGGGCTGGGGCATGAAAAACAGGCTGATCCCAAGGGCGGGAAAGGCGCGAAAAAACAGTTGTGGAAATGCTGGGCAGCGGATGTGTTTTTAGACATATCTTCCCTAGCAATCCTGCTGTGGTGCATGTTCCGGCTTTCCGGGAGCACTTACAACCCCTTTATCTATTTCCGGTTTTAGGAGGAATGAAATGAAGCAGAAAGGAAAAATTTTATATTTGTCAGTTTGCCTTTCCCTTTGCATGCTGCCTTTTGCAGGGATGGCAGTTTTTTCTTCCAGCACGCCGCCGGAAAACCGCAGGCAGGTGGAATTTCCCGCACTGAAAATGGAAGGGCAGTGGAACGTCCAGTTTTTGCAGGAGCTGGGGGAATATTTTGAAAGCCATTTTGCATTCCGCCCCCTGCTGGTTTCTGGGGACGCCATAATCCAGAGCAAGGTGTTTGGGGTATCCAACGTGGAAAACGTGACGGTAGGGGAGGATGGCTGGCTGTACTATACGGCAACCTTGGACGATTACCTTGGAAAAAACATGATGTCGGCCCGTGGTGTGAAAAATGCAGCCCATAACCTGTCCTTGGTGCAGCAGTATGTGGAAGGGCAGGGGGCGAGGTTTGTGTTTACCATTGCGCCCAATAAAAATTCCCTATACGGGGAGCATATGCCTTATTATCTTAGGCAGGAAGGGGAGCGGCCCAATAACCGGAAACGATTGGAGCCGGAACTGGCCGAAGCAGGGATTTCCTATGTGGATCTTTTTTCCCTGTTTGGGGAGCAGGAAGAAACCTTATACCTGAAACGGGATTCCCACTGGAACCAGAAAGGGGCGGTGATGGCATACCATGCGCTTTTGGAGCAGGCGGGGTATGGGCATGATACGTATGAAACGGAAAAGTTCTTAAGGCTGAAGGAAACTTATGGGGACCTGAACCGGATGCTCTATCCCTTGGGCGGGGAACCGGAATGGGATTATGCCTGCCAGAAGGAACATGCATATTCTTACCAGACAGACACGGGGAGCGTGGAAGATGCGTGGATTGAAACGGCAAACAGCCAGGTTCCCCCAGACGGCGGCACCCTTTTGATGTTCCGGGACTCCTTTGGGAATTCCCTGCTCCCCCTGTTTGCAGACGCTTTTGCAAAAGGATGCTTTTCCAAGGGCGTGCCGTGGAACATTGGGGAATACATGGAAACCCATCAGCCTGACGTGGTGGTCGGCGAGCGGGTCGAGCGGGAACTGCCGGAATTTGCCCAGTGCCCGCCGCTGATGGAAGGGCTGGAGGTGGAGTTGGAAGGGGAAATTGCGCCTATGGGGAAGCTGCCAGCAATGCAGGGAGAAATTGCCAAAGACAGCCCAGAGATGCTTGCAGGGCAGGGAACTGGGGAAATTGCCAAAGACAGCTCAGAGGTGCTTGCAGGGCAGGGAACTGGGGAAGAAGGGCAGGATTTTACCATTGCAGAATTTTCCGAGTGCGGGTACAGCGAAGATTACTGGGAAATCTCTGGTATGTTAGGGAAAGGCTCCTGCACCGAAGACGTAAAGGTTTACCTGCGGGTGTCCCAAGGGGAAGAAAGCAAAATTTACGAACCATTTTACCTTTCCACAAAACAGTCCGATTACGGCTACTGCCTGTACCTGAAAAAAGAACACCTCCTCCAAACCGCAACGGTGGAGGTCATCACAGAACAAGACGGTAACCTGCAGGCAGTGCAGGCCCTGATGGTCCCAATGTGAAAGGGGGCAGGAAATGGAAGAAATAAGAAAGAAAAAATGTTTGCAGAAGGCAGGTTCCGCCCATTGCCAGCGGATGGAAAGGCAGTGCAGGAGGAAATTATGGCATCCATTGCTGTCCAGCTTCGTCTGTTGCCAGCGGATTCAGGTAAAAGCCTGGCTGTTACTGCCCGCCCTAGCTTTGTGCATGGCAGGCTGTGGCGGCAGGGAGCAGCCCATTGCCATTTTGGATGGGCAGGCAGAAACAAGGCTCTCTGTCAAAGAAGGGATTACGGTAGCAGAAGCATTAGAGGAGGCGGAACTTACTGTGGGCAGCAAAGATGTGGTTTCCCCTTCCCTTACGGAGGAAATTACCGGGGATTGCCGCTATATCCAAATTGAGCGGTACGCCCAAGTGTCTGTGTCGGAAAAAGGGCAGATGAAAGAAGCCAAGCTGACTGGAAAAAAGGTTGCAGACGCTTTGGGCGCCGCAGGCATTTCCCTTGGGGAGCACGATATCGTAAACCATGAATTGGAGGCCTACCTGACAGACGGCATGGAAATTTTCGTCACCCGCCGCTTTCTGGTGCAGGTTTCGGCAGACGGGAAGGAAGAAGAACTCCTAACGGAAGCAGATACCGTGGGCGGTTTTTTAGAAGAGCAGGGCATCCATCTGGACAGCATGGATAAAATCTCCCCGCAGCCAGAAGAAAAGCTGGCAGACGGGACAAAAATCGTGGTGCAGCGGGTCTTTGCCAAAGAGGTAGCAGAGCGGGAGCCAATCCCTTACGGCACAAGGACAGAATACTCCCAAAGCCTTTACGAAGGGGAAACCCAGCTAAAGCAGCAGGGGCAGGATGGGGAAAAGGAGGTGGTGTACCGGGTCACATATGTGGACGGGAAAGAAGAAGCCAGGGAGCTTGTCAGGGAAACAACGGTAAAAGAGCCTGTCACCGCCGTCCTTGCCAAAGGGACGAAGCCACGGCGCAGGATTGTGTCCAAGGAACAGGTCTTTGACTGCGACGGCTCTGGCCATGGATACAATATTATTACTTGGTCGGACGGGGTAGTGGAACAGGAAGAATTTTAAGGAAAATCAAAGATTGCGCCTACGGAAAGGAAAACATTTGGGTGAGGAGGAAACAGCATGAAGCGTAAAAAATTATTGTGTTTTGGGATGGCCGCAGCATTGGCATGTGCCAGCCTGCAGGCAGGCACAGCCCAAGCAGGGGGCATCCCAGAAGGAAAATGGACGGCAGGATCCATACAGGAAAAGCCCCAAGGGGAACTGCAGCAGGAATTTGGGACGCCGGCCAAAGGGGCAGCACAGGGAACCGCCAAAGGGGCAGGCGCTGGGGAACAGGTGACAAGCGCCGGGTGGAAATATAAAGCCCTTGCAAACGGCACAGTGGAAATTACCGGATATACAGGGACAGGGACAAGCCTTTCCATCCCATCCAAAATCGGAGGGAAAAAGGTCACAAGCATTGGAAAACGGGCATTTGCTTATGAAAACTGTGCCGTGAACGGAACCATAAAAAGCATCAAAATCCCTAAAACAGCCAAAAAGATAGGCAGCGAAGCATTTATTTACTGCATGAACATAAAGAAAATCAAAATCCCAAAAGGGGTTACATCCATCGGGGATAAAGCATTTTATTTCTGCGAGGCCTTAGGGAGCGTATCATTGCCGGAAACGTTGCAAAGCGTTGGGAAAGAAGCATTTTGGAACACTAGCTTAAAGAAGGTTTCCATTCCAAAACGCCTAACTAAGATTGGGGAACGTGCATTTACCCTTGTATCAGGATGCAAAAGCTTCAAGGTGCAGAAAGGCAACCCTGCCTACTGCGCGCAGGATGGGGTTCTGTTCACGAAGGACAAGAAAACGTTGGTTGCCTGCCCCATGGGAAAAACAGGCAGCTATCCCGTGCCGAAGGGAACCAGAAAAATCGGGAACTATGCCTTTGCCTATAGCTCGCTGAAAAACATAACCTGCCAGAAAGGCCTTGCCACTGTTGGGAAAAATGCCTTTAGCTCCTCCAGCGTAGAAAAGATTGTCTTTCCAGAAGGCTTGAAAACAATACAGTACAGAGCCTTTGAAAATTGCATCCAGCTAACAAGCGTCACGTTCCCAAAGAGCCTGAAGAAGATAGTGGAAAACCCATTTTATTCATGGAGCGGGAGCATTAATGTGACACTGAAGGTATCCCGCGGCAGCTATGCAGAAAAGTGGGCGAAAAAGAATAAAATCCCATATACTTATCTCAAGTGAAAAGGGTTTACTTATGGCTGCCCAAATCAGCAGCGACGGCACAATCACAGGGCTGGGCACAGGCAGTACAAATATTTTCCTGACAGCAAGACATACAGCTTGTATTTCACCTGCAATTGTCTTTGAAGTATATCTTCACACAATTTTAGCACGCAACACTTGATAATGGAAGCCGGTTTTTGTTCTGTCTTGTGTACCCTGAAAGTGGCTGTTTTACAAGATTTCCGGGGCATCAGCCATTTTGCCTAGCATCGTTAAAGCAGTGCCAGATTTTTTTCGTGTAGAGCGAAACAAGAACTTTACTGGAATGAGCAACCATCATTTCAAAAATAACGATTGATATATTGTGGCAGTTGTATTTGCCGCCTGTCTTATTGGGATATGCTTTCTGTAATTTTAAAATGCGGTATTTCAGAATTTAATTATGATTTTTAATATATTAGATTGTCCACAACGCATTTCTATGATACGATAATACAATATGAACAGGCGGTGAAGTGGTGCGGAAAGTTCAAACGCCGTGGGAAAGATGGTATTATCTCCCGATATGAGTATGACGAAAGCGGGAAAACGGAACTGAAAACACCGAACCTGCAAATATGTTTTCGTTCAGAGAAAGCATTGGTTCTGCTGCATTTTGAAGGGAGTGAAACACTATGACAGCGAACCCGATTTTACTTCAGAAGAAATATAGCCGTGTCATCGAATACTTTGCCAAACAGCAGGGACTTTCATTGGATGCGGCATTGGATTTCTTTTATCATTCCCAGGCCTATCAGCTGATCCGTGACGGTGTTTCTGATATGCACTGTATGAGCGATGCGTATCTGGCAGAAGAACTGGAACAGGAATATGCTGAGAAAATGCCGGATACGTGCCGTTAAGGTGCCGGATACTATCCAAAGCGCTGGATACTAAGGAAGGTTATACGATGTGGCACGGTATGTTGAGGATGAAGCCCGTAAAATCAAGGCTTCACAAATTCTTCACAAAAAAATTAGCACTCAACGCTTGACAGTGCTAACAATAAGTGTTATATTACACCTAGAACAAAACAAAAGCAGCAACCCAACAAAAAGGAAACCAGCTTTTGCTTTGGCATAAAGGAACCAAACCTGTAAATAATAATAGAAGCATTGACAAGGAGGAAGGACTTATGTTAGTACCCAGCATTTTCAACACCAATCTCAGCAACGATTTTTTCAGCGATTCTTTTGACAATATGTTCCGCGACGCATTCCGCTCACCCTTCGGGAATGGAAACAGCCTTGCCTGCATGTCCACGGACATTCAGGATTTAGGCGACAGATACCAGATGGAAATGGAACTGCCCGGCTATGAAAAGAAGGATCTGAAGGCAGACCTTAAGGACGGCTACCTGACAATTTCCGCAGAGCGCAGCGGGAATAAGGAAGAGAAAGACGAAAAAGGCAGCTTCGTCCGCCGGGAACGCTACATGGGAAGCTGCCAGAGAAGTTTTTACGTAGGGAAGAATGTGAAACAGGAAGACATCCATGCCAGCTTTGAAAATGGCGTCTTAAAGCTGGTATTCCCCAAGAAGGAACTTCCGGCTGTAGAGGAGAAAAAATATATCACGATTAAATAAACAGAACGCTGCAGGCAGCGGAACATTCACCAACAAAGGAATAAATTTGCAGATGGCAGGGGCAGGATACCCCTGCCATTTGCATGCGGAACAAGATGGAAAAGCAATATGCAGCCCGTATCTGCACAGGCCCGGCCGAAACCTGAAGAGCAGCCACATTTCTGTTGCCAAACGTAAGCCTTGGGGATATAATGGGAACAAAAATGAAGAAAGGCTGGTGAATATCATGGGTGGGGCAGTAATAGAAACAGAATCGGAGAAATTGATACGGAGAGGAAGACAGCAGGGAGTCCAGAATATGGAAATAATTGGAAATAAATTTAACTTAGAAGATTTATATATCGGAATGGAGATACAAGACAAGGATCAATTAAGCGATATATATGATACGTGGATTATACTTGTGAAAAGCAACGGTTCGGATGTATATACGATAAGGTTTATAGGCAAGGAAACGAATACAGAATCAGATAAACTGTTTACACAAGGCAATGTGGTATGCCCAGTATATAATGACAGGATGGAACTAGAGGGGGATATATATTATGAGGAATAAATACATCCTGATTGAAATGAACCAGAGGAATGAAATAAGGGCTGATGTGAATATGGCGATAAAAAGCATGGGACTTACAGAAATAGAGAATTTGAATGTCAAAATAGATACAGGATGCCCTTATACGTCTATACCAATTTTAAAATTTGGGATATCAAATGCCAAAGCACAGCAAATGAAACAAAGGGATTGCGCTGATAATAAAATAAACAAAGAAATTTCGTTCGGTGCCAACGATTCAAAAGAAAAGCGGGAATCAGACAAAGAAAAATTTAAGGATGGAAGGTATATGGAACTAAAATCCATAACGTTCCAACATAGAGATTTTGAAATTGACTTTGGAGGAGTTTGTATTAGCAAGGATTATGTGAAAGTCAGTTATGACAGAACAGGTAATATTCTTATAGGAATGGATATTCTGTCCAAACTGGACATACATATAGGGAAAAGTAAGATTCTTGGGAAAACTGTTTTTATTGCATGCCCATATGAAAGCATGGATTAGGAGTATTGTGAGGCTCTTAGCCAGCATTTCGATATATGATTAAAATTTGCAGTTTTGTGTAAAAAGGCAGAGAAATTTTTAGCCTTAGAGCGTGTTTGAAAAATGCTTTCTGCCAGATGTATTCCTTACTTCGTGGGACACCGAAGGCGCCCTAGTTTGGCACAACCGCATTTGGAGCAATATGGGAAGCAGAAAAACACCCATATAAGCAGCAAAAAGCATTTGGACGAAACCATCCAGATGCTTTTTCACTTTATAGGAAATTAGGGAATTGCACCCTATAAAGCAAACACGCTCTGAGGGATACCCTCGCTTTTCTGGGGCAGGCCCTGCGCACTCGCACGAAGGTATCATGCCGCTAAGGCGGCCGTGCCCAGCAGGAAAAGTTTCCAATCCCCAGAAGAAACGAAAATTTTTATGCATTTTCTTTCAATACCCCCTTTTTATTCCCAAAGAATCGTTGTATAATAGAAAAACGTGCAGCTGGCCGCCCCCTAATCCCAAAGGCTGGGACAGGAACTGGACGGGGCGGGAGGTTCCGGGACATACCAATATCACAGCATCCTGCATGGCTGCAGGAACAAGAAAGGAGAACGCAGACATGGATATGGATATCAAAGAAGAAGACCTGCGGGAAATGTTCGAAATTTCTAAGCGGGAATTGGAAAAAGGGTTTCAGGCAAAGGATTTAGGGGCGATACATGACGCCGCTGTCGGGTTGTCCGAAATCACATATATGCTGGATTTTTTTAACGTGAAAATATAGAAAGAACGGTACAGGGTACGTCCCATAGGTTGGGGGCTGCCCGGCAAAGGAGGACAGACATGGGAAAAATAAGGACAAGATACGCGCCAAGCCCCACAGGGAAAATGCATGTGGGCAACTTGCGCTCCGCATTGTATGAATTTTTAATTGCAAAACACGCAGGCGGGGACTTCATGCTCCGCATTGAGGACACGGACCAGGAGCGTTTTGTGGAAGGGGCGACGGAAGTCATTTACCGCACCTTGGACAAGGCAGGGCTTTCCCACGACGAAGGCCCGGACAAAGACGGCGGGTTCGGCCCCTATGTCCAGAGCGAGCGCATGAAAACCGGGATTTATATGAAATACGCCAAGGAATTGGTGGAAAAAGGGGAGGCTTATTACTGTTTCTGCGGCAAGGAACGCTTAGAAAGCCTGAAAACGGAGATTGTGGAAGGCAAGGAAATCATGATGTACGACAAGCACTGCCTGTCCCTGACGAAGGAAGAGGTAGAAGCGAACCTTGCAGCAGGCAAGCCTTTTGTCATCCGCCAGAATATCCCAAGGGAGGGGACGACTACCTTCCACGACGAGCTTTACGGGGATATCACGGTGGAAAATGCAGAGCTGGACGACATGGTCCTGATAAAATCCGACGGCTACCCCACCTACAATTTTGCAAACGTGGTGGACGACCATACCATGAATATCACCCATGTGGTCCGGGGGAATGAATACCTTTCCTCCGCCCCCAAATACCAGCGGCTCTATGACGCTTTTGGCTGGGAATCCCCAGTATACATCCACCTGCCCCTGATTACCGACGAAAACCACAAAAAACTTTCCAAGCGCAGCGGCCACGCTTCTTTTGAAGATTTGCTGGAGCAGGGCTTTGTGACGGAGGCAGTGGTGAATTTCATCGCCCTATTAGGGTGGAGCCCAGAGGAAAACCGGGAAATTTTTTCCTTGGAGGAACTGATACAGGAATTTGACTACCGCAGGATTAGCAAGTCCCCAGCGGTATTTGACATGGTAAAATTAAAATGGATGAACGGGGAATACTTAAAGGCCATGGAGTTCGGCAAGTTCTATGGAATGGCAGAGCCTTACCTGAAAGCGGCCATCCACAAGGATTATGATTTGGAAAAAATTGCCGCCATGGTAAAGACAAGGATTGAAGTGTTCCCGGACATTGCAGAGCATGTGGACTTTTTTGAACAGGTGCCGGAATACGACAGTTCCATGTACGCCCATAAGAAAATGAAAACTACCCCAGAATCTTCCTTAGAGGTACTGCAAGAACTCCTCCCCCTCTTGGAAAAGCAGGAAGATTATTCCAACGACGCCCTTTACGGCCTGCTTTGCAGCTATGTGAAGGAAAAAGGCTGCAAAAACGGGTATGTCATGTGGCCGGTACGCACCGCGGTTTCTGGAAAGCAGATGACGCCGGGCGGGGCGACAGAGCTAATGGAAATCCTTGGGAAAGAAGAATCGCTGGCAAGGGTCCGGGCAGCCATTGCAAAGCTAAGACAGGAACTATAGTATGGCCTTAAACAAATCTCAGGCTGAGGCAGCCAGCCATACCGCCGGGCCAATGCTTGTACTGGCAGGCCCGGGGTCTGGAAAGACCCTCACCATCACGGAACGGACGGCATCCTTAATTTCCAGCCAAGGGGTGGATCCCTCCCGCATCCTTGTCATTACCTTTACCAAAGCGGCGGCAGCGGAAATGCGCGAGCGGTTCTTGCGGAGGATGGGAGGGAAGAAGTACCCCGTCACTTTCGGGACCTTCCACGCCGTTTTTTTCCAAATCTTAAAACATGCCTATGGGTTCCACGGGGGGAACATCATCCGGGAAGAGCAGCGGCGCCAGTTTATGGCGGAAACCATCCAGCGTATGCATTTGGAATACGAAGATGAAAATGAATTTATCGGGGAGCTCCTAGGGGAAATCAGCCTGATGAAAAATACGGGGATTTCCTTGGAGCACTATTACCCCAAGGCCTGCGCCAAAGAAATTTTCGAGCAGGTATTCCGGGAATTTGACGGGAAAATGAAGGCCAAGCGGCTGATTGATTTTGACGACATGCTGGTGTACTGTTACGAACTGTTCACCCAGCGGGAGGACATCCTTTCTGCATGGCAGCGGAAGTTCCAGTATATCCTGATTGATGAGTTCCAAGACATCAACCGCCTGCAGTTTGACATCGTGCGGATGCTTGCGCTGCCGGAAAACAATATTTTTGCGGTGGGGGATGACGACCAGTCCATTTACCGGTTCCGGGGCGCTAAGCCAGAGCTGATGCTGGGCTTTGGGAAAGCCTACCCGGATGCCAAGCAGGTGCTCCTTGACGTCAACTACCGCTGCGCGGAACCTATCGTGGAGGCCTCCCAGCGGCTGATTTCCCATAACACCAAGCGGTTTGAAAAAAAGATCCAGCCTTATGCCAGAATTTTGCAGGCAGGGCAGGAAAAGAGGCAGGTTTTGGGGCAGCAAGGGAACAGTTTGCATGTTCCGGCAAGCCAGCCAGAAAACCAGCAGGGCATACAGGGGCTGAAACAGGAAAAGGCAGGAAATGTGCAGTATTCCTTATGGGAAAGCCAGCAGGAGGAAGGGAAAGCCATCATAGGGCAGATTTTAAAGGACTGTAAACAGGGCTATAGCTACAATGACTGCGCCGTGCTGTTCCGCACCAACACCCAGCCCCGCTTGTTCATGTCCCAGCTTATGGCTTACAACATCCCGTTCCGCACCAAGGACAACATCCCAAATCTTTATGAACATTGGATTACCCGGGACATCCTCACTTACATACGCCTTGCCCAAGGGAACCCCACAAGGAAGGACATGTTAAAAATCATGAACCGCCCGAACCGCTACCTGACCCGGGACAGCCTGATGGAAGGCACGGTGGATTTCCATGGATGGGCAGGTTACTATTATGGGAAAAAACAGCATTGGGTGGCCGAACGGGTGGAGCAGCTAGAAGCCGATTTGCGGGTGTTAAGCAGGATTGGCCCCTTTGCAGCCATCAATTATATCCGCATGGGCATCGGTTACGAGAGTTTTCTTGAGGAATACGCCCAATACCGGAAAATCAACTGGAGCCAGCTCATTGATGTGCTGGATGAACTGCAGGACGGCGCCCGGGAATACCGCACCTACGAAGAGTGGTTTGCCCACATGGAGCAGTATACGGAAGAACTGAAACGCCAGCAGAAGCAGCAGGAACTGTTAGCCGACTGCGTTTCCCTAGCCACCCTCCACAGCGCTAAGGGCCTGGAATATGCCAACGTCCATATTTTAGACGCCAACGAGGGGCTTATGCCCTACAAGAAAGCAGTCTTGGACACAGACTTAGAAGAAGAGCGCAGGATGTTCTATGTAGGAATTACCCGCGCAAAAGAAAACCTCTATATCCACAGCGTAAAAAAATATAATGGCAAAGAAATGGATATTTCAAGGTTTGTGGAAGAAATGCAAGGGTCCTATGCGCAGCCCATGCAAGGTTCTACGAATTAGGAAAAGTAAGGGCTTTATGTGTCAAAGACTTCGGCCCTCCGGCTTTCCGGAAGGGCCTCATATTGTTCCAGAGTGATTGTTCCTGGCTGTAATTGTAATGCTGGCGCCATCTTTCTTTGCATCTGCGCCTTTCTTCCCTCAGGGCCTAATTCCCTGCAGCTTAGCTGCATAACAACTTAAGCGGGGCTGTGGCTAATCCCTTGCAGCTTAGCTGTGGGGAGTTTTATTTCCGGCTTCAGCCATCTTCCAGCAGCGCGTCCCATTCCGCTTCGTCCAAAAGCTCGTCAAAACGGTCTGCAGCCGCTTCATACTCGTCCTCATCTTCAATATTTTCAAGGGAAGGGTTCCCCTCTTCGTCTTCCGAATAGCGGTAAATGAACACTTCCCCTTCCTCGTTCTCATTCCCGTCTTCATCAAGGGGGACCAGCACAATGTAATCTTTCCCCTCGCACTCGTAAATGGTGAGGATTTCACATTCCACTTCCGAATCGTCGTCAAGGGTCAATGTCACTAAAATGTCGGAACCATCGTCTTCTGCCGCTTCTTGTTCCGGGCGGGTGTTTGGCTTTTCGCTCATAAATGGACCTCTTTTCTTATATGATTGCTTGGATGTAAAGCTCTGGGTGCTTGGACAAATCCAAGTATTCGTGTTTATCCGTGCTGACAACCGGGCGGGAGAGGAACTGCTTATTTACCATAATGACTTTCCCGGAGGATCCGTCGTTTAGCAGGACGGTATTTCCCAGATAGGTGTCGATGATATGGTGCAAAAACGGCAGCAGGTATTTGCCCTCATATTTTTCAAAGCCAATCCGCTCGAAAGTGGCGATGACTTCAAAGGGGCAGAGGCCTTTCCGGTAACAGCGGTTGCTTGTCATGGCGTCGTAGACGTCGGCAATGGCAACGATTTTCGCAAACTCAGAAATTGCCTCCCTGCGCAGGCCCGAAGGGTAGCCGGAGCCGTCGCAGCGTTCATGGTGCATAAGAACCGCAGAGCGTACCCGTTCGTCTAAGGGGTAGTCTGCAAGGATTTTTGCCCCAAGGGTCGGATGGCGTTTGATGTGCTTGTATTCTTCCGGCGTCAGGGGGCCGGGCTTCGTTAGGATTTTGGGGTCTATCTGGCATTTCCCGATGTCGTGGAGCAGCCCTGCCAAGGTGAGGGTTTCCAAATCATCCTCTTTAAATTCCAGCCATTTCCCCATCATCCGGCAGATAATTGCCACATTGATGCAATGCGCGTAAGTAGTGTCGTCAATCTGGCGCATATTATGCAGCATGTCGAAAACAGAGAGGGAAGTCAGGTGGTTGGAATACAGGCTGCTGACTTGGTTTAAGAGCGCGTCTGGCTCAAAAGGCTGGGATTTGTCAATCAGGCCGCTGAAAGAATTTTCCAGCATTTCTGTTTTTTTGGAATAATCCACTTTAAATGCATGGAAATTCCGGCTCCGTTTCACTTTCTGGGAATAAGATGTGGTATCAGCCTCCGGTTCTGGGGCTTTGCTTGCCTCTGGTTCCGGGGTATCAGGGATTTTCGGTTCTTCAATCTCGTTTTCAGGAAGGATCTGGACCCATTCCACGCCGTAGAATTCCAAATAGGAAATTTTCTGGGAAGTCATGACAGTGTTTGCATCAAACAGCCTCTGGCCTGTCTTGCTGTATACGGGCGCGGCGGTAATCATTCCTGCGGTTAAGTCTTTGGTTGCCATTTTAATCACGGTGCTTTCCCCCTTTGTCTTCCGCCATGCCCTGTGTGGGGGCATGGGCCTAAATTTTCTGGAAATTGAAAACTTCTATCTAATAGAATACCATATAGCGGGGGAAAATGCTATAGACATTTCAAAATTAGGCAGGATGGGCGCAGGATAGACAGACACCCAATTTTCAAAAATATGATTGACAAAGATAATTTTTGTGCTATACTTTGATTATCAAAATATTTGAAGGTAAAAAGGAGATTATAGAAATGTTAGAAAGAATGAAAGAAATCATCGCAGAACAGTTAAGCACAGAAGCAGACGGGATTACATTGGAAACTTCCTTCAAGGACGACTTAGGCGCAGATTCCTTGGACCTGTTTGAATTAGTCATGGCGCTGGAAGATGAATACTCCGTAGAAATCCCCTCCGAGGACTTAGAAAAACTGGCAACCGTTGGGGACGTAGTAGATTACCTGAAAGAAAAAGGCGTGGAATAAGAGGTGTCGCAATTGAAGACGAGGATTACAGAACTGTTACAGATAGAAACCCCCATCATACAAGGGGGGATGGCATGGGTTGCGGAGCACAATTTAGCCGCAGCAGTGTCAGACGCAGGCGGCCTTGGGATTATCGGCGCAGCCAATGCCCCGGCCGACTGGGTGCGGGGGGAAATCCGCAAGGCAAGGGAGCGGACAGATAAGCCTATCGGGGTCAATGTCATGCTGCTGAGCCCCTATGCCGATGAAGTGGCAAAAGTGTTAGCGGAAGAAAAAGTCCCAGTCATCACCACTGGCGCCGGGAACCCGGGCAAATATATGGAACTATGGAAAGCTGCCGGGAGCAAAGTCATCCCGGTCGTAGCCAGCGTAGCATTGGCAAGGATGATGGAGCGGGGCGGCGCAGACGCCGTGATTGCAGAAGGCACCGAGTCCGGCGGCCATATCGGCTCAGCTACCACCATGACGCTGGTGCCGCAGGTTGTGGACGCCGTGAAAGTCCCAGTCATTGCCGCAGGGGGCATTGGGGACGGCAGGGGCATGGCGGCTGCCTTTATGCTGGGCGCAGAAGCCGTGCAGCTAGGAACCCGTTTTGTGGTAGCCAAAGAGTCCATCTGCCATCCCAATTATAAGGAAAGGATTATTAAGGCAAAGGATATTGATTCCGCAGTCACCGGCAGGAGCCACGGCCATCCCATCCGCCAGCTCCGCAACCAGATGACGAAGGATTACATACAGAAGGAGCAGGAGGGCGTGCCCTTTGAGGAACTGGAGCTGCTTACAGTAGGTTCCCTGCGCAATGCAGTCGTGGATGGGGACGTGAAGCATGGGACTGTCATGGCAGGGCAGATTGCAGGGCTGGTGAAAAAGGAACAGGCCTGCAAGGAAATCATAGAGGAAATGATGGAAGAAGCCACGGCTTTGATGCAGAGGAAATAAGGGACCAAAGAAATAAGGGACAAAGAAACGGTACAGCTTGTATGCCCAGGCATGTTTGGAGGGTCCTTCCCGTTGGGCGTATCCAGCAGGATTTTCCAAGTGTGCGCAGGCAGAGCGGAAGGGATAGGAAAGTTATGAGCAAGGTTGCATTTATCTTCCCGGGGCAAGGCGCCCAGTATACTGGGATGGGAAGGGATTTTTATGAGAATTTCAACAGGGCAAAAGAAGTATTTGCCATTGCAGGGAAAGTATCCGGGATGTCCATGGAAGAACTGATTTTCAAAAAAGATGAAAGGCTGGACGTCACGAAATATACGCAGGTTGCCATGCTGACTGTGGAACTTGCCATTTTAAAGGTTTTGGAAGAAAAAGGCGTTACCTCTTTCGTAAATGCAGGTTTAAGTTTAGGGGAATATGCCGCATTGGTAGCATCTGGCGGGCTTTCCGTCCATGATGCGCTGGAACTTGTGGTAAAACGCGGCGCGCTGATGCAGGAGGCAGTGCCCACAGGCGGGGCTATGATGGCAATTATGGGCCTTGACAGCAGCGTGGTAGAAAGCGCCTGTGAAAAAACAGAAGGGATTGTGTCCGTTGCCAACTATAACTGCCCGGGGCAGATTGTCATCAGCGGGGAGGAAAAAGCAGTGGCAGCAGCTGCGTCTAAGTTAAAAGAAGACGGCGCAAAACGCTGTATCCCCTTAAATGTCAGCGGCCCGTTCCATTCCAAAATGCTGGAAGGGGCAGGGGAACAGCTGGCGGCAGAATTAGAAAAAATAGAAATCGGGGAGCTTACCACCCCTTACATTTCCAATGTGACTGCAGAATACGTCATGGAAAAGGAAGAAGTCAAGGAATTGTTAAAGCGGCAGGTTTCCTCCTCCGTCCGGTGGCAGCAGTCCGTGGAACTGATGGTGTCCGAAGGGGTGGATACTTTTATTGAAATCGGCCCTAAGAAAACACTGTCCTCATTCCTGAAAAAGATTGCGCCCCAGATGAAATCTTACCATGTGGAAACGGTAGAAGATATGGAAGAACTGCTGGAAACCCTGAAAGGGGATGGAAAACCATGAAATTAGAAGGAAAAATAGCTTTAGTGACAGGGGCTTCCCGGGGCATTGGCAAGGCCATAGCAAAGGAATTGGCAAGGGAAGGGGCCATGGTTATCGTGAATTACAACGGCTCCAAGGAGGCCGCAGGGCAGGTGGTGGCTGAAATCAGGCAGGACGGAGGGAAAGCCGCAGCCTTTGGGTGCAGCGTATCCGACCCAAAAGCCACGGAAGAAATGGTAAAACAGGTGGTTTCCGATTACCAGCGGCTGGACATCCTGGTAAATAACGCTGGCATTACGAAGGATAACTTAATCCTGAAAATGAAGGAAGAAGAATTTGACGCCGTCCTTGATACCAATTTAAAAGGGGTATTCCACACCTGCAAACATGCGGCAAAGCAGATGCTTAAGCAGAAATCCGGGGCTATTGTGAATATTTCATCCATTTCCGGCATTATGGGGAATCCCGGGCAGACCAATTATGCAGCCTCCAAGGCAGGGGTCATTGGCTTTACGAAGTCGCTGGCAAGGGAGCTTGCCTCCCGTGAAATCCGGGTCAATGCAGTAGCCCCCGGCTTTATTGCAACCGATATGACGGAAAAGCTGCCAGAAGCCGCAGCAGAAGCCGGGATGGCACAGATTCCCTTCCGGCGGTTCGGCAAAGCGGAGGAAGTGGCTAAGGCAGTCTGTTTCCTGGTTTCGGAGGATGCATCCTATATTACCGGGCAGGTGCTGCAGGTAGACGGCGGCATGGGGATGTAGCAGGGCAATGCCAGAAAGGTGCAATACTTGGCGGTAGCAGCTGTTGGCAATGGCAGGGAATCCCCTGCGTACCCCAGCGTTGAGGGTAAGTTTCAGGTGGCCGCCTATGGCCCAATTGCCGTAGCGGTTCCTGCGTACCCCAGCGTTGGGGGTAAGTTTCAGGTGAGCAGTGCGGGGGATTTTTGGCACAGGAAGGAGAGAGAATGAAAAGAGTTGTAGTGACTGGCATGGGGGCAATCACCCCTATTGGGCTGAATACAGAAGAATTTTGGGAAGGGCTGAAAAATGGCAGGACAGGGTTTGGCGAAATTACCCAATTTGATACCACAGATTTCAAAGTAAAAGTTGCCGCAAGCGTCAAAGGCTTTGAAGGGAAACATTATATGGACGTAAAATCTGCCAAGCGCATGGAATTATTCTGCCAGTACGCCGTTGCGGCAGCAAAAGAAGCGCTGGAGCAGTCCGGCCTTAACATGGAGCAGGAAGACCCCTACCGGGTAGGCTGCGCCATCGGCTCCGGCGTAGGGAGCCTTCAGGCCTTCGAGCGGGAGCACAAGCGGCTTCTGGAGCGCGGGCCGGGAAGGATTAATCCCCTGCTGGTGCCCCTGATGATTACCAACATGGCAGCCGGGAACGTGTCCATCCAGTTTGGGCTTAAGGGGAAGAGCATCAACGTAGTGACTGCCTGCGCTACCGGGACCCACTCCATTGGGGAGGCGTTCCGCACCATCCAGATGGGGGATGCGGACGTCATGGTAGCCGGGGGGACGGAAAGCGCCATTACCCCGATTGGCATTGGCGGCTTTACCGCGTTGACGGCGCTGTCCTCTAGCAACGACCCAGCCCGGTGTTCCATCCCCTTTGACAAAGACCGCAGCGGGTTTGTCATGGGCGAAGGCTCAGGGGTTGTCGTATTGGAAGAACTGGAACATGCCAAGAAGCGGGGCGCCCGTATTCTGGCAGAAATCGCGGGATATGGGGCAACCAGCGACGCTTACCACATCACCTCCCCGGCGGAGGATGGCATGGGGGCGGCCGTTGCCATGAAAAATGCAGTGAGGGATGCGGGCATTTCCCCGGAAGAGGTGGAATACATCAACGCCCATGGGACCAGCACCCACCACAACGACTTGTTTGAAACAAGGGCAATCAAGCTTGCTTTTGGGGAACATGCGTACCAGATGAAAATAAATTCCACCAAGTCCATGGTAGGGCATTTATTGGGCGCAGCCGGGGCGGTAGAAGTGATTGCATGTATCCTTCAGATGCAGCACGACTATATCCATGCTACCGTGGGGCTTAAGGAGTCCGAGGAAGAGCTGGACTTGGATTACATGAAAGGAAACGGAATCAATAAAAAGTTTCATTATGCTTTAACAAATTCACTTGGGTTTGGCGGGCATAATGCCAGCCTTCTGGTAAAAAAGTTTGAAGGGCAGGAATAAGGATATGGAATTTGAAAATCTTGTAAAGCTGATCCAAGCAGTATCGGAATCCGAGCTGACCCGTTTTTCCTATGAAGAAAACGGGGTATCCATTTCAATGAAAAAAGATAAAAAACAGAAATTAGTCACCATAAATAACGTAGGGGAAACTGCCCAAGGCAGCCTTCCAGCAGCCCTCCCTGCCCTTGTGCCGGCAGAACCCCAAGAAGCCCAAGGCGCTTATCCTGACGGGAATGTGGTGAAATCCCCGCTGGTCGGGACGTTCTACAGTGCAAGGGAGCCGGGCGCAGAGCCTTTCGTAAAAGTAGGCGACCATGTTTCCAAGGGGCAGGTGCTTGGGATTGTGGAGGCCATGAAGCTGATGAACGAGATTGAAAGCGAATACGAAGGGACGGTAAAGCAGGTCTTGGTATCCAACGAGGACGTGATAGAATATGGGCAGGCACTATTTGTCATTGGATAATATCATTTAGAATTAATTTTGGAGGAACCTTATGCCACTGATGGGAACAAAGGAAATCATGGAAATCATCCCCCACCGCCAGCCATTCTTGCTGATTGACACCATCGAAGAATTGGAGCCGGGCAAGCGGGCGGTAGGGAAGAAATGCGTCACCTATAACGAGCCCTTTTTTGCCGGCCATTTCCCGGGGGAGCCAGTCATGCCCGGGGTGCTGATTGTAGAAGCATTGGCGCAGGCCGGGGCAGTTGCGATTTTAAGCCAGCCGGGCTTCAAGGGGAAAACTGCATATTTTGGGGCAATCAACAACGCCCGCTTTAAGCAGAAGGTAGTCCCCGGCGACGTGCTGACGCTGGAACTAGAAATCACCAAGCAGAAAGGCTCGGTGGGGGTTGGGAGCGCAAAAGCAACCGTAAACGGGAAAGTTGTCGTCCAAGCAGAGCTTACCTTTGCTGTGGGCTGACATGCAGGAATAAAAAGTTAAAGGAGCATTTTATATGTTTCAGAAAATATTGATTGCCAACCGGGGAGAGATTGCGGTGCGGATTATCCGCGCATGCAGGGAAATGGGCATCCTTTCTGTGGCAGTGTATTCAGAAGCAGACCGGGAGGCGCTGCACACCCAGCTTGCAGACGAAGCAGTCTGCATTGGGAAAGCCCCAGTGCCAGACAGCTACCTGAATATGGAGCGGATTTTAAGCGCAGCCATAGCTACCAAAGCCCAAGCCATCCACCCCGGTTTTGGCTTTTTATCAGAAAATGAGCATTTTGCAGCCATGTGCGAAAGCTGCGGGATTGCTTTTATCGGCCCTTCCGGGGACATCATCGGGAAAATGGGCAATAAATCCCAAGCAAGGAGTACCATGATGGAGGCTGGGGTCCCAGTCGTGCCCGGGACGAAGGAGCCAGTCTACCGCTGGGAAGAAGGGAAGAAGGTAGCCGGGGAAATCGGCTACCCAGTCATGATCAAGGCCTCCTCCGGCGGGGGCGGCAAAGGCATGCGGATTGCTGCAGACGCCGGGGAATTTGAAAACCATTTCCACCTTGCCCAGCAGGAATCCGTCAATGCCTTTGGGGACAATACCATGTATATTGAAAAATACATTGAGGAGCCAAGGCATATTGAAATCCAAATCCTTGCAGATAAGTTCGGGAAGGTGGTCTGGCTGGGGGAACGGGACTGTTCCATCCAGCGCCGCCACCAGAAAATGATGGAGGAGTCCCCCAGCGCCGCCATAACGGAAGAATTGCGCCAGCGCATGGGCCAGACGGCCGTGAAGGCTGCAAAAGCCGCCCATTATGAAAATGCTGGGACTATCGAATTTTTGCTGGATAAGCATAAAAATTTCTATTTCATGGAAATGAACACAAGGATCCAAGTGGAACATCCTGTGACGGAGATGGTGACAGGCATAGATTTGGTGAAGGAGCAAATCCGCATTGCGGCAGGGGAGCCCCTGCACATGGAGCAGGAAGATATCGTGCTCAAAGGCCATGCCATTGAGTGCAGGATTAATGCCGAAGACCCCGAGAGGAACTTTATGCCCTGCCCGGGGACCGTGAAGGACCTGCATTTCCCGGGAGGGAACGGCGTAAGGATAGAATCTGCCCTTTATAATGGGTATACAATCCCTCCATTCTACGACTCCATGGTAGCCAAGGTAATTGTACATGGGGAGGACCGGATGGACGCAATCCGCAAAATGCGCAGCGCGCTGGGGGAAGTGGTGGTGGACGGAATTACCACCAATCTGGATTTCCAGTATGATATCTTAAACCATCCCGTTTTTCTCTCCGGCAATGTCAATACGCATTTTATCCCAGAATACTTTGAATAAAAATAAATTCTAAGGCTGGGAAGTGTTTTAGTATAAGAAAGCAGAACTTCCATTACTATTTGTGCCATCAGCAAAAAGGCGGCGGAGTGGGGAGTTTTATGGAAAAATAAATTGGTTTTGGCCGATGCATTGGCTGTCTGCAAGAAATTAAATCATTTTTTAATTTCTTTGGTTTTATAGTAAAAGAGTCCATTTCTTTTTGCTGATGGATTCGGCTAAATTTTTGGAAAGCAGGGAATGAGATGCTGAAATTTAAGAAAACCAGTTCTGTCCCCATGGCGGGGAAAGAGCCCACAGTGCCGGAAGGCTTATGGGTGAAATGCGACGCCTGCGGGGAACTTCTCTACAAAGAGGATGTAAAGGAGAACCATTATATATGTTACAAATGCGGGAAATATTTCCGTATCAGCACCAGAAAACGGCTGCGGCTTGTCATGGATAAAGGCTCTTATGAGAAATGGGACGAAGGGATAGCCAACAAAGACCCTCTGAATTACCCAGAATACCCAGAGAAAACAGCTTCTTTGCAGGAACGGCTGAAAATTGACGAAGCAGTTACCTGCGTAAAGGGAACCGTTCACGGGGAACCTGCAGTAGTCTGTATTTGCGACGGAAGGTTCCTGATGGGGAGCATGGGATATGTGGTAGGGGAAAAAATCACAAGGGCGGTAGAGCGGGCTACCGAAGAAAAGCTGCCAGTGGTGATTTTCACCTGTTCCGGCGGTGCAAGGATGCAGGAGGGCATTGTTTCCCTGATGCAGATGGCAAAGACTTCCGCCGCACTAAAACGCCATGCAAAGGCAGGGCTGTTCTATCTCTCGGTGCTGACAGACCCAACCACTGGGGGCGTGACAGCCAGCTTTGCCATGCTAGGGGACATTATCCTGGCGGAGCCTGGGGCATTGGTGGGCTTTGCAGGGCCAAGGGTCATCGAGCAGACCATACGCCAGAAGCTGCCGGAAGGGTTCCAGCGGGCAGAATTTCTGCTGGGGCACGGGCTCATTGACGGCATTGTGGAACGGGAAGATTTAAAGGAAACCATAGCAAAGCTGATTGTAATGCACCGGCAGGTAGAGCCGAAAGAAGCCTTGATCCCCAACCGCAGGAAATATTCCGCAGGGGCAGAAGCGGCTAACCTAGAAGCCCATGATGGCGGGAGCGGGGCAGAACGGGCTTGGCAGCAAAAAAGCGCGCTGGAGGAAGACAAAACCTCCCGCGGGGCAGCGTATGCAGAGAATATAAGCCGCAAAAAACGTTTTTCAAGGGCAGACGGGGGGAAAAGGAAAGAAAAAGTATCGCCTTGGGAACGTGTGCAGCGCGCCCGGGCCAAGGACCGTCCCAGCGCCTTAGATTATATCCGGGAAATTTTTTCTGATTTTACGGAACTCCATGGGGACCGGCACTTTGGCGACGACGGGGCCGTGGTAGGCGGGATTGGCTATCTGGACGGATGCCCAGTCACCGTGATCGGCCAGCAGAAAGGCAAGACTACCAAGGAAAACATTACCCGCAACTTTGGGATGCCTTCCCCGGAAGGCTACCGGAAAGCCCTGCGCCTGATGGGGCAGGCTGAAAAATTCCGCCGCCCCATCATCTGCTTTGTCGACACGCCAGGAGCCTTCTGCGGCATGGAGGCGGAAGAGCGGGGGCAGGGGGAGGCCATTGCAAAGAATTTGTTTGAAATGTCAGACCTTACGGTTCCCGTCTTAAGCATTGTCATAGGGGAAGGCGGCAGCGGCGGCGCGCTGGCCCTTGCAGTGGGCAATGAGGTATGGATGATGGAAAACGCCACCTACACCATCCTCTCCCCAGAAGGCTTTGCGTCCATTATGTGGAAGGACGCCTCCAAAGCCCCAGAAGCGGCGGAGTGGATGCGGGTGACTGCCCATGACTTAAGGGATCTTGGCGTGATTGAAAAAATCATCCCGGAGCCCCAGCCGGCAAATCCCCAGAACATTGGGAAAATTGCAGGCACTATGCAGGAAGAAATCCGCAGGTTCCTCCACCAATACCTTCCTATGGACGGGCAGCAGTTAGCCCAGCAGCGGTACCAGCGGTTCCGGAATATGTAAGGCAAGGGATAAAAAGCCACGCTTTCATTTCAATTAGTGACAAAAATAGGTGATTTTAAGGTTTTTCAGAAAGGGGTGGGCAAGGAATGGGCAGGCCATTGATAATCAGGGATTTAACGGCAGAAGTTCCCGTCATACAGGGCGGCATGGGGGTAGGCATCAGCCTTTCCGGGCTGGCCGGGAACGTGGCAAAATGCGGCGGGATTGGGATTATTTCCACCGCCCAGATAGGCTATCAGGAGCCGGGGTTTGAGGAACACCCCATTGAAACCAACCTGAAAGCCATCGGAAAGCACATCAGGCGTGCAAAAGAAATTTCCGGGGGAGGCATCGTGGGGGTAAATATCATGGTAGCCACGAAGCGGTATGGGGAATATGTGAAGGCTGCCGCCGAGGCAGGGGCAGACCTGATTATTTCCGGCGCCGGGCTGCCTACAACGCTCCCCGCTTTGGCCGGGCAGGCAGGGACTAAAATTGCCCCCATTGTGTCCTCCGCCAAATCCGCCTCCGTTATCTGCAGGCTGTGGGACAGGAAATATAACCGCTGCCCGGACCTTGTGGTAATCGAAGGGCCAAAGGCAGGGGGCCATCTGGGTTTTTCCTTGGAGGAATTGGAACGCCTGAACGAGGAGGCCTATGAAGCGGAAATCAAGGCCATCCTAGGGATTGTCAGCCAATACAGTGAAAAATACCAGTACCATATCCCAGTAGTGGTTGCCGGAGGGATTTACGGTGGGGAAGACATGCGCCATGCACTGGGGCTTGGGGCAGACGGGGTCCAGGCTGCAACCCGTTTTGTCACCACGTATGAGTGCGATGCCAGTAAAGCGTATAAGCAGGCATACCTTGCAGCCAAGAAAGAAGATATCCAGATTGTAAAAAGCCCCGTGGGGATGCCCGGGCGCGCAATCCGAAACGCCTTTATCCAACGGGCAGAATCCGGGGAACTGGGAAATTCCCACTGGAAATGCTACCAATGCTTAGAAAAATGCAGCCAGAAAGATATCCCCTACTGCATCACAGATGCCTTGGTAAATGCAGCCAAAGGCAATCTCAGCCATGGGCTTATTTTCTGCGGGGCCAACGCTTGGCGGGCCGAAAAAATGGAACATGTGTCAGAAATCATGGAAGAATTCCGAAAAGAATTTGCAAAAATGTAAAACTCCTTGAAAAATATCTTTCCAAACCTCCCGGAAGTTGCTATAATGGAAAAGAAACAAAAGTGAAGGACATCAGAGGGAGGCACATATGAATTTTCAAATCTGTTCCGGAAATCAAGGAGAAACGGGCGTTACAAAACAGAAGGACATCATTTCATTTTCCAGGCAGGCGGCGGAAAATTCTATCTGCTATTTGTTGCTATACCCCAAAGACAGCAGCCAAGCCCACAGAATCCCTATGGAGCCAAAGGGGAACTGCGGCACGGAATATACCATAGGGATCCAGGGCTTGGATTGGAAGAACTATGACTACAATTTTGAGGTGAACGGGGAAGAAGTAACTGACATCTATGCCCATAAGATTACGGGAAGGGAAATTTGGGCGGATAGTTCCCGCAGGCCAAGGGAGCAGGCAGCAGAGATTTTTGTTCCGCTAAGAGAAAAGAGAAGGACCAACCAGTTACAAGGGCTGCCCGCCCTGCCAGAGGCACAGGCAGGGGAAACAGAGGCGGCAAAAATTAAAAGTTCCTTTTATTTTTCGGATTTTAAATGGAAAGATACGGGGTATACTGGAATTAAAAAAGAAGATATGGTAATCTACAAGCTCCATGTACGGGGATTTTCCATGGGCATGCAGGGAGAAAGCAGCCAGCATGGGACAATTGAAGCCGTGGAGCGCAAGTTAAATTACTTGAAAAGCCTTGGGATCACTACCTTGCTGTTTATGCCAGTCTATGAATTTGAAGAAATTCTGCTGCTGGACCAGAGCAAGGCACAGCTTCGTCCGAAGGATTTAATTAATTGCTGGGGCTATACAGCAGGGCATTATTTTGCCCCCAAAGCTTCCTACCTTGGGAAAGGTTATAATCCGGACAACTTAAAGCGTCTGATTCAGAAGATGCACCAGAAGCAAATGGAGTGCATTTTAGAGTTTTATTTTCCACCAAAAACAAATCCATATTTAATTATTGATGTATTGCGTTACTGGCACAGGGAATACCACGTTGATGGGTTCCGGCTGCTGGGCAAGCCGGAGATTGCGGAGCTTTTGGCCCATGATACAAGGCTGTCCGGCTGCAAGCTGCTCTTCGAGGGGTTCCGGGAAGAACTGGCTGGGGACAGCCAGCGGTTCGGCCCGAAATTATTTTCTTATAACGATGGGTTCCTCTATGGCATCCGGAAGATGTTAAACCGCCAAGGGGGCAGCATTTACGAATTTGCCTGCCAGATGCGCAGGCAGCAGGAGCATCAGGGCTTTGTTAATTATATCGCAGAGAATAACGGGTTTACCCTCTGGGATGTTTTTTCTTATGAGCACAAACACAATGAGCACAACCGGGAAGAAAACCGGGACGGCATAGAATGGAATTTCAGCGGGAACTGCGGGCAGGAAGGCATCAGCCGGAACCGGCAGGTCAATGAGATGCGCAAGCGGCAGGTGAAAAATGCCCTTGCCATTGTGCTTTTGGCCCAGGGCGTCCCCATGCTCTGGATGGGGGATGAGTGCGGCAACAGCCAGCGGGGCAACAACAATGCTTACTGCCAAGACAATGAAACTGGCTGGAAGGAGTGGAAACGTTCCGCTGCAGCCAGCCGTCTGGTTGATTATGTGGGGCAGCTTGCCAGAATCCGCAGGGAATTCCCCATGCTGCGCAGCCCCCGGCCATTCCAGCTTCAGGACTACCAGAACAAGGGATGCCCAGATTTATCCTACCACAGCGACGGGGCATGGAAGGTGGATTTTGGCATGAACCGGGCATTTATCGGCATGTATTATGCAGGCGCCTATGCAGGGGACGGACGGAACCTTTATGCCGCGTACAATTTCCAGTCTGTCCCGCAGAAATTCGCCCTTCCCGGCGGGATGGAGTGGGAGCTTTTGCTTGACACCTCCCGGGAACCTGCAATCCCCAAGAAGCCAGAGAAGCTTAAGGATATCCGGGAACTTACGGTAGAAGGCCAATCGGTCTGCCTGCTGTGCGGGAAGGCATTTTCTGAAGAAAAAGCCAAAAGAAAAGTTAAGAAAAAAGCCATATCTCCCAAAAAAGCGGGTGCAGAAGGAGAGAACAGTAACCAGGCATCCCAGAAAAAAATGACAGGAAAAGGCGTATCCCCAAAAGAAACCCCAGTGGATGTGCGCTCTGGGAACAGGGCTTTGGGAAAACGGGATGCGGCAGGCAAGCCAGAAACGCCAGAAACCATGGTTCCTGAGAACAGGGCTTTGGAAAAACGAAATGCGGCAGGCAAGCCAGAAACGCCAGAAACCATGGTTCCTGAGAACAGGGCTTTGGAAAAACGGGATGCGGCAGGCAGGGGCCCGGAAAAAGAAAGCCCATTTCCAGAAAATTCGGGGGAAGGGGTTTCTGGGAAGGAAACGTTAAATAAGGAACATAGTGCCAGCGGGAATCTTGGGATAGGTATATCAGGGGAAGAAAATCCCAAGCAGGATAAAGGAGAACAGGAATGACAAAGCAAAGGTTTGGCATCAATGGGTTTACCTTAAAGTGGATTGCCATGGTTTGTATGCTGGTTGACCATACTGGGGCAGTCTTATTTCCCCAGTACATACAAATGAGGATGGTTGGAAGGCTTTCATTCCCAATTTACTGTTTCCTTCTGGTTGAAGGGGCTGTCCATACAAAAAACATACGCAAATATGAAATCCGGCTGCTGGCATTTGCGTTCCTGTCGGAGTTTCCCTTTGACTTGGCGTTTTATACCCGGCCAGATTTCCGGCATCAGAACGTATTTTTTACATTGTTTTTTGGCCTTCTGGCAGTCGAGCAATACCAAAAACAAAGAGAAAACTTAAATTCACTTTTAACTTTTATCATATCAATTTCATGCATGGCTGCGGCGGAATTGCTGAATACGGACTATGGGGCGGCAGGGGTTATTTTCATCCTGCTGTTCTATGCCCTGTACCAGCAGGCGGTTTTAAAGCAGGCAGCCTTTGTGGCAGTGAATTTCCTGCTGTACGGGGTTTCCATCCAGTCTTACGCTGGGTTTGCGGCTTTCCCCATGCTCCTTTACAATGGGCAGAAAGGGCCGTCCATGAAATATTTTTTCTATTTGTTCTATCCTTTGCATTTGCTGGGGATTTATTTCATATGTAAAATAATGTATTGAGCCAAATTCAGACAGGAGCGTGAGAAAGATGAAGGCTTGGGAACATTTTAAGACGATTAACCACCATAAAATGCTGGTAATGAAAGGCTGTTTCAGGGTAGGGCTCTACAAGCAGGGGCTTCTGCATGATTTGTCCAAATATACCCCGACGGAATTCCTTGTAGGGTGCAAGTATTTCCAAGGGGATTTGAGCCCCAACAACATTGAGCGCAAGAAACGGGGGTATTCTTCTGCGTGGCTGCACCATAAGGGCAGGAATAAGCACCATCTGGAGTACTGGATTGACTATGGGGCTGGGGAAGAGAAGGCTATGACGGGCATGAAGATGCCGATAAAATATGTGGTGGAAATGTTCATTGACCGGATGTCTGCTTCTAAGAATTACAAGAAGGGGGATTATACGGACAGCAGCCCCTTGGAGTATTATGAGAATGGGAAGGCGTACCATATTTTGCATAAGGATACTAGGATTTTGCTGGAACGGCTGCTGCATATGCTGGCGGAGAAGGGGGAGGATGCTACGTTTCGGTATATTAAGAAGGTGGTGCTTAAGAAGAAGGGGTATGGGATGAAGGAGAAGGGGCCTGTGGGCTTGTAGGCTGAGGGGGCGCAGTTCTGGTAGGAGAGTTCTTACGGTATTTAAGGCAATATTTTTAGGCTGAGGGGGCGGACGCAGTTGTGGCGAGGGGCCTGCCCCCTGCAAACGGGACAACATTCCGGTGAACTAACTGCTAACTGCA